>NZ_JBIBHN010000001.1:227201-771856 GCF_042957035.1 Streptomyces sp. NPDC008137 | reverse complement strand
GCCGAGCGTGGGGGAGTCGGCGACCGACGAGAACGCGGCAGATGTGCGTGCCAGGCCCCGCGTCTGCGGCGTGATCCAAACGACAGGCCCTAGACGACGGGCTTGCCGGAAAGCTCGACCCCGGCCTTGCGCATCTCCTCGACAGCTCGCTCCGTGGTCTGCTCGGCCACCCCCGCGGTCAGGTCGAGCAGCACCTGAGTACGGAAGCCCTCCCGTACGGCGTCCAGCGCGGTGGCCTTCACGCAGTGGTCCGTGGCGATGCCGACCACGTCCACCTCGGTCACCTCGCGGGAGCGGAGCCAGTCGGCCAGGCTCGTGCCGTTCTCGTCCGCTCCCTCGAAGCCGCTGTACGCAGCCGAGTACGCCCCCTTGTCGAACACGGCGTCGATCGAGCCGGAGGCGACCGCGGGGGCGAAGTTGGGGTGGAAGCCGACGCCCTCCGTGCCCGCGACGCAGTGCGCGGGCCAGGAGTGGGCGTAGTCCGGGTTCGTGGAGAAGTGGCCGCCGGGAGCGATGTGGTGGTCGCGGGTGGCCACGACGTGCTGGTAGCCGGCCCCGGCCGCCTGCCCGATCAGCTCCGTCACGGCGGCGGCGACATCGGCACCGCCGGACACCGCGAGGCTGCCTCCCTCGCAGAAGTCGTTCTGCACGTCTACGACGATCAAGGCGCGGCGCATGGTCGGTGTCCTTCGGCTATGAGGTCGGCAAGCCCGGCCGGTGAACTTCCGAGCCTATTGACAGAGGGGAGAGGGCGGGAGATGGACGGGTCGGCGCATCGCGGCACACCGCATTAGCTACCCGAGGCGCCGTGCACGTACTCCGTGGGAAGGACGGGCTCCCCGCGCGAGAGCTGCGTGGCCGACATCGGGAGCCCCGCGCGCGCCGCCGTGTGCCGCTCGCGCGCCGCGTCCAGGGGCTCGCGCGCCACCACCTCGCCGCCCTTGACCAGCTCCACCAGCAGCTGCCGGTCCGCGAGAGCGGCCGGTACCGGCCCGGTGCCGATCACCTCGGCCTCGGCCACCCCGTAGGCGTCCGGCCGCCGCGCGGCCCACTTGCGTCCGCCCACCGACGTCTTGCCCCCGGTCGACTTCTTCGCCACCGGCACCAGCGGTGCCTTCGGGTCGGTGGACTCGGCCCGCGCGACCAGCTTGTAGACCATCGAGGACGTCGGATGCCCGGAGCCGGTCACCAGCTGCGTACCGACGCCGTACGCGTCCACCGGCGCCGCCGCCAGCGAGGCGATCGCGTACTCGTCCAGGTCCGAGGTCACGACGATCTTCGTACCGGTCGCCCCCAGCTCGTCCAGCTGCTGCCGCACCCGGTGCGCCACCAGCAGCAGATCCCCGGAGTCGATCCGTACGGCCCCCAGGTCGGTGCCGGCGACCTCCACGGCCGTGCGGACCGCCTCGGCGACGTCGTACGTGTCGACGAGCAGGGTCGTGCCCCCGCCCAGCGTGTTCACCTGGGCCTGGAAGGCGTCCCGCTCGCTGTCGTGCAGCAGGGTGAAGGCGTGCGCGGAGGTGCCTACGGTCGGGATGCCGTAGCGGAACCCGGCGGCCAGGTCGGAGGTGGTCGCGAAGCCGCCGACGTACGCGGCCCGGGAGGCCGCCACCGCCGCCAGCTCGTGTGTGCGCCGGGCGCCCATCTCGATCAGCGGCCGGTCACCGGCCGCCGCCGACATCCGCGAGGCCGCCGCGGCGATCGCCGAGTCGTGGTTGAGGATGGAGAGGATCACCGTCTCCAGCAGCACGCACTCGGCGAAGGTGCCCTCGACGCGCATGATCGGCGAGCCGGGGAAGTACACCTCGCCCTCGGGGTAGCCCCAGATGTCCCCGCTGAAGCGGTAGCCGGCGAGCCATTCGAGGGTCTGCTCGTCCACGATCTCCCGCTCGCGCAGGAAGCCGAGGACGCCCGGGTCGAAGCGGAAGTTCTCCACCGCGTCCAGTACCCGCCCGGTGCCCGCCACGACGCCGTAGCGGCGCCCGTTCGGCAGTCGCCGGGTGAAGACCTCGAACACGCTCCGCCGCTCGGCGGTGCCCGCCTCGAGCGCGGCCCGCAGCATCGTCAGCTCGTACTGGTCCGTGAAGAGCGCCGTCGAGGGAACGTCCACCGGCAGCCCAAGGTCCGCTGTGTTCATGGCAGGATCGTACCCCCATTTCGTCAGTCTGACGATTTACATCAAGACTCCGTGCCCGCAAGCCCGTTTGTGCGACTACCCCCCTCGGGTGGCAGCATGGGCATGTGACGTCACCCGCACCCCTGGAGATCGAACGCACCGAGTCGGCGGAGGAGGTCTTCGCCGTCCCCGAGCCGGACCTCCCCTGGGTCACCATCGTCCACAACGACCCGGTCAACCTCATGAGCTATGTGACGTACGTCTTCCAGACGTATTTCGGCTACTCCAAGGACAAGGCCACCAAGCTCATGATGGACGTCCACCACAAGGGCCGGGCGGTCGTCTCCAGCGGCAGCCGCGAGGAGATGGAGCGCGACGTGCAGGCCATGCACGGCTACGGCCTGTGGGCCACTCTCCAGCAGGACCGCAAGTAGCCAGCAGCCCGCCCAGCAGCGAAAAGGCGTTCATGCCCGGAACCTTCGAACCGCTTCCCGGCGGCGGCGCGGCCGTCGCCCTCGACGACGTCGAGATCTCCATCATCCGGTCGCTGGCCGTCCAGCTCCTGGAGCTCATCGGCCCCGGCCCCGCCGAGGACGCCCCCGACGACCCGCTCGCCGAGCTGTTCGCCGAGGGCCCGAGCGAACCGCCCTCCGACCCGGTGCTCAAGCGGCTCTTCCCGGACGCCTACAGCGACCCCGAGCAGCCCGCCTCGCCCCGCGACGCCGAGGAGCAGCGGGCGTACTCCGCGGAGTTCCGCCGTTACACGGAGAACGACCTGCGGGCCGGCAAGCGCGACAGCGCCCTCGCGGTGATCCGCTCCCTGGACGCGCTCTCCTCGGCCGCGGCCGGTGAGGGCGGGGCCGTGCTGAAGCTGTCGCCGGAGGAGTCCCAGCGGTGGCTGGGCGCGCTGAACGATCTGCGGCTCGCGATCGGCTCGCGGCTGGAAATCACCGACGAGGAGGACAGCGACCTCCTCTACCGCCTTCCGGACGAGGACCCGCGCAAGCCGATGGTGATGGCCTATCTCTGGCTGGGCGGACTCCAGGAGACGCTGGTCGGAACGCTGATGCCTTGATCGGTGAACGTTAATGCCCTGATCAGTGCAGGTCTTGTGCCCCACGGGTGACCGATCGGTGTTCGCTCAGAGGACACTCAAATCCGGATAACGATCGCGTTACCACGCCCGCCTTCTATGCCGTCTTCGGCGGCGCTTTGTCCGGTTCTCCCTGTGCGGTGCGTCACAAATCAGCCATGTGATCAATGTTGCGGCCGTGATAAATCTTCACGACCGCCCGGCCGACACCACCCGAATGTCCGGCCGGGTGCGCCACCGAGCCGACAACCGTCGGCCAGGCACGAGCGGCCTTCCGAGGCCGGCTCAGCTCCATCATTCCGGGGGGATCGAGACCCGATCCGAGGCCGACGCAGGCCCGGGTCGGCATGGAGAAAGGCGCACCACACATGACCTCTGCGCAGGTCGACACGGAAAACGTCCCCGAAGAGGGCTACGAGCGCGGACTCGGCAGTCGCCAGGTCCAGATGATCGCCATCGGCGGCGCCATCGGCGTCGGCCTGTTCATGGGCGCCGGGGCGAACATCGCCAAGGCGGGCCCCAGCATCATCCTCATGTACGCCCTCGCGGGCGTCGTCATCTTCTTCATCATGCGGGCCCTGGGCGAACTGCTCCTCTACCGGCCCGTCTCCGGCTCCTTCGCCGAGTACGCCCGCGAGTTCCTCGGCCCGTTCTTCGGGTTCGTCACGGGCTGGACGTACTGGCTCATGTGGGTGGTCACCGGCATGGCCGAGCTCACGGCCGCCGCGATCTACATCCACTTCTGGTTCCCGGAGATCCCGCAGTGGGTCAGCGCCCTGGCGTTCCTCGTGGTGCTCTTCGGCGTCAACCTGATCTCCGTCAAGATCTTCGGCGAGGTCGAGTTCTGGTTCTCGATGATCAAGGTCACGGCCATCATCGGCATGATCGTCATCGGCCTCGGCGTGCTCACCCTCGGCTTCTCCGACGCCGGTGACACCGCCACCGTCTCCAACCTCTGGTCGCACGACGGCTTCTTCCCGAACGGCATCGGCTCCAGCCTGATGACGCTCCAGGGCGTCATGTTCGCCTACCTCGCCGTCGAGCTCGTCGGCGTCACCGCGGGCGAGTCCGAGAACCCCGAGAAGACCCTGCCCAAGGCCATCAACACCCTGCCCTGGCGCATCATCGTCTTCTACGTCGGCGCGCTGCTGGTGATCCTCTCCGTGGTCAAGTGGACCGAGTTCTCCGAAGGTGAGAGCCCCTTCGTCCACGCGTTCGGCGAGATCGGCATCCCGCTCGCCGCGGGCATCGTCAACTTCGTGGTGCTCACCGCGGCCCTGTCGTCCTGCAACTCCGGCATGTACTCCACCGGCCGCATGCTGCGCGACCTGGCCGCCAACAGCGAGGCCCCGCAGGCCTTCGGCAAGCTCAACGCCCGCAAGACGCCCGCCGTCGGCATCACGGTCTCCGTCGCGCTCATGGGCATCGGCGTCGTCCTGAACTACGTCGTCCCGGAGAAGGCGTTCCTCTACGTCACCTCCGTCGCCACCGCGGCCGGCATCTGGACCTGGATGATGATCCTCGTCAGCCACATCCGCTACCGCGCAGCGGTTGACGCGGGCCGGCTGCGCGCCTCGTCCTTCCCCGCCCCCGGCGGAGCGCTCTTCAGCTGGGTCGCGCTCCTCTTCCTCATCGGCGTGACCTTCATGATCGCGTACGACAAGGACGCGCGGATCTGCCTGTACGTCGCGGCCGGCTGGGCCGTCGCCCTCGGCGTCGGCTGGGCGGTCCTCAAGAGCCGCAACCCGCAGATCGCCGAACGCCGCGACCCGGAGTTCGAGAAGGTCGGCTGACCAACCCGCCAGGACGCCCAGCCCCAGGGAGTACTCGTGGCACTCCCTGCGGCTGCCGCTCAGGGCGTCCGGCATATGGGCCGTTCCGTACCATCCCTCGGTACGGAACGGCCCTTCTGCTTATCCTGACCAGCATGCTGACCATCACCCAGGCCCTCGTCGACCAGATCGTCGCCCACGCGCGCAAGGACCACCCCGACGAGGCGTGCGGCGTGATCGCGGGCCCCGAGGGCTCGGACCGCCCCGAGCGCTTCATCCCGATGCTGAACGCGGCCATGTCGCCCACGTTCTACGAGTTCGACTCCGGCGATCTGCTCAAGCTCTACCGCGAGATGGACGACCGCGACGAGGAGCCGGTGGTCATCTACCACTCCCACACCGCGACCGAGGCCTACCCCTCCCGCACCGACATCTCCTACGCGAACGAGCCCGGCGCCCACTACGTCCTCGTCTCCACCGCCGACACCGACGGGGCCGGTGAGTTCCAGTTCCGCTCGTTCCGTATCGTCGAGGGCGAGGTCACGGAGGAAGAGGTCCAGGTCGTCGAGGCGTACTGAGCAGGCCTGAAGCAAGCCCTGAGCAGCGCGGTCTCACTCCCCGGCCCGGAACCGTCCGCGATGTGGGATCACATTCCAGTACCCGGACCGGGAATCGATACGATGACCCCATGGTTTTCGATGACGTGAGCGACAAGACGCCGGGCGAGCTGCTCGTGGCGCGGCTGCACGTCGACCTGTGCAGGCTCGCCAGCGCCATCTGTTGACGCGGGACCCTGCCGCCGTACGGCCGTGAGCCGCGGCGCCGCACCCACGCACCACCCCGCCGTTCCTGCGCTGCCGCGCGCCCCGACCGACTACTCCCGACAGGAGCCCTGAAGCCATGGCCATCGAGGTCCGCATCCCGACCATCCTCCGCACGTACACCGACGGTCAGAAGGCGGTGGAGGCCAGCGGTGACACCCTCGCCGAGCTGTTCACCGACCTCGAGACCCGGCACGCCGGCATCCAGGCCCGCATCGTCGACGGCGACCAGCTGCGCCGCTTCGTCAACGTGTACCTGAACGACGAGGACGTCCGCTTCCTCGACGGCATCAACACCAAGCTGTCGGACGGCGACAACGTCACGATCCTGCCGGCCGTCGCCGGCGGCATGGTCTGATCACCCATGCGCTACGACTCACCCCTGGCCGCGGTAGGCAACACCCCCCTGGTGCGCCTGCCGCGGCTGTCGCCGTCCCCCGACGTCCGCATCTGGGCGAAGCTGGAGGACCGCAACCCCACCGGCTCGGTCAAGGACCGCCCGGCCCTGCACATGATCGAGCAGGCGGAGAAGGACGGCCGCCTGACCCCGGGCTGCACCATCCTGGAGCCCACCTCGGGCAACACCGGCATCTCGCTGGCCATGGCGGCGAAGCTCAAGGGCTACCGCATCGTCTGCGTGATGCCGGAGAACACCTCCCAGGAGCGCCGCGACCTGCTGGCGATGTGGGGCGCCGAGATCATCTCCTCCCCGGCCGCGGGCGGCTCCAACACCGCCGTGCGCGTCGCCAAGGAACTCTCCGCCGAGCACCCCGACTGGGTGATGCTCTACCAGTACGGCAACCCGGACAACGCGGGCGCCCACTATGCGACGACGGGCCCGGAGATCCTTGCCGACCTGCCCTCCGTCACCCACTTCGTGGCGGGCCTCGGCACCACGGGCACGCTCATGGGCGTGGGCCGCTTCCTGCGCCAGCACAAGCCGGACATCCAGATCGTCGCCGCCGAACCGCGCTACGACGACCTGGTCTACGGCCTGCGCAACCTCGACGAGGGCTTCGTACCCGAGCTGTACGACGCCTCCGTCCTCACCAGCCGCTTCTCGGTCGGCTCGGCCGACGCGGTCACCCGTACCCGGGAGTTGCTCCAGCAGGAGGGCATCTTCGCCGGCGTCTCGACGGGCGCCGCGCTGCACGCCGCGCTCGGCATGGGCAAGAAGGCCGTGAAGGCCGGTGAGCAGGCCGACATCGTCTTCGTCGTCGCCGACGGCGGCTGGAAGTACCTGTCGACGGGCGTCTACACGGCGGCCACGACGGAAGAGGCCATCGAGACCCTCCAGGGCCAGCTCTGGGCGTAGCGCACACCGACAGGAAGGGCTGGAGCCATCGCGCTCCAGCCTTCTTGCGTCTCACCCCGCCAGATACCGCACCCGGTCCCACAACGCCGGGTCCACCACCCCGACCCGGCGCCGGAAGCCCCACACCGGGACCTCCCGCAGCTCGTCCGTCTCCAGGAAGCTCGCGCGGCCCCTGGCGTCGCCGACCGAACCCGGCGGCAGCGGGATGACCCCGCCCCGCTCGTGCCGGAACCGTGTGGTGATCTTCGCGACGGTCGCCCGCTCCCCGCGCACCGCCAGCACCAGACACGGCCGGTCCTTCGTCCGTGCCGCGTCCTCGTAGGGCACGTCGGCCCACCAGATCTCCGCCGGCTGCGGCAGCCCCGCCACCGCCGTGGACGGTGCCACCCGCCTGCCCCGCCGAGCCGACGAGCGGCGCCCCCAGCCGTCGACGAGCGTGGCGACGAGCGCGAGCAGTACCACCGCGGCGAGCGCCAGCCACCAGGACGTGTCCATACTGAGACGTTACCGGCGCCATCCCTCCCGCGCGCCCTCCCTCACAAGGTTCACGCCCCGCCCTGCCGCCCGAACCGGTGACACCACAGGTGAGTTCGCCCACAACAGCCCTTGGCGGAGGAGCTACCGGAGGTTTTGCGCCTTACGCTCGACAAACCGCACGACCCCCTACGCCCCTTACACAGACTTTCCCGCCAGCGGAGGTTTCTGCTTCATGAAGCTCACCGTCGTCGGCTGCTCGGGGTCGTTCCCGTCCGCGGAATCGGCCTGCTCGAGCTACCTCGTCGAGGCCGACGGCTTCCGGCTGCTTCTCGACATGGGCAACGGTGCCCTGGGCGAGCTGCAGCGCCACTGCGGTCTCTACGACCTCGACGCGATCTTCCTCAGTCATCTGCACGCCGACCACTGCATCGACATGTGCGCGTACTTCGTCGCGCGCTACTACCGCCACGAGGGCGGCCGCTGCGACCCGCTCCCGGTCTACGGACCCGAGGGCACCGAACACCGGCTGACCACCGCCTACGCGGACACCCCCTCCGCCTCCTCCATGAGCGAGGTCTTCGACTTCCACACGGTCAAGCCGTCCACCCTCGAGATCGGCCCCTTCACGGTGCACACCGAGCGGGTGGCCCACCCTGTGGAGGCGTACGGCATCCGCATCGAACACGACGGCAAGGTGCTGACGTACTCCGGGGACACGGGCATCAGCCCCGCCCTGGACGAACTCGCCCGGGACGCCGACCTGTTCCTGTGCGAGGCCGCGTTCACGCACGGCAAGGAGAACATCCCCGACCTGCACCTCAACGGCCGCGAGGCGGGCGAGACGGCCGCCCGGGCAGGCGCCCGGCACCTGGTCCTCACCCACATCCCGCCGTGGACGGACCCCCAGGTCAACGTCGCCGACGCCCGCGAGGTGTACGACGGACCGGTGGACCTCGCGGCACCGAGGCAGACGTACGAGATCTGAAGACCCAGGCACGACAAAGCCCCGGAACCGAAGCGGTTCCGGGGCCTTCACGTGTACGGGTCGGCTACTTCGCCTCCGCCTTCTGCAGCTCGGCGATTTCCTCGTCGGACTCACGGCCCGGCGTCGGCAGGTTGAACTTGGTGATCGCGAAGCGGAAGACCACGTAGTAGACCGCCGCGAAGCACAGACCCACCAGGGCCAGGCCCCACGGGTTGGTCGCGATGCCCAGGTTCAGACCGAAGTCGATCGCGCCGGCCGAGAACCCGAAGCCGTCCTTCATGCCGAGCGCCCAGGTCAGCGCCATCGAGACACCCGTGAGCACGGCGTGGATCGCGTACAGCACCGGCGCGATGAACATGAACGTGAACTCGATCGGCTCGGTGACACCGGTGACGAACGAGGTCAGGGCGAGCGAGAACATCATGCCGCCGACGACCTTGCGGCGCTCCGGCCGGGCGCAGTGCACGATCGCCAGGCAGGCGGCCGGAAGGGCGAACATCATGATCGGGAAGAAGCCGGTCATGAACTGCCCGGCGGTCGGGTCACCGGCCAGGAAGCGCGCGATGTCGCCGCTCTTGCCCTCGTAGGAGCCGGCCTGGAGCCAGGGGAAGGAGTTCAGCAGGTGGTGCATGCCCACCGGGATCAGCGCACGGTTGGCGACACCGAAGATGCCCGCGCCGACGGCTCCGGAGCCCACCAGCCACTCACCGAAGTTGTGCAGCGCCGTGCCGAGGACCGGCCAGATGTAACCGAAGACGATGCCGATGACCAGGCCCGCGAAGGCGGACAGGATCGGAACCAGGCGCCGCCCGCCGAAGAAGCCCGCCCAGTCCGGCAGCTTGGTGCGGTAGAAGCGCTGGTAGAGCAGGGCGACCACGAGACCCATCACCACACCGCCGAGCACCTTGGCGTCGGCCGGGGCGTCCACCATCACGGCTTTGTCGTCGACCTTCGCCGCCACCTGCGGCAGGGTCGGGTCGGTGAACGTGGCCAGGACGCCTTTGAAGACCAGGTAGCCGACGACGGCGGCCAGCGCGGTCGAGCCGTCCGACTTCTTCGCGAAGCCGATCGCGATGCCCACGGCGAACAGCAGCGGCATGTTGTCGAGGATCGCGTTGCCGCCCGCGGTCATGAAGCTCGCGATCCGGGTGATGAACCCGGGGAACGACTCCCGCCCCAGCATGTCGGTGTTGCCGAGGCGGACCAGGAGGGCGGCGGCCGGCAGCACGGCGACGGGCAGCATGAGGCTGCGGCCGATACGCTGCAGGACCGCCATCACCGCAGCGCCCTTCTTCGGGCTCGCGGGCGCGGCTGTGTCTGTGGACATGAACTTCCTCCATGGGGCACGGCGCCGCCCAGGAAGAGTTCGACGGGGGACGGCGGCGTCTCAAAGGGGAGCGCGGTCTCCGCCGCGCGACCTCCACCGGTGAGTGGTGTAGACCAGTTGTAGCACGGTAGGCCGAACGAGTGGAACCCGCCAATTCCGCCCGTTCCGACGATCACGCCCCGGTGCTTTGTCGGCAGGCGGAGTTGTGGTGTAGACAACTGGACTACCGCGACCAAGCGGTTCGGATCAGGGAGAACAGAGATGGCCAGCAAGGCTGAGAAGATCGTCGCCGGGCTCGGCGGCATCGACAACATCGAAGAGGTCGAGGGCTGCATCACCCGCCTGCGGACCGAGGTCGTGGACCCCGCCAAGGTCGACGAGGCCGCCCTGAAGGCCGCCGGCGCCCACGGCGTCGTCAAGATGGGCACCGCCATCCAGGTCGTCATCGGCACCGACGCCGACCCCATCGCCGCGGAGATCGAAGACCTGATGTGAAGAGCGGGGGTCATCCCCGGCTTCACCCCCTGACGTCACCCGCGAAGGCCCTTCCCGACCGCGGGAAGGGCCCCTTCCGCGGGTACGGCTAGGCTCAGCGGCATGTCTCGAATCGACGGCCGCACCCCCCAGCAGCTCCGCCCGATCACCATCGAACGTGGCTGGAGCAAGCACGCCGAAGGATCCGTCCTCGTCTCCTTCGGCGACACCAAGGTCTTCTGCACCGCCTCCGTCACCGAAGGCGTCCCCCGCTGGCGCAAGGGCAGCGGCGAAGGCTGGGTCACCGCCGAATACTCCATGCTGCCCCGCTCCACCAACACCCGCGGCGACCGCGAGTCCGTCAGGGGCCGCATCGGCGGCCGCACCCACGAGATCTCCCGCCTCATCGGCCGCTCGCTGCGCGCCGTCATCGACTACAAGGCACTCGGCGAGAACACCATCGTCCTCGACTGCGACGTCCTCCAGGCCGACGGCGGCACCCGTACGGCGGCCATCACCGGCGCCTACGTCGCCCTGGCCGACGCCATCGCCTGGGCCCAGCGCAAGAAGCTCATCAAGGCCGGCCGCCAGCCCCTGACCGGCACGGTCTCCGCGGTCTCCGTCGGCATCGTCGGCGGCGTCCCCCTCCTCGACCTCTGCTACGAGGAGGACGTCAAGGCCGACACCGACATGAACGTCGTCTGCACCGGCGACGGCCGCTTCGTCGAGGTCCAGGGCACCGCCGAGGCCGAGCCCTTCGCCCGTGACGAACTCAACGCACTGCTCGACCTCGCCGTAGCCGGCTGCACGGAACTCGCCGCCCACCAGCGCACCGCGCTTGATACCGTCCTCGAAAAGTAAAGGGCGCACCAAGGCAGATGCTCGGCGCGGGCAACCGCGCCGAGCATGCTCGCGTCTGAAGAGGTACGGGCGCACGGCTCATCCCTGTGCGCTCGGCCAGCCACACGGGCCGACGGGCCCGACCGACGAGAGGGACCGTTCCATGGCCGCGAGCCGCCGACGCCGCACCGCAGCCGTCGCCGCCACCCTGGCGGCCGTCGCGCTGACCGCCGGACTCACCACCGGCTGCGCCGCCGTCGACAAGGCGCTGGACTGCGTCCAGACCGCCGACGCCATCGCCGACAGCGTCACGGAACTCCAGCAGGCCGTGGACAACGCGGCGGGCGACCCGACGCGGATCGACGAGTCCCTCGACTCCATCGACAAGAACCTCGGCGAGATCGGCGACAAGACCGACAACACCGACGTCGACAAGGCCGTGGACGACCTCAACAAGGCCGTCGACAACGTCCGTACGTCGGTCAAGAACGGCGACGAGACCCCCGACATCAGCCCGGTCACGGACGCGGCGGGCGAACTGACCAAGGTCTGCACGCCGTGACGCTGCGCTAGCCGGGCCGGGCTTCTCGTCTGCCGAGTTCTGTCCGGTGGTCGTCCGCAGGTTGTCGGTGGCTTGTCGCGCAGTTCCCCGCGCCCCTCATCGGGCTGCGCCCTCTGTCAGGGGCGCGGCCTGGCCCGGGCAATACTGGGGGCCATGACCCGCCTGATCCTCGCCACCCGTAACGCCGGAAAGATCACCGAACTCCGCGCGATCCTCGCCGAAGCCGGCCTGCCGCACGAACTCGTCGGCGCCGACGCCTACCCGGACATCCCCGACGTCAAGGAAACGGGCGTCACGTTCGCCGAGAACGCTCTGCTCAAGGCCCACGCCCTGGCCCAGGCGACGGGCCTCCCCGCGGTCGCCGACGACTCGGGGCTCTGCGTCGACGTACTGAACGGCGCCCCCGGCATCTTCTCCGCCCGCTGGTCGGGCCGGCACGGCGACGACAAGGCCAACCTGGACCTGCTCCTCGCCCAGCTGTCGGACATCGCCGACGACCACCGCGCCGCCCACTTCGCCTGCGCGGCGGCGCTGGCGTTGCCCGACGGCACGGAGCGGGTGGTCGAAGGCCGGCTGCGCGGCGCCCTACGCCACGCGCCGTCCGGCTCGGGCGGCTTCGGCTACGACCCGATCCTCCAGCCGGAGGGGGAGACCCGGACCTGCGCGGAACTGACTCCCGAGGAAAAGAACGCGATCAGCCATCGCGGGCAGGCGTTTCGGGCGTTGGTACCGGTGGTGCGGGAGCTGTTGGGCTGAGACACGTGAGAGGGGCCGCCCGGTCAGGGTGGCCCCTCTGTGAGCGTGCGGCCGGTGGGATTCGAACCCACACGGGTGTGAACCCACTGGGATCTAAACCCAGCATGACTGCCAATTCCATCACGGCCGCTCAAAAACGGTCATCGCGCTCGACCGGCAGCGTTCAGTGTACGGGTAGAGCACGTTACGCGACGAGAGGTGCCCTCGCCTTCTGGCGACACCACGTCTCCGTCAACGCGTGACAGTTGGGGCAGAGATACCGCAGATTCTCCTCGCGGTTGTCGCGCCAGTCGCCGTTGATGTGGTCGATCTGCAACGTGATCGGCTGGCCCAGCCACACGCCCTCGTTGCCGCAGGTCTCACATGCGTATGGCACCCCGATCTCGACCAGGGCGCGGTGTAGCTGAGATCTGTTGGTCCGTCCCGCATCCGAAGGCAGGACGATCAGCACTCGGTGAGCGATCGGCTCGGGGGCCGGGCGCTCCGAATGCGCCCACGTCCTGCGCTTGAAGTGGCTTGTGTCGAGGCCGAGCCGGGATACCGCGCGCCGAACGCGTCGGTGATTCGTGTCGCCCACCTCCAAGCCGAGGCCGCGCATCACGTCGGCGTAGCTTGTGGAGCGTTTCACGAGTTCACGGAGTCTGTTCTCGGGGATCGATACACGGCGGTGGGAGAAGTGTCCGGTATCGATGCCCTGCCCCCGCAGCATGCGGCCCAAGGCCGCTCGCGAACGGCTGTCGTCCGGTACGCCCAGGGCGCGAGCCACGCCCCGCACGCTGGTCGCTGTTGCCGCTGCTGCCTTCAGCTCTTCAGTGGTGAAGGGAAGATCCAAGTCGGGCCTGTTGATGCCAGGGAAGTGGCTGATGTCGATACCCGCCGCGTGAATGCGGCGACGGATGTGCGACAGGGTGCCGGTGGCCGGGGCGGCGCCCAGTTTCAGCGCTACTTCGCGCAGCGAGGACGACGACGCGGCGGCTTCTGCGATGGCCGAGTCCGGATACTTGCGCCACGGGCTGCGTTTGGCGAAGTGACTCGTGTCGAGCTCGCGCTCCGCCACCTTCTCTTGCAGAACACGCCGTTGTCCTCCGCTTGCTCTGAGACCGAGCCGCCGCATCAGATCGGTCCAGTTGCGGGCCTCGGCTACGGCTGACGTCAGTCGTTCCTTGCCATATGGGCTCGGTGTGTTCCTCATGTCTCTCGCCCTCCCTTGACGGCCACACGTTCGCGACCTCGCACGGAGTAACGAACCGCTAATCGGACAGTCACGCCCGAAAAGCGGAGCGGCTCGTACCGGAGTTCTACCGGTACGAGCCGCTCGCAGGAGAAGGCGCGGGTCTCAGATCCCCAGATCCTTGATGATCTTGGCCACGTGGCCCGTCGCGCGGACGTTGTACAGAGCCCGCTCGACCTTGCCCTCCTCGTCCACGACGATCGTGGAGCGGATGACGCCCATGTAGGTCTTGCCGTAGTTCTTCTTCTCGCCGAAGGCGGCGTAGGACTCCAGGACCTTCTTGTCCGGGTCGGCCAGCAGGGTGACCTTGAGGGACTCCTTGTCGCGGAACTTGGCCAGCTTCTCCGGCTGGTCGGGGGAGATGCCGATGACGTCGTAGCCCGCGCCCGTCAGCAGCTCCAGGTTGTCCGTGAAGTCGCAGGCCTGCTTGGTGCAGCCGGGGGTGAGGGCGGCCGGGTAGAAGTACACGATGACCTTGCGGCCCTTGTGGTCCGACAGGGACACCTCGGTGCCGTCGGCGTCGGGGAGGGTGAAGGCGGGGGCCACGTCCCCCGGCTGGAGTCGCTCGCTCATCGGACCAGGGTAACCGGGGGTCGGGACAGTGCTATGAGCCGTGGAGCTGACAGACTGTCCGGCACAGGCTTCATACCGACTTCGGAGGCGACACGGTGGCGGACACGGCGGACACCAGGACCCCGGCGCAGATCGAGGCGGACATCAGGCGCCGCCGCGAGACCCTGGCCGAGACCCTCGACGAGATCGGGGTGCGGGTGCACCCCAAGACGATCGTCGGGGACGCCAAGGCCAGGGTGGCGTCCAATATCGATCACACCCTCGGGCGGGCATACGTGGGGGTCAACCGGGCCGTCACCGATGTGCGGGCCCGGTTCGTGGGCGAGGACGGGGCGCCGCGCCTGGAGCGGGTCGTGCCGGTCGCCCTCGTGGTGGTCGGTGTGGTCGGACTGCTCGCCCTCGGCACGCGGCGGCGCAAGGGCTGACCCGACTGCGTACGTATCGGGGGAAGACAGGTAGGTTTCAAGGCGTGAGCGCCAACAGGAACGAGCACAGCACCCATCCGGACAAGCTGCCCATCCGGATGCTGCACGACCGCGTACTCGTGCGGCAGGACACCAGCGAGGGCGAGCGGCGTTCGGGCGGCGGCATCCTGATTCCCGCCACGGCGGCGGTCGGCCGGCGGCTGGCCTGGGCGGAGGTCGTCGCGGTGGGGCAGAACGTGCGGACGGTGGAGCCGGGCGACCGGGTTCTGTTCGACCCGGAGGACCGCGCCGAGGTCGAGGTGCGGGGCATCGCGTACGTGCTCATGCGCGAGCGTGATCTGCACGCCGTGGCCGCGGACCGGTTCGAGGGGTCCGAGGACTCGACGGGCCTCTACCTGTAATCCGGACACAGCACGAGGAAAGGGCCGGTGACCGTTGTCACCGGCCCTTCGTCATGGCCTTTGCTACGTTGGAGGGACCCGACGAGACGCGCCGTACCGGGACCAAGGCAAAGACGACGCACCCACACCGTCAGCCTGTCTCCCGGAGGTGCCCGTCATGGCCTGGGTTCTGCTCGTCGTCGCCGGTCTGCTCGAAGTCGGGTGGTCGATCGGTATGAAGTACACCGACGGCTTCACCCGCCCGCTCCCCAGCGTTCTCACCGGCGCCGGAATCGTCGTCAGCATGCTGCTGCTGTCCCAGGCCGCCAAGACCCTGCCCATCGGTACCGCCTACGGCGTGTGGGTGGGGATCGGTGCGGCCGGGGCGGCGGTGGTCGGTATGGCCGTGCTGGGGGAGCCCGCCACTGCCGCCCGGATCTTCTTCGTGTGCCTGCTGCTGGTCGCCGTGGTGGGACTGAAGGCGACCTCGGGTCACTGAGCTGATCTATTCGCGGCGCGCGCCCTGTGGGGCGAAGCCCCAGCCGGGACCGGTGGGAACGCCGCCCCCGCCGCCGTCGGCCGTGCCGCCGCCTTCCGTGGTGCCGCCGTCGGCCGTGCCGCCGGCGCCCTCCGTCGTGCCGCCGTCGGCGGTTCCGCCGTCCGCGGTGCCGCCGCTGGTCGGGGATTCGCCTCCCGTGCTGCCGTCGGTGACACCGCCGTCGGTCTGGCTCTCGGGCGCGCTCGGGGTCTGGCTGGGTGACTGGGTGCCGGTGTCCCCGCCGGTGGTCGTGCCGCCCTCGTCGGCGGTTTCGCCCGTGGTCGGGTCGACGGGGGTCTCGGGGCTGGGGGCCTCGGTGACGTCGGAGCCCGGCTGGAGCCTGAGGTCGAAGTCGGTGACCGGCTTGTCCTTGAGGGCGTCCTGGGTGAACTGGGTCCAGATCTCGGTGGGCGCCCCGCCGCCGTTGATGCGGGGCAGGCCCATCGCGCCGTACAGCGACTTGTGCGCGGCGGTGACCGGGTCCTGGCCCATGACGGAGACGACGGTGGCGAGCTCGGGGGTGTAGCCGGCGAACCAGGCCGCCGTGTCCTCCTCGGCGGTGCCGGTCTTGCCGGCGACGGGGCGGCCCGCGGCCTGGGCGGCGGAGGCCGTGCCGTTCTGGACGACGCTCTGCAGCATGGAGGTGGTGGTGTCGGCGGCCTCGCGGCTCACGGCCTGCCGGGTGCGCCGCTCGGGCAGCTCGATGGGCGTGCCCTCCTTCATGACCTTGTCGACCATCGTGTAGGTGCCGTGCCGGCCGTGGTTGGCGAGCGTGGCGTACGCCTCCGCCATGTCGAGGACGCTGGCGGTGGCCGTGCCGAGCGCGATGGCGGGGCCGTCGGCGAGGTCCGGGGTGGTCTCGGGGACGCCCAGGTCGATCGCGGTCTGCTTGACCTTCTGGGGGCCGACGTCGGCGGCCATCTGCGCGTACACCGAGTTCACGGAGCTGTCGGTGGCCTCGGTGACGGTGATGGGGCCGTAGGAGTGCTGGTCCTCGTTCTCGGGGGCGTAGGGGTCGCCGGCCCAGCCCTGGACCGTTCGCTTGTTGGTGCCGTCGTAGATCGTGTTCGGGGTGATCACACGGCCGTCCTGGGTCCGCGAGGCGTTCTCGACGGCCGAGGTGAACACGAAGGGCTTGAAGGTGGAGCCGACCTGGAAGTCCCTGCGGGTGGCGTTGGGGGTGTACTGCTTGACGTAGTCGACGCCGTTGTACATCGCGACGACCTTGCCGGTCTTCGGGTCGACGGCGGCGCCGCCCGCGCGTACGTACCTGTCGACCTTGTTGTTCTTCGTGTCCAGCTTGGACATCAGCTTGTCGTCGACGGCCTTCACGAAGGCGTCCTGCTTGCCCTTCTGCAGGGTCGTGGTGATGCGGTAGCCGCCGGCGTCGAGCTTGTTCTCCTCGATGATGTCGTTCTGGGTGAGGTAGTCCTTGACGGTCCGCACGATGTAGCCGCGCTGTCCGGACATGCCGGTGGACAGGGTGGACTCCTTCGGCATGGGGAACTTCATGCCGGCCCGCTTCGACTCGCTGAGCCAGCCCTTCTTGACCATGCCGTCCAGGACGTAGTTCCAGCGGGACTCGGCGGCCTTGCGGTTCTCGGGGTGGGCGACGACGTCGTACTGGCTGGGGGCGTTGACGAGCGCGGCGAGGTAGGCGGCGCGGGCCGGGTCGAGGTCGGTGGCGTTCATGCCGTAGTAGGCCTGGGCGGCGGCCTGGATGCCGTAGGCGTTGCGGCCGAAGTAGCTGGTGTTGAGGTAGCCCTCGAGGATGTGGTCCTTGCTCTGCTCGCGGTCCAGCTTGATGGAGATGAAGAACTCCTTGGCCTTGCGCGTGACGGTCTGTTCCTGGCGCAGGTAGTAGTTCTTCACGTACTGCTGGGTGATCGTGGAGCCGGACTGCTTGCCCTTGCCGAGGGCGGTGTTCCAGGCGGCGCGGACCATGGCTTTGGGGTCGACGGCGGACTCGGTGTAGAAGTCGCGGTCCTCGGCGGCCAGGATCGCGTGCTGGGCGTCCTTGGAGATCTGCGCGAGGGTGACGTTCTCCCGGTTGATCTCGCCGTCGCGGGCGATGACCGAGCCGTCCGCGTAGAGGTAGACGTTGGCCTGCTTGGTGGCGAGCGCGTTGGCCGGCGGGATCTGGACCAGCGAGTAGCCCAGGAAGAAGCCGCCGATCAGCAGCAGGACGACGATGATGAAGCCGCTGAGCGTCATGCGCCAGGTCGGGATCACCCGGCGCCAGCCGGTCCGCTTCCGCTTCCCGCCGGACTTGGCCTGCGCCCCGCCGCCCGCCCCGTCGCCCGCTCCTCCGCCGCCCGGGTCGCTGACCGCCGGCAGCCGCGCCGTACCCGGGCCGTCTTCGGCCTGGGCGTTCGGCGCGCCCTGGGCGCTGTCCGTCCGTGCCTGAGCCGCGCCCGGGACACCGCCCGTCCGGCCCCGTGCCGCGCCCGCGGCGCCGACGGCCCGGATCTGTACGGTGCCCGGGTCGGTGTCGGCCCCGGGGCTGGGGGACGGGCTGGGGGCGCCCGGCTTGCCGTCCGCCTTGCCCGGTGGTGTGCCCTGGGGGGCGCCTGTGCGGGCCTGTGCCGCGCCTGCGGCGCCGACGGCGCGGATCTGTACGGTGCCTGGGTCGTTGTCGGCCTGGGGGCGTGTCGTGCCCCGGTCGGGGCGGTGCGAGCCCCGGTCGTCGTCCGCCTTGGCTCGTGGCGCGCCTTGGGCGGAGTCCGTCCGGCCCTGTGCCGTGCCCCGGCCCTCGTCCTTCCGGGCCTGTGCCGCGCCGGGGGCGCCGACGGCCCGGATCTGTACGGTGCCCGGGTCGCTGTCGGCCTGAGGGTTAGGGGTGCCCGGCTTGCCGTCGGCCTTGGCCGGTGGTGTGCCCTGGGCGCCGTCCCTCTTCGCCCGCGGTGTGCCTTGGGCGTCATCCCCCTTCGCCCGCGGTGTGCCCTGGGCGTCGTCCCCCTCGGCCCGTGCGCGGCCCGGTTCGCCGGTCCCCTCGGCCCCGGCCGGGCCCGGCTCGCCGTCCGTCCGGGGGCGTGCCGTGCCCGGGGCGTCGCCCGCACGGTCCCGTGGCGTGCCCTGGGCGCTGTCCGGCTGCGGCTCTCTCGGTGCCCGCCCCGGTGTCGGCTGCTGCGGCTGAGGCTCGTCACTCATGTCGTGCACGGACTCCTGTTTCGCGTCGTACGTCGTTCCCGTACGTCTCTGCTCGCTCTTGCGCCCCTGTGATGAAGACTGTCCCATCCGGCGATCAGTTCCCCGATCGAGGCCCGTGTCGCAAGCCGTGTGGCGAGGCGGGCGGCGGGCGGGCGGGCGAACACAGGCGTACGCGAAGTGAACCGCGCTGTTCTGCGCGCCTGTTCGAAGGCCACGGGCGCCTCTGCCCACGCGGACGGAACGGATCGTACCGTCTGGGCCCGTGCCGACTGGAACGTCACGCCCCACGCGGCGGCTGGGCGCAGACCGGCGCCTGATCGCACCTCCTCGGGGTCGAAAACCCGTGGCCCGCCTGATCCCCGGCCCACTAGGCTCCTGCGCTTCGGTGTCCGGAGGCGAGGAGGGCCGTGGATGTGGGCTCGGGACGGTTGTACGCGGCCGTCGCGGCGGGCGGCTTCAGACGGTACGCGACGTATCGGGCGGCCACGGTGGCCGGGGTGTTCACCAATACGGTCTTCGGCGTCATCCTCGTCTACACGTATCTGGCGCTGTGGGACGAGAAACCGCATCTCGGAGGGTACGACCAGGCCCAGGCCGTGACCTATGTGTGGCTGGGGCAGTGCCTCTACGCGACCCTGGCGATCCAGGGCGGTGGCGCCGAGAAGGACCTGATGCAGCGCATCCGCACCGGTGAGATCGCCGTCGACCTGTACCGGCCGGCCGATCTCCAGCTGTGGTGGCTGGCCGGCGACGTGGGGCGGGCGCTGTTCCAGATGCTGGGGCGGGGTGTGATCCCGTTCGCGTTCGGGGCGGTCTTCTTCCCCATGGCCCTGCCGACGTCGGTCACCCCCTGGCTGGCCTTCGGGGTCACGCTCCTGCTGGCGACGCTGGTCAGCTTCGCGCTCCGCTATCTGGCGGCCCTGAGCGTGTTCTGGCTGATGGACGGCATGGGCGTCAACCAGGTCCTGATGGTCACGGGCATCTTCTTCTCGGGCATGGTGCTGCCGCTGAACGCCTTCCCCGGGGCGCTCGGCGAGGTCGTGCGGGTGCTGCCGTGGGCGGCGCAGATCCAGATGCCGGCGGATGTGCTGATGGGGGAGACCGACCCGCTGCGGGCGTTCGCCTTCCAGGCGGCGTGGGCGGTGGCGCTGCTGGCGGCCGGACGGCTGCTTCAGTCGGCCGCGACGCGGCGGGTGGTGGTGCAGGGTGGCTGAGCGCAGTGCCGAGGCGGCCGAGCGCGGTGCCCTGGCCGAGGGGCTGCGGGCCTATCGGCTGATCGCCGGGATGTGGATCCGGTCCAGCATGACCTACCGCACCTCCTTCGTCGTCACGGTGTTCGGCAACCTCACGGTGACGGGCCTGGACTTCGTGGGCATCCTGCTGATGTTCTCGCAGGTCGACTCGCTGGGCGGCTGGTCACTGCCCGAGGTCGCCTTTCTGTACGGGCTGTCGGTGACGGCGTTCGGGATCGCCGACCTGCTGCTCGGTTCGATGGACGTCCTGGGCTCCCGGATCCGCGACGGCTCGTTCGACACGCTGCTGGTGCGTCCCGCGCCGGTGCTCGCCCAGGTCGGTGCCGACCTCTTCGCGCTGCGCCGCCTGGGCCGGATCACCCAGGGCGCCGTGGTGCTGGGCTGGGCGCTGGTCTCGGTGGACGTCGACTGGAGTGCGACGAAGGTGCTGCTGGTGCCGGTGATGGTGATCAGCGGCGCGGCGATCTTCTCGGCGGTGTTCGTGGCGGGGGCGGCCTTCCAGATCTTCGCGCAGGACGCCGCCGAGGTGCAGAACGCCTTCACGTACGGCGGGACCACGCTGCTGCAGTATCCGCCGAGCGTGTTCGGGAAGGACCTGGTGCGCGGCGTGACCTTCATGCTGCCGCTCGCCTTCGTCAACTGGGTCCCGGCCGCCCATGTGCTGGGGCGGCCGTACCCCATCGGCCTGCCGCCCTGGGCGGCGTTCGCCTCGCCCCTGGTGGCGGTGGCCTGCTGCCTGCTGGCGGGGGCGGCGTGGCGGGCTGGGCTTCGTTCCTACCGGAGTACAGGGAGTTGAGGTGACCGAGGTGGACAGCGACGGTTCGGACAGCGCCTTCATCGAACTCGACGGTGTCGAGAAGGTCTTCGACGTACGCAAGAAGACCGGCTTCATGAAGCGGGAGCGGCGGCAGGTCCGGGCCGTCGACTCGATCTCCTTCCGGGTGGAACGCGGCGAGATGGTCGGCTACATCGGCCCGAACGGCGCCGGGAAGTCGACCACGATCAAGATGCTGACCGGCATCCTCACCCCGAGCGCCGGCCGGCTGCGGGTCGCGGGCATCGACCCGTCCCGCGAACGCACCCGGCTCGCGCACCGCATCGGTGTGGTGTTCGGGCAGCGCACCACGCTGTGGTGGGACCTGCCGCTGGTCGACTCCTACCGGCTGATGCACCGCATGTACCGCATCCCGGACGCCCGGTACCGCGAGAACCTCGACCGCCTGGTCGAACTCCTCGGCCTGGCCCACCTGCTGGACGTGCCGGTGCGTCAGCTCTCCCTCGGCCAGCGGATGCGCGGCGACATCGCGGCGGCGCTGCTGCACGACCCGGAGGTGCTGTACCTCGACGAGCCGACCATCGGGCTCGACGTGGTCTCCAAGTCCAAGGTGCGGGAGTTCCTGCGGGAGATGAACGCCGAGCGAGGCACGACGGTGCTGCTGACCACGCACGACCTTCAGGACATCGAGCAGTTGTGCAAGCGCGTGATGGTCATCGACCACGGACGCATGATGTACGACGGTCCGCTCGCCGGGCTGCACGAGGCGGGGGAGAGCGAGCGGACGCTGGTCGTGGACTTCGAACGGGAACTGCCCCCGATCGACGCCCCGGCACCCGCCCGGGTCGTCCGGGTGGACGGTCCGCGGCAGTGGCTGGCGTTCCCGGCGGCGGAGTCGGCGGCGCCGCTGGTGGCGCGGATCGCGGCGGAGTACCCGTTGGTCGACCTGTCGGTGCGGGAGCCGGACATCGAGGCGGTGATCGCCAAGATGCTGCACTCGTTGGGGGACACCCCCAAACCCCCGCCGGAGCGTGCGACCGCATAGTGCCCGGGACCGGTAACTCGTAGGCTGCTGTACATGACCGACGACGCAGTCCCGGACCTTCGCGCCTCCGACGCCGACCGTGAACGGGTCGCCGAAGTCCTGCGGGACGCCCTCGCGGAGGGACGTCTCGACATGGCGGAGTTCGAGGAGCGGCTGGACGCGACATACCAGGCGCGGACGTACGGGGAACTGGTGCCCATCACCCGGGACCTGCCGGGCGCGGGCGTCGCGGTGCCCGCCGTGTCGCTGAGCAAGGACCCGGCGACGGGCGCGGACTGGCCCGGGCGGGTCGTCGGCGGCGAGGGGTCCTCGACGTGGGCCGTCGCCGTGATGTCCGGCTTCCAGCGCAAGGGGCACTGGACGATGCCTCGGCGCTTCACCTGCCTGGCCTTCTGGGGCGGCGGGGAGATCGACCTGCGCGAGGCGAACTTCGCGGACCGCGAGGTCGAGATCAACGCGATCGCGATCATGGGCGGGGTCGATGTCATCGTGCCGCCCGGCGTCGAGGTCGTGGTGCGCGGCATCGGGATCATGGGCGGTTTCGACCACCAGGAGGACGGCGTGCCCGGGGAGCCGGGGGCGCCGCGCGTGATCGTGACCGGGTTCGCCTTCTGGGGCGGCGTCGGGGTCCAGCGGAAGGTGACGCGGGCGGAGAGGCAGCGGCTCAAGGAGGAGCGGCGGCGGGAGAAGCTGGAGCGGCGGAGCAACGGCGAGTACTGAGCGTCGTCGGCCAGTACTCGCTGTTGGCGCCGGGGCGGGGCCCTACAGCTCGGCCGGGGCGGACCCCTTCAGGGTCTCCAGGTCGAACTCCTCGGCCATCCGCGCGTACCCCTTGTCGCTGGGGTGCAGATGATCGCCCGAGTCGTAGTCGGCGCGCAGCCGGCGCGGGTCGTAGGGGTCGCGCAGCGCCTTGTCGAAGTCGGCCACCGCGTCGTAGACCCGGCCCGCCCGGATCTCGGCGTTGATCTGCTGGCGGACCGACTCCCGCGGGTCCGTGTAGCCGCGGTGCCCGTAGAACGGCATCAGGGTCGCGCCGACGACCTTCATGCCGCGCGCGTGGGCCTGACCCACCATCGTGCGCAGCCCGGCGAGGATCGCGTTCGGGTCGGCCAGCCGCGGGTTGCGGAGGATGTCGTTGACGCCGAGGTCGATGACGACGACCTTGGCGTTCGTGCGCTCCAGCACGTCCCGGCCGAAGCGGTTGAGCCCGCTGGGGTTGTCGGCCGGGCGGCCCAGCCCGTCCGTGAGGACCCGGTTGCCGCTGATGCCCTGGTTGACGACGCTGTAGCGGGGCAGGTCCCGCCCGGCGGCGATCTCCGCGCGTAGCCGCTCGGACAGCACGTCGGTCCACCGCCTGTTGGCGCCCGCGGTGGAGGTGATGCCGTCGGTGAGGGAGTCGCCGAGGACGACGACCGTGCCGTCGGACTCGTTGCTCAGCACGTCCAGCGCGGTCAGGTAGCGCCAGGAGTCGCTCTGCTCGGTGTACGGCGTGCCCGTCGTGTCCTGTGCCTGGTTGCCCTGGGCGACGTAGGAGGTCTGGCGGGCGTGGCGGTGGTACGTCACCGGGCCGGAGCTGGTCGGTGTGTACGTGGTGATCAGGACGTCGGCGTCGGGCGGGACGACGACGCGCACGACGTCGCTCATCACCTGCCGGCCGGGCGGGATGACCACCGCGGGGCCGCCGTTGAAGGTCAGCTGCCGCATGGTGTCCGAGAGCGCGGCGGGCGTACCCGCGGCGGCCGCCACGGCGATCGAGGCCTGCGTGATGCTCAGCGGCGACTGGCCGTAGAGATTGGACAGCGTCACGCGGGCACTCGTACCTCCGACGCTGGTGTGGACGACGTTGCGCACCGAACGGTCCGCCATGCCGGCCGTCTCGGTGCCGGGTTCGGCTCCCGACGGTGAGGTGGACCAGGTGCCGACCCAGGTGCCGGTCGAGGCGGGGGCGGCGGGATTGTTCGGCAGACGGCCGTCTGCCCGGGTGTTCCGGGTCTGCGTGCCGTCGTCGGTCGCCACTCCGACATATATGGCGGCGGAAAGGGCCACAACCGCTGCGACGATCGCCGCGAGCAGGGCGTAACCACGACCCCGGGTCATGCTGTTCAGTTCTCCTCCAGCGATGGGAGCCCAAGGCTCCGATCTGATGTGCCCATGATGCGTCATGGGCCGGGGGAAGCTGACAGGGACCCCTGGCATTACCCCCTTCCGACAGACGCCGGGAACTCCTGTTCCGTTCCAGTAGTCGGTCAGGAAGGGACAATGTGTGCGGGATCACCGAGCGGGTGGAGCGGATGGAACGGATGAAAGTGGAAGAAAAGGGCGGCGTCGAGGGGCAGCATGCCCGCCCCGGCGCCGCCGTGAACCGTGCGATGACGAGCTTCAGCCCGGCGGACCAGGAGAAGCAGCGCGGCGTACGCCGTATGAAGCTCACCGCCACCGGCCTTCTGCTGTTCGTGGCCGTGGTCTACGTCCTCGCCAAATGGGCCCAGAACTCCGGCGCCGGGCCCTGGGCGGGCTATGTCGCGGCCGCCTCCGAGGCCGGCATGGTCGGCGCGCTCGCCGACTGGTTCGCCGTCACCGCCCTCTTCCGCCACCCTCTCGGCATTCCCATCCCGCACACCGCGATCATCCCCACCAAGAAGGACCAGCTCGGCGTCTCCCTCGGCGAGTTCGTCGGCGAGAACTTCCTCTCCGAGGACGTCGTACGGCAGCGGCTGCGCGCCGTCGGCATCGGCAGCCGCCTCGGCGCCTGGCTCGCGGTCCCCGAGCACGCCGACCGGGTCACGGCGGAGCTCTCCACCGCGCTGCGCGGCGCCCTGACCGTCCTGCGCGACTCCGACGTCCAGGCCGTCGTCGGCGAGGCGATCACCCGACGCGCCAACGCCCAGGAGATCGGCCCCGGCATCGGCAAGATGCTGGAGAAGGTCGTCGCCGACGGCGGTCACAAACGCGTCGTCGACCTCGTCGTCACCCGAGCGCACGACTGGCTGGTCCTGCACCGCGACGAGGTGATGAACGCCGTGGAGGGCGGCGCCCCGGGCTGGACGCCGAAGTTCGTCGACAAGAAGGTCGGCGAGCGCGTCTACAAGGAGCTGCTGCGGTTCGCCACCGAGATGCGCGACATGCCCGCCCATCCCGCGCGCGGCGCCCTCGACCGGTTCCTCACCGACTTCGCCACCGACCTCCAGTCCGACACCGAGACCCGCGCCCGCGTCGAGCGCCTCAAGGGCGAGGTGCTGGGCCGCGGCGAGGTCCAGGACCTCATCGCCAGCGCCTGGACGGCCGTACGATCCATGATCGTCGCGGCGGCGGAGGACGAGCGCAGCGAGCTGCGGCTGCGCGTACGGGCCTCGCTGATCTCGCTGGGCTCCCGGATGGCGGCCGAGCGCAAGGTGCAGGACAAGGTCGACAAGTGGGTGGAGGACGCGGCCGTCTACGTCGTCACCACCTACCGCAAGGAGATCACCTCCCTGATCACGGACACGGTGGCGAGCTGGGACGCCGAGCACACCACGCGGAAGATCGAGGCGAACATCGGCCGCGACCTCCAGTTCATCCGGATCAACGGCACGGTGGTGGGCTCGCTGGCGGGGCTGCTGATCTACACGGTGTCGCACGCGCTGGGGGCGTGATGCTTCAGGCGTAAGAGAAGCCGGTCAGGGCACTCGACCCCGGTTCCGCTCGACGAGGAGGGGGCCCATGAGCACCGCGCAGGCCGGGACCGGCCGAACCATCACCACCGACATCCCCGCCCGCCTCGACCGCCTTCCGTGGTCGCGCTGGCACTGGACGATCGTCCTCGGCCTCGGCACCGTGTGGATCCTCGACGGCCTCGAAGTCACCGTCGTCGGCAACATCGCAAGCCGCCTCTCGGAGCCCGGCAGCGGCCTGCCCATCACCTCCGGCGAGGTCACCGGCATGGCGGCCGCCCTGTACGTGGCGGGTGCCTGCATCGGCGCCCTGTTCTGGGGCCGCCTGACCGACAAGTGGGGGCGCAAAAAACTCTTCATGATCACCCTGGCGGTGTATCTGGGGGCGACGGCGCTGACGGCCATCTCCTTCGACACCTGGTGGTTCTTCCTCTTCCGCTTCCTCACCGGCTTCGGTATCGGCGGCGAGTACGCGGCCATCAACTCCGCGATCGACGAGCTGATCCCCAAGGAGTACCGGGGCCGCACCGACCTGATGATCAACGGCAGCTTCTGGCTGGGCGCGGTCGGCGGCTCCCTGCTGTCGATCGTCGCGCTGGACACCGACATCTTCGCGGCGAACGTCGGCTGGCGCCTCACCTTCGCGCTCGGCGCGGTCCTGGCCCTGGTGATCCTCCTGGTCCGCCGGCACGTCCCGGAGAGCCCCCGCTGGCTCCTGATCCACGGCCGCGACGACGAGGCCGAGCGCATCGTCTCCTCTATCGAACGCGCGATCGAGGAGGAGCGGGGCGAGCCGCTGCCGCGCGCTGAGGGCGAGCTCACGATCCACCAGCGCCGCAGCGTCTCCTTCCTGGAGATCGGCCGCACGGTCTTCTCCGACTACCGCAAGCGCGCGATCCTCGGCTTCTCCCTCTTCATCGGCCAGGCCTTCCTCTACAACGCCATCACCTTCGGCTTCGGCGCGATCCTCACGACGTTCTTCGACGTCCCGAGCGGCAACACCGGCTACTACTTCGCCGTCATCGCGCTCGGCAACTTCTTCGGCCCGCTGCTCCTCGGCAAACTCTTCGACACGGTCGGCCGCCGGATCATGATCTCCGGCACCTACCTGCTCTCCGGCCTGCTCCTCTTCGGCACGGCCTGGCTCTTCGACCAGGGCTCCCTCAACGCGACCACGATGACGGCGTGCTGGTGCGCGGTCCTCTTCTTCGCCTCGGCCGGAGCCTCCAGCGCCTATCTGACGGTCTCCGAGGTCTTCCCGATGGAGACCCGCGCCATGTCCATCGCCTTCTTCTACGCCATCGGCACCGCGGCCGGCGGCATCAGCGGCCCCCTCCTCTTCGCCGACCTCACCGAAACGGGCGTCGTCGCCGACACGGCCCTCGCCTTCCAGATCGGCGCGGCGCTGATGTGCCTGGCGGGTCTGGCGGCGGCGATCCTGGCGGTGAAGGCGGAACGGCGGTCGTTGGAGGACATCGCCAAGCCGCTGACGGCGGCGGAGGACAAGGCGACGGCGTAAGCCCCCCGCGTGTGTGGGTGTGACTCCGGCCAGGCCGGAGCCACACCCACACACGCACACCCGAGGGGAACCCGGGCCGGTCCGCCTCAGCCGGCTCGCCCGTACGTCCCCGTCCCCGCGCCCAGCAGCTCGGGCAGCGGGTTGACGAGGCCGCCGGACGGCGACTGCCGCTGGGCGGAGGGCCCGGCCGGCCATATCGCGGGGCAGTGGGTGCCGTCGCGCGGGGTCTTCAGGGTCACGAGATAGGTGTCGATGGCGTCACGTGCGCACGGGCTCAGCCAGTAGTCGCCGTGGCCGACACCGTCGTACGTGAGGAACACGGCCTCGCGCCCGATCTGCCGCGCCGCGTTGGCGCCCCAGGAGTGCGGAGTGGCGGGGTCGTACCGGCTGTTGGTCAGCAGGATCGGCGGGGTGCCGTCGACATCGAGCCTGCGCTGCGGGTTGGACACCTCGGACGGCCAGCCCTGGCAGCCCGTCTGGACGGTCCAGCCGAGAGGGCTGAACCTGGTCACCGGCGCGAGCCGGCCGAGCTCGCGCTGGAAGCGGGCGAGGGTGCGGTACGAGTCCACGCCGAGGTCGTAGTCCTGGCACATCACCGAGTTGAACGGGTACTCCATCGGCACCCCGTACTTCCGGAGCATCCGTGCCGCAGCGGGGGCGCCGGCGTCCAGGTCGGCGAGGGCCTGGGCGAAATCGAACCACGACGCCGGGTCGTACCCGCTTCTGTGGGCGATGGTCTGGACCTCCCACGGGGCGACCGGCCGGGGCGGGTCGCCCGGCACGACCAGCTCACCGGCCTCCGCGCGCTTGTAGAGCGAGTCGAACAGGGCTCGGGCGTCCCGGCCGTGGAGCGCGCACGAGGGAGTACGGGCGCACCAGTCGGCGAACTGGCCGTACGACTCCTCCACCCCGACGGCCTCGGTCTTCTGGAAGCCCCACGCGCCCAGGCTGTGGTCCATGTTCGAGTCGAGGGTCATCGCGCGGACGCGGTGCGGGTAACGCTCGGCGTACTGCTGGCCGACCGCGGTGCCGTAGGAGACGCCGTAGTAGCTGATCCGTTTCTCGCCGAGGCCGGCGCGGATCGCCTCCATGTCGCGGACGACGCTTCCGGTGTCCATGTGGTCGGCGAGCGGGCCGGTGAGGTCGCGGCAGCTCTCACCGAGAGCGCGGTTGGCCGCGCGGAGGGCGGCGAAGGAGGCGGCGCCGTCCGGGTAGAGCAACGCGTTCTGGGCGTTCACCCGGTCCCGGTCGCACACCACCGGGTTGCTGCGGGCGACACCACGCGGGTCGAAGCCCACGATGTCGAACCGCTCCAGCAGCTCGGGGGAGAAGCTGTCCGGGGCACGGAACGCGAAGTCAACCCCGGAGCCTCCCGGCCCACCGGGGTTGACCAGCAGCGAACCGATCCTGCGGGCGGGGTCGGTGGCCCGGTGCCGGGCGAGGGCCAGCTCGAGGGTGGCGCCCTTGGGCCGCTTCCAGTCCACGGGCACCTTGACCGTGGCGCAGTCGAAGGTGCCCTCGCCGGAGGGCGACTCACAGGGTGCCCAGGCTATTCGCCCGGGTAAGAGGGCCTCTGCTCTGTCCTCGGCCGGGGGAGCGGCGACCGCGGTCCCGGTCATCAACTGGCCGAAGAGCGCGGTGACCAGGGCTCCGACAGCCAGTCTCCCGATTCTTCTCGCGTGAGGGACACGTGGGGTGTTGGACGGCACGGATGTTCCTCCAGGGATCAGGAGTTCACAGTTGGATCACACCCTCACCCCAACTACCGCGTCACACAAGGGACATGACGGCCACAGGCGCCACCCGGCCCGACAGGTGCCACCGGCCCCCGGCCGCCCGCCACGGCTACCCGGCCCGGCCCCGCCGCCGCAGCAACAGCAGTCCCCCCGCCACGGCCGTGATCCCCGCCGCCGCGGCCCCGCCGACGGTGTCCGCCGACCCCGTGGCAGCCAGGTCGCCACCCGCGACCGGCGACGCCGAAGCCTGCGGCCGAACACCCCCGGCCGTCCCGTCGGACGCGGCAGGACCCGGACTCGGCGCGGAGGACACCTCGGCTGCCCGCTCCCGGG
Source organism: Streptomyces sp. NPDC008137 (assembly GCF_042957035.1). Taxonomy (NCBI): domain Bacteria; kingdom Bacillati; phylum Actinomycetota; class Actinomycetes; order Kitasatosporales; family Streptomycetaceae; genus Streptomyces; species Streptomyces sp. NPDC008137. Next base: position 742,710 of record NZ_JBIBHN010000001.1, on the reverse strand, counting down.
TGAACGCCAGAGTCCCGAACCCCAGCTGGTCGAACCCCCCACTGTTGGGCCCGTAATCCCCGCCCCCACCCTCAGGCGCAGCCCTCATCGCGGCCCGCGTCACATAAGACGCCGACAGCCCCCGCCGCCTGGTGTAGTGGTTGGCGATCATCGCCCAGATGGGCCGGGTCATACCCGGATCCACACCGGCCGCCTCCGTAGCCGTCTCGCTCCCCGACCACCCCCCGATCGCCCCCTTCCTCCGCGTGTTGGCCGTATACGGCACATCACCCCCCAGGCTCCACTTGGCCACGTACTCCGCGCCCTTGAGGAACCGGCTGTCGTCGTACCCGTACAGATCGATGCCCTGGCTCCACGCCATCTCGCACACCGTGCCCATCAGCCCGACCCCGAGCAGCGCATGCCCCTGGTCGCGCCCGGCCTCGACCCACTCCGCGAGCCCGTCGTCGTGCACCACGGGAATGGCATGCCGGACCGACCCCATCCCGTCGCCGTGCTTGAAGTACTCGACGGCCCGCTCCACGACAGCCCGGTCATCGCAGAAGATCCCGGTCGCGAGCACACAGGCGAGGGCCGTCAGATCCCAGTTGGGCCAGTAGTTGGTGACGACGGCGTTGTTGTGATGGCTCAGGAAGCCGTCACTGAGCGGCAGGAAGACATCCGACAGCAGCTCCTGAGCCCGCCCGAGGTCGAAGTCGTCACGATCACGCACGAGTTCCGCCGCGTTGGCGAACTGATACCCGTACAACCCCGCCGCCAGAAACCGGTCGGCCGAGCCCTGGATCGACGTCAGCTTCCCCGACCAGGCGTTCAGGATCGCCACGGCGGTGTCGGCATGCGCGTCCTCTCCGCCGACGTGGTACCGCAGGCCGTTCTGGTAGGCGGCGTGGATGTCGTTGTAGAGCGCCGCGTAGTTCTGGGGCGACCCCGACCCCCGGTACACCGTCGCCTGCGGATTGGCCCGCCAGCCGCTCTGGGCATGCCGATTGGCGGTGAGCTTGGCGAACCCGGCCGCGTAGGGCCTGGCGCCCGCCTTCACCTTGGCCGCCATACGGTCCAGGTCGTCACGGGTGTGCAGCAGCCCCGGGTGGGCGAAGGAGGCGTCGGCGGCGGAGGCCGGGGTCGCGGGGGCGGCCGTACCGATACCGATACCGGCACCCGCCGCACCCGCTGCTCTCAGCATGCTCCGGCGGCTGATCTGTCGTGTCACGTCGTCGTACCTCAGCGTCGTCAAGTCGCGTGCCTGTGGGGGACGGTGAGGAGACGGGTGGGCGGTGAGGCGATAACAAAAACTGCGGTACAGTTGATCTGCATCCGGTCGCCGGAACTCCCGGCTGAAGGATCGTGCGTTGGTGGTCCAAGGAAAGACGCCCCGCTTCCTGCGGGGAAATGCAGGTGCAAGGCCTGCCCGGCGCTCCACACACAAGAACCCGGCCCTGGGATTCAGGGCCGGGTTCTTTGTTGTCCCCCGCTGCCTCTCCCTGGCTGTCCCCGCCGTCCCTCGCCACCCTCGCTTCGCATGGCCCACGGCTGACACCGGGTGTCCTCAACGCCCTACTGGCGAGTAGGTGGATTTCAGTCAAGTTTTGGCCGGGACGCTTCGACATCTGCGCAGTTTCTTTACGTATCTCTCACATGCGACTCCTGCCGTGAGCTCGGCGTTTGCAGCTGCCGCGCAGCGCAAACGATTTCCGGTCAGGCGTCCGGGCGTCAGGGGCGACGCTTGCCGCGATCGGCTGGCCTGTGGCTAAGTTGACCGCCGCGTGTACCGGACCGGGCAGGGATTCGACCACCCTCGTCGTTCGCGCGCGCATCATTCGGCGGGCCCCGCGGGGCGCCGTCACGGGGGAGAGATGGTTCGTCATGCCGTGATGCCGGCTCGCGGGAACACCTGACCGCTGCCGTCCGGGTTGTCCCGCTACATCCCGTCTCCTCCTGTGGCCCCGTCCGCCGCCATCCCGCTTTTCTGTGAAGGATGCTCCTTTGCGATTCAGACCGGGGTTGTCCAACCCCAGCTCACGAACCTCAGCCGCGTTGACGTCAGCCGTCACGTCCGTCACCGCCCTGGCCGTCCTCGGCGGTCTGGCCGTCCAGCCCGTCCAGCCCGGCCGGGACGCCCAACCGCGCACCGCGCCTGTCGCCGCGGCGGGTGACTCGTACGACGGCTTCGACACCAAGGCGGCCGAGCAGCTGCGCGAGGACCAGTGTGTGGCCGTCGACGCCCTGCGCAAGGGCGGTCCCAACCTGTTCGCCCTCGCGCAGAACTCCATCGGGCTGCCGCCCGATCAGCTCCACCAGAAGCTCAAGCGGGACCTCGCAGACAACAACTCTCCCCTGCACCAGGCCTCCTATGCGGACAGCGCCGACAGCGACCAGTGGCTCAAGAAGGCCAATGACCAGGAGCGGGCATGGTCCAGCGCCGTCATGGGCCTGAGCTCCTACCCTGACGAACCGCAAGGAGAGGACAAGATCTACGACCGGACGGGCCTGGTTCCGTGGCTGTACCAGTCGTACTTCAAGTCGGTCGACCTGTTCTCGCCGTTCTACGATCCCTCTCCCACCGCTGACGACAAGACGAAGGCGGCCGCCCTCGCGGTCGGTGACCCGCAGTACACCTCCGGGGGGACGGCGCAGGAGCAGCAGGCGTGGAAGCTGTGGAAGAAGAACTCGGGGAAGATCGAACCCAACGAGTTGTTCGTTCCCCGGGTGTTCGCCGATGACGCGCGTATCTTCCTGAGCTCCGGGGGCTTCCCTCGCACGGCCCCGGCCGCGGACACCCCGGAATACCGCGTCGCGGTCGAGGACCTGAAGGCCCGCTTCGCGTCGTGTGCCTGGCACGCCCCGATCGACCCGAACCGGGTCCTGGGCAAGGAGGTGGCGCAGGCGTCCGCCGAGTGGCAGCAGGAGATCGCCTCGCAGGCCACGCAGCGCCAGCAGATCCTCGGTGCCAACGTCACCGCCACCAAGGCGTTGCGGGACGGCACGTTCGCCCTGGGGCAGGTCCTCGGCCAGTCGTGGATGGCGGACTATTCCGCCCGCTGGCAGGACTACTGGTCGGCCGGCGGGCTGGGCTGGATCGGTGACAGTACCGTGGTGATCCAGGTGCCTGGCGCGGCGGGCAACTGCCTGGACGTCGCGGGCGGCAAGGAAGCCAACGGCACGCCCGTGCAGATCTACACCTGCAACGGCGGCGCGGCCCAGCAGTGGACGCTGGAGGGCAGTGAGGACAAGCTCTACCTCCGCAATGTCGCCTCCCAGCGATGCCTGGACGTGGCCGGGAACGCCTCGGCGAACGGCACGAAGATCCAGGTCTATGACTGCTACAAGTCCAAGGGGCAGTCGTGGAAGGGCGACGTCCGTGCCACCGCGCCTCTGAAGAGCGTGAGCACGGGCAAGTGCCTGGACCTGAGCGCGTTCACCAAGAGCACGGACGCGCGGCTGCTGGACTGCAAGAACGCCGCCTCGCAGAAGTTCCTGATCAAGCCGTCCGGTCACCAGGGCGCGGACAGTCCCCTGTACCCGGAGAAGGCCGAGTTCGACAAGGCGAAGAAGGTCGTCACCGACACCCAGGCGGCGGCGAAGAAGCACCTGGCCACGATCAAGACCCAGCTGGAGAACGCCAAGAAGGCGGCCACCACCTCCGATACGGCCGAGCAGGCCGCCTACGGCATCGCGGATGCCGCCGGTGCGCCGCGGGGCCGGGGCCTGCTGGTCGGTCAGCAAAAGGCGCAGGTCACCAAGGGTTCGGTGGCGGCGCTGACGGCGATGGTGAAGGCCGCTGAGACCGCCGAGGCGGCGACCAGGGCGTCCGCGGGTGACAGCCAGACCATCGCGCAGCGCGCTCTCGCGCAGGCCGCGCAGTCGGCGGCGGAGTTCCGCAGGGCCGCCGCGGCGATGGCCGAGTCCCAGGCGAAGGCCGCGGCCGACGCGGCGAAGGTGCACCGCGACAACGCCAAGAAAGACAAGGAGACCGCGGAGGCCAAGCTCGCCGAGGCGCTGAAGGCCGAGGGCGACGCCAAGTCGGCCGCCGCCAAGGCCCACGCCGAGCGTCTGGCCGCCGAGGCCGAGGAGAAGACGGCCAAGGCGGAGAAGGAGACCGCCGAGGCCAAGCAGGCCGAGGCGGCCCGGCACAAGCAGGACGCCCAGGCCGAGGCGGCGAACGCCAAGGACGCCAAGGACAAGGCCGAAGCCGCCGAGGCGACCGCGGTCGCGCGCAAGAACGACGCGGTCAAGGCCCGCGACAAGGCCCGCGATCTGCGTGACGACGCCTGGGACGCCGAGCAGAAGGCGGACGCCGCCCGCGCCAAGGCGGACGCCAAGGAGGCTTACGCCCAGGCCCACGAGTCCGACAGCAACGCCCAGGAGTCCAGGGCCGCGGCGAACGCCGCCGCTGGGCACGCGGATGACGCCGAGGCGGCAGCCGGCCGGGCCCGGGCCTCCGCGAACGCGGCCACCGAGGCGGCAGCCGAGGCGGACGCCGCGGCCACCCGCGCCGAAGCCGCCGCCAAGCGCTCCCGCGCACACGCGGACGGCGCCCAGGCCGCGAAACTGAAGTCCGACGCCGCGCTGAAGACCGCGACGAGCGCGGCGGCTGACGCCATCAAGGCGTCCGAGCACGCCTCCTCCGAGGCCAAGACGGCCGTCGAGCTGGCGGACGAGGCGGAGAAGCTGGCCAAGACCGCCAAGTCCCAGGCGGACGAGGCGAACAAGGAGGCCGCCAAGGCGCTGGTCGCCTCGGCGAAGGCCGCGGGCTTCGCCCACATCACCGCGCAGGCCGCCGTCGACGCGGGCAACGCCGCCGTCCAGGTCGCCAAGCCCGCCAACGACGCGATCGAACTCGGCTCCCCCTACGTCACCACGGACTCGGCCGCCGGCCTGGTCGTGCTGACCGGGCAGGCGTCGAAGTCGCTCGCCGAGCAGCAGCAGGCCGTCGCCGACGCCCACGCCGAGAACGCGCAGGCGGAGGCCGCCGCGGCCAAGAACCTCGCCGAGCAGGCGACCGGCGACGCCAAGGCCGCCTACCAGCACGCCGCCAACGCCGCCGGACACGCGGCCACCGCTCGCACCTACTCCAAGGAAGCACTCGGCTACGCCGCCGACGCCGCCAAGGCCGCGTCCAAGGCGACAGCGTCCCTGGCCCGCACCGTCGAGTACAACCGCCAGGCCACCGAGGACGCCGAAGCCGCCGACAAGGCAGCCGGCCGCGCCGAATCCCACGCCAAGAACGCCCGGGATTCGGCCGACCAGGCGGCGCTCGACGCCGAAGCCGCCCGCACGGCCGCCTCCGAGGCCGAACAGGCCGCGAAGGACGCCCGCGCCGCCGCGGACCGCGCCGACACCGCCGCGACCGAAGCCGAAGAAGCGGCCAAGGACGCACTGAAGTACGCCAAGGAGGCACAGGAAGCCGCGGAGTCCGCGGCACGCAAGCAGGCCAACCAGCAGGTCGCGTCGGGCGCGGGCACCGGCCTCGGCGGCACCTGGTACGTCGTCGACGACGACACCATCTCCATCACCGACGCCAAGCAGCAGAACGACTGCGTCATCGAGATCGGCTTCGAGGGCTGCACCGTCACCTTCAAGGTCACGTTCGACGCGACGGTCGACTTCTTCCTCTGCACCGACTCCGACGTGCCGGCCACGGCAACCGGCTGCGCGGCGGCGGACACGGTCCTGGTCAAGAGCGAGCGCTTCACCGGGCTGGAGAAGGATGTCACCCAGTACTTCAGCAAGCTCGACCTGATCAAGCAGACCGTCGTCTACCAGATCCTGAAAGCGGTTCTGATCCAGGACTTCGTCGACTGCTGGCACGGCAGCGTCAGCGGTTGCGCGTGGGCGGCGAGCAACTTCATCCCGGGCAGGGCGTTCACCAAGATCGCCGACGCGCTCATCGCCCTGGACGTCGCGCTGCGGACCGGCGTGAACGTCGCCGATGCCTTCAAGGCCCTGAAGGGCCTGGACATCGACCCCAGTTCGCTGGCGGCCCTGGAGCGGCAGGCCAACATCGTCGAAGACGCGTTGACGAGCTGCCGCGTCAACAGCTTCCCGGCGGACACGCCTGTGCTGATGGCGGACGGAACCCGTCGGCCGATCAGCTCGGTCCGGGAGGGTGACCTGGTCCTGGCGACGGATCCCGAGACCGGTGTCCACGCGCCGCAGCAGGTGACGAACACGTTCCGGCACGGCACTCGGCGCCTCGTCGACGTCTCCCTCGTCGACGGCACCAGCCTGACCAGCACCGCCGGACACCGGATCTACGTGGACGGGCGAGGGTGGACGCTCGTCGCCGACCTGCGGACCGGCGACCGGCTGCGCCGGCCGGACGGCACCTCCGGTGTCGTCAGCGCGTTGCACGACCGGTCAGGTCTGGCACCCCGCTCGGTCTACGACCTGACGGTCGACAAGCTGCACACCTTCTACGTGGGTACGGAGGGGACGGCGGGCGCCCGGACCACGGACATCCTGGTCCACAACTGCCTGAACCTGCGCCTGCACGAGAACGACCGCGGTGCCCACACCATCGGGGTCCACGTCGACACCACTCCGCAGAAGGCGATCAACAAGGCCAAGGACGACCTTGCCAAGAACCCCAACGCCCCTGGTGTGACCGGTGTCTGGAAGGATCTCGACACGGCCCAGGCCGCTGTCGACGAGGGGATGAAGAAGTGGCTGACGGGCATGTCCCCGAAGCAGAACAAGGCGAACCGGAAGAAGCTCGACAACTGGGTCCAGTCGACCCCGAAGGATTCCGAGAGCGCCGCTCACCTCTTCTCGTTCGACGTGACGCTCGACGACACGGCGTCTCTGGGGAAGATCTACCACCACACCGGTGACAGCTGGGCGGCCCAGAACATCGTGTCCATCACCCTCAAGAGGTCCGCGCACAAACCCGGCTACATGGTGTACACCTCGTACCCGAAGGGAAAGAAGCCCACCTCGTGACGGCACAACGGCAGGACATCTGGGTCGACTTCGGGCTCAGCGGGCTCACCAAGTGGTTCGCCGGCCCCTGGGTCAGCGAGGCGACGCCGGAGGAGATCGTCGCCGGTGCCGCGGACTGGGGGGACGGGGTCTACGCCGCCACTCTCGTGGAGGATGCTCTCCGGCTGCTGGAGTCACCGCTGCCCACCCGGACGATCGAACTCCTGTGGCGGTCGGCGATCGGACTTTCGTACGACCCGGATGGCATGTGGCTCGACGGGCGCGCATGGCTGCGCGACATCGTCCGGATCTCCGTCGACCGGATCCACCGCGACGAGCCGTCCTTCTCGCCTGTTCCGCCGCCGCCTTCCGCGGACGGGCCACTGAGGCAGGAGATCCTGGAGGCGATCCGTGAGGTCACTGAGGGTGTGGAGGGCGCGGTGGGGGCCGGCGGGGCGGAGGTGACGGCCGCGCTCGAGGAACTGGTCGTCGAGGTCGACCCCGACCTGGGGTTCCGGTTCCTCCTGCGGGTCCTCAAGGCCCACTTGGTTCCCGTCACGGAGTCCCAGTACGACCGGTACCACGCACTCGGCGAGCGTCTTGGCTACCACGAGCTCGTCGTGGACGACGGAACGCTGCAGTCCGTTCCCGACCCGGACTGACACACCGCGGCACACCGCACGACCCGGAGCAGGCCCGCACCCCGCGAGGCCTGCCCGGCGCTCCACACACAAGAACCCGGCCCTGGGATTCAGGGCCGGGTTCTTCGCTGTCCCGTCACCGTCCGGACCGATCGCGGTTCTGCCCGGACCGGTCGCGGTCACCCTCCGGACCGGCGCGGCGGTCGGCCACTACTGTCCGGGCCGGCCCCGCCGGTCGGCCACCACCCACGACGCCACGGCCACAGCGCCTGCGACCCCGAACACGGCAGGCCAGGCGCCCACCTTCTTGGCCAGGGGATGCGACCCGGCGAAGGCGGCGACATACGCGGCCGACAACGCCCCAGCGGCGACCCCGCCGGCCTGCTCCCGCCACTGCCGCGCCGCCGTCACCCCGGCGACCGCGAGCACGGCCCCGCCGAGCGGCCGCTGCCTGGTCCAGCGGGCCACGCCGTACCCGCCGACCAGCCCGCTCGCGGCGACCACCGCGCTGGGAACCTTCACCATGTTCCTGCCTCCTGACCTCACGAGAGACCGAGGCTAACTCCCGGTGCGGGCGGTGCACACGCCGGGGCGCGAGAACGGCACCCACCCGAACCTGAGTCCAGGCTTGTCAACTTTTCTCGTCCGAGCTATATAAGAAGAAGCAACACATGCGGCATCGCGACACAGTGCCTGATGAGAGGAGAGACAGTGATGCTCATGCGCACGGACCCCTTCCGTGACCTCGACCGACTCACGCAGCAGGTCCTCGGCTCCGCCGCCCGCCCTTCGGCGATGGCGATCGACGCCTACCGCTCCGGGGACGACTTCCTCGTCCACTTCGACCTCCCCGGCATCGACCCCGAGACGATCGAGCTGGACGTCGAACGCAACGTCCTGAGCGTGCGAGCCGAACGCAGGTCCCCCGCTCCCGAGGGTGCGGAGCTGCTGGTCGCCGAGCGTCCCACCGGCGTCTTCACCCGCCGCCTCTTCCTCGGCGACACGCTGGACACGGAGCGCATCGACGCGTCGTACGAGGCCGGCGTCCTCACCCTGCGCATCCCGGTGGCCGAGCAGGCCAAGCCACGCCGTATCCAGATCACGGGCGGCGACAGCCGCAAGCAGCTCAGCGGCTGACCCCACCCGAGCACCCACGCAACCGAGGCAGCGTCCCGCGGGCGTCCCACCCGCGGGACGGTCACCCATGAACACCCAAGAGGAAATCCCGCACATGACCGTGACGACGGTGCCCACGGAGACGCTCACCACGACCCGACTGCTCGACGCGGTGCAGGAGTCGGGCCAGTACCCCACCAGGGCCGAGGCCGAGCGCGTCACCCGTGTCGTCCTGTCCGCGCTCGGAACCCACGTCATCGGCGACGAACGGGTCGACCTCGCCCGCGCCCTGCCCGAAGAGGCCGCCAGGCTCATCGCCTCCCAGCTCCCGGCCACCCAGCGGCTGACGGCCGCGGAGTTCGTCGACTCGATCGCCGCACGTACCGAGGGCGCCACCCCCGCCACGGCCCGCTGGGACGTCAGCTCGGTCCTCGGCGCGCTGCCGCCCCTGATCGGAGACGACCTGGTGACCCGCATCCTGGCCCAGCTGCCGCCGGGCTATGCCCTGCTGTTCGGCCGAGCGGACCTGGGCCCGATGCCGTAGCCGGGTGGGTCGCGTACGGCCGTAGCCCGGTGGGCCGCGTACGGCCGTAACTCGGTGTGCCGCGTACGGCCGTAACCCGGTAGTCCGGCTACGGCCGTAACGCGGCAGCTCTCGCACGACGGCCACCTAAACCAGCCGGCCCGCCTCTGCGAGGAGATCGCCACCTTCCTGCCCGGCTGAAGACGCCCACCGTGCCGGCCTCGGCAACCTCCAGGAGTCCGGCGGCAGGAGAGCGGCGAGACAGGGCCACCGGCCGGGGCGCCCGCACCAAGCCCGGTCCACCTGCGACAACCCCGTCGATGCCCGCTTTTGTGCTGCCATGAGCCCCGGGTAACAACTGAACCCACACGAAACAAGGTCTTGTCGCTGGCTTAAAACGATGGTTATTTTAACCGCCATTCGAAGTCCGGCCTGATCATCCGGGCGACCTCAAGTGTGCGCATGTCTCAAGGAAGGGCAGTGCCATGACGCTTGACAGTGCGCGGTTTTCTCGTCGGGGATTTCTGGGGCTGGGGGTCGCGGCGGGGGTCGTCACGCTGACGGCGTGCGGCTCCGGCGCCGGTGCGGCCGACGCTCCGCTGGTGATGACGGTGTGGGGCGGCGACCCCGACCGCAAGACGTACCAGGCCCGCATCGACCTGCTGGTCAAGAAGCACCCGGACCTGAAGGTCAAGCTGCAGCTGATCCCGGGCGACTCCTACCCGCAGAAGGTGCAGACGATGATCGCCGGCGGCACCGGGCCGGACATCATGCAGGTCGCCGAGAGCGTCAACACGTACTCCAGCAAGAACCAGTTGCTGCCCCTCGACGACCTCGCCAAGAAGGCGAAGCTCGACCCCGAGCAGCGGTTCGGCCCGGTCGGCTCGCTCTACACCTACCAGGACAAGCTGTATGCGATCCCGGACCGCTCCGGTGCCGTCACCGTGTTCTACAACAAGGACATGTTCGACAAGAAGGGCATCAAGGCCCCCACCGCGGACTGGACCTGGGACGACGCCCTCGACGCGTTCAAGGAGCTGACGGTCCCCGGCAAGGTGTGGGGATACAGCGGGGCCGAGTGGTTCCCGCAGTGGTGGAGCCTCGCCTACCAGAACGGCGGCACCATCATCGACGCCCAGGGCCGGCCCGCGGTCGACAGTGACGAGGTCGTCGAGGCGCTCCAGTGGGCGGGCGACCTGGTCTTCAAGCACAAGGTGGTGCCGAGCAAGGCGGACTACGCCGACATGGGCCCCGACATCGGCGGCGACCAGGCGTTCCCCAACCAGAAGGTCGCCACCCACGCCAACGGCTTCTGGGTCATGTCGGGCCTGACGAAGGCGAAGTTCGGCTGGGACATCGCGCCCATGTGGCGCGGCAAGAAGCAGGCCGTGTCGGCCTTCGGCAGCGGACTCGCGATCTCCCGCACCTCCAAGCAGCGCGACAACGCCTTCAAGGCGATCGACTTCCTCACCTCCGCCGAGGCGCAGAAGGTGATCATCTCCTCCGGCCAGGACGTGCCGGCCGACCTGGAGGTGCAGAAGAGCCAGGCCTTCCTCAAGCCGTCGTGGATGAAGACGGACGTCGACATGGGCGTGTTCGCCGAGTCCAGCGCGTTCGTCTTCCGGGCGCCGTTCATCCCCGAGTGGAACGAGATGATCGACACGATCTCCAACGGCCTCGCCGACTTCTGGCTCGGCAAGGAGCGCAGCGCCAAGAAGGCGCTGACCGCCGTGCAGAAGGACCTCGAGTCCCTCATCAAGTCCGGGGCATGACCGGCTGTGGCAACCTCGACCGCCTCGAAGGCCGCCCCGGAGGCTGCCCCCGCGGCCGCGGAGAAGCCCCCCTCACTCAGGAAGCCGAGGCTCTCCAAGCGCCGGCGCCGTGAGGCGCTCTCCTTCTACCTGTTCATCTCCCCGTGGGTGATCGGCTTCCTCGTCTTCCTGCTCGGGCCGATGATCGCGTCGATCTACTACTCCCTGACCGACTGGGATTCCTTCAACTCGCCGAAGTGGGTCGGCTTCCAGAACTACGTCCAGCTCCTCACGGACGACCCCGTGTTCTGGAAGGCCCTGTGGAACACCTTCTACTACGCTGCGATCTCGGTCCCGCTGGGCCTGGTGCTCGGGCTGTGGCTGGCGAACCTGCTCAACAAGCAGGTCAGGGCCCGCAAGCTGTTCCGCACCCTGATCTATCTGCCGACGCTGATCCCCCTGGTCGCCACCGCCATGATCTTCCGGATGGTGCTCGCGCCGAACGGCCCGATCAACGACTTCCTCGGCCTGTTCGGACTCTCGGGCCCCAACTGGCTGTTCGACGGCCCCTGGGTCAAGCCCGCCCTGATCCTGATGTCGGCGTGGGGCGCGGGCGCCGCGACCGTGCTGCTGCTCGCCGCGATGAAGGGCATCCCGCGTGAGCTGTACGAGGCGGCCGAGGTCGACGGCGCGAGCGCGACGCGGCAGTTCTGGAGCATCACGCTGCCGCACCTGACGCCCATCATCTTCTTCAACCTGATCATGGGCCTGATCAACGCGTTCCAGATCTTCTCGCAGGTCTACATCCTCATCCCCAAGGGCAAGAACCCGGCGGGCTACGACGCGGCCCAGACCATGGTGCCGCTCCTGTTCGACCAGGCGTTCAGCTACTACCGCATGGGCTACGCCTCGGCGATCTCCTGGCTGCTGTTCCTGGTGATCCTGGTGTTCACGGTGATCGCCTTCCGCACCACCCGGCGCTGGGTGTTCTACGAGACCGAGGTGAAGTGATGGCGACCCTGGCGACCCCGGTCCGCAAGCGCGGGCACGAGGACAGGTCCGCGAAGGAACAGGCCTCCGCCGTACGGGCGTTCCGCGCGACGCCGTTCACCTACGGCACCCTGCTGATCGTCGCGGCGATCCTGACCACCCCGCTGGTCTTCGTCGGTTCGATCGCCCTGTCCAGCGACGCCACCGTGAACAACGGCGCCTTCACGATCATCCCGCGCGAGTTCCACTGGGACAACTTCGCCCGGGTGTTCGGCACCGAGCTGCCGGTGGGCACCTTCCTGCTCAACTCGGTGCTCATCTCGCTGTTCTCCGTGGCGGGACAGGTCCTCTCCAGCGGCCTGGTCGGCTACGCCTTCGCCCGGCTGCGGGCGCCCGGCAAGAACACGATGTTCCTGATCGTCATCGCCACCATGATGATCCCGACGCAGATCACGATGATCCCCCAGTTCATCCTGTTCCGGGACCTGGGCTGGGTGAACACCTTCCTGCCGCTGATCGTGCCGAACTTCTTCTCCAACGCCTTCAACGTCTTCCTGGTACGGCAGTTCGTCTCCCGGCTGCCCAGCGAGCTCGACGAGGCGGCCATGATGGACGGCCTGGGCTTCTTCGGCGTCTACCGGCGGATCATGTTCCCGATGCTCAGGCCCGTCCTGATCGCCATCGGCATCTTCACCCTCACCCACACCTGGGGCGACTTCATGGGCCCCCTGATCTACCTCAACGACGAGTCGAAGATGCCGCTCGCCCTGGGCGTGCAGTACATCACCGCCACCTCGCAGGCGGGCCAGGCGCCGCCCTGGAACCTGGTGATGGTCGGCTCGATCCTGCTAGCCCTGCCGATGGTCCTCGTCTACTACCTCGGCCAGAAGTACCTGTACGAAATGGACATCAGCGGCGGAAGCGCGGGAGTCAAGTGAGCCACCCCAGCACCACACTCGGCCAGGACACCACACCCGACCGAACCACCACACCCGAGCAGGGCATCGCGCTCGACGCCCGCGGCATCCGCTTCGAGGGCTCTCCGCAGCTCGTGCTGTGCGCCTCCCTGTTCTACTTCCGCCTGCCCCGGGAACAGTGGCGCGCCCGGCTCGCCCAGGTCCGGGCCTCCGGCTACACCTGCGTGGATGTCTACCTGCCGTGGAACTTCCACGAGACCGCCCCCGGCCGCTGGTCCTTCGAGGGCCGGCGCGACGTCGCCGCCTTCCTCGACCTCGCGCAGGAGGAGGGGCTGTACGTCATCGCGCGGCCCGGCCCCTACATCTGCTCCGAGTGGGACGGCGGCGCGCTGCCGGCCTGGCTGGGCCTGGACCCGCAGCTGAAGGTCCGCCAGCACGAGCCGCGCTTCCTCGACCGGGTCACCGCCTGGTTCGACCAGGCGCTGCCTCTCCTCGCCGAGCGCCAGTACCCGGCGAACGGCCCCGTGATCATGGTGCAGTTGGAGAACGAGCTGGACTTCTTCGACTGCGAGGACCGGACCGGCTACCTCACCGCCCTGCGCGACCAGGCCGTCCGTCACGGCATCACCGTGCCGCTGATCGCCTGCTCCGGACAGGGCGACCTCGAAGGCGCCACCGGCGACGTCCCCGGTGTCGTACCGGCGTGCAACTTCTACCCGGACGACGACTCCCCCCACATCGAACCCGAGGTACGGCGCTACGCCGAGCTGCTGGCGGAGCGCGACCTGCCCCTGCTCATCACCGAGACCAACCGCCGCCACCGCACCCTGCGCCGGCTCCTGGCCAGCGGCGCCTCGCTCATCGCCCCCTACCTCCAGTCCTCCGGCTGGAACTTCGGCTACACCCCGTCCGCGGGGAACTGGGGCAGACCAGGCAACCTCATGAGCCACGGCTACGACTTCGGCGGCTACGTCTCCTCCACCGGCACCGAACGCCCCGAGTACGCCGAGGCCCAGATCCTCGCCCGCGTCATCGACACCCTGGGACCACGCCTGGCGCTCGCCACCCCGGCCATCCCGCCCACGCCGGTCACCACCGACTTCCCGACCAGCTCGTCACCGTCGGCCCTGCGACTCGACGGAGGCGGCCTGCTCCTCGCCGTACCGCATCTCGGGAATCGGACGGGGACGGGAACTGGGACGGGGGCCGGGACGGGAACGGCGGTCGTGAACGGGGTGCCGGTCGCCGTGGCCGCGGACTCGTGCCCGTTGATGCTGGTGGACGTGCCCCTGAGGCCGTGGGGCAACGAAGGGACACTCACTCTGGCGTCCGCGGACCTGGTGGCGGCGGGGGAGGGCGAGCTGGTGTTCTCCTCCGAGGTGCCGGTCACCGTCGTGGTCGGGGACACCCGGGTCGAGATACCGGCACCGGCGGCCGGAGCGCCGGGGCGGGCGACGGCCGAGGGGCTGACCCTCGTAGCGCTGGCCCCGGCGGACGCCGTACGCCTGCGCGCCACGGATCGCGACGGCACCGTACATCTCGAGGCACCGGCGCACGCACGGCCCGCACCGGCGCCCGTCGCGGTGCCGGGCGCGCGCCGACGAGTGCACACCCCCGCTCCCGAGCGGGCGGCGGACCGGCACGAGTTGCCGCCGACGCTGGAGTCGCTCGGCGTGTACCGGGGGCGCGGGACCTACCGGACCACGACGAATCTCACGGGCGTCGACGAGCTGCTGCTCGTCGGCGCGGCGGACATCGTCGACCTGTCGGTGGCCGGCCGGGTGCGGCCGACGATCGCCGGATTCGGCGCCACCTGTCGGATCGACGTCCGGGAAGCGACCGGTTCCGTCGACGTCGAGGCCGTAGTGGAGATCTGGGGGCACGCGAACTTCGACGACGCGCGCCTGCCGGCCCTCCGCCTCGGCGCGCTGCGCGGGCTCGGCACGGTGTGGACGGTCCGGGAGACGACGGACGTGTCGGCGCTCTGGTCGGTGCACGGCCACTGGTCGGGCCGGCCGGCACCCCTGCGCGAGCTCGGTGGCTGGAGCAGCACCCGCGTCGGACTCCCCGTCACCTACCACCGCGAGATCCGGTCGGACACCGCGGCGGCTCTGCATCTCAAGGGGGTGGTCGAGCCGGTGCGGGTCGCCGTGACCGACGGCGAGCCGCACGCAGCAGACACCGCACACGAGCCGCACGCAGCAGACACCGCACACGAGCCGCACACCGCCACAGTGCTCACCGTCCACGCCGAGGATCCGTGGATCCCGCTGCCCGCGGGCACCCACCGCATCTCGGTCACGCTGCCGCACCACCCCAGCGGCAGCGGCCTCCGTGCCGAACTGCTGGGCCTGGACCCGGTGACGGACTGGACCTGCTCCGCACAGGACGACGACCTGCTGACCGGCTTCGCCACCGAAGCCGCGCCCGGGCAGGAGGTCCTGCTGCCGCTGGCCCTCGCACCGGGGGAGGAAGCATGGCTCGACGTCGACCTGCCGCCATCCCACGACGGCCTCCTCCTGCGCCCGGACGGCACACAGATCCGGGTGACCGGATGGGCCGGTGGGGAGTGCTTGGGCCGGGTCTGGGTCGGCGACCGGCCGGACTTCTCCGGCGGGGACGCGAACGTCCTCTGGATCCCGCCGGGCTGGTCCGGGCTGACCCTGCTGGTGCGCGGCGCCGCCGGACCCGAGGTTCCGGAGCTTCGTGTGCTGCGGCTGGAGTCTTCCGACTGAAGGGGCAGGCCGGCGGCCTCCTTGACCTCAAGTTTGATTGAGGTCCTACGTTGACCTCATGAACACACAGACGGGGAACCTCCGCGAGTACTCCCATGAAGACCTGGCCGCCCAGCCGATCGGCGCCTGGACCGGCGAGGCCTGCCGCAGGGTCGTAGGGGCCATACGAGCCCAACTCGCGGTCGAGAACCTCACCCAGCCCCACTGGTGGACCCTCAACCACGCGTCAGGCGCCCCCGGCAGATGGACCCGCCCCACCCTGACCGCCCGCCTCACCCCCTACGACGACCAGGCCACCGACTTCGACCAGGTCTACGACGACCTGACCACCCGAGGCTGGCTCACGGAGGACGCGACAGGTGCCATGACCCTCACGGAGGCCGGCGAGGCGGCCCGCCTCCGCGCCCGCGAACGCAACCTCCAAGTCCACCACCGCACCCACGAGGGCATCTCTCAGGCCGACTTCATCACCACGATCAACGTCCTGCGCCGCATGGTCGCCAACCTGGGCGGCAACGGGAACCTGCCCGACGACGGAAAATAGTTCGACACGACGCGGTCTCCCCTCCATCCTGCGACGCAGCGCTCTGCGCCACACTCAACACACCTGAGGGAGAAGGCTGTTGCCCCCGTCGAACCCCACCATCCGCCACATCACCTTCGACTGCACGGGCGAGCCCTACGACCTGGCTCGCTTCTGGAGTGAGCTCCTCGGCCACCCCATCTCCGACATCGACAAGCCCGGCGACGACGAGATCCTGGTCGAGCTGCCGAACGACACCCCCGGCCTGCTCTTCGTAAGAGTCCCGGAAGGCAAGACGACCAAGAACCGCATCCACTTCGACCTGGGCCCCACGGGCCGCACCCGCTCCGAGGAGGTCGAACGCGCCGTATCCCTCGGCGCCCGCATCCTCACGGACCGCACCCTGCCGAACGGCAGAGGGTGGGTCGTGATGGCGGACCCGGAGGGGAATGAGTTCTGTATCGAGCGGGGCGAGCTGGACAAAGTGGGGGACGGACAGCCCCGCTGACCCTCTGGTCAGTCCCAGTCGGACGGCGGTTGCTTGACCCTGCCGCCTGTGTGCGGCAGTCGCACGTAGTCCTCGGCGCCGGAGGGAAGGGCGGAAACGCAAGCCGTTGAGCAGGCGTTGACCAAGAGAGGCAGGACATCGGTTGCCACGCGCAGGGAGATCCACGCTTGGTGGAGCCCGCCCTGCTTGATCGGCCGATCGCAGACACTGCATCCACGGATGGCCGTAGCACCCCAGCGCCGGGCATCGAGCGCTGCCAGGTCGGGATCAGCGCCTGAGACTCGAAGCGGCTGGAGCCGAGGGAAAGGAGGACGGAGCTTGTAGTTCCCGAACAGCGCGCGGGTGCTCACCGTGCTCCGGACCAGCTTCGAGCATCTGGTGATTTCGTAGGGGAACCAGTGCAGCCGGTACGAGGTATAGGTGGTGAGCTCCTCCAGGCTCGTCATTGCACCGATCTCGGGCGGTATCCGGACCAGATTGCTGCCGTACAGCACGAGATGCTTCACCGCCGTCAGTCTGGCGATGCTCGTCGGCAGGGTGATGACCTGTCGGCGCTCCTCGGCGCTGAGTCCGGCCAGAGGCCGGAATTCCTCCCGCCCGTCTTCCGCGGCCTCGTCGATCAACTCCAGCAGACGCCGCCACCCAGCGGTCGAGGTGTCCTGGCGTTCGGCGTGGAAACCGACACGGGCTCGCGGATGCGGTTTGGCCTGGTCGAAGCACACGCATTCATCCCGGTACGAAGCCTCTCCTGGAGATGCCGGGTCCGATGTGTCGCCCCACCGGTTCACAAAGAGTCTCGGCTCTCCCTCATCCACCATGTGGCCAAGATACGGATCTTCATCTGACCGCCCCAGTGCTTAACGGCCCGTGGAACCCGTCTCCCGAGCCGCTTCCCGCATCCTCGGGTTGGGGAGTCTCCCACCGACTGGCAGCAGCAGACCCCGACCTCCATACCCGTCTGACGGAGGCCGCATCGGCCGCGCTCTCCACCCCGACGACCGAACCGGCCCCCTTCACGGCTGCGGTCGAAGAGGTCCTGGCCCGGGCAAGCGGCCCACTCCGGACCGGCCACAGCGGCCGCTGACCACGACGAACGACGGCCTCCCTCCACCACCACGAGCCAGCAACTCGGCCACGGCCCTGAACCCCTCCCCACCATCCCTGCCGCCCCCACCCCTGGGCCGCCCGGCCGGGAAATCCCCGCGGTGGAGGGGCGAGAGTCAAGAGTGAAGCGAAGCGCAATCGGCGACAGCCGACGCCCGAAGGGCGCTCTTGACGCTCGCCCCGGAGACGCCAACCTCGGGAGAACCGGGCGGCCGTGAGTACGTTGCAGCCAACGTGAGGATCACAGGCCCTGCCCTGCTATGACAGCGACTTGTGGACCGCCTCAATCAGCGACCTAGCCCGGACATCGCCTGGACCTCCGATGATGTGGTTCATCACGTAACCGAAGGAAATGCCGTGCTCCGGGTCCGCGAAGCCGAGCGAGCCACCTCGACCGGTATGACCGAACGAATGCGGACCGGTCATGGCGTTGGCCTCGGTGGGCAGCATGAACCCCGAGCTGAACCGGCTCGGCACCACCATCACTTGATCAGCTCCGCTGACCTGCTCTTCGGTAGCCAACGCAAGGGTCTCCGGGGTGAACAGGCGCACTCCGTCCACCTCATCGATCAGCCCGGCGTACATACGAGCCAGTCCGTGCGCGGTACCGATCCCGTTGGAGGCCGGGAGTTCCGCAGCCTGAACCTCAGGCGAGTTGAAGTCGATCTCGGCCGGGTCGGTGACAGAGAAGGCTCTGTTGCTGAACGAGTTCGGATCCCGCCACGCGGCAACGAGCTCGCGCTGTTCCTCAGGGATCGACTCCGGGGACGCAGTGGTGAGGTCGACCGCCGGGCGCTGGTACACCATCCGGCTGACCCGGTCGCGTTCACTCTCGGGCAACCCGATGAAGAGGTCCAGCGCCAGTGGGGCCGCGATCTCGTCCGCGAAGTAGCGCCCTGGCGTGCGACCGGATACCCGGCGAATCAGCTCACCGACCAGCCAGCCCCAAGTTCTGCCGTGATATCCGTGCGCGGCGCCCGGAGGCCACAGCGGACGCTGAGCGGCCAGCGCGTCCACCATCGGTTCCCAGGCCAATGCATCAGACAGCGGGACCGCTTGGTCCAGAGCGACCAGACCGGCCTGGTGAGACAGCAGCCAACGCACCGGGATGCCCGCCTTGCCGCTCGCAGCGAACTCCGGCCAGTACTTGGCCACGGGAGCGTCCAGGTCCAGTTCACCGCGCTGCACCAACAGGTGGGCCGCGGTCGCGGTCGCTCCCTTGGTCGCCGAGTAGACGAGCTGGAGGGTGTCGCGCTCCCACGGACGCCCAGAGTCGACGTCGGCCACCCCACCCCACAGGTCCACCACCGGCCGACCATCCCGATACACGCACACTGCTGCTCCGATGTCCCCGTGCCGGGCGAAGTTCTCCGCGAACGCTTCACGCACCGGTTCGAAGCCGGTGGTGAACTCACCGTGGATCGTCGTCATGCTGTCCATCTTGGAGCGTTTGCGACCGGTGTGGCGTCCGGTCATGGAGCTATTGAGTGCTCTTGGGCAGCGACACACCAGGAACGTTCGGGTGCTGCAAGAGCTGCCTGCCGCTGCACACGCGCAGCACGAATGTCTCGGGCCCGGGGCGGCCTGCCGCGTCGAAGGCGTTCAGAACTTCCTCGATGCGTTCCCACAACTTCACCGGGCCGCCCTCACGCACATCCCAACCACCATCGCTAGACGTGAGAGTGGCTGCGGAGCCACTCACGACGTCGATGAGGTGCACGACCTCGCAGATGGTGGTCAACTGGGCGTTCGGCACGGCGCATTGGACCAGGAACCGCAGGTGGTGTGCCTCGTCTGTCGCGGCCATGAGGCGCTCCGGACCGTGCTGGGCAGGGCGGGGCTTGTCCGACAGGCCGGCGGCCCAGTGGGCCGGGTTGCCGAACACCGGTGCGGCATGAGTCCGGACGGCCATGAAGGAGACCGCGCCAGGCAGCAGCGCCCCCTCTGCCGTGCCGTCCTCGGCCACGGTGAGCAGGACACGGGCGTATCCGTAGAGCCATCCCGACAGGCTGAGCAGGACCTTTCCACCCGGCCGGGCCTGGGCGAGCAGCGCGGGTGGGACGGCACGGAAGGAGCAGGCAGCCACGATCCGGTCGAAGCGGGCCTCGGGCCAGTACCCGTACAGTCCGTCCGCTACGGCCAGGGTCGGGGTGTAGCCACAGCTGTACAGCGCACCCGCCGCCGATTCCAATCGCCGCGGGTCGACCTCGATGCTGGTGATATCCCCGGAGTCGAGGCGCTCACAGGCCAGAGCGGTCGAGTAGCCGGTCCCCGTCCCGATCTCCAGCACCGTGTGACCCTCCGCCACTTCGGCGTCGGCCCACATACGCACCACCAGGGACGGCAGCGTTGACGAGGAGGTAGGCGCACCACCAGAGCGGACGACCGGAGCCTTCCAATCGGGCTCTTCCCCGTCGAACTGGGTGATCAGCGTGGTGTCGGAGTACGCGGCTGCCAGCCACCGCCCGTAGTCGAGCTCGGCGGTGACCGGCTCCCACACCGTCAGTCCTTGCTCGTCGCGCTTGTCGGCGGGCAGGTAGAAGCCGGGCACGAACCGGTGCCGTGGCACCGCCTCGACCGCCGCCCGCCAGGCCGGGTCCACAAGGACACCGTCTTGGGCGACGGCGTCCGCCATGGCTTCGCGCAGGCGGACCGCGTCGGTCTCAGGGTCGGCGGGCATCATCATGTTCTGGCGTCTCCTTCCGTACTTCCGTGCTCAGGATGTCGGCGAACGCCTCGGCGATGTCCGCGGCGTCCGGGAGCCAGCCCCACTGCCCGTTCGGGTTGCACTCGATGGCCCACCAGTCCTCGGGATCGCGCCCATTCCCGGTGAGTGCGAAGTCGAAGCAGCCGAAGACCAGGCCGAAGGAATCCAGGTACGCATGCAGGGCAATCTCGATCACGGCGGGAACGGCGATGGGGGCATGCACCAGCTCGTCCCAGTCACCCCGACGCCAGTCGAGGGCACCGTCGGGCGGAGTGATTCGCTGGGCGAAGATCTGATGGCCGACGATGGTGATCCGTACGTCCCCGCTCTTGGGAATCTCGGCCTGGAACATGTGCGCGGTCACTGCCAGCGTGTCGTCGAACGTGCCAGGCTCCACGCGCTGGGTCCAGATCGCGCCGGTGTGCCCGTCCTCACTGCGGGGGAGCCCGCGGAATGTCTTGTAAACGACATGCCGGTGGTCGGCAGCGAACTCCTGCGCCGCTTCCCACTCATTGGTGACGAGGGTCGGCGGAACACGTAACCCAAGCTCGGCGAACTTCTGCAACTGAGCCGGCTTGAAGTCCGCACGCGCCACCGCGTGCGGGTGATTGACGTACAGCACCTCCCGGAGGCCGTTCAGAACACCGCCGAGTCCGTGTCTGGCCTCGGCGATCGCGAATTCCCTTGGCTGCTGTGGCAGAAGCTCGAAACGGGTGGTGTAGGGGGTGGGGCGCCGGTAGTAGACCGCCGCTACCTCCCCCAACTCCAGGTCTCGACTCGGCGTGCGCAATCTCCCACCCCACACATGGGTGTCCGGTCCGAGGCGGAATCCGAAGGTCAGGTCGGGCCCGATGTCGGCGGGATCGACCCGTACGACGGACAACTCACGCCTATTCAGAGCCCCGATGACGCGGTCCGCTGTGAAGTCTTCCAACGCGGTGACGACCAGGACAGTGGAGGCCATCGATCAGTCCGACTCGTAGTCGGTCGTGTTGTCGTCCTGCGTCTGCGGCTGGGGATTCTGCCCGTCGCCACCTCCGGAGACAGACGCGGTACCGGTCGTCCTCGATGTGCCGTGCTTGCCCATCTCGACCACCTGGCCGACGGCATCCGTATACCGAGCCGTCTGGGAAGGTCCGTCCAGCACGACGGCCGTGTATGACGGCGGGTGTAGGGGCAGCCGGTCGGTCACCAGTCGCATGGCCCACGGGCGCTGAGCTGCCACAGTCGTCTTGAGTTCACCCACGTCGGGCGAACAGACCTCAGTCTCCACGGCCAGCCGAGCGGCCTGCGTCGACCAGGCTGACCAGTGAGCGCGCTGGACAAAGGTCACCCGCGTACTGCGGTGGAACCACCCAGTACGTACCCGGTGGTCGCTGTCGGTCAATGCGCGGCACTCCCAAGTAGGTGCCGTGACCAAGGCACGTCGCGGTGCTGCCCTGGGCCCACACGTCACCGGCATGCCCGTCGACCAGTGCGTAATACGTGCCACCCGCCACTCGGCGGTCGTAGATGATCGCGCCTCCCAGTAACTCGCCCAGAGCCGTAGCCACTCGGTCCTGATCATCGGACTGAACGGCAGCATGTACGACCTCGGACGCGATACGCACTGCCGCGAGTTGCTCGCCGAGAGGCAGAAGTGCGACGCCCTGTGAGGCCCACTCCGTCCGTACGCGCTCGGGCACCGGGTGGGTCCGAGCGAGCCACTCCGAGATCTTTCTGTCCAAGCCCTCGTGTGTGTACACAGCGTGCTCTCCTTGCTGTCCGTCGGTCGGTACGGCACACAGAGTCCACGACCGGCATCGACTATTCGAGGACTTCAAGAGGCCGCTGAAGGGACTTGAGAAGGGCCTGCATGACTTCCTGAGGGGGAGAGAGTGTCCTGTAGCGGACCTTCGTGGGAAGGTGGGGCCAGGTTGTCAGCAGGAGGAGGTGGCCCCGTGCCAAGGCCCACAGGCAACGTTCGACTCAAGGCGGCTCGGGTGGCCGCCGGCTTCAACTCACAGCAGGACCTGGCCGATGCCCTCACCGAGCACGCGAAGGGCATGGGCATCCGTGGCTTGTCCGTCGGAGTCCGCCAGGTCCGCCGCTGGGAGTCGGACAATCCACCATGGCCGCAACCGGACTGCCAGCGTGTACTCGTACATCTGCTTGGCCAGAGCATGGAGTCCCTCGGGTTCACGCCCCCGTGGGGTTCGCAGGGTTCAACACCCGACCCCGTCCGACGCACACTGGTCGCCGGTGGGGCGGCCGCGTGGGGCCTGACGATAGGGACAAGCAGGGCCACAGCCGTATCGCAACCCGCCACGGCCGGAGCGGACTTCGAGGCAGCCACCCGTTCTCACCGTCGGCTCTACTGGTCGGTCGCGCCGACCAAGCTGCACCCGGCTGTCCTGGCACACGCGACGCTCGGCTGCGCCCTCCTTCCGGAGACGTCGGACTCCACCCGGCGCACGGTCGCAGCCGCGCTGGCGGAGACCTACCTCCTCGCGGGCCGGATCGAGTTCTTCGACCTCTCAGAGCCGACCACCGCACATGAGACGCTCCTCTTCGCCCTGCAAGCCGCAGGCGAGGCCGACGATCCATTGCTCGGTGCGGCGATCATCGCGCACATGGCCTTTATCCCGGGTTGGGCGGGAGATCGAGAGGGAGCCCAGGAACGCATGATCGCGGCACGCACCTATGCGCGCCGCGCTCCTGCCTCCGCGGAATTCCTCGCGTGGCTGGACGCCGTCGAGGCCGAATGCGAGACCAGGTGCGGCAACACCCGCACAGCCCTGCACCTGATCGGCCACGCCGAGGACATCCTCGAGGACGGCAACGAACACCCCTCACCGCAATGGATGGACTGGTTCTCCCCAGCGCGGCTCGCGGCCTTCAAGGGCAATACCCAACTGCTCGCCGGCCACCTCCCGCAAGCCCGAGCGGCACTGCTCCGGGCGCTGGAAGCCATGACCCCAGGAGAAGAGAAGCAACGCACGGTCGTCTACGGCGACTTGGCAGCCGTCGAGGCCGCATCCGGCAACCCCGACGCAGCCTGCGAGTACGCGGGCAAGGCGCTCGATCAGTTGGCACTCACCTGGTACGCCACCGGCATGGACCGCGTGCGCGAAGTCCGCCGTGTGCTGACTCCTCACCAACACCAGAGCTGTGTCCGCGACCTCGACGACCGCCTCTACGACTGGTCTACGACTCTCAACTGAGGCGTTGAATGCGCGCACCCGCTCACTCAGTTCCAGCAGCCCTTCGACGCGGAAGGTCGGCAGCTCCCTGGCCTCGATGCTGTCCCACTGAATCGTCGCCCACGGCCCGCGATGCACAAGCGCTGTGTGCATGCCCGCCTGCATGGCAGGCCTGATGTCGTTGTCGCACCTATCACCGACATACAGAATCTCGCCGAGCTCAAAGGGCACCGCCTCGGCGACCCGCTTGAAGAACTCGGGGTCGGGCTTGCTGGCGCCCCAGTCGTCAGACGTACCGATCAGGTCGACGTCGTCGGAGAACAGCTCCCGTAGGATTCCCCCGGCCCGTACGGTCTGATTCCCAGCGATACCGAGCCAGAGTCCGTCGGCCCGGAGCTGCCCCAGAGCTGGCCGGACGTCCTCATACAGATCGTCTTCCCCGAAGCTCTCCGGCTGCCCGGCAGCGGCTCGCTTCTCCCGCTCTTCGTAGAGGTCGAAGCCGGGCCGGAACGCCTGGAACGTCTCCCGGTAGTCCCGGCCCTGGGCGATCACGCCCCCGAACATCGCATGGAACGTGTGCCGCGGTACGCCCAGCCAGTCGGCCCAAGTGCCGTACTCCCGGGTCTCGTCCACGAGGCACTCACCTACGTCGAAGACCACTGCGCGAATCATGTGGAAAGACTATCCAAGGACTGCCCTAGCCGAACGGGTCGGGCTCACTGGGAAGCGGATATCTCAGAGGTCGAAGGTATAGCGAAGTAAGGTTCAGGCCACTCGATGGAACCATCTGCGTCGGCTTGGGCCACGTGCTGCAGGAGCAGTGCTGTGGGGTTCCGTATATCACGGTCATCGTCGCCGACGAGTAGGGGCGCCGTGTTGGATATCGAGGGGTAGTCGATACTTAGCATCTTGCATATGTGCTCGAAATCTTCGTTCTTGTTTCCATCGCCGAGGTTTCCGTGGAGGTAGTCGCGGAGGCGCGAGCAGATATCGAGCATCGCATTTCCGCTGTCCGTCACTCTGTAGAGGCCCCCTTGCGGACTGTCGCTGGACAGGAATCCTATGATAAAGAGCCGTTCCGTTTCGAACTGGAGAGCGCTCAGGTTGAGGTCTAGAGCCTTCGCTATGTGCCGATGATTGCGATAGCCATGCTTCTTGATGTGCGACAGTATCCTGAGCGGGAGGCCGGGACGCCTTGAGGATGCGAAGCGGGTCACATCCGCGGGGGTAATGCCTCCTAGGGCTACTTGAAGGAGGAGGTCCTTGGTGATCTCCTCCTTCAAGAGGCTGTGGACGGTAGTGCGGGACTCTTCGTCGTCCGCGTCGAAGTCGGCCGGCACCCAGAAGACGCGCAGGCGGGACAGGCTCTCGGGCATGGTGTGGAGGTAGTCCTGTGTTACCTCGGCGAGGCGTGCACGGCTACGGCTCTGGTGTCGAGCGATGTACACCGCCGCGGCGATGTCCTGCTCGTGGAGAAGCGTTCTGAGGTCCTTGTCGATTCCGTCCCCGTCGTGCTTCCAGAGAGTTTGCCCTGCAACTACCTTTGACCAGTCCTTCTTTAAGTCGCAGGAGAAGTCAAAGCGCTTGCGCTGGCCTTCTGTATAGCCAAACAGTGTTGAGTTCGATGCGCTGTCCATGATCTGGAGGGCTGTGTCTGATAGAAATGAGTGTTCTGGTGACTCTGCCATGATTACTCCAAAGAGGTTTGCAGGGGTGCTGCTACTTGGCCGCGCATCTCGTGTAGCCATCTGCATCTGCGTAGACGAGATCGATTCCCTCTGCGTGAAGTAGATTCAGCAAGTCGTCCTGCGGCTTCTCAGGAAGTAGCGCGGTCAATTTTGGGTCGCGCGGCTTGATGTGCCTTACGAAGTCCTTGAGTTGGCCTACGGCCATGCGCACTTCGTCCCGACTGCTCGCGCCTCTGATCGCATACAGTTCATGCATGGTGGCGTCGTAAAGGTCAGTCTTGAGGGTCTTGGTCGTACCTGAGATCTTTATTTGGTACGCGAAGATTTCATGCTCACGCTTTGTCAGTTCTTCGAGATACTGCTCTCGCAGGACTGATTGGCGTAGATCAGCGATGAGGCTCGGTTGAGCAGCCCGTCTACTCTCCGACGCGCGCTTCTTCTTCGGCTCCGCCATTCGGTAGGCGACTACAGTGGCGGAAACCCTGTGGGCGTCGGTTTCCTTCGCGCGACTGATGACATCCTGATTAAGGCGCTCAGAGTCTCCCTTAGGGCGTAGGCGGAAGACGATGATGCGACGGCGCTCGCCGTCCTCGTCATGTGCCTCACGCACGGTGTATGGCAGCTCTGTATCCAGCTCAAATTCGCCTATGTACCGTTGTTGCTTTGCCGAAGATGCTGGATCGGGGACTTTCCCTGCTGCCATGAAGACGCGCAGCGACTTTCCGCTGTCTGCGTGACACAAGACAGCTGCGTTGCGGGAGCCGTTCAGCCCCAGAAACGTTTGCTCTCCGCGGGTGCCCTGGCCGGTGTACTCGAACACCGGCCCTCGTTCGTCCTCTTCCTCTAGCCAGCCGTCCTCGTAGCCGTACTTCTTGCCACTGTCATGATCTACGTAGATCAGGATGTTGGGGGTGGTGTCGGAGGGGATGATCCCTCCCTGCGTCCCTCCGCCGAACAGCTTCTTCATCGCTGCGCGTGTGGTCATCAGCCCGGGCTTGATCGAAGCTAAGTCCATGCTCTGACGTTAGCTGATCGCTCTGACATCGAACGTGGCCAACTAGCTTGCGTTGATGGCTGCGTATGACCAGACGTCGGCTGGCAGCTCATGCTCCAAGCGCCACGTGATCGCCATCGGCTTGCTGCCAGCGTGGTCTTCGTATGTGGCTGGCCCGAGAAGCATCCAGGGCTGAGACTTACCGATGTCGGTGTTCTTGTAGCGACGCATGAAGAGCAGGACATGGCTGCCCCGCGCGGCGTGATGCTGGTAGCGCTGTCCTGTTGGGGAGCTCTCGGCTGTGGAGTTCTGTGATTCCCAGTGGAAGAGCGTCGGGCTCAGCGCGTAGTCCCTGTACCGGACAGTGGGGGAGAAGTCCTTCTCGTTCTTCTCCAGGGTGATCAGAAGGGCGTCCGTCTGGAGCTCCTCGACCCACTGGACGCCCTGTGCGAAGGACCTGGGCATCTGGCCGCCGAAGCGTGCTACGCCGAGGGCGGCCAGAATCTCAGAGCGGTTGTAGGAGGAGTGAACCTTAAGTGGGAGCTGGCTGTGGCTCCCTGACAAGGGGATCGGGAAGTGGTCCGCTTGCTCGATGACGTAGGACAGGACCTGGCTGAGTTCGTCGCGAAGGACGGGTTGGTCGCGTAGTGCGTCGAAGCCTTGCTGGAAGCTGGTGAAACCGCCGGCGTTGTCCCACAGATTGAAGAAGAGCATCCGGGCGTACGCCTGGTCAGCGGAGTTCAGTTCGCCGTAGGGAAGTGCGTCGTCTGCGAGGAGGCGGAGATACGCGTTGGCGCGGTCGGGGTCGTCGACGTGTAGGAACGCATGGACCCGCTTGAGGAGAGCTGATTCGGCAGCAGGTGCCGCTGTTTTGATCAGCCCTGCCCTGCGGAGAACAGAGGTCCAGGAGTTGTCGTTCTTGTAGAGCTCCTTGATCTCTCGACGACTCTCGCGCAGGTAGTCGGCCATCAGCGGGGTGTCGTAAGCCTTGACCTCGCTCACCAAGGTCTTGACCGTAGCAGCCAGTTGCGTGCGGATGTTGTCTAGCACCAGCTTCTTCGCCTTGCCTTCCAGGATGATCTGGCATCCGGAGGGAAGGAGCGGAAAGTCGTGCTCGATGTGATCAACAAGCCGGTTCCGCGAGAGGTTTGTCAAGGCTCGGAACTGCTCTTCGAACCGGAACTCTGCCCGATGCTGTCCAATGAAGTCGAGGACAGTGAGCACAGGCTTCATCTCAGTGCGTCGGAGTCCGCGGCCTAGCTGCTGGAGAAAGACTGTGGCGCTGTTGGTGGGGCGCAGGAGGAGAAGCGTGTCGACATCGGGGATGTCTAGACCTTCGTTAAAGAGGTCAACGGAGAAGATAACCTGCAGCCTCCCCTCCCGCAGATCAGCGAGTGCCTGAGCTCGTACCGGGGCCGGTGAGTCGCTGGTGAGTGCCGTGGCTTGGAATCCGGCCTTCTGGAAGAACTCCGCCATGAAGCGGGCGTGCTTCTTGTCCACGCAGAAGCCCAGCGCACGCATGGCCCCAGGTTGGGAGATCTTGTCTCGGATCTGCTTGACGACGATGCGGGCCCGGGCCTCATTGCCCGTGTAGAGGTTGCCAAGGTCCTGGTCCGCGTACGCGCCACGCTGCCAATTGAGGTTCGTCAGGTCTGTGCCATCGGGGATACCGAAGTAGTGGAAGGGGGACAGCAGGTCGTTCTCGAGAGCTTCCCAGAGGCGCATCTCGGCTGCGATACGGCCCTCGAAGAACTCGTCCTGCACATTGATCCCGTCCATCCGCTCGGGGGTAGCGGTCAGGCCTAGCAGTTCCTTGGGCCTGAAGTGGTCGATGACTCGGCGATATGTAGTGGCTGTGGCGTGATGGAACTCGTCGATGACGATGATGTCGAAGTGGTCGGGAGTCAGCTCTTCGAGCCGCTGGACGTTGAGTGACTGGACGCTGGCAAAGACGTGGTCCCACGTCTGTGGGTCCTCACCCCCGTACAACAGCTCGCCGAATGAGGCGTCGTCCAGCACCTCCTGGTAGGTGCGCAAGGACTGCTTGAGGATTTCCTTGCGGTGTGCCACGAACAGCAGCTTGGGTCGGCGGTCACTGAAGCTCTGGGCCAGACTTCGGTAGTCCAGGGCTGCCATGACGGTCTTGCCAGTGCCGGTGGCTGCGACCAGCAGGTTGCGGTTGCGCCCTCGTAGCTCGCGTTCGACCCGGAGGCGCTCCAGCATGTCCTGCTGGTAAGGGAAGGGGCGTACCTCTAGCCCAGAGAGGTTGATCTTCAGGTCGGCGGTGGAGGCAGTGCCGCTTGCCTGGGCCAGTGCTTGGTCGAGGCGCTCGGTGTGCTGATCGGGGTCGTAGGTCTCGAACGCGGAGTCATTCCAGTAGGCGTCGAAGGTTGCCTCGAACTTGTTCAGCACGGCCGGTGTGGCGACGGAAGACAGGCGGACGTTCCACTCCAAGCCGTCGAGGAGTGCGGCCTTCGAGAGGTTGGAGCTGCCGACGTACGCCGTGTCGAAGCCCGTGTGCCGTCGGAACAGCCAGGCCTTGGCGTGCAGCCGAGTGGACCGGATCTCGTAGTTGACCTTGACGGTCGCACCGAAGTCGCGGACAAGGCGGTCGAGCGCGTGGCGGTCGGTCGCTCCGATGTACGTGGTCGTGATGACCCGGATCGGCACGCCTCGCTCTCTTGCGGCGCGCAGTGAATCTTCGAGGACACGGATGCCGTACCACTTGACGAACGCGCAGAGCAGGTCGATGCGGTCTGCGGTGGCCAGTTCCGCCCGCAGTTCGGCGCCGAGACTGAGGTCTTCGGGGGAGTTCGTGATCAGTGAAGTCTCGGACAGTGGCGTGAGGGGGCGAAGTGCGTAGACCCCTGGGGCCTCCTGCTGCGCGAGGGCGAGCAGTTGTCGAGGACCTTCGAGGATGGCGCTTGCGGTTTCGCTCGGATCGGGGGCGGTGGAAGCCAGCGACTCGAGGATGCGGTTCGCGACCGAGACTCGGTCTTCGGGGCGAAGCTGGCTCAGCCTTTGGCTGACGGCTGCACCGATGTGGCGAGCCAGTACATGGGGGGTGGACTCCGGAGTGACCTCTGCGTCGATGGCCTTCCAACCGGCGGCCTTGAACTGCTCCAGTTCGTCTTGGACATCGTCAGTGATCAGCTTCTCGTAGACACCCGCGATCGGCTTCGCCTGGCCCCCCGCTTCTGCCACGACTGCTCCCCCTTGATCCCTCGTTCCTTACGCGCACGATCACTCGTGACGGTAGGGATCAGTTCTAACAGCAACTACTGACACCTGGCGTGCCGAATGGTGAGGTCCGGTTGTTTCTGGGCCGCCCGCTTCTTGTCAGTGTCGTGCCTCCGCGCCCCGCCTCAAGGGCGCTCCACTCCGCTGCGCTGCGTTCCGCGTCGGCTGCGCCGATGGCCCTGCGGGCCACCCTTGACCCGGGCCGCTCCAGCACGGGAGAGAAGCGAGCGGGCGGCCCGGGGAGGCGGGGGCCAGGGTGGGGAGCGCCGCAGGGCGCTGCGCAGGCGTCCGGTGTGACGGGCGCGTCAGCGCTTCCGCGCACGCCGGGCTGGCTCAGCGGCGACCTGCCGGTGGTCTTGGTGTCCGTCGTCGGTCGGGACTCAGGCAGCCCTGCCGTGACACTCGCCGTACGTCTGCCCCGACCCGCACCAGCAAGCCGCCCCCTGCTGCGGCGGCCAAGCCACCGCCCGCCCTCGCGCCGCCAGCGTCGTCGCGTACTGGGGGAGCAGCGTCGCGTCGTCCGGGGACGACAGTTCCGAGGCCGCGAAGGCCTCGTAGGAGGGGACCGTGCCCGTGACGATGCCGAGGTTCGGGGTGCCGGAGGAGGCGAGTTCTCGGAGGGCGGACTCTATGGTCGCGAGGTGGGCCTCGTGGGTCGGGTACTCCGCCGTGAGCGACGGGTACGCCTCCAGGAGTTCCGTGAGTTCCGTCGCCGGCCAGTGGAGGATCGCCACCGGGAACGGGCGGGAGAGGGCCTCGCGGTACGCGCCGAGTTCTGCTCGGAGGCGGAGGATCTCGGCCTCCAGTTCCGCTGGGTTCTCCGAGCCCAGGGACCAGACGCGCTTGGGGTCGTGGAGTTCGTCCAGGGTGATCGGGAGGGAGTGGACCGTGTCCGCCAGGGCGTCCCACTCGTCGTGGGGCTTGCCCAGCATGCGGCGGACCCGGTGGCGGCCGAAGAGGAGGGGGTGGGTCGGCTGCGGGGGCTCCGCCACGTCCGTCAGGAGGTGGTGCACGGCCTCCGTGAACGTGTCGTGGGCCGCTTCCAGTTCGTCGTGGGACTCGAGGGATTCGGCCACGATGACCCAGGGGGCCGGGTCCCGGGGGGAGGCTGCCCGGACGCCCTCGATGATCGCCCTGGCCTCGGCCTCGTGGCCGTACTCCCAGAGGTTGGAGGCCTTGAGCGCCCGGACCAGGTGGGGGTTGTCCAGGTCGGCCGCGGAGGACAGCAGGCGGTCGTAGAGGGTGGACGCGGTGGGGCGGTCGCCGGAGAGTTCCAGGTGGGCCGCGGCCCGTAGCAGCAGGGCCTCGGCGTCCTCGGGATACAGGCCGGCGGTCCGCTCCAGGCGTGCCGCTTCGGCGGTGTGGTCGACGTTTTCGGCAGGCGTGTCGGGGCGCATGGGGGACACCGTACTGCCGGGAGGTGACGAGCGTGAGAGATGTGCAGGCCAGACACCTGTACCCGCGGATTCCCCGTGTTCGCCACCCGGGCTTTACGGATCGCCCCGAACCGCCGCCGTACCGTACGCAGCCGACCTACAGCGTGACGCCGTCCACTTGGAGCGTTTGGACTGATTTCGCTGCGAAGGGGACGCTTACGGATTTTCCGGTCAAGCGGATGTCCGAGCGGGGGGTGTAGAGGTCGCCGCCGCCCGTCGTCACCGTGTTCCAGCGGGGGACCAGGCCGCCTGAGCCGCCCGTCACCGTCGTGAAGCGGGAGAGGTCGAAGGTGAGGGTCTGGGCTGAGGCGGCCGTGTTCACCGCGACGATCACCAGGCGGCGGGATGTCGCGTCGTACGCCGCTACCGCGTAGCTGACGCCCGTGTCCAGGATCGTCATGCCGGGGCGGATGTGGCGGCTGAACTGGGCCAGTACGTAGTGCTTGGTCTGGACGGTGGTCGGCTGGAGGGTGTTCGCGTCGTAGGCGATCATCGCCCAGCCCGTTGACGGGTCCATGACCTGCCAGTAGCACCAGGCCGTGGGGTGCAGCCAGCGGAAGTCGTAGCAGAGGTTCGAGGCGAGGGTCAGGCCCGTGCCGTCGCTGTCGCCCGTCTCGGAGTTCCACAGCTTCTTGCGGGACGTCGTCACCACGTCCGTGTAGAGGAGGTCGCGGCGGCCGCCCGAGCCCTGGTAGCCGTGCACGTTGACCTGGGAGACCAGGGCCCTGGTGGCGGAGTTGAAGGACGACCACGTCGAGCGGGCCGTGTCGATGTTCGTTTCGTCCGAGGCCGCTATGCGGATGCCGCCGAGTCCTCGCTTGTCCAGCTCGCTGCGCATGTACGGGAGTACGGCCGCCTGGACGGCCGGGTCCATGTGGCAGCCCTCCTGGGTGCCGGTCGCGGTCCACCAGGTGGAGGCCGGCTCGTTGAAGGGGTCGACCGTCGCGAAGTTCACGCCCCAGTTGTTCCGGGCGTACAAGGCTGTCGCCGCCAAGTGGCTCGCGTGCTGGCGGTAGTTCCAGGTCTGGAGGTTGTTGCCGCCGCCCGCCGCGCCCGAGGGATTGTGGTTGGAGCACATCCACCACATCGGGGAGTTGGCGAACAGCTCGGTGATCGCGCCCCGTTGCGTCGCCTTCACCAGCATCGCGCGCTGGTTGGCGTCCGCCGACCACTTCCAGGCCGAGGAAGTGGGGTCCTCGTTGTTCCAGTCCTGCCAGAAGCCCTCGATCTGCTTGAAGCCCGGGATGTTCGGCGACTTCACCATCGTCTCGCCGCCGACGCTGTTCCAGCTGCACGCGCCGAGGTTGTAGCGGGCGATGTTGAGGCCCAGGCCGGGGAGGGAACGGCCGTTGTACGTCACCGACTTGGTGGTGAAGAAAAGGTCCGCGAAGTCGTCCCGGGCGCCGAAGACGTTGGCCCACCAGGCTAGGGAGGTGCCCCAGCCTTCCCAGGTGCCGTACGTGGTCGAGGGGGTGACGGCGATGGTGGCGTCCGCGTGTGCGGTGCCGGTCGCCAGGGCGCTGCCGAGGAACGTACCGCCTGCTGCGGACAGCAGGGTTCTGCGTCGTATCACGGCTCCTCCGTAGGGGAATTCAGCGGAATCCAGGGGGATTCGGGGCAGACGCCGGTCACCCCCCGGCCCGGCGTCGCGGATTGCCCCGTCGATGGCATCGAGAAGCATCGGGTGTGGCGGGTGGGTTGTCGAGAGTTACGGCGAACCTTTCTCAAACCCGTGTACGAAGTCTCGGACGCAGGCGAAGGAGTGATCCTGTATAACGAAGAGCAGGACATACACATGTACGAGAGGAGGGGCCGTCGATGATCCGCAGTTGGGTGAATCCGCGTCCCGCTCTCGTGCTTCTCTGCCTGATCCTGGAAGTGGCGCTGCTCGACACCGGCAGCCTCACCGCCACCGTCGCGCTCGCCGCGACCGCCGCGGCGTCGGCCGCACTCGCTGTCTGCGCCCTCGTCGCCTCGCGCTGCGCGCCCGCCGTGCCACGCACCCGTGTGCGTACGGCCATCCGCGACCGGGACCTCCGTACGGCCTTCCTGCCGCAACGCGACCCGGACGCCAAGGGACGCCCCCGGCCCCGGGCACCCGGACACGCCCTCCGGGCGACCTTCGCGTAGGGGCACATCACCTCGTTGACCCCGCGTGGGTCGTCATGCCGCCATGTCCAGCTTCCGGCTGCTTCCGGCAGCTTCCGGCACGACGAGACCCCCGGAGGGCTCACGCATGTCCGTCTTCGCCAACCTGGTCGAGCACCTCGCCGACCTGCTTCAGCCGTTGTTCGGCGCCTCCGCGGCCGCCGCCGCGATCGTCCTGTTCACCGCGCTCGTACGACTCCTCGTCCACCCCCTGTCCCGGGCCGCCGCGCGCGGCCAGAAGGCCCGGACCGCGCTCCAGCCGAAGATCGCCGAGCTGCGGAAGAAGCACGGGAAGAACCCCGAGAAGCTCCAGAAGGCCGTGCTGGAGCTGCACGCCGAGGAGAAGGTGTCGCCGCTGGCCGGCTGCCTGCCCGGGCTGCTCCAGGTGCCGGCGTTCTTCCTGCTCTACCACCTGTTCTCCAGCGAAACGATCGGCGGGCGGGCCAATGAACTGCTCGGCCATGAGCTGTTCGCCGCGCCGCTGGGAGAGCGGTGGACGGACGCGCTTGGCGGGGGCGGGCTGCTGAGCGGCGCGGGGCTCGTCTACGCCGGGCTGTTCGTGGTCGTCGGGTGCGTCGCCGTGTTCAGCTACCGGCTCAGCAAGCGCATGATGGCCGCCGCACCGGCCGCGCGGGTCGGTGGTGGGGAGCAGGTGCCGGGCGTGGGAGCCGTGACCAAGGTGATGCCGTTCATGTCCTTCTTCACGCTCGTCACCGTGGCGGTCGTGCCGCTGGCCGCCGCGCTGTACGTGGTGACCAGTACGACGTGGAGTGTCGTCGAGCGGGCCGTGCTGTACCGGTGACCGGGCGGCCGGGGTCCAGTACGTGAACCGGGTATTGCGGAGTGGACTCCCAGCTTGGAGGATCGACCAGTCCTCCGATGGCTGTTCCCGCCGCATCCGGGTCGCGCGCATCGGCGGGCGCCCGCGATCTAGGGAGACGTGATCATGAAGCTGCTGCGAGTCGGTACGGCGGGGGCGGAGCGGCCCGCGCTGCTCGACGCCGAGGGGACCCTGCGGGATCTGTCGGGTGTCGTCGCGGACGTCGACGGCGCGCTGCTCGCCGACGAGGCCGCGCTCGGCCGGGTGCGGGCCGCCGCGGACGCCGGTGAGCTGCCCGCGCTGGACGCCACCGGGCTGCGGATCGGGCCCCCGCTGGGCCGGATCGGCAAGATCGTCTGCATCGGGCTGAACTACCACGACCACGCGCGCGAGACGGGTGCCGAGCCGCCCGCCGAGCCGGTCGTCTTCATGAAGGCGCCGGACACGGTCGTCGGGCCGCACGACACGGTGCTCGTGCCGCGCGGGTCCGTGAAGACCGACTGGGAGGTCGAGCTGGCCGTCGTCATCGGGCGTACGGCCAGGTATCTGGGGTCCGCGGAGGAGGGGCTCGCGCATGTCGCCGGGTACGCGGTGGCGCATGACGTGTCCGAGCGGGAGTTCCAGATCGAGCGGGGCGGGACCTGGGACAAGGGGAAGAACTGCGAGACGTTCAATCCGCTCGGGCCGTGGCTGGTGACGTCGGACGAGGTGCCGGATCCGCAGAATCTGTCCCTCAAGCTGTGGGTCAACGGGGAGTTGAAGCAGGACGGGACGACGGCCGAGCAGATCTTCTCGGTGGGGGAGGTCGTGCGGTATCTCAGTCAGGTCATGACGCTGTACCCGGGCGACGTGATCAATACGGGGACGCCGGCGGGGGTCGCGATGGGAGAGCCGGAGCCGAAGCCGTTCCTCAGGGCCGGGGATGTCGTGGAGCTGGAGATCGAGGGGCTCGGGCGGCAGCGGCAGGAATTCAAGGACGCCTGAGGGTCGGAGGGTGCACGAGGGCCTTCACCTCAAGTGAGGTGAAGGCCCTCGTCTCTGGCGGTGACGTCCGAGGGCGGACCGCTCAGGAACGTCGCCGGTCCAACTCCTCGACCAGCGCCGAGGTAAAGATCGTGCCCGCCAGCCAGGCATCCTTGTCGGGCCCCTGCGCTGGAATGATCAGGCGCCGGCGCACCCACAACTCCGGCCGGCCGGGAAGCTCCACGGCTGCCTCCGCCCAGACGCCTTCCGCGTCCTCCGCGAACGACAGGCCGCTCAGAGCCGCGGAGTGCTCGGAAAGGGTGGCCCTCAGGCCCTCGACGACTTCCGCACGAAATTCTTCGAGGTACGCCTCATGCTCTTCGATCTTTGCCATACGTCCTCTAGCACCCGCAGTTGTAGCAGTACGCGGTGATGATGCCGACGGGCCGGTGGTCCTTCGATCGTGAGTCGACCCGTTCGGTGAACACGACCTTCATCGCGCTGGCGTTGGTATTGCGGAATGTGTGGCTGTGGAGGTTGCAAGCAATCTTACTTCCGGAAGTCTTGCACTTCCCACGGTCCAACGTCTTGTCGATGTCCTGCTTCATATTCGACCAGCTCGAGATCTGCCCGCTGTGACCCGACTCGATGTGTCGCTTCCCGAACCCATCGATGCTGGCCGCGTCCTTTTGCCCGACCCGGAGGGGCACGTCCTCCCCGTCAGGGCCGATGTGAGTGGAGTAGATCTGCCAGTCGATGGGGTTGGGATTGGACGCCGCCTGTGCGGGTGAGGCTGCGGCTCCGAACACACACAGCGCGATGACCGAGACCGCGGCTGATGCACGACGGCGAATGAGTGAACGCAATGCTCCCCCTGAATGCTTATTGGCTCTGTCGTCAAGGTCAGGTGACGCAGAAGGGTCAGGAGCAACGCTGTCTTTGGTTCGGCATGAGAGTCAACGAAGTTCATCACGTGTCCATGTAACCGGCACGTTCTCGGTGTGGTTGGTCGGCAGCGACCCAATTGCGGGTCAAGGCCCCACCAAGTCATGACGGTTGGCCGGTTCCTTCGGTGAACTCGTCCCAGCCCTCCACGCGAGGCCCGCGGTCGTCTTATGCCAGCAGGCCGGCCAGGTCGCGCCACGCCTTCCTCGGCAGGGCGTCCCTCGGGGAGTCGTCCACTACCTGGAGGGCGACGTGGTCCGCGCCCGCGTCGAAGAACGTGTCGATCCTGGCGCGGATCGCCGCGTCGTCGCCCCAGGCGAACAGCGCGTCGACCAGGCGGTCGCTGCCGCCGTCCTTCAGGTCGTCCTCGGTGAAGCCGTGCCGGAGGAAGTTGTTGGTGTAGTTCGCCAGCGGGAGGTAGATGCCGAGGAACTCGCGGGCCAGGGCGCGGGCGCGGGTCGGGTCCGTTTCCGGGACGACGCCGAGCTCAGGGGCCAGCAGCGGGGCTTCGCCCAGGATCTCGCGGGCGTGCGCGGTGTGTTCGGGTGTGACCAGGTACGGGATCGAGCCCGCCGCGCGGTCGCGGGCCAGCCGCAGCGACTTCGGGCCCAGGGCGGCCAGGAGGCGGCGGTCCGCGGGCACTCCGGAGGTGTCCAGGCCGTCGAGGTGGGCCACCAGGGCCGAGTAGGGGCGGGCGTACTGCTCCACCCGCTTGGCGTGGCTGACGCCGAGGCCGAGGAGGAAACGCCCGGGGTGGGCCGACTCCAGGTCCGCGAAGGCGGCGCCCGCGGCGTCCGGCTCGTGCTGCCAGATGCTCTGGATGCTGGTGCCGACGGTGAGCGTCGAGGTCGCCTCGATCAGCGGGGCGGCGTTGGCGGCGGAGGAGTTGCCGCCCAGCCAGACGGCGCCGTAGCCCAGTTCCTCCAGCTCGGCGGCGGCCTCGGCGAGTTCGCCGCGCCGGTCCGGGTCCTCCGAGCGCAGGCCTACGCTCCAGATGCCGTACCGGCCGACGGTCTCCTTCAGGGCAGTGGTCATCGGTTGCGATCCCTCCGGGTGGGCGCCGTGTCTGATCACGCGTACGGCGGTGCCAACCAGAGGGACCTCCCGCTCATTCCGGCCCGTCAGCGGTCCTTGCTCAGGAACTCCTCCAGCGCCTCCACCACGAAACGGTGGTCCTGGAGCTGCGGCAGCCCGGACACCGTCACCGCGCCGATCACGCCCACGCCCTCGACGGTGATCGGGAAGGAGCCGCCGTGTGCCGCGTAGGTGTCGGGGTCGAGGCGCGAGGACTCCTCGAACGTCGTGCCCTTGGCGCGGAAACGGGCGCCCACCAGGTAGGAGGCGGAGCCGTAGCGCTCCACGACCCGGCGCTTGCGGGCGATCCAGGCGTCGTTGTCCGGGGTGGAGCCGGGCAGCGCCGCGTGGAAGAGCTGCTGGCCGGCGCGGTGGATGTCGATGGCGAGCGGGGCCTGCCGCTCCCGGGCCAGTTCGACGAGGAGCGAGCCGAGTGCCCAGGCGTCGTCGTGACTGAACTGGCGGAAGACCAGGCGGCGTTCCTGTGTCTCCAGTTCCTCCAGGCTCGGGGTGAGTTCCGGCTGGAACTTGGGGCCGAGTTCCTGGTGGTGTGAGGGGTTGCTCTTGTGTGTCACAGGGTCACCGTCACCTTCTCGCGGGCCGAACGGCGGGCGGCCTCCAGTACGTCCAGGGCGGCGGCCGCCTCCAGGGCGGTCACCGGGTTGGGACCGCCCTCCAGCAGGGCCTTCGCCACGGCCGCATAGTAAGCGGGGTAGTCGCCGGGGAGGGTGGGTTCGGGGCGGCCGCCGCCCGTTGCGGGGGACTCGCCGGCGCCGACGCGGCCCCACTCCGACTCGGGCTCGGCGCCCCAGCCGGGCCCGGGGCGCAGGCCGTCGCGGAGTGCCGCCTCCTGGGGATCCAGGCCGTACTTGACGTAGCCGGCGGTGGAGCCGAGGACGCGGAAGCGGGGGCCGAGCTGGGCGGTCGTCGCGGAGACGTAGAGGTGGGAGCGGACGCCGTTGGTGTGCGTGAGCGCGATGAACGTGTCGTCGTCCGTCTCGGCGCCCGCCCTGCGGATGTCCGACTCCGCGTAGACGGAGGCCGCCGGGCCGAAGAGGGCCAGGGCCTGGTCGACGACGTGGCTGCCGAGGTCGTAGAGCAGACCTCCGATCTCTGCGGGGTCGCCGGACTCACGCCAGCCGCCCTTCAGTTGCGGGCGCCACCGCTCGAAGCGGGATTCAAAGCGCCAGACGTCGCCCAGCGCGCCCTCGCTCAGCAGCTTGCGCAGGGTGAGGAAGTCGTTGTCCCAGCGGCGGTTCTGGAAGACGGAGAGGAGCAGGCCGCGTTCCTCGGCGAGGGCGGCCAGCTCGCGGGCCTCGGCGGCCGTGCCCGCGACGGGCTTGTCGACCACGACCGGCAGACCGGCCTTGAGAGCGGCGGTGGCGAGCGGCACATGCGTCTTGTTCGGGGACGCGATGACGATCAGGTCCAGCTCGGCGGCCCGGTCGAACAGCTCGTCCGGGGTGGCGGCGAAGCGCACGTCCGGGAACTCGGCACGGGCCTGCTGCTGCCGTTCCGGGTTCGAGGTGACGACCGTGTCGAGGGTGAGGCCCTCGGTGGCGGCGATCAGCGGGGCGTGGAAGACGGAGCCGGCGAGGCCGTAGCCGACGAGGCCGACGCGGAGGGGCGAGCCGGGCGCTGTGCCGGGGCCCGTGCCGAGGGGAGTGCCAGTCATGGCACCCACTTTCGCAACGCTGTTGCCAAAGTGCAAGCGCCGGGGACAATGGGGGGCGTGAACAGGGCGGACGACCGTACGGGCGGGATGGGCGGCATGCGTGGCACCGGAGGTGGGGTGAATCTGCCCGCTCTGCGCAGTCACAACGCCGCGCTCGTGCTCGACCTGCTGCGGAGGGCCGGAGCCGAGGGCATCAGCAGGCTCGAACTCGCCGAGCGGACCGGGCTCACCCCGCAGGCGGTCAGCAAGATCACGGCCCGGCTGCGGGAGGACGGCCTCGCGGCGGAGGCCGGACGACGGGCCTCCACGGGGGGCAAGCCGCGGACCGTGCTGCGGCTGGTGCCCGAGGCGGGGCACGCGGTCGGGGTCCATCTGGACCGGGACGAGGTCCGGGCCGTGCTGGTGGATCTGCGGGGAACCGTGGTGGGGGAGCGGCGGGCGCCGCTGGACCTCGGGGCCGGGGCACCGGCCGTGCTGACGGCGGTGACGGAAGCGGTGCGGGAGACGGTGGCCGGGGTGCTGCCGACCGGCCTCGACGAGGCGCTGCTGGGGGCCGGCGTCGCGCTGCCCGGGCCGCTGGACCATGGCCGGGGGGTGCTGCACCGGGTGACCGGATTTCCGGAGTGGGACGGCTTTCCGCTGCGTGAGGCGCTGGCGGAGCGGCTCGGGGTGCCGGTGGTGGTCGACAAGGACACCAACGCGGCGGCGCTGGGCCTTGCCGCCGGGGGCGAGGGCGGCTCCTTCGCGTATCTGCACCTCGGTACGGGCCTGGGCGCCGGTCTGGTGATCGGCGGGACCGTGCACCGAGGGGCCAGGACCGGGGCCGGGGAGTTCGGCCACCAGGTGATCCAGCTCGACGGCCCGCCCTGCACCTGCGGCGACCGCGGCTGCGTCGAGGCGCTGTGCCTCGGTGCGGTGGCGCGCGGCGACACAGGGGAGGCGGCCCGGGTCCTGGGCGCCGGGGCGGCGAACCTGGTGGGCCTGCTCGACATCGACGTCGTCCTGCTGGGCGGCCGCACGGTGGCCGCGGCTCCGGAGGCGTTCGTGCGGGGGGTCGGGACGGTGCTGGAGGCCTGGGCCCGGCGGACGGGCCAGGGGGCCGTGCCGGTGCGGGTCGCCCCCGGGGGCGGGCGAGTCGTGGCGGCGGGGGCGGCTCAGCTGGTGCTGGGGCCGGTGTTCGGGCGTGGGGGTGGGTGAGGGGAGCGGGGCGGAGGTCCTTCCGGGCCCCGGGGCTTGCCCCCAGGTGTGCGCGTACGGGCATGTTCATCCTGCGGTGGTTTCGGTAGACGTGGAGCGGCAGATCGGTCGAACGGTCGATCGGCTGTCCGGTTCCGGGGAGAAGGAGAAGACATGCGGGCTGTCCACCAAGGGCATGCCGGTGCGGTCGGCCGGTCAGCGGGCGGATCCTCCGTCAGGCCACCGGCGTCACCGCTGAGCGCGGCCTGGATCCGGCATGTGCAGCGCGTGGCCGCGGCGGGCCACGACACCCATGAGGCGGCACCCGGGGCCGAGCACGCCCAGGTGCAGCGGGCCGCCCTCGACCGGGCCCTCGGTTCCCCGGCCAGGCCCATGGAGCCGGGCCTGCGCTCCGAGATGGAGCAGCGCTTCGGCGGTACGGACTTCAGCGGCGTCCTCGTGCACGACGGGCCCGCGGCACGCGAGTCGGCGGCGGTCCTGGAGGCCAAGGCGTTCACCAGCGGCCGTCATGTCGTCGACGGCGGCGGGATGACCAAGAAGGACTGGGCGCACGAACTGGCCCACTTCGAGGACCAGCAGACGGGGCCCGTACCGGGCACGGACAACGGGGCGGGCGTCAGCATGTCCGCCCCGGGCGACGCGGGCGAACGCCACGCGGAGACGAAGGCGGACCGGGTGATGAGCGGGCCTGCGCCCGTGCAGCGCACCGCCACCGCCCCGAAGGCCGCGGCCGCCGGCTGCGCGGGCGGGGACGGCTGCGGCGACGGGGCCACGGCGGTCCAGCGCCTGCACGTCATCAAGGCCGGCTCCACTGATTACCCCAAGAAGCAGCCCGACTCCGACGACTTCTTCGTGGGCCAGGACACCAACGAGCAGGGCAGCTGGTACGACGAGCGTTCCCGTTACGCGCCGCCCAAGCCCCACCTCGTCTACGCGGGCGAGGTGGACCTCGCCGTGTCCGACAATTTCGACCTGGCCGTGGAACACGCCGGCGACGGCAAGGAACCGAAGAACTTCTTCGCCACCGACAAGCAGCTCAGCGCGTCCATCAAGAACCTTCCCGGCGCGGGCCAGAAACGCGGGCTCTCGCTGTCGAAGACCGGCAGGACCCTGACCATCGAGGGATCGGGCCGCAAGGTCGTCCTCTACGAGGTGGAGCCCAAGTACCGCAAGGAGAAGGGCGGCGAGAAGACCAAGGGCCTCGACGTGCTCACCCCGCAGCGCTGCAACGAAATGCTCGGCTTCGTGACCGGGAAGCCGGCCATGTACCGCGAGGCCGACAACCGCTACTGGGAGACGATCGAGAAGTTCCTCGTGCGCATGGAGCCCGGCGGCGGCTGGCAGGGGAAGTTCCAGGAGGCCATCGACGGCGGCGACCCGGCCGGATACGACCAGATCACCTTCGGCATGAGCGGCCGCTTCCAGCAGCTGGTCCGGGAGTCCCCCGAGAACGCCGAACGGGTGCTGCAGGACCTGGAGGCCAACCAGCACGCCGCCATTCCCAGGGTCGGCGACGGCATGGTGACCATGGCACGGCCGGACGCCGAGCAGCACGAGACGCGCAAGGAGGCCCGGCGCGAAGGCTCCGACAACCACATGGACTACCACTACGGCGGTGTGGTCGCCGCGAGCGGCAGCGACTACATCACCATGGAGAACTACGCGCGCGAACAGCACGACGACAGCATGCCGACCCTCGACCGCAACGATCCGCTCTGGTACTTCCGGATGTACGGCAAGGAGGCCGGCCGGACCTGGCACGAGGGCTGGACCGGCTCCGCCGACAACGGGTTCCTGGGCGCCACGCTCACGCTGACCCTGCGCCGCTGAACGGGAACGCGGATGCCGCCGGCGCGGAAACCACCCGACCCCAAGGTCGTCGAGCATCTCCGGCACGCCCAGCGGTGCGCCGGCAACGCGGCCGTCGTCCGCATGCTCCGTGCCGGAGGGAGGAGCGGCACGGCCTGAGACCCGCTCCCGGGGGCCGGCTGTCCGCCGACCGGGCGGATTCGCACCGCCGTCCGGGGGCCATTCCGGGCCGCGTCGCTCGCGAACGCCCACATCCGGCAATGTCACATCTCCATGCGACTCTGCACGCCCGCTCACCTCTGCCTGGCGGCGGCAGCCGCCGTCCTGCTCCCCGGTGCTCACCCGGCGTACGCGGACGATCCGGCGCCCGCCTGCGCCGCGCCCGACGACCACACCTTCCCGCTCACCACCCGCATCCACGGCGGGCCGGACTCCTACGCGGCCGGGGGCGGGTACGGGACCTGGTACCTCGACCTGACCAACACGACCGACCGGACCTGCACCGGGATCCATCCCGTCGTCGTGCTCGTGGACGACAAGCGGGCCCTGGACGCGTCCCAGCCCCGGCTGGAGTTCTTCGAGGGGGCGCGGCCCCACACCGTGCGGTTCGAGAAGACCGGTGAGGACGAGCTCGTCGGGGCGCTGGCCGACGACGAGGGCCGGTTCGCCGGGTTCACCGTCGGGCCGGGGAAGACCGTCACCGTGAAGGTGCGGCTCGCGGTCACCTCGGACGCCGTGCCCAACGACGTCACC
The DNA here is from genome assembly GCF_042957035.1 of Streptomyces sp. NPDC008137. Classification (NCBI taxonomy): domain Bacteria; kingdom Bacillati; phylum Actinomycetota; class Actinomycetes; order Kitasatosporales; family Streptomycetaceae; genus Streptomyces; species Streptomyces sp. NPDC008137. Next base: position 700,353 of record NZ_JBIBHN010000001.1, on the reverse strand, counting down.
GCCAACGCCGCCGTCGTACAGCGGCACGACGACGACGGCGACTGGGTCGGGCAGTCCAACGACTACCGGTTCGGCATCGACAGCGACGCGCCGGTCGACGGTGGTGACGAGGAGACCGACGGCGGCACCGACTCCCAGCCGGAGACCGAGCCGCGGCCCGAGGCCTCCGTCCCGCCCCGCGAGGACCGCTTCCCGTTCGCCGAGGAACTCGCCCGCACCGGCATCGGCGTCCGGGTCGCCGCGGCCGCGGCGGCGCTGATGCTCACGGGGGGCGGGGTACTGCTCCTCGCGCGCCGGCGCCGCTGAGCCTCCGTCCCGCCCTTCGGGACGGCGTGACCGGCCCATTCCACATGATCCGGCCACTGTTTAGGCTGGGTCGCACGCTGGACCGGACGCGTACGGCAGGAGATCCCGCACATGGCAGACCGCAAGCCCATCGAGTCGTGGCTCACCGACATGGACGGTGTGCTCATCCACGAGGGCGTACCGATCCCCGGCGCCGACGCCTTCCTGAAGAAGCTGCGTGAGTCCGGGAAGCCCTTCCTGGTCCTCACCAACAACTCGATGTACACCCCGCGCGACCTGCACGCCCGGCTGCGCCGGATGGGCCTGGACGTGCCGATCGAGAGCATCTGGACCTCGGCCCTGGCCACCGCCCAGTTCCTGGACGACCAGCGGCCGGGCGGATCGGCGTACGTCATCGGCGAGGCTGGGCTGACCACCGCGCTGCACGACATCGGCTACATCCTGACCGACCACGAGCCGGACTACGTCGTCCTCGGTGAGACCCGCACGTACTCCTTCGAGGCCATGACGAAGGCGGTGCGGCTCATCCTCGGCGGCGCCCGCTTCATCTGCACCAACCCCGACGAGACCGGCCCCTCCACCGAGGGCCCGCTGCCCGCGACCGGCGCGGTGGCGGCCCTGATCACCCAGGCGACCGGCAAGAAGCCGTACTTCGCGGGCAAGCCGAACCCCCTGATGATGCGGACCGGGCTGAACGCCATCGGGGCGCACTCCGAGTCGAGCGCGATGATCGGTGACCGGATGGACACCGACGTGCTGGCCGGCATGGAGGCCGGGATGCAGACGTTCCTCGTGCTCACCGGCCTGACCCGGCCCGACCAGGTGGAGGACTTCCCGTACCGGCCCTCGCAGGTCCTGGACTCGATCGCGGACCTCGTCGACCGGGTCTGAGGAGGCGGCGTACCGGCGCCCAAACCCGTCGCCACCCGTTCGGAGCAGTCGCCGCGTCCCTGAGGATGCGGTGACCCGTCGTGCGGGGGAGGCTCCAGGCATCTGGAGGTTCACGATGGGTTCCCTGAGAGTCACTCTCCGCACGAGTGTCCTGGTCGCCGCCGCCTTCACCCAGGCCGCCCTCGCCCCGACGGCGTTCGCGGCGGACGCCGGGGGCGTCTCGGTGACCCCGGCGACCCCCGCACCCGGCAGTGACGTCGTGCTGCGCGTGACCGGCTGCGCGGCGCGGACGGCCGTCGCCGCCTCGGCGGCGTTCGTCGCGGACGTCCCGCTCACCGTCACCGGCGGCGAACTCATCGGCGAGAGCCGCGTCCCCTCCACGCTCAAGGCGGGGACCTACCCCGTGAGGATCACCTGCGGGGGCGCCGAACGGACCGGCACGTTCACCGTCCGCGAGAGCCGCGAGAGCCAGGAGAGTGAGGGCTCGCCCGCCCCCAGGGCCGCGGCCGGAGCCGCCGGGCAGCCACCCGCGCCCGGGACGGGCGGCCGGCAGCCCCTGCCCGAGGGCGGCGGGCCCTCGCCCAAGCCCGAACTCGTAGACGATGGCCAGTGGTCCCCCTCCGAGCGGCCCAGCGCACACGCGTCCCCCATCGCCCCCGTCGAAGCGGGCGGGGGCGGCGCCGCCCACCTCGTCGCCGCCGAGGACCGCCGCACCGGGCCCGGCACCGCGCAGACCGTGACCGGCCTGGTCCTCGCGGGCGTGGCCGCGGTGGCCGTCGCGCTCGGCAGTGTCCGCCGGAAGCGCGGAACGGACTGACCGGCCATGTCCGACCTCGACCCGGACCGGGCGCGCACCCGCCCCTCGGGCACCGGCCGCCTGCTGGCCGGTGTCGCCTGGGTGGTGCTGCTGCTCGGGCTGTGGCTCTGGGGCCGTGAGGTGACCGACGTACGGCACGGCATCTCCGCGCCCACCACGGGCGACATGGCAGCGGCCGGACGCCCCCCGGACGTGAAGCTGCCCCCGGCGCACCGCCCGCTGGGCGACGCCCTGCCGCAACGCGTCGACATCCCCGGCATCGGCGTCCAGGCACCGGTGGTGGCGCGCGGCCTGGACCGGCGCGGGGCGCTCGATCCGCCGCCGTACGACCAGCCGGGCGTGGTCGGCTGGTACGCGGGCGGGGTGGCACCCGGGGCGCCGGGGACCGCGCTGCTGGTCGGTCACGTCGACAGCGAGACCCGGCCCGCCGTCTTCTACAAGGTCAGTGCTCTGCGGCCGGGCCAGACGATCCGGGTGATCCGGGCCGACACCAAGGTCGCCGAGTTCACCGTCGAGTCCGTCCAGGTCCTCACCCGCGACCGCTTCGACGCCCACCAGGCCTACGGCCCCCGCCGCTCGGGCCGGGCCGAACTGCGGCTGGTCACCTGCGGCGGCAGCTTCGACCGCACGACCGGCGGCTATACGGCGAACGTGGTGGTCTCGGCGTACCTCACCGGTACGGGTCTGTAATGGAGATGGTCCACCTGACCCGGCCGGCGACCCGCTCCCCCTGAAGTCGACGACCGGGCCGGTCCTCGACCACGCGCGCACGGGCTGCGGGAATAGCCCGGCGAACCGCGCGGGAGGCCACGGGAGCCACGGTGGGTGAAACTCTGGCCGGAGGCCGGGTCGTGCTGGGAAGACTGTAGAACCAAAGGGCCGCCCGGGCCTAGAGGTTGAATGACGTCACGTCCCGATACGGTGGCTCTGCGTCATCCGCCCAGGTGGGTTCCGGCTCGTGGGTGTCGCGGGACGTATGTCAGGATTGAGACTTGGAACGGTGCACCCAAGGGGGAGTTGGATGTACGGCAGCAGGGGGGCCGGGACGGCCGCCTGGAGGCGGATGTCCGCAGTGGTGCTGGGGGCGGCACTGCTGATCACGGGGTGTTCCTCCTCCGACGGAGGAGACGAACCGGACGGCGGCGCGGACGCGGGCGCCGGGATCACCCAACAGCCCAAGGACAGAGTCCCCTTCTGGGTCAACCCGGACGGCACCGCGGCCCAGCAGGTCGCCGCGCTGGCGAAGTCCGGCAAGGACCGGGAGGCCGAGCAGATCCGCAAGATCGCCGAGCAGCCCGTCGCCGAGTGGGTCGGCCCGGACAACCCCGAGGAACAGACCCGGGGCTTCACCGAGGCCGCCGACAAGGCCGGCCGTACGGCTCTGCTCGTGCTCTACAACATCCCGCACCGCGACTGCGGCCAGTACTCCCAGGGCGGCGCCGCCGACGGCAATGCCTACCGGGAGTGGCTCGACGGCGTGGCGGCGGGCATCGGCGACCGGTCGTCCACCGTCATCCTGGAACCGGACGCCCTGCTGCACCTCGTCGACGGCTGCACCCCGGAGCAGTTCCACGAGGAGCGCTACGACCTCCTCAAGGGTGCCGTCGCCAAGCTGAAGTCGCTGAAGAACACGAAGGTGTACCTGGACGCGGGCAACGCCGGCTGGGGGCACCCCGACCAGATCTTCGAGCCCCTGAACCGGGCCGGCATCGAACAGGCCGACGGTTTCTCCGTCAACGTCTCCAACTTCTACGCCACCGACAAGTCCATCGCCTACGGCAAGCAGCTCTCCGCCAAGGTCGGGGGCAAGCACTTCGTCATCGACACCAGCCGCAACGGCAAGGGCCCCTACACCCAGGGCAACCCGGACGAGCGCTGGTGCAACCCGCCGGGCCGCGCGCTGGGCGAGACGCCCACGACGAAGACGGCCGACCCGCTGGTCGACGCCTATCTGTGGGTCAAGCGCCCCGGCGAGTCGGACGGCGAGTGCAAGGGCGGCCCCAAGGCGGGCCAGTGGTGGTCGGACTACGCGCTGAAGCTGACCAAGGCCAGCTCCTAGGCCGGCCCGGGCAGACGGAAGGGGCGCTCTCCACACGGGAGAGCGCCCCTTCCTGCATGCCATGAAGAGCTACGGCACCTTGACCCACTGGGCCTTGCTCGGCGTTCCCTTGTCGTCCGTCACGAACAGCATGTACCAGCCCGCCTGGACCAGGTTCCGGTTCTTCGGGACGGTCACGGTCAGCTTGTCGCCGGACGCCTTGAAGTCCAGGGCGATCGACCGCTGGTCGACGTCCGTGACATGGGTGGCGGCACTCGGCCGGATCAGCCGGACCTTCTTGACCTTGGACGCGCTCGACGAGGTGAACGTCCCCGTCCCGCCGCGCTCGATGGTCTGCGGCCCGCCGGACAGCGAGGGCCGCTCCCCGTCGCCGTAGAGGTACGGCGGCGTGTAGATCTCGATGCGCTGCTCGAACTCGCCCGGCTTGGTGTTGGCCGCGTCGCCGTACAGCGAGTCCGAGCCGAAGAACATCAGACGGCCGTCGGGCAGCAGGATCGACCCGGAGTGGTAGTTGCGGCCCACCAGCGGGTCGGCGACCCGCTTGAGCTCGTTCTTCTCCGTCTCGTAGAGGTGCGCCTGGAAGATGTTGGAGTCGCCGCGACCCCGGTAGTCCTCCGAGCCGCCGGAGATCAGCACGTTGTCGTCGGGCAGGATCGAGGCGTTCGGGTAGCGGGTGCCCTTCTCCAGGGACGGGCCGTCCTCGAAGCCCGGGTCCGCTTCCTTCAGGTCGACGATCCGGGTCTTCTCGCTGGACTCCTCGGACTCGCCGACGCCACCGCCGCCGACCACCATGTACCTCTCGTCCTGCGCGGGCGGCAGCAGCACCGTGCCGGACGTCTCCATGAGCGTGGGATCGCTCAGCCCCGGGATCTTCTTGAACCGGTTGGTCTCCACGTCCCAGACGCCCGGCTCACGGCCCACGTCGTCCGGCCCGTAGCCCGCGTTGGAGCCCGAGTAGAAGATCTTGCCGTTCTGCATGAGGAACAGCGCCGGGTAGGTCGGGAACTGGCGGACCTTGTCCGTGTAGGTCCACTTCTTGGTCTTCGGGTCGAAGACCTCGTTCTTGCCCGGGACGAGCTGCCCGATGTCGTCGAGGCCGGAGACGCTGAGGATCTTCCCGTCGCTCAGGGTGGTGAGCGTCGGGTACCAGCGGGCCTCCTTCATCGGGTCGACCTTGATGTACTTCTCGGCGACCGGGTCGAACTCGAAGGCGTCCCGGATGCCCTGGAAGTCCTTCTTGTCGAGGGCGAGCTTCTGCGCGATGCCGTAGGTGTTCTTGGCGTCGGCGCCCTTCAGGCCGTGCACCTTGTAGTTGTCCTGCGTGCCCGTCTCGTACTTCTGCCCGCGCTTCTGGGCCTCGACGTAGATACGGCCGAGACCCGGGTCGTTGCGCAGGAACTTTCCGGTCGCCTTGTCGAAGACCTTCTTCGCGCGCGGTACCAGCACCGGGTCCTTCGAGACGAAGGTCTTGCCGTTCTCCTTGCCCGTGAATCTGGTGCCCGCGGGCAGGGTGATCGGCTCGTCCGGGTTCTCGTTGTGGACGATCATCAGGCCGCCGGCCTTGGTGACGTCACCTTTGAGCTTCTCGTACCGCTTGGTGCCGCCCGCGATCAGCAGATTGCCGTTGGCGAGCTGGGTGTGGCCGGTGCAGAACAGGTCGGCGGGCGTCGGGACCTTCTTGACGGTGCCCTTGACGGGGTCCCAGATCCGGGTGTCGAACTTCTTCGCGTCGAAGTTGTCCTGGTTGTTTCCCGACCCCGCGACGAGCAGCACCTTGCCGGTGCGCAGCAGCGCCGCGTGGATGGTGTTCTGCCGGTATTCCTCGGGGAAATCGACGATCTCCCACTTGCCGTTCGCGGCCTTGTACTCCGGCTTGTTGATTGTGTACTGGTGGTATTTCTCGCTGCCGAAGCGGTAGAGCCACGGCCCGTTCATCCCGGCCAGCGCGAGTACCACCGCCGTGCCGATCGCGAGTCGACGGGCCCGGCGGCGGCCTGCACGGTCGTTCATTCCTTACGTCCCCCAAGTCCACCAAGGGCGATCTGCATGGTCTGGTCGGATCCCCCGACCTCCCCGTGACCGCCGGGACCGGCGGCCCAACTGGGCTTGTGCTGCGGGGCGTGCGACGTCGACGTCGGCTGCTGCGGGATCGGCAGCGGCTGCGTCCGGTGCGGCCCCGCGGAGTCCTGCGGCTGCTCCGCGGCGGGTCCGGCGGGCTTCTTCGCGTCCTGCTTCAGCTGCCAGCGCCAGGCGAAGACCGGCGAGGCGGTGATCAGCAGCGCGAACGTCGCCCAGATGATCATCGCGGGGTGGGCGTGGCCGAAGACGAAGCCGGCGGCGATCGACCCGCCGAAGATCGCGACGAAGTACCAGTGGTAGCGGAACGTCCCGAACCAGCGGTCGGGGCTCGCGGAGTCGCCCTTGGGCGTGACCACGAACTTGCTCTTGCGCCGCAGCACGGAGTCGACCAGCGCCTTCGCGTACAGCGGCGCCGACAGCGCGGACATCACCATGCCGGCCACACCGCCGGAGCCCTCGGGCTCGTGCGGCGAGACGTTGTGCCGGCGGTTCCAGACGTACAGGCCGATCTGCAGGGCGGAGGCGTTGCCGTAGAGCATCAGCCAGACCGCCGGGTCGATGTTCACACCCGAGGCGCCCAGGCCGAGGAACAGGCAGCAGCTCAGCGCCGCCAGGATCCAGTTCATGGCCGACATCGGGTAGAAGATGATCATCATCGTGTAGTTGAAGAGCTTGCTCGGCGGCAGCGAGTACCAGCCCTTCCAGTACTGCCCGATGATCGTCTCGTACGTCCCTCGCGACCAGCGCATCTGCTGGGTGAAGAAGTCCGTCCAGGCGCTCGGGCCCTCACCGACCGCGAGCACGTCCGGCGTGTAGACCGAGCGCCACTTGCGGCCCGTGGCCGGGTTCTTGTGGCGGTGCATCTCGAAGCCGGTCGCCATGTCCTCGGTGATCGAGTCGTACAGACCGCCGATCTGCTTGAGCGCCTTGATGCGCACGGCGTTGGACGTGCCGACGAACATGGGGGAGCCGTAGCGGTTGCCCGCGCGCTGGATCAGCGCGTGGAAGAGGAACTGCTGCGACTCGGCGGCCTTGGTGATGGGGTTGTCGTAGTTGCCGTAGACCTGCGGGCCGATGACGAAGCCGACGTCCGGGTCGCGGAAGAAGCCGAGCATCCGCTCCAGGTAGTTGGGCAGCGGCACGTGGTCGGTGTCGACCGAGGCGAAGAAGTCGTAGTCGTCGCCGTGCGCCTCGAGCCAGGCGTTGTAGTTGCCGTGCTTGGTCTTGGCGCGGTGCGGGCCCTTGGCCTGGTTCCACTTCGCGACGCCCTTGCGGGAGAAGTGGTGCACACCGAGGCGCTCGCAGACCGCCTTCACATCGGGGTCGTCACCCTCGTCGAGCAGCCAGACGTGCATCAGGCCCCGGTGGCGGATCTTCACGGCCGCCTCCAGGGTCTTCGTCACCATCTCCAGCGGCTCCTTGCCGGGCACGAAGGAGGTGAGGAAGGCCACGCGGGTGCCGGTCTCCGGCACCACCGGGATCGGGTCGCGGGCGACCAGCGTGGCGTGCGCGTTCGACAGCACGTTCATGCAGCGGAAGAACTCGATCAGGCCGATCGAGACGAGCATGACCATGTCGAGCGCGGGCAGCCAGTCGAAGGCCGGGTAGTCGCGTTCGGTCCAGTGCTCGGGCTGGAGCAGCCAGAACAGCAGGACCAGGGACAGCACCGGGGCCGCGGCCAGCATCAGGGCGACTCTGATGCGGTGCGGCTCCTGCGAGATGAGCGAGCGGTACTGCACCTTGTACGGCTTGTTCGGATCAGGCTGGGTGAGGGGACCCGCGAGCCGGCTGTAGTGCTCGTAGTCGTATCTCGGCAGATTCTTCTTGATCCGCCGGAATGTCCCCGTCGTGCTCATCCGGTGCCCCGGCACCCTGAGCTGAGTGGTCTGGGACGGGTCGTGGTCCTGCCGGGCACCCGTGGGCCTCGACGTCATGAGTCATCCCCCCACACGCGGACAGCCGCGTGTTTCGTCGCTTTCCTTCCGTCAATGAAGGTCCCCCTCGACCTTCACAGACGTACCAGTGGTGGATCGCTGTCACCACGTCATCCACACCCTATAGACACGGCAACGCGACCTTCCGGTTGCATGATGCCCCCCTCGGCATCGCTCCATGAACGGGGTCCCTACGCCCGCCCGGCCGGCAACCGGTTCTCCTGCCCCCCAACTGCCGCGAATCCGCGGCACCTTGAAAAACCAGATAACCAGGGTTCTATGGCGTTCATCATGATCGCAAGATGCGAAACACGGTGTTTACCGGTCATACGCGTTCATTGTGACGCGTGTGGGGACTCTGTGGAGCCGTTGTGGACAGACGGGCGCGAATATTGCCGAAGTGCTCCCTTATGGCCTCCTCCGCCCGCATCGAGTCGCCGGACCGGACCGCGTCGAGGATCTCCCGGTGCTGCCGGCAGGTGACCTTCGGGTCCTGCGGCTCGCCCCCCAGGTCCGTACGGACGCGGTGGAAGGCGTCCCAGAACGCCTCCAGGACCTCGCACAGCAGCGCGTTGTCCAGCCCTCGGTAGAGGGTGGCGTGGAAGGCCCGGTCGGTCTCGGCGAGGCCGGCTCCGCGCGCGGCCTCCTCTTCCATACGGTCGGCGAGCGCGTCCAGTTCAACGAGGTCCGCATCCGGTATCCGCCCCGCGAGCCGCGAGACGAGCCCTGTCTCCACCGCCTCGCGCAGTTCGAGCAGCTGGAGCAGGGAGTCCTCGCCCCGGTAGTGCCCCGCGACCGTGCGGAAGGCGAGGCCCTCGATCATCGGCGCGAGAGACATCGGGCCGACGTACGTCCCGAACCCGTGCCGGATCTCCACGATGCCCATCGCCTGGAGGGCCTTCAGCGCCTCCCGCACCGAGTTCCGGCTCGCGCCGAGGTACTCCATCAGCTCCGGCTCGGTCGGCAGCGGGGCCCCGGAGGCCAGCCGGCGGTCGAGGATGAGCTTCTTGATCCGCTCCTGTAGGTCACGCGCTGCCATGGCGAGAGGGTATCCGGCCAATCGCGCGGTGCACCGGGTTCCGGCCAGGCAGGCCATGAGGGCCCGGGGAGATACAAGAAGGCCCCCGCTCCGTGAGGGGCCTCTTCCGGTCGGTGTGACTGCGCCGCGCCGGGCTTCTCTTCGTCGGCTCGCCGCGATGCCGGGGGAAAGGGGGTGTGGGTGGCGGAGCCCCCACGGCGCGCGGCGAAGCCGCGCAGAAAAGACGGTGGCGGCTTGTGTTCGCGCTTTCCGCGAACACAAGCCGCCACCGGCATCGTGCGCCGCCAGGGACTCGAACCCCGGACCCGCTGATTAAGAGTCAGCTGCTCTAACCAACTGAGCTAGCGGCGCGCGCTGACGTCGTAACTCTACCGGACGTCAGGAGGTGCTCCGGACCACCGGCCCGCGACCGGGGGCCGTCCCGGCAAGGGGGCCGGTTACATCATTCGGACCGTCAGCATGCGAGTGCGGAAGACAGTTGAGAAACTGACGGCGCGCGCCCGGGGCTGCACCGCGCGCCGCCATTTTCCGCCGGAACTGTGAGGGGAATCGCATGAAGTCGCCGGTATTCGAGGAATTCGACCCCGGGGGCGACTGCGACTGCCCCGGCTGCGTCCACTGGCGCCGTGTCCTGCCGCGTTCCCCGGCCGGTCGCACCACCACCCATCCGGCTGCGCACCGGGCTCTCGCCCTGGCCGCCGTGGCCGCCGCCGCACTCGGGGCGGGTCATGCCGTACCGGCCGCCGCCGCCCCGCAGGCACCCCACCGATCGGGTGTTTTCGCAGATGAAGATCCCGAGACCCCGCAGGGTGACACGGCCCCGCTGCACGGTTCGGACGGCCGTCAGGGCAAGCCCTCCGACTCCGTCGAGCTCGCCGCCATCACCCGTACGGAGATCATCGACCGGGCCAAGACCTGGGTCGCCGCCAAAGTGCCGTACAACATGAACGCGTACTGGTCCGACGGTTACCGGCAGGACTGCTCGGGCTATGTATCCATGGCCTGGAAGCTGCCCGGAAACGAATGGACCGGCAGCCTCGCCCAATTCGGTGAACGGATTTCCAAGGAGGAACTCCAGCCGGGCGACATTCTGCTGTTCCATAATCCGGCCAACCCGGAGAGCGGCTCGCACGTCGTCATTTTCGGCGGCTGGACGAACACGAAGCACACGTCCTACACGGCGTACGAGCAGGCCCGCCCGCACGCCCGCCGGCAGACCACCCCGTACGCCTACACGAGCGACTCCGACCGGTACGTCCCCTACCGCTACAAGGGCGTCACCGCGCAGGAGGAGCAGCCGGCCCCGGCGAAGGACAGGGGGCTGCCGGGCGCGCCGGCGGCCACGCCGTACCCGGGAGCGACGTATTTCGGCCCCGGCGCGGACAACAAGTACGTCACGCAGCTCGGCCGCATGCTCGTCGCGCGCGGCGCGGGCGCCTCCTACTCCTCGGAGCCGGGGCCGCGCTGGTCGGACGACCACCGGCGGGCGACCCGGGCCTTCCAGCGGGCCCAGGGCTGGAAGGGCGCGGACGCCGACGGGCTGCCCGGCCCGCGCACCTGGGAGCTGCTGGTCTCGGGCAGGGGCAAGGACGTCACCGCTGCGCAGGCCGGGCCGCCGCCCTCCTCCCACGGTGTCCCCGGCTACCCGGGGCGGGCGATGTTCCGGCCCGGTGCGAGCAACCCGTATGTCACCCGGCTGGGCAGGCAACTGGTGCGGAAGGGGTTCGGCAGGTTCTACCCGGAGCGGCCGGGGCCGCGCTGGGGCGAGTCGGACCGGCGAGCCGTCCAGGCCTTCCAGCGTTCCCAGGGCTGGCGCGGCGGGGCGGCGGACGGCTTCCCGGGGCCGGAGACCTGGCGGCGGCTGTTCTCGTAGCACTCCTGGCACTCTCGGCACGGGGGGCCCACCCGTTGTGACGCATCTGGCGCGGAGGCTGGAGGCACGCATGACCACGACCACTTCCCACACGTCCGAGCCCGACGGACCGGCCGAGGGGCCGGCCAGGGCCGTCCGGCTCATCCAAAACGAGTCGACCACCGAGATCCCCGTCCATCTGCTGTTCCGCGACGACCCCGGCCCGGCGCCGGTGGCGCTGAAGCCGGCGGTCGTCGGCCGCCGGCAGGGCACGGGGGAACAGCCGCGGCTCAGCCGCCCGGCCGCACTGACGCCGCGTCCGGTGCCGGAGGCCGACCCCGACCTGGTGGAGCGGACCGCGCGGGTCCTGCCCGGTGCGGCGGGCGTGCTGGCCGGAGTGTGCGGGGCGGCCGGGTGCGTGGCCACCTCCTGGTGGGCCGGGGTGCTGCCGCCGCTCGCGGTGGAGGCGCTGCGGCTGCGCGCCCACGCCGGGGCCGGGCTCGGTCCCGCTCAGTGGGCGGCGTACGCGGGAACCGGGGCGCTCGCGCTGTTCGGGTTCGGCGGGCTGGCCCGGGGGAGGACCGGGCGGGCCTGGGTGCTGGATCTGTTCGGCCGCTACCGGGGGACCGTCCGGCGCTCGGGCCTGCTCTGGGTCAACCCGCTGCTGCTGCGCCGCCGGGTGGACGTACGGCTGCGGCACTGGCGCAGCGAGCCGGTGCCCGCGACCGACGCGCACGGGGTCGCGCTGCGGGTGGTCGTCCTGGTGGTGTGGCGGGTGCGGGACACGGCGCGGGCCGCGCTGGGCGTCGAGGACCACGAGGCGTACCTGCGCGAGTGCGTCGAGGCGGCGCTGGCCCGGGTGCCGGTGGCGATGCCGGGCGGCTCGAAGGGAGCCGGGGAGGCGGCGGCCGAGGTGCTGACCCGGCTGGTGTCGGGGGAGGCGGCCCCGGTCGGCCTGGAGGTGTTCTCGGTGCAGCCGCTCCGGGCGGAGTACGACCCCGAGGTCGCCGCCGCGCTGCACCGCCGCCGGATCTCCGCGCTGGACGCCCAGCACCGGGCGAGCGTGCTCACCTCGGTCGTGGACTCGGTGGAGGACACGGTGACCCGGCTGACCATGCGGGGTCTGGTCGAACTCGACGACCACGAGCGGAAGGCGCTGGTGAAGGACCTGACGGTGGCGTTCTGCGCGGGGCGCGGGGAAACGTCTCCGTGATTGGTATGGACATGTTCAACTAACGTCCCTACATTCAGACTTGGTCTAGACCTACCTGCACGGCTCACTGAACATCCCCCACGTTCTCCAGGAGCGGCAGCATGCGCACAAGGACCAAGTTGTCCGCAGCCGCGGTGGGACTGGCCACGACCGGAGCCCTCGTACTCTCCTCCGGCGGCGCCAGCGGCCACGGCTACACCGACCTCCCCATCAGCAGGCAGAAGCTCTGCCAGAACGGCACCGTGACCAACTGCGGATCCATCCAGTGGGAGCCGCAGAGCGTCGAGGGCCCGAAGGGCTTCCCGGCGTCCGGCCCGGCCGACGGGCAGATCTGCAACGCCGGCCTCGGCCACTTCGGCCAGCTCAGCGCACCGCGCACCCCGTCCGGCGGCGCCTGGCCGGCCACGAAGGTGACGGGCGGCCAGAACTACACGTTCCGCTGGCAGTTCACGGCCATGCACGCCACGACCGACTTCCGGTACTACGTCACCAAGCCGGGCTGGAACCAGAACCACAACCTGGCCCGGTCCGACCTCAACCTCACACCGTTCTTCACGGTCCCGTACAACGGCCAGCGGCCACCGCAGACGCTCTCCCACAGCGGCAGGCTGCCGTCCGGGCTGAGCGGCCGTCATGTCATCGTCGCCGTATGGACGATCGCCGACACGGCCAACGCGTTCTACGCGTGCTCGGACGTGACGTTCTGAGCTTCCCTTGAGTCACCGGTGCGGCCGGTGTGGGTAACTTCCTCCCACGCCGGCCGATCGAAGGCCGCGCGGGGCCTTCGGGGGAGCTCATGGAAGTCTTGTTCTACATCGTGCCCACGCTCATGATCGCGGTGGCTTCCTGCGCCGTGGTCGCGGTGATCCGCCGCTCCGTGCGGGTCAGCCGCGCCTGGAACAGCGGCCTGACCGCCGAGGCGCGCTGTCTGCGGACGTACACCACGACGAGTGGCGGCGGCGACAGCTCGGTGCGCACGACCCTGCACCACGTCTACGAGTTCACCACGCGCGAGGGTCGCGGCGTCCGGTTCGAGGAGCAGGGCGGGCCGGGGACGACCCTGGAGGGCGACATCGTCACCGTGCACTACCCGGCCGACCGCCCGGAGCGCGCCACGGCCAGGCCCCCGGCACGGGGGAAGCTGGCGTTGGGCACCGGATGTCTGCTCGCCTTCCTCGGCACGTTCATCCTCTTCCTCCTCGGCTTCATGGCCGTGACATACGCGATGTTCTCCGCCGTGGGCGAGTCGCCGCTGCCGTAGCGCTCCACATCTGACGATACGTCAGCTACGGTGCGCCCTCATGGGAGCCACTACGGGGCGCACGGTCGCGGAGCTCGTGGCGGCGCGGTGGGGTGACCACCGGCCGGGGCTGTGGTTCGAGGGCGGGGTGCTCACACGGCACGAGGTCGCGGCCGGGGCCGCCGTCCGGGCGGCGCTCCTCGCCGACCTGCTGCCGGCCGGCGCCGAGCCGCACATCGGGGTGCTGCTCGACAACACCCCCGAGTACCCGATGTGGCTGAGCGCGGCCGCTCTGGCGGGAGCCGCCGTCGCCGGGATCAACCCCACCCGCCGGGGGCCCGAACTGGCCCGGGACATCCTGCACACCGAGTGCCGCGTCCTGGTCACCGAGCGGGCCCACCTGCCGTTGCTCCGGGGCGTGGACCTGCCCGGGGTGCGCCTGCTGGTGACGGACACGGCGGACTACGCCGACCTCCTGGCGCCCTACGCCGGCGCCCGGCCCGACACCTCCCGCGCCGCCCCGCACGACCGGCTCCTGCTCTACTTCACCTCCGGCTCGACGGGCGCGCCCAAGGCCGCCCTCTGCTCCCAGGGCCGCCTCGCCGCCGCCGGACGCTCCCTGGCCGGCCAGTTCTCCCTGGGCCCGGACGACGTGCACTACGTCTGCATGCCGCTGTTCCACGGCAACGCGGTGATCGCCGACTGGGCCCCGGCCCTGGTCACCGGGGCGGCCGTGGCACTGCGCCGCCGCTTCTCGGCGTCCCGCTTCCTGCCGGACGTACGCCGCTACGGGGCGACGTACTTCACTTACGTCGGCCGGGCGATCCAGTACGTCCTGGCCACCGAACCGCACCCCGAGGACTGCGACAACCCGCTCCGTCTGGGCTTCGGCACGGAGGCGGGAGCGGTGGACGCGGCGGCGTTCGAGCGGCGGTTCGGGGTGCGGCTGGTCGAGGGGTACGGCTCGTCGGAGGGCGGGGCAGCCGTGCAGTGGTCGCCGGGCACTCCGGCGGGAGCGGTCGGGCGGGCGACGCCCGGGCTGGTGGTCCTGGACCCGGAGACGGGCCGGGAGTGCCCGCCCGCCCGCTTCGACGCGGCGGGCCGGCTGCTCAACGGGGACGAGGCGATCGGCGAACTGGTCAACCAGGGCCCCAGCCCCTTCGAGGGCTACTGGCGCAATCCGGCCGCCGAGGCGGAGCGCCGCAGGGACGGCTGGTACTGGACGGGCGACCTCTTCTGCCGGGACGCCGAGGGCTACCTCCACTTCGCCGGGCGCACCGACGACCGCCTTCGCGTCGACGGCGAGAACCTGGCGGCCGCGATGATCGAGAACATCCTCGCCCGCTACGAGGGGGCGGCGGCGGTCTGTGTGTACGCGGTGCCGGACCCGGTGACCGGCGACCAGGTGATGGCGACGGTCGCGGGCGGCTTCGACCCGCTGTCCTTCGCGGAGTTCCTGCTCGCCCAGCCCGACCTGGGGACGAAGATGGCCCCCCGGTTCGTCCGGGTGACCGACCGCATGCCGGTCACCGCCACGAACAAGATCCACCGGGCGGCTCTACGGCGGGAGGGCTTCCGGTGCGCCGATCCGGTGTGGTGGCGACCGCCGGGGAAGGCCACCTACCGCCTGCTGACCGGGGAGGACCTCGAACACGCCGAAGGGCCTCTCGCTCCCACGAGAGGCCCTTCACCGGTGCGCCGCCAGGGACTCGAACCCCGGACCCGCTGATTAAGAGTCAGCTGCTCTAACCAACTGAGCTAGCGGCGCATGACTCGCG
The DNA here is from genome assembly GCF_042957035.1 of Streptomyces sp. NPDC008137. NCBI lineage: Bacteria > Bacillati > Actinomycetota > Actinomycetes > Kitasatosporales > Streptomycetaceae > Streptomyces > Streptomyces sp. NPDC008137. Next base: position 685,145 of record NZ_JBIBHN010000001.1, on the reverse strand, counting down.
CCTGCCGGCGGAACGTGTTCCGCGGTGGGCGACGGGAAAATACTACCCGGTCTCCAGGGGTGCTTCTGACCACCTGGCGGTGGCTAGATCGCCATGGACAGCAGGACCGGGGCCGCGTTGCGGTTGAGGGCGTCCGCGGCCTGGCGGAGGCGGTGGGCGTGCTCGACCGGGAGGGACAGGGCCAGGCAGCCGACGGAGGAGCCGGCCGTGATGGGGACGGCCGCGCAGACCGTGCCGACCGCGTACTCCTGGAGGTCCAGGACGGGCACGGTCGCCGGCTGGGCCTCGAGGCGGGAGAGCAGCAGCCGGTCGCTGGTGATGGTGCGCGAGGTGAGGCGGGCCATCTTGTGCCGGGCGAGGTGGTCGCGGCGCCCGGCGTGGTCGAGCTGGGTCAGCAGGCTCTTGCCTATCGCGGTGGCGTGGGCCGAGGAGCGGAAGTCGACCCACTCGTTGACCTTGGGCGTGGCCGGGCTGTCGGCGTACTGGGTGACGCTGATCTCGCCGTCGACGTAGCGGCTCATGTAGACGGCGGCGCCGACCGAGTCGCGCAGCCGGTCGAGGGTGTGCTGGAGCTTGTCACACAGGGTCTGCTCGCGATGGCGGGCGGAGCCGAGGCGGGTCAGTGTCTCGCCGGTGACGTACGCGCCGTCGGTGATCTGCTCGACATAGCCCTCGCGGCGCAGCATGCGCAGCAGCGCGGTGAGCCGCTCCGGTCCGATGCCGGTACGCCGGGCGAGCTCGGTGTCGGTGACGCCCGAACTGTTTCGCGCCACCGTCTCCAGGACGCGCAGGGCTTCCTGGGCCGAGTGGTACGGGGTGGTCGGCTCGTTCCTCAGCGCCACGGTGGTCTCCCCCTGCGCTTGCTGTTGGCCGTAATCCGGACAGCGAATCACCTCCACGATAACCGGCAAAGGGGTTGTGGAGAGCGGGGGTTGACAAGATTCCGGGCCCCCGGGCCGGGGCATCGACCCACTGGCATATGCCAGGAGCATGCCCCGGTCCGAGGGCCCGGCGTCGGCCGTGCCTCGGTCCCGCGTCGGCCCTGTTCACGGGCCGTAGTCAGAGAACCGCGCTGAGGAACTCCCTCGTGCGGTCCAGCTCCGGGTCGCTGAAGATCTTCTCCGGCGGGCCCGACTCGATGACCCGGCCCGAGTCGAACATCAGTACCTGGTCGGAGATGTCCCGGGCGAAATTCATCTCGTGGGTCACACAGAGCATGGTGATGTCCGTGCTGCGGGCGATGTCACGGAGCAGGTCCAGCACGCCCGCGACCAGCTCCGGGTCGAGCGCGGAGGTCACCTCGTCCAGCAGCAGCACCTGGGGCTGCATCGCCAGCGCCCGGGCGATCGCCACACGCTGCTGCTGCCCGCCGGAGAGCTGGGCGGGGTGGGCGTCGCACTTGTCGGACAGGCCCACCATGTCCAGCAGGCCCTTGGCCCGCTCCACCGCCTCGTCCTTCGACATGCCGAGGACGGTGACCGGCGCCTCGGTGAGGTTGCGCAGCACGGTCATGTTCGGGAAGAGGTTGAACTGCTGGAACACCATCCCGATCTTCTTGCGGACCTCGCGCACCTCCTTGTCGGAGGCGGGGAACAGCTTCTGCCCGTCGACCGTGATCGTGCCCTCGTCGGGCTTGAGCAGGGTCATCAGCAGCCGCAGGATCGTGGTCTTGCCGGAGCCGGACGGCCCGATCAGGGTGACGTGCTTGCCGGCGTCGACCGAGAAGTCCAGGTGGTCCAGAACGGTGTTCTGGCCGAACCGCTTGGTGACCTGTTCCAGCCGGATCAGCTCGCCGGTGCTCTTGGCGGCGGGGTTCTTCTCGGGGTTGGCCCCGGGGTTGGGGAGAGTGTCAGTGGGCAAGGCGTCGCTCCAGGGCTCGCAGGGCAAGGGAGGCCAGGTAGGAAATGACGATGAAGGCCACGCCGATCACCGTGAGGGGCTCGGTGAACTGGAAGTGCTCCTGCGAGAACAGGCGCGCGTGGCCGAGCATCTCCAGGACGGTGATCGCCATCAGCATCGGCGTGTCCTTGAGCATCGCGATGACGTAGTTGCCGAGCGCGGGGACCACCCGGCGCACCGCCTGCGGCAGGATCACCGCGGTCCACGTCCGCCGCAGCGGCAGGTTCAGCGCCGTCGCCGCCTCCCACTGGCCGACCGGCACGGCCTCGATGCCGGCCCGGTAGACCTGCATCGTGTACGTCGAGTAGTGCAGCCCGATCGCGAAGATTCCGGTGGTCAGCGCCGAGAAGGTCAGGCCCCACTCGGGCAGCACGTAGAACAGGAAGAACAGCTGCACCAGCAGCGGGGTGTTGCGGACGAACTCCGTCACCGCCCCGACCGGCCAGGTCACCCAGCGCGAGGGCACCCGCATCAGCAGCGCCCACACCAGGCCCAGCGCGAACGAGATCAGCGAGCCGAACAGCAGGATCTGGAGGGTGACCAGCAGGCCCTCCCAGAAGTCCGGCATGAAGTCGGAGACCGCGCTCCAGTCCCAGTTCATCGGACCCCCTCCACCACGACCGGCTCAGGCGCCCGGGTCTTGCCGTCGGGCTTCTTCCCGACCCCGGCCTTGAGCTTCTTCTCAAGACCGCGCATGACCCGGGTGAGCAGGAAGGCGATCACGAAGTAGATGAGCAGGATGTACGTGTAGATCTCCGCGCTCTCCTGTAGCGCGAGGCGCACCAGGTTCGCGCTGAACGTCAGGTCGCCCATGCCGGTGATCGACACCAGCGCGGTGCCCTTGAGCAGCTCGATCAGCAGGTTCGAGAACGGCGGGATCATCTCCGGCACGGCCTGCGGCAGCAGGATCAGCCGCAGCCGCTGCCAGGGCGTGAAGCTGAGGGCGATCCCGCCTTCCTGCTGCGCGGGGTCGACCGCGGTCAGCGCGCCGCGCACGATCTCCGCGCCGTACGCGCCGTAGGTCAGCCCGAGCGCCAGCGTGCCCGCCCACAGCGGGACGAGCTGCCAGCCGAAGGCGACCGGCAGCACGAAGAACACCCAGAAGATCATGACCAGGGCGGAGGTGCCGCGGAAGACCTCGGTGTAGAAGCCCGCGAGGAAGCGGACGAACTTCAGCCGGTGGCTGCGCGCGATGCCGACCACGAAGGAGACGGCCGCGCCCAGCAGGGCGCTGCAGACGAGCAGCTGGACCGTGGTCCACACGCCCTTGAGTACGAGTTCCCAGAGTCCCGAGGTCATCCGCCGCACAGCTCCTTCGCGGTCAGATCCGTCATCTCGGCCTTGGTGAAACCGAAGGGCTTGAGGATGCGGAACAGTTCGCCGCTCTTCTTGAGCTTGCGCAGCTCGACGTTGAAGGCGTCCCGCAGGTTCGTCTCGGTCGGCCGGAACGCGAAGGCGCCGCCGTCGACGTGCGGCTTACCGCCCACGATCGGCGTGAAGGGCTTGGTCGCCTCCGCCTTGGACGACTTCTTCACCACCTCACGGGTGGTGAGCGCCGTACCGGCGAACACGTCCACACGCCCCGCCTCGACCGCGTTCAGGCCCGCGACCTGGTCCGGGACGATGAGGATGTCACTCTCCTTGTACCCCGCCTCGACGGCGTACTGGATCTCGGCGTAGCCGGTCCCGGTGGCGAACTTCGCCTTCTTCTCCACGACGTCCTTGTAGCTGTGCAGCCCCATCGGGTTGCCCTTGCGGACGATGAAGGAGTCGAGCATCTGGTAGTCGGGATCGGAGAAGATGACCTGCTCGCAGCGCTCCGGGTTGACGTACATCCCGGCCGCGACGACGTCGAACTGCTGGGAGTTCAGGCCCGGGATGAGCGAGCCGAACTCAGTCGGCACGGGCTGCACCCGGTCCACGCCGAGGCGCTTGAAGATCACCTTGGCCAGCTCCGGCGCCTCACCGGTCAGCTTGCCGTTCGTGTCGATGAATCCGAACGGGATCTCGCCGGCGATGCCGAGACGGACGACGCCCGCGGCCCGGAGCCGTTCGAGGAGATCACCGCCCTCGACGTCCGAGGCGGTGGCGACCCGGCTGCATCCGGAGGCGCCCAGCGCGCCGAGCGCCGCCACCCCCGCGAGCAGCGATCGGCGTGTGGGACCGGACACGGCCCCGGACATCGTCCGGGATGTGGGTTCCGGGATTCTGAGGGGGCTTCTCTGTGGTGGAGCCATGGGCGCGCGGCTACCCGACCGCACCGGAGTTATGCCGGTCTTTTCAAGCCCCCCATACTGCCGATGCGCTCTTGACCCCGGAGCCCAGGGGCACTCCCATGGAGGGCATGGCTGATCGCTTCATCGAACTCTCGCTGGTCAAGCGTGACGTGACCTGCACGGCCAAGCTGCTGGACGACCGCGCGCCGATCACCTGCGCGGCTGTCTGGGATTCGCTTCCGCTGGCCGGGGACGTCTACCACGCGAAGTACGCACGCAATGAGATCTACGCTCTTTTCCCGCCCTTCGCGGAAAACGAGCCACCCCTGGAAAACCCGACAATCACCCCAATCCCCGGCGATCTGTGCTATTTCACCTTCGCCGGGGCGGAGCTGGGGACCAAGTCCTACGGCTACGACCGCGAGGTCCGCGCCGGGACCACGCTCGTCGACCTGGCCCTGTTCTACGAGCGCAACAACCTGCTGCTGAACGGCGATGTCGGCTGGGTCCCCGGCATCGTCTGGGGCCAGGTCGTCGACGGCCTGGAGAACATGGCCGAGGCGTGCAACGACCTGTGGAGGTCGGGAGCGGCGGGGGAGACGCTCAGCTTCCGGAGGGCCTGACCCGGCCGGCGGACGCCACGCCGGCCTCGTACAGCGCGTGGGCCGCCCGCAGCACCAGATCGTCCCGGTGCCGGGCGGCCACGAGCTGCAGACCGATCGGCAGACCGTCCCCGTCGGCGCCGACCGGCACGCTCGCCGCGGGCTGCTGCGTCATGTTGAACGGGTAGGTGAACGGGGTCCAGCCCGTCCAGCGCCGGTGGCCTGATCCCTTCGGCACCTCGGCGCCCGCCTCGAACGCCGTGATCGGCAGGGTCGGGGTGACGAGCAGGTCGTAGGTGTCGTGGAAGCGGCCCATCCGGCGGCCGTGGTCCATCCGCACGTCCACCGCGGCCAGATAGTCCAGCGCCGAGTAGCGGGCGCCCTGGTCGCAGATCTCCCTGAGGCCCGGGTCCAGCGACTGCCGCTGCTGCGGCCCCAGATGCTGGGTCACCCGGGCCGCCCCGCTGAACCACAGGGTGTGGAAGGCCTCCACCGGGTCGGTGAGATCCGGGTCGGCCTCCGTGACGTACGCGCCGAGCTCCGCCAGCCGCTCCACCGCCCGCCGCACCGCCGTGGCGACCTCCGGACGCACCGCCACCTGCCCGCCCAGCGACGGCGAGTACGCCACGCGCAGCCCGCGCACCCCGCCCGCCAGACCGTCCGTGTACGGACCGGGCGGCGCCGTGAGCGCCGACCAGTCGCGCGAGTCCGGGTGGCCGATCACGTCCATCAGCAGCGCCGAGTCCGCCGCGTCCCGGGTCATCGGCCCGACGTGCGCCAGCGTGCCGAACGCGCTCGCCGGGTAGAGCGGCACCCGCCCGTACGTCGGCTTCAGCGCGAAGATCCCGCAGAACGACGCGGGGATACGGACACTGCCGCCGCCGTCCGTGCCCAGCGACAGCGGCCCCGCGCCGAGCGCCACGGCCGCCGCGCTGCCGCCGCTCGACCCGCCGGCGGTACGCGAGGGGTCGTACGGATTGCGCGTCACGCCACTCAGCGGCGAGTCCGTCACGCCCTTCCAGCCGTACTCGGGTGTCGTCGTCTTGCCGATGAAGACCGCCCCGTGCTCCCGCAGCCGCGCCACGGAGGGGGCGTCCTCGTCCCAGCGCCCCGCCGGATCCACGGCCTTCGACCCGCGCAGGGTCGGCGCGCCGCGCTGCAGCAGGATGTCCTTCACCGTGACGGGCACCCCGTCCAGCAGCCCCTGCGGCTCACCGCGCCGCCATCGCTCCTCCGACTCCCGGGCCCGCTCCAGCGCGTCCTCGGCGGTCAGCCGGACGAAGGCGTTCACCTCCGGCTGGATCGCCTCGGCCCGCTCCAGCGCCGCCCGGGTCGCCTCCACGGGACTCCACTCGCCCTTGCGGTACCCGTCGAGGAGCCTTACGGCGGTCAGGTCGGTGAGCTCGGTCATTCACCCTCCCAGTAACGTCAGTGACCAGGTACGTACCCACGCTGCTTGTCGACCACGTTCTTCAGTGGCTCCCCGCTCGCCCAGAGTTCGTACAGGTCCACGAACTGGGCGCCGAGCTCGTCCCGCCAGCCGACGATGTCGCCGCTCATGTGCGGGGACACGATCAGGCCCGGGAGCTGCCACAACGGGCTGTCGGGGGTCAGGGGTTCGGCCTCGAAGACATCCAGTGCGGCGCCCGCGATCCAGTGCTTGGCGAGGGCGTCGGCGAGCGCGTCCTCGACGACCAGCTGGCCCCGGCCGATGTTGATGAACCGGGCGGACGGCTGCATCACGCCGAAGCGGCGGGCGTCGAACATGCCGTGCGTCTGCTCGGTGAGCGGTGCCGCCGCGATCACCCAGTCGGCGCGCGCCAGCAGCCGGTCCAGGTCCTCCGGGCCGTGCACGCCGGAGCGCGGGGCGCGGCCGACCAGTGCGGTCGTGATGTCCAGCGCCTTCAGCGTGCGGGCGATCGCCCGGCCGATCGGTCCGGAGCCGACCACGACGGCCTTGCCCCCGGCGACCTTGTGCGACTCGCGGTGCCGCCAGGTGCGTTCCCGCTGCAACTCCAGCGTCCGCGGCAGATCCTTGGCCATCGCCAGCACGAGCGCGGCGACGTACTCGGCGATCGGCTGGTCGAAGATGCCGCGCGCGTTCGTCACCACGGTGTCGGAGGCGGCGAGTTCCGGACACATCAGATGGTCCACCCCGGCGCTGGCCGTATGCACCCAGCGTGGCCGCGGACCCTCGCCCGGCCAGGCGTCCCGTACGGCGCGCGAGGTGAAGTCCCACACCAGCAACGCGTCCGCGCGCGGCAGGTGCTCGGCGAGACCCGCCGCGTCGGTGTGTTCGATACGGGCGCGGCCCGTGAGGCGGCCGAGGCGGGGGAGGGGTTCGGCGTCCAGGACGAGGAGGGTGGGAGTGGGCATGAGCAGCCGTTTCTCCAGCCGTGCGGTGGGGCGGGCCGGCCCCAGGGGGCCCGACCGGTGACAACGAGTTAACCGGGTGTTGACCAAGGAGTGATCCGGACGGATTGACCACGCTCGCACCCGAACCTACCGTCGTCAACACGGGCGTTCCCACGATCCGTTGCACACTAGTTGCCCAGCGTGAGGCCGGTGCCTGGCATGGACGTCTCATTTCTCGGCGGGCCCAGCCCGCAGCGCGGGGTCGGCGTCGTCGCCCCCTTCGACTTCGCACTCGACCGCGAGCTGTGGCGCTGGGTGCCGGACGAGGTCTCCCTCCATATGACACGAACACCGTTCGTGCCGGTCGAGGTGAGCCTCGATCTCGCCCGCCTGGTCAGCGAGCACGAGACGCTGAGCGAGGCGGTCCGCACCATCAACGCGGTCGCCCCCGAGGTCATCGCCTACGCCTGTACGTCGGGCAGCTTCGTCGGCGGCGTCATGGGCGAGCGCGCGATGTGCGAGGCGATGAGCCGGGCCGGTGCCGTACCGGCGATCACCACGTCGGGCGGGCTGCTGGAGGCCCTGGTGGAGCTGGACGTGCGGCGGGTGGCGCTGGTGACGCCGTACACGGTGTCGGTGACCCAGTCGCTGGAGGCGTACGTCGCCCAGGCGGGCGTCTCGATCTCCGGGTGTGCCTTCATGGGCCTGACCCGGCACATCTGGAAGGTCCCCTACCGGGAGGTGGTGGACATGGCGCGGGAGGCCGTACGGGGCGACGCCGACGCCCTGTTCATCAGCTGTACCAACCTGCCCACCTACGACGTCATCCCGCAGCTGGAGGCCGAGCTGCGGATCCCGGTGATCTCGGCCAACCAAGTGACGATGTGGGCTGCGCTGCGCCGGCTGGGTACCCGTGCGGTGGGACCGTATCAAGCGCTGATCAATCCGGAGGCGCGTGCCGGTCTCGGATCGCCGGGGGTGGACCCCGGCCCAGTAGTGCCGGAAGAAGAGCAGCAGCAGGAAGGCTGGACATGACAGCACTGGGATTTCTCTACCCGGGCCACTCGGCCGAGGACGACTATCCGCGCATCGAGCAGTTGCTGGGCAGCGACATCCGGGTGGACCTGGTGCACACCGATATCGGTGAGGACGCGCACCGGGTGGACGCGCTGCTGGAGATGGGCTCCGCCGGGCGGCTCGCGGCGGGCGTCCAGGAACTCCGCCACGCCGGCGCGGAAGCGGTCGTCTGGGCCTGCACCAGCGGCAGCTTCGTCTACGGCTGGGACGGCGCCCAGGAGCAGGTCCGCTCCCTGGCGCAGACGGCCGGCATGCCCGCCTCCTCGACGTCCTTCGCCTTCGCCCACGCCGTGAAGGAGCTGGGTGCGCGACGGGTCGCGATCGGCGCGACGTACCCGGACGACGTGGCCCAGCTCTTCGCCCGGTTCCTCCGCTCGGACGGCGTGGAGGTCGTGTCGGTCAACAGCTCCGGCATCATCACGGCCGCCGAGGTCGGCACCTGGGGCGAGGCCGAACTCCTCGCCCTGGCCCGGAACTCCGACCATCCCGACGCCGAGGCCCTCCTCCTCCCCGACACGGCCCTGCACACGGCCGCGCACATCCCGGCCCTGGAGAAGGAACTCGGCAAGCCGATCCTCACCGCCAACCAGGTCACGGTCTGGGAGTGCCTGCGCCTGGCCGACCGCAGGGTGAACGCGCCGGAGCTGGGGGCGCTGTTCACGAGGGAGCCGATCGTCCAGGCGTGAGAGGCGGCCCCCTGCCCGGCGCGGTCGCCGGGCAGGGGGCCGGAATCGGTCCCACCGCTTTATTGGGGCATATCGGGATGTAACGGAGTAAGTGGGTCGTCAGAAAGTGAGGAACGTTCACCTCCGGTGTGTTGTACGCCACTTGAGTTGACCGAAAGCGCGTTCCCCTTCTGCTGCCCCTCCCGTGCACACTGGCCACATCCGCAGCCGGTCGTGCCGTGAAGGACGGTCCCCGATGGCCGAAACGGGCCCACTCAGATCTCCTGTAAGCGCTGTCCAGCTCGCCGGCCGCCTGCTGTGCTGGAGTCTGGCCCTGGCCATGGTCGCCGCCGCGCTGGACGCCGTCCTGCACCCGCACTCCGGCTGGTGGGGCGCCGCGTGGCCCCTGCCGTGGTGGCTGGCCGCTGGAGCCGCCCTCGCGTGGATCGCCCTGCGGGCTCGCGAGAAGGCCAGGCGGCGACCTCCGCGCGACGGAGCGCGGAGCGACTGGGCGCAGGCCGCCTGACGTCGCGGGGGAATAACCGGAGACAGTCCCCTGTTAGGGCCGGAACGACAGCACACGGCCCACAGCAGGAGGCACCCCACCGTGGCGGCAGACGTGACACCCGGCGGCGAGACGCCCGGCGAGAAGGCACCCGGTGACGGGATACGCGGCGCCGCACAGGGCAGCTCCCCCGTCCCCCTCTCCGTACTGGACCTGGTCACCGTGGGGGCCGGCCGTACCGCCTCCGACGCGCTGCGCACCAGCGTCGAGCTGGCCCGTCTCGCGGAGGCCCGCGGGTTCCACCGCTACTGGGTCGCCGAGCACCACTCCATGCCGGGCGTCGCCTCGTCGTCCCCCGCCGTGATCCTGGCCCACCTCGCCGCCCACACCGACCGCGTCCGGCTCGGCTCGGGCGGCGTGATGCTGCCCAACCACGCCCCGCTGGTGATCGCGGAGCAGTTCGGCACGCTGGAGGCGATGGCCCCGGGCCGGATCGACCTCGGCCTCGGCCGCGCCCCCGGCACGGACGGCGCCACGGCCGCCGCCCTGCGCCGCACGGACCGGCTGAACGAGGGAGCCGACGACTTCCCCGAGCAACTCGCCGAGCTGACCCGCTTCCTCGACGACGACTTCCCCGACGGGCACCGCTACCGCCGTATCCACGCCGTACCGGGCCCGGTCCAGGCGACCAGCCCCGGCGGCGTCCAGTCCCCGCACCGGCCGCCGGTCTGGCTGCTCGGCTCCTCCGGCTTCAGCGCCCGCCTCGCCGGCGTCCTCGGGCTGCCCTTCGCCTTCGCGCACCACTTCTCGGCGCAGAACACCGTCCCGGCCCTGGACCTGTACCGGGAGTCCTTCCAGCCGTCCGCCGTGCTGGACCGGCCGTACGCCCTCATCGGCGTCTCCGCGCTCGCCGCCGACGAGGAGCAGGAGGCCCGCCGGCAGGTGCTGGCCGCGGCCCTCAGCATGGTCCGGCTGCGCACCGGCCGCCCCGGCCTCGTGCCCAGCCCCGAGGAGGCGGCGGCCTACGAGTTCAGCCCCATGGAGCGCGACTTCGTCGACTCCTGGAACGCCAACGTCATCCACGGCACCCCGGACGAGGTCCGCTCCGGCCTCGACGACCTCGCCAAGCGCACCGGCGCCGACGAGCTGATGATCACGGCCAACGCGCACGGCGGTGACGTCCGCGTCCGCTCCTACGAACTCATCGCCGACGCCTACGGGTTGCCGACTCCCGCCTGAACGTCCGGCGTGCCCAGCAGCTCGGAGATACGGTCCGGCGACACCGGGCGGGAGTACAGCCAGCCCTGTCCGGTGTCGCAGCCGATGCGCCGCAGCCGGACCGCCTGGGCCGAGGTTTCCACGCACTCGGCCGTCACGGTCAGCCCGAGCCGGTGCGCGAGCTGGATCATCGCCTCGACCACGACCTCGTCGGCGGGGTTCGGACGGGCGGCCGCGTCCCGGTCGTCGTACTGGAAGCCCCGTACGAAGGAACCGTCAAGCTTCAGCACCGAGACCGGCAGCCGGCTCAGGTAGGCGAGGTTCGAGTAACCCGTGCCGAAGTCGTCGATGGCGATGCGCACGCCCATGTCGCTGAGCGCCTTCAGCGCCTGCAACGGCCGCCCGCCCGAGCCCATCACCGCCGACTCGGTCAGCTCCAGCTGGAGCAGGTGCGGCGCGAGGCCCGTCTCGGCCAGGGTCTCGGCCACGTCCGCCACCAGGTCCGAGTCCCAGACCTGGCGGACCGCCACATTGACGCTGACGAAGATCGGCGGCTCGTCGGGGTGCTCCCGCTGCCAGCGGCGGGCCTGCCGGCAGGCCGTACGCAGTACCCAGCGCCCCAGCGGGACGATCGAACCGTCCTCCTCCGCAAGTCCGATGAACCGATTCGGCGTCAGTACGCCGAACTGAGGATGATTCCAGCGGATGAGCGCCTCGACCCCGTGCAGCCGGTCGTCGTCCATGCCGACCAGTGGCTGGTACTCCAGCCGGAACTCGCCCCGGTCGATGGCGGGCCGGAGCGTGGAGGCGAGGGCCTGGCGGGTCATGCGGTGGGCGTTGCGCTCCGGGTCGAACAGCGTCCAGCGGGCCTTGCCGTCGGCCTTCGCCCAGTACAGCGTCGTGTCCGCCGCCTGCACCAGGGCGGTGGGAGTGGTGCCGGCCGCGTGCCGCTCCACCACCCCGATCGACGCCGACACCGACAGCCGCTGGCCGGAGATGTCGAAGGGGTCCTGGATCGCCCGCAGTACGGCTTCGGCCAGCTCGGCCAGTTGTTCGGTGCCCGTGGAGTCCTCGACGAGCAGCGCGAACTCGTCGCCGCCGAGCCGGGCCACCAGCGGGGTGCTGGCGCGGGCGAAACCGGTCTCGTCCGCGCAGCGCATCAGGCGCTCGGCGACGGCGGCCAGCAGCCGGTCGCCGACGCGGTGGCCGAGGGTGTCGTTGATGGCCTTGAAACCGTCCAGGTCCAGATAGCACAGCCCGATCCGGCCCGTGCCGCTCTGCTCGTACGACTCGGCCTCCAGTGCGGCCGACAGGCGTTCGAAGAACAGGGTGCGGTTGGGCAGCCGGGTCACCGCGTCGTGCATCTGCAAGTGCCGCAGCCGGGCCTGGAGTTCCCGGCGGGAGCTGATGTCGGCGACGGACATCAGCACGCCCCGGTCCTCGGCGGGCAGCGGGGCGACCGTCACCTGCACCCACAGCGAGTGCCCGTCGGGGTGCTTGAGGCGGCGGGTGCAGCGCAGCCGGGACTGCCGGCCGCGCAGCACCTCGCGGTAGGCGTGCCAGGTGCGGGCGTCGGAGGTGAGGTCGACCAGATCGGCGGCGACCGCCCCGGCGAGTCCGTCCGGGGCGGTGCCGAGCAGCGCGGCGAGTGACTCGTTGGCGCTGACGACCATGCCCTCGCGGTCCACGACGGCCATGGGGAGCGGGGCGGCCGTGAAGACCGAGCGATAGGGCGACTGCGACAGGTGCTCGGTACGGGGGTGCTCGGCAGGGGGCTTCTCGGTACGAGGGGGCGTGTCGATCTCACTCTCTGTGACGACCGGTCGGTCGAGGTCTGCCGCGGGCATGGGCCCTTCGGAGGTTCCGCTCACCGCTCGCTCCCGCATGTATTCGATCTCTGTCCGTGCAGGAAAGGTCAGGAAAGTGTGCCGATCATAGAGGCTGGCCCCAGGGCCTTCCAGCCGGTGTCCAGTGTTCCCGGCCAACGGGCCCTTCTGCCAGATCGTTTCTGCTCGCACCTGGACGGCTTCTTCAGGCCCCCGACCAGTTGTGACGTTCCGTGAGTGCTTCTGGGGTGTCGGCTTCCGCGTTCTTTCGGCTCCTTCACCCGACTGGTGCAGGCAAACAGGACGCAGTACTACAAATCATCACAGGCTGGGTGCGGTGTCCCGCGAACCGTACCCGGAGGTATCCGTGCCGCGTCAGTTCTCGCGCGCCCGACTGCGCAGTACCGCGGCCGTGTTCACCACCATGTCGGCCCTCGCCGCCACCTCCCTCGGCACCGGCCACTCGGCCGCAGGGCCCGACTCGGCCGCGCCCTGCGCACTGACCCGCACCGACGCCCACCACTCGGAGGGCCTGGACACCTGGAACGCCGCCTATCCGCGCCCGGCCCGGTCCCTGGACGCGGTCATGGTCTTCCTGTCCTTCCCGGACGCCCGCCCGCTGACCACACCGCGGGAACTGACCGCCGACCACTTCCCGGACACCACCCGATTCTTCGAACGGGCTTCCTACGGCCGTTTCACCCTGCGCCCGCACCCGCTCGGCCACTGGATCCAGATGCCGCGCCCCTCCACGGCGTACGCCATACAGCGCGACTGGAGCGCCGAGCACCGGGCCGCGTACCTGCGGGACGCGCTCTCCGCGGCCGACCCGGAGGTCGACTTCTCGCGCTACGACGTCGTGTACTTCGTCGCCGACCCGGACGCGCCGGGCGTGGACTCCGACGCGACCAAGGTCGTCAACCTCACCAGCCCGCTGCGGGCCGACGGCAACGACCTGCACCGCGTCGTCACGGTGTTCGAGCAGCATCCGCCGGACCGGCTCGTCCTGGCCCACGAGACCGGGCATGTCTTCGATCTGCCCGACCTCTACCACCGGCCCGCCGACGGCAAGGGCGACTGGGACACACATGTCGGCGACTGGGACCTGATGGGCAGCCAGTTCGGACTCGCCCCCGATCTGTTCGGCTGGCACAAGTGGAAGCTGGGCTGGCTGAATCCGCGGCAGGTGCGGTGTGTGCAGGACGCCGGGCCCGCCCGGCTGACCCTGGAGCCGCTGGCCGCGGCGCCCGGGGTGCCGGTCTCGGGTGCCGCCGGGGCGCCGGGCTTCGGACTCGGGCGGGGCACCAAGCTCGCGGTGGTGCGGACGGGCCCCGACAGTGTGCTCGCCTTCGAGGCGCGGGGGCCGGTGGGCAACGACGCGGCCGCGTGCCGGCAGGGGGTGCTGGTGTACCGGGTGCGGGGCGAGGCGCAGTCCGGGGGCGGTCCCATCGAGGTGATCGACGCTCATCCGCGGACCGAGGCGTGCTGGGAGAACTCGGTGTACCCGCCCCTCGCGGACGCGCCGATCGCCCTGGGCGAGAGCTTCACGGTGCCCGGGGAGGGGGTGCGGGTGGAGGTGGAGGGGCGTACGGCTTCGGGGGCGTGGACGGTGAAGATCATGGTGGGCCGCTGAGGGCGTCGCGGACACGCGAAAGACCCCCTCGCTCTCGCGAGGGGGTCTTTCACCGTCTGTGCGCCGCCAGGGACTCGAACCCCGGACCCGCTGATTAAGAGTCAGCTGCTCTAACCAACTGAGCTAGCGGCGCCTGCTGACGTCGTAGACCTTAGCACCCTGGTCGGCGGGAGGAAAAATCGAAATCCGCACCGCCGAACGGGCCGCCCGCACGGCCGCCCACAGCAGGACTTCGGGGCCCGGGAGCCAGGGCTGCCGGGTGTCGGGGGCGACGAGCCAGCGGGAGACGGGACGGGCGGGGGAGGCGGACTCCGTCGAGGCGGCGGTGGGTGCGAGGGTGGTGGGCTCCGCCGGTGCGGGGATGGTCACGGCGTCGCCCGTGCCGTGGCACAGCAGGGGCGGTACGGCGTCCGTACGGCCGGTCTCCCCGCTGTCGCGGCCGAGCGTGCCCCACTCCTCCCACCCCAGCAGCGCCGGCAGGCGCTGTGCCGTCCCCGGCGCGGCGAACAGCAGCATGCGGCCGCGGAACTCCGCGACCGGGCCCGAGCCGGGGCCGTCGTCCCACAGCCGGTCGAGCATCCGCCGCCCGAACACCGAGGGCGCGCTGACCACGTCGAAGACCGCCCCGCAGGGCAGCACGATCGGCGCGTCCGGCCGCTCCGCCCAGAGGGCGAGCGTGCTTCGCGGATACGTTCCTGCCGAAGCGAGCCAGGCGGCTCCGTCCGGGGTGACATGGGAGGCGTTCCATCCGCTGCTCATGACATCTACATCTACCGGCCGTGAGCAGGTGGTTCCCGAGGGTTGCGGGAAACCGGGACAGGAGGGGGTGGGAGGGAGTATCTTGCCCGCCTGGCATATGCCACGTAGATCGGAAAGGGGCGGATCTCCGCCCTCCGCTGTCACACCGGGTCGACGGGCCCCCGGCCCTCGACGCCGCCCCGCAGCAGGTCCCGGCCGAACTCGACCATCTTCTTGGCGTAGTCCTCGGTCCACTCGGCCCGCTCGGCGATGTCCGCGGTCGTCAGCCGGTCGAACCGCCGGGGATCGGCCAGCTGCGCCGCCGCGATCGCCTGGAACTCCAGGGCCCGGTCCGCCGCGGCGCGGAACGCCAGCGTCAGCTCCGTCGACCGGGCCAGCAGGGCCCGTGGATCGTCGATCGACTCGAGGTCGAAGAAGTGCTCAGGGTCGGAGGCCGCCTCCGCGGGCTCGAAGAGCAGGGGCGCGGGGCGTAGCCGCGGTTCGTTCCGACGCGGCGTGGGCTCCGCCATGTCTTCTCCTCCTCGTACATCGCGCACGGCCCTCCCGGTGGAGCGGGCCACCGTCCATTGTCTCGCGGGCGCGCAAGTGGGCATCGCGGGAGTGGGTACGGCCGGCACACCACCCGGCGTTCGCCGGGGCCGCCGGAACCCGCGATGTTCGGCCACGTCACGAACGCCACACCTCGGAGTCAGGGGCGCCACTCCACCCGGTGTTCCGCCAGGTGCGCGAGCACCGCGTGATTGGCCTCCCACCCGTCAGGGCTGTATTCATCGGCCGCCTCCGGCCGGCGGCGGGGTGGGTAGTTGCGCGCGGGGGAGTGTGCAGGAGGTCGAGTTAGCTCGATCGTGTGATGGTCCGCTTGTGGGCTTGTGATGCGCTGGGCCGAGCGGTTTAACGTGATCGCGCGATCTGGGACGCCGGGTACGGTGCCAGCGTGCGGGGCCCCCGCTCCACCGGAGAGATGGTCCGGGGCCTCCCCGTCGCCTCTGGCCGTACCCACTTGGCCAGGTCGCGCAGGGAACTGGCCTCCCGGGATCGGACCACGCACTGGATGCGTGTCGCCGCCTCGGGGTTGAGTACGCCGGGGACCAGTGCGCCCAAGACCGTTCGGGGCGTGCGGCTGATCAGGCTCGCTCCCGCTCAGCCTTCAGGAACGGTGGGTGGAGGCGGGTGTGTGGATCACGGCCGGTACGCGACCCGGTGCTCCGCCAGGTGCGCCAGCACGGCGTGATTCGCCTCCCACCCGTCAGGAAACTTCACCACCGTCCCCAGCTGCACCGGCTCCGTCGACGGATAGTCGTCCAGCAGGTCGCTCACCCCCGCCCGGCACACCACGACGCACGCGTGCCGGTGGCGGGAGGCCAGGACGCAGAGGCGGCCCGTTTCCAGGTGGAAGGCCGTGGCGTCGGGGCGGCCGGAGAGGGGGTGGAGGACCACCGTGACGTCGTACTCGCGGCCCTGCAGCCGGTTCGCCGTGTCCACGACGACGTCGGTGACGCCGAGGTCGGCCAGGGCCGCACGCACCGCCGCCGCCTGGTCCCGGTGCGCCGTGCCGACGGCGACGCGGTCGGCGGTGAGGGGCGTCGGGTCGGGCGAGCGCTCCGACGTCGCCGCTCCGCCCCGGTCCAGCAGGCGCCGTACGACCGTCGCCACCGCCCGTACCGCCTCCGGGTCCGTGCGCGGGGTGTGCCGTGCGGGCAGTTCCAGCAGGCCCCAGCCCGATACGGCCGCCTCGTCGATCACCCGGTCCGGGCCCGAGCCGTCGGAGGGGACGGCGAAGGACAGGGCGCGGTCGCCCGGGCCGGTACCGCTGCGGAACGGTGTGAACGGGTAGAACGCGTCCGAGACGAGGGGGGCGGCGGAGGCCGGGAGCCGCCAGGAGACCGGCAGCCGGTGCTGGGGCAGCTCCGGGTTGTGGGCGAGCAGGGTCGTCACCGCCGAGGCCGACGGGTCGTAGGCGAGGCCCGCCCACTGCTCGCTGCCCACGATGGCGAACGGGTCCAGCTGCCCCGGGTCGCCCACGAACAGCGCCCGCTCGAACAGCCCGGCCACCGCGAGCAGCGCGTCCGAGCGCATCTGGTACGCCTCGTCGACGATCGCGTGCCGCCACGGCTCGTCGACCTTCACATGCGCCCACTTCGCCGCCGTCGAGAGCACCACGGCCAGTCCCGCGAGGTCACCCGCCTTCGCCGACTTGCGGACGTTCGGCAGATCGTCGAGCGCCTTGTCGTACGGGTCGGCGTCGCTGCTGTGCAGCCGGCCCACCGGCAGCTCGGGGTTCTTCTCGGCGAGCCTCAGCACGAGGTCGTCGACCTGGGCGTTGGTCTGCGCGACGACCATCAACGAGTGACCGGCCTCGGCGAGCTCCAGGGCCGCTCGGACGACCAGCGTGGACTTGCCGGCACCGGGCGGGGAGTCGACGACGACACCGCGCGCGGTGCCGTGCAGCGTGTCGTGGAGGATCGCGTCGGTGGCCTGTGTCGCGGCGGTGGCGGGGTCGAAGACCGTCGTCACAGGACATCCTCCTCGGTCACCGGGTCGGCCGTCTCCAGCGTCGGCTCGCCCGGCGGCCCGCCGTGCGTCCACGGCGTCTCCTCCGGGTCGGGCAGCTTCGCGCCGCCCCGCTGCTCGTGCTCGAAGAGCGTGAAGCAGACCCGGTCGCCCTTCTCGGGCACCGACCCCGGCTCGGGCTCCTTGCCGCGGCCCATCTTGTCGAGGACCCGCAGCACGACGTACGCCGCCCCGTCCTCCTCGTCCCCGGCTTCGGCCGCCACGCACTCCGCCGACTGCGGCTTCCCGCCCAGCGACCGGTACACCTTCGTCCGCTCGCCGAGATGCGGCCGGTCGTCCGTGCGGACCGTGACCAGGGGGCGGGGGCTCGGCCGTTTGCTCTCGCTGTACGCCATCACGACGTCGGTGACCTCGCCCGCGAACGCCTCGCCGGACAGCCGCCGCCCGGCCATCACCAGCGGATCGTCCAGAGCCTCCTGGGCCTCCAGCCGGGCCTGTTCGCGCTCGCGCGTGGCCAGCTTGTTCGCCGCGGTGACCGCGTCGTCGCGGCGCGGCTGCGGAGGTTCGCCCGCCAGGACCCGGTCGCGGTGGCCGGTGAAGGACCAGCGGTCGCGCGTCCACCGCTCCTCGGCATACGCCCCCGCGGGCAGCTCCCGCAGCAGGTCCAGGCCGCGCCAGACCGCGTCCCAGGTGGGACGGGTGCGGCTGAGCACCAGGTCGCGGATCTCCCGCTCGGCCACGGTCAGCGAGCTGAGCCGGTCCTCGGCCTCCAGGCCGTCCTCGGCGACGGCGTGAGCGGTGCGGGCCCGGTCGTAGCGCTCGATGGCCGGGGCGAGCAGCTTGTTGTCGAACGCCGGGTCGGTGGCCGGGCCGGCCGGGGGGCAGGTCAGCTGGCCCCGGTCGTCCCGCTCCAGCTCGGCCCGCAGCGCGGCCTCGGCGCCGGACAGGCCCTCCGGCGGGTCGATCCAGGCGAGCAGCGCCCCCAGGTGCTGGTCCTCCAGGGTGGACTGCCCGGTCGCCCAGTGCCGGCCCAGGACGTCGGTCATCGCCAGCAGCAGCGCGGAGCCGGGCACCCGGGCCCGCTCCCCGAAGTGCGTCAGCCACCTCCCGAGCAACGGCACCCGGGGCGGCGCCGGATAGGGCGCTTCCGGGTCCTGCTCCGCCGTACGCCGGAAACGCGTGGAGCGTCCGAGCAGCCGCACCAGGTCGATGCCCGCGCGGCTCGGCACGATCAGCTGCGGGGCGTCCGCGCACAGCTCGACCTCGACCTTGACGCGCTTGCCGGTCTCCGGGTCGGTCTCGGCGCGCTCGGCGGCCTCCACGACCTCGCCGTAGGCGTCGACGTACGGCAGCACCACGTCGGCCAGTTCGGCCAGGAACGCGAACCTGAGGTCGCGGTCGCGGGGCTGCGGGACGACCAGGAGGCGCGGTGCGTCCCGGTCGGTGCCGACCAGGGCGCCGAGCGGGGCACCGGCCTCACCGGCGGTGATCAGCGGCACGAACACCAGCGGCCGGTCGCCGAGATGCCGGTGCCGGACGGTGGCGGCGGGCTGGGCGCGACCGGTGCTGACGGCCTCCAGCCGGGCCAGGGTGGAGATCAACGACACGCCGCCTCCAGGGCCTCCGCGCGCAGGGCCGCCGCCCGCCGCAGCGCCGCCACCGCCGGGTCGCTCGGGTCCCCGGCCTCCCCGCGGGCCGCCGCGAGGACGTCCTCCACCGTCTCGAGGCCGCCCAGTTCAGCCCGCGCCGGGCGGCCGAGCGTCGTCACCGCGCCCGCCTCCCGGGACCGGCCCCGGCAGTGGAAGGCCAGCTCGCACGCGGACAGGCACTCGGGCGCGTAGGTCGCCGGGACCGACTCCACGGCGGACGTCAGCTCGTCGGCGGGCAGCTCGGGGGAGAAGCACGTGCCCTCGGGGAGCTCGTCGGCGATGTCCTCGATCCGGGTCAGCCGGGCCAGCTGGCGGGCCGTCACCGCGCGCTGCTTGCGGACGTCGACGGCGGACGCGGCCGGCAGATTGGAGAAGTCCCGGGGGCAGACGAGCAGAATCCGGTGCCGCACGCGCGGAGCCGGATCCAGCTGCTTCGCGACCTCCTCCAGCGCCAGCACGTACACCGCAGCCTGCCGGGCCGCCGCCCCGACCTTCGCCGGGTCCGCCGAACCGTCCAGCAGCGGGAAGGACTTGATCTCGACGACC
This sequence comes from Streptomyces sp. NPDC008137, assembly GCF_042957035.1. Taxonomy (NCBI): domain Bacteria; kingdom Bacillati; phylum Actinomycetota; class Actinomycetes; order Kitasatosporales; family Streptomycetaceae; genus Streptomyces; species Streptomyces sp. NPDC008137. The sequence goes on along the minus strand of NZ_JBIBHN010000001.1, from coordinate 665,684 downwards.
GTCCAGCTGCCGTCCGGGTGCACCACGACCGCGTCCGGCTCCAGGAACGCCGGGGAGCCCGCGACGTCCAGCGCGAGCATCGGGTGGTCGAGCAGTGTCCACGCGCCGGGATGCTCGGTGGCCTCGCGCAGCTCCAGCGCCGTACGGGCCGTACGACCCTGGGGGCCGGTCGCGGTCAGGTCCGGCACCCGCGCTTCGGCGGGCGGCTCGGCGGCCCGGTCCAGCTTCTCGTGCACCAGCCGGAGCAGCTCCGCGCCGCCGTCGGCCTTGACCCGCGCCTCGAACGCGTTGCCCCGCGTGAGCGCGAACTGGGACTGCCCGAAGGCCGACGGCGCACCCAGCGCGCTCGCCAGTGCCGCCTTGTTCACCCCGGCACCGTCGAGGATCGCGCGCCGCGCACATCCGGGGTTGGCGGCCAGCGCCGCCAGAGCGCGCGCGTCCAGTGCCTTCGCGGGTACGTCGGGCCCGCGCAGCTCAGCGAGCCGCTGCCGGAGCGCCGTCCCCCGCGTCCTTGGGGGAGGCACTCGGCTCGGCTCCCGCTCCGAACCGCGCATCGCGCTGCCGTGGAATTCGCTCACCCGCGGAAGTCTGGCATCCGGCACTGACATCCGAGGAACCCGCGGCGGAAGTGGCGGCGGAGGCGGATGCGGAGGTGGCCGCGGAAACGGATGCGGAAGTGGTTGCGGAAGCGGAGTCCGCCGCGCCCGCCGCGACCGGCGCGAACCGCGGCAGGAACCGAGCCCGGACCCGGTCCGCCGTGCGCGTCACCAGCGGCGCCAGCAGCAGTCCGACGCCCATGACGGCCGCGCCCGCGAGCGCGTCGAGGAAGTAGTGGTTGGCGGTGCCCATGACCACGATCGTGGTGATCAGCGGGTAGGCGACGGCGGCCGTCTTCGCCAGGCGCGTGCCGCCGTAGCGCCACAGCATCACTCCGCACCACAGGGCCCAGCCGACGTGCAGACTCGGCATGGCCGCGTACTGGTTGGTCATACCGCCCATGCCGCGCGGTGCGCTGGCCTCGGCGCCCCACCAGCCGTAGGAGCTGTACTGGGCCATCGTGTCCACGAAGCCGTGGCTCGCGTCGAGGAGCCGGGGCGGGCAGGTGGGCATCAGGGTGAAGCCGATGAGGCCGACGAACGTCGACGTCCACAGCCAGGTGCGCGCGGCGCGGTAGCGCACGGTCCGGGAGCGGAAGAGCCATATGAGGATCGCCGGCGTGACCAGGTAGTGCAGCGACGCGTACCAGAAGTCCGCCGGTATGCCTATCCACGCCTCGTGCGTGAAGAGGCGGTTGAGCGGGTGCTCGGCGTTGAGATACAGCGCCTTCTCGATGCGCAGGATCGCCAGACCGTTGTCGACCGCCCCGGAGACGTCGCCCCGCACGAGGAGCCGGCCCGCCGAGTAGCACGCGTACACCAGCAGGATGAGCGGCAGCTCCGTCCACCAGCGCAGCCGGGGCGCAGGGGCCGCCTCGGTGTCCGGTGTCTCGGTGTGCGGCATCCGATCGCCCTCCCCCTTCGTCGTCACGGCTCCCCGCCGGTCGGTCGTGCCACCTTACGGTGCGTGTGCGCGCCCTGGGGGCGCTCTCCGGACCTCAAAGACGCAGAGATCGCCCCCCGGGTTGCCCGCGACCAGGGTGCGCGATGATGGAGGAGTTCCGCTCGCGTTTTCCTCCCGGAAAGGTCCCTCATGGCTCCGCGCATCCTGCTGGCCCGGCACGGACAGACCGAGTGGTCCCTGTCCGGCAAGCACACCGGCAGGACCGATGTACCCCTCCTGGAGGAGGGCAGGCGCGGTGCCAAGCTGCTCGGCGAGCGCCTGCACCGGGCGCCGTACGACGGACTGCCCGGCGTCGAGGTGCGCACCAGCCCGCTGTCACGCGCGCGTGAGACATGTGAACTGGCCGGTTTCGGCGACCGCGCGCATGCCTGGGACGCGTTGCTGGAGGTCGACTACGGGGCCTACGAGGGCATGACCCCGGCCGACATCCACGCCGTCCGGCCGGGCTGGCTGATCTGGCGTGACGGCGTCCCCGAGGGCGAGACCCTCGCCGAGGTGACGGCCCGGGCGGACGAGGTGGTCTCCTGGGCACGCTCCGAGGACCGCGACGTCCTGGTCTTCGCCCACGGGCACATCCTGCGCACCCTCGGGGCCCGGTGGCTGGGCCTGCCGATCGACTTCGCGGCCCGAATACGGCTGAACCCGACGTCCCTGTCGGTGCTGGGCTGGGCATACGGCGACCCGGCGCTCGAGAGCTGGAACGACATCGGGCACCTCGGGTAGCCATCGGGCACCTCGGGCGGCCATCGGGCACTCTCGGGTAGCTAGGTGACCCTCGGGGCCGACGCGTGCCGCTCCAGGAACGCCGACACCCCGGAGGCCCGGCGGTGCGGGAGCAGCACCCGTGCCGTGGCCGCCAGCATCGTCTGGATGCGGGACGACTGGACCTCCTCCAGCAGATCCAGCACCTTCATCCCCGCCACCGCCGCCTCGTCGGGGCGTCCGCCGCGCGCGAGGTCGTCCGTCAGTTCCGCCGTGTACAGCGCGATGTTCCGGGTGAAGTGCGGATCCTGGAGGTCCGCCGCCCGCCGTGCGTGCCGTGCCGCCCGGCGCCAGTCGCCGAGCGCGGACCAGCACTGCGCCTCCAGGCCCTCCAGTTCGGCCTCTCCGTAGAAGCTCATCCACTCGGGGTCCGCCTCCGAGGTGCCGCGGTCGAAGAGGGCCTGCGCCCGGGCCAGTGCCTGCTCGCAGCCGACGCGGTCGGCGAGTCCCGCCCAGCCGCCCGCCTCGCGCAGCGCGAGCAGCGACATCAGCCGGGCCGAGGCCACGGGCCGGGCGACGCGCTGCGCGGCCTGGGCCGCCCGGACCGCCTCGCGCGGCCGGCCCGCGTCGCGCGCGAGGAACGCCGTATTGCAGAAGGCGTGCGCCTCCAGGCCCGGATCGCCGGTCATCCGGGCGGTCGCCAGCGCCTCCGCGTAGTGGGAGCGGGCGTCGTCGAAGCGTCCCGAGTCGTGGGCCAGCCAGCCCACGGAGATGGCCAGTTCGCCGGCGCCGGAGTAGAGCCGGTCCGCTGTGGTCTGCCGGGTCGCGCCGGCGTCCAGCAGGGCGTAGGCGGCCCGCAGCGGGGCGGCCGCGCGGCGGTAGAGGCCGTCGGCTCCGTGCCGGTCGTCGAGCAGCCGGATGCGGCGGACCGCTTCTTCCAGGGCACCCGCGTCACTCCCCCCGGCGCGGCGGACGGGGCGCTGTGCCGCCGCGGCGTCGAGGGAGAGGCCGACGGGTCCCAGCGAGGCGGCGGCCACGGTGGCGCCCCCGCTGGTCATGAATGCGCGACGTAGCACGTCGCTCTCCTCGTAGGTGTCGTGCGGGTGGTACGGGTCGTACGGGTTCCGCGTTTCATACGGCTCGCACGCCCGGCTGGTCTCACTCGGGGCGTTCGCCGGGTTCGTGGTGCACGTCAGGGGCGCGTCCTCGGTGTCGCGCGCCCGGCGTCCGCGTACCGACGAGCGGGGCGCGAACCCCAGGTCGGTGAGTGTGCGGCCTGGGAACATATGCAGGAACACCCGTTCGTACGCGTAGTTGGGGCAGCGGATCTCGCCCGCCTCGACGCGGCCGATGTACCGCGCGTCACAGCTGACCTGCTCGCCGATCTCGAGGGCGGCCCGGCGGATCACCGCGGCGAACTCGGCCGGCGAGCGCTGTCCGCGCAGCTGCCGGAAGGCGAGGTTCGGCCGTGGCGGCCGATCGGGTCGGGATGAGGTCACTGTTGACGACGCCATGGCCGGGTCCTCTCGTACGAACCGTCGAACCATGCCGGAAATGGGGAGACTTGTACGTGTTGTCCGTACGGTCGTGCCCTGTGTCCGGCGAGCAAGAACGTACCTGCTGTGCCGGAGTCGTCACGCTGGGTTTGGCTACAAACCGGATATCTCATACGTGATCTGCCATGAACTGCCATCCTTTGCGGCTGACTTCCGCCGTAGCCGTTGACGGGCGACCGCGTTGAACCCCACGGACCGGGAGGCCCCCGACTTCCGACCGCTCGTCCAAGCAGGGGTTTTCGTGGTGGAGGCCGGGATGGAGAACAGCTGCGACGTCGTGACGGTGCCGGCCCGGCAGGGGCTGGAGGCGGTCGACATCCTCCGGCGCGGCACCGCGGAAGCGGTCGGACCCGTCCTGCACGACGACGGGGGCGGCACGCTGGGCTTCCTGGTGCCGCCGGGGACGGCCGCGGCGTGGGACGTGCCGGGGAGTACCTGCACCGGGACCGACGGGCGCGGCACGACCCTGGCCCCCGAGCCGCCGGTGGAGGGCTCGGACTGGCTGCTGCCGCCCGGCGAGGCGGAGCTCGCGACGGACCCCGCGGTACTGCGCGAGGCCCTGGGGGAGGCCGCCCGGATGATCAAGGCGGCGGACAGCTGCCGCTGAGGCGCCGGGGCGGCCGCCCCGGGCGGGTGCCCTTGCCTGCCGGCCCGACCCCGATAATGACCCCATGGGCAAGTCGAGGAGCGGCCGGCGCAGACAGGCCGACGCGGACGCCGTCGTCGAGAGCGTCGACGGCGGGCGCGCCGAACTGATCCCCGACCGCGACCGGGCCCGTGCCTGGACCCTGATGATCGACGGAGCCCCGCAGTCGCACGTCGACCTGGACGATCCCGCGTACCTGTCCTTCGAGTACCAGCGCCGGCTCGGGCACGTCGTCGACCTCGCCGCCCCGCCGGGCCGGCCCGTGCACGCCGTGCACCTCGGCGGCGGAGCCTTCACCCTCGCCCGCTACGTGGCCGCCACCCGGCCGCGCTCCACCCAGCAGGTCGTCGAACGGGACGCCGCCCTCGTGCGACTGGTCCGCCGAGAGCTGCCGTTGGATCCGAACGCGCGGATCCGGGTGCGGTCCGTCGATGCCCGCGAGGGCCTCGCCAAGGTGCCGGACGGCTGGGCCGATCTCGTCGTCACCGATGTGTTCAGCGGGGCCCGGACACCGGCTCATCTGACCTCGACCGAGTTCCTCGACGATGTCCGCAGGGCCCTCAGGCCCGGCGGTGTCTACGCCGCCAACCTCGCCGACGGGCCGCCGCTGGCCCACCTGCGCGGCCAGATCGCCACCGCCGCCGCCCGTTTCGAGGAACTGGCGCTGGTCGCCGACCCCGCGGTGCTGCGCGGCAAGCGCTTCGGGAACGCCGTCCTGGTCGCCTCCGGCCATCCGCTGCCCGTCGCCGAACTGACCCGCCGGGCCGCCTCCGACCCGCATCCGGGCCGGGTCGAGCACGGCAGGACGCTCACCGACTTCACCGGTGGCGCCGTGCCCGTGACGGACCGCGCGGCGGTGGCGTCCCCGGCGCCGCCCGCGTCGGTGTTCAGATGACCCCGCACGGCGCTCCGTTCTTCTGTCAGGTCTTCTCTCAGTAGTTCCCGATCTCCACGCGCGGCGGTCCGTCGTGCCAGGTGCAGAACACCGACACCCGGTCCGCGCCCGAGGCGAACTCCACGCGGATCCACGACTCCGTCTTCCACACCTGCATCGACCAGCCCGCCCCGGGGGTCGCCGAGACCAGCGAGGCGGAGGTCCGCCCGAGGTCGAAGACGACCCGCCCGCCATCGGTGTCGTAGCTCTTGACCTCTCCGGGAACAGAGGCGGAGGCGGGGGCCGTGGGGGAGGGGCTGGTCGGCTTGGCGGGGGTCGGGCTCGGCTTCCTGGAGGCGGGTGGTGCGCTCGGGGTGCGCCGCGGCGGACTCGGCCGCCCCGTCGGCTTCGCCGACGGCTCCGGCCTCTGCCTGGTCGCGTCGGCGGCCTTGATGGGCAGGGCGCGCGGCGGGTCGTAGGCCGTGCCCGTCATCACCGTGTGGACACCCCACCACGACAGCGTGACCGCCGCGCCCGTGGCGAGCAGCCAGGCCAGTACGTGTATGAGTCCTCTGCGCATCGCGGGCCATACTGCCCCACCCGTCCCATGAGTTGTCCACAACCGAGAGTTGTCCACAGGCCCGCACCCGGCTGTTCGAGATGGCGTACGGTGCGGCGCATGGCACGTGTACTCGTGGTCGAGGACGACCAGTTCGTACGCTCGGCGCTCATCCGGCACCTGACCGACGCCTCGCACACCGTGCGCAGCGTGGGGACGGCCCTGGAAGCGCTGCGCGAGGTCGCCCATGTCCGCTTCGACGTGGTGATCCTGGACCTCGGGCTGCCCGACCTCGACGGGTCCGAGGCCCTGAAGATGCTGCGCGGCATCACGGACGTGCCGGTGATCGTCGCCACGGCCCGGGACGACGAGACGGAGGTCGTCCGGCTGCTGAACGCGGGAGCGGACGACTACCTGACCAAGCCCTTCTCGGTCGAGCACCTGTCGGCCCGGATGGCGGCCGTGCTGCGCCGGACACGCTCCGGAGCGGGCGAGGAAGAGCCGTCCCCGGTGATCCGGGTCGGCGGCCTGACCGTCGACCCGCTGCGGCGCCAGGCCGAGCTGGACGGCGTGCGGCTCGACCTCACCCGCCGCGAGTTCGACCTGCTCGCCTTCCTGGCCCGCAGGCCCGGTGTCGTCGTCGCCCGCAAAGAGCTGCTCGCCGAGGTGTGGCAGCAGTCGTACGGCGACGACCAGACCATCGACGTCCATCTGTCCTGGCTGCGCAGGAAGCTGGGCGAGACGGCCGCGAACCCGCGCTATCTGCACACCCTGAGGGGCGTCGGCGTGAAGCTCGAACCACCGGGTGCGGAGGTGCCGCGATGAGGTGGGCCCTGGTCAAGGTGTCGCTGGCGGTGACCACCATGGTGGTGCTCGCCTTCGCCGTGCCGCTCGGACTCGTCATCCGCGAGATGGCCCGGGACCGCGCCTTCTCCAACGCCGAGCGGGAGGCCGCGGCGATCGCCCCCGCCCTGTCCATCACCACCGACCGGGACCAGCTCGAACGGGTCGTCGCCTCCGCCGGCTCGGATGCCGGGATGGCCGTGCACATACCGGCGGGCGACGGGCAGGACGCCATCGAGCTCGGCCGGCAGCGCGCCGCCGGGCAGGACATCGCGGCCGTGCGGAAGCTGGGCCGCGCCTCCACCACCGGTGTCACCGGCGGCTCGACGCTGCTCCAGCCGGTCGCGCTGAGTACCGGCGAGATCGCGGTGGTCGAGGTGTTCGTGCCGGAGTCCGAGGTCACCAACGGCCTGGGCACGGCCTGGGCGGTGCTGGCCGGGGTCGGTGTCGCGCTGATCCTCGGCTCGGTCGCGGTCGCCGACCGGCTGGGCGTGCGGATGGTCCGGCCCGCGAAGCGCCTGGTCGCGGGGGCGCATGAACTGGGGGAGGGCAAGCTGGGCGCCCGGGTGCCCGAGGAGGGCCCGACCGAACTGCGGCTCGCGGCGGTCGCGTTCAACTCCATGGCCGACCAGGTCGTCCAACTGCTGGCGAACGAGCGGGAGCTGGCGGCCGACCTGTCCCACCGGCTGCGTACGCCCCTGACCGTGCTGCGGCTGAACACCGCCTCGCTCGGTGAGGGACCGGCCGCCGACCAGACCCGGACCGCGGTCGAGCAGCTGGAGCGTGAGGTCGACACCATCATCCGCACGGCCCGGGAGGCCAAGCCGCAGACGGCGGCGGCCGGCCCGGGCGCCGGGTGCGACGCGGCCGAGGTGGTCCGGGAGCGGATGGCGTTCTGGTCGGCGCTGGCCGAGGACGAGGGCCGCAAGTGGCGGGTGGCCGGGGCCGAGCGGCCGGTGCGCATACCCGTGGCCCGCGCCGACCTGGCCGCCGCGCTCGACGCGCTGCTCGGCAACGTCTTCCGGCACACGCCGGAGGGCACCGCCTTCGCGGTCGACCTGCACAACGGCGAGGACGCGGTGATCGTCCTCGTGTCCGACGCCGGCCCCGGCATACCCGATCCGGACGCCGCCATGGCGCGGGGTCGCGGCTCCGGGAGCGACGGCTCGACCGGGCTCGGCCTGGACATCGTGCGCCGGCTCGCCGAGTCGACCGGCGGGGACGTACGGATCGGCTCCTCCGTGCTCGGCGGGACCGAGGTGCGGATCTGGATCCAGCCGGCCGGGAGGGCACCGGTGGGCAGGGGACCGCGCGGGGTGGTGCGACGCCGGCGGCCCGGCAGGCTGGCCGCCGCGTACCACCGCTCCCGCTCCGCCTGACCGAGCGGCTCTCACGGGTCGGTCACGTTTCGACAAACGACGTCAACGGCTCTTGACGCATGACCGGACATACGGCTGTTATTGCGCCACCGTGTTCGGTCAAGTTGATTTCTGGTCGATTACGACCGGGTTTCACGCCACACCCTCGTGGCCGAACCCTGCACTCAGGAGCCGTTCATGCACGACCTCTCTCCCTCCGGACTCGCTCTTCCCGCTCCCGGCCGCCGGACCCTGCTGCGCGGCATAGGCGGCGCCGCCCTGCTCGGCGCCGGAATACCCCTGCTGAGCGCCTGCGGCGGCAGCGGCACGGCCGCCGATCCGAAGACGGTCAGTCTCGGGTCGAACTCCTCGGACGCGGTGCCGAAGAAGGCGTTCGCGGAGATCTACGCCGCCTTCACGAAGAAGTCCGGCATCAAGGTCGACGTGAACACCAAGGACCACAACACGTTCCAGGAGCAGATCAACTCCTATCTGCAGGGCGCGCCGGACGACGTGTTCACCTGGTTCGCGGGCTACCGGATGCAGTTCTTCGCGTCGAAGAAGCTCGCCAGCCCGATCGACGACGTGTGGCAGAAGATCGGCGGGGACTTTCCCGAGGCGATGAAGAAGCTCAGCAAGGGTGAGGACGGCAAGTACTACTTCGTGCCGCTGTACACCTACCCCTGGGCGGTCTTCTACCGCAAGAGCGTCTTCGCCCAGCACGGCTACGAGGTCCCCACCACCTGGGACGACTTCGTCGCCCTGTGCAAGCGGATGAAGAAGGACGGGCTGGTCCCGATCGCCTTCGGCGACAAGGACGCCTGGCCCGCGATGGGCACCTTCGACCAGATCAACTTCCGCACCAACGGCTACGACTTCCATGTCGAACTGATGGCGGGCAAGGCCTCCTGGACCGACGCCAAGGTGCGCAAGGTCTTCGACCACTGGACGGAGATCCTGCCCTTCCACCAGGAGGGCGCGGTCGGCCGCACCTGGCAGGACGCGGCGCAGACGCTGGTGGCGAAGAAGGCGGGCATGTATCTGCTGGGCACCTTCGTGGGCCAGCAGTTCACGAACAAGGCCGACCTGGACGACCTGGACTTCTTCGCCTTCCCGGAGATCGACCCGGCCTTCGGGCAGGACACGGTCGAGGCGCCCACCGACGGCTTCATGCTCTCCAAGGCGCCGAAGAACAGGGCGGGCGCGGTCAAGCTGCTGGAGTACCTCGGCACCCCCGAGGCCGAGCAGATCTACCTCAAGGCCGACTCCAGCGTGGTGGCCGCCTCGACGAAGGCCGACACCTCCTCCTACACCGCGCTGCAGAAGAAGTCCTTCGAGATGATCTCCGGCGCGAAGAGTCTGACGCAGTTCATGGACCGCGACTCCCGCCCGGACTTCACCTCCACGGTGATGCAGCCGGCGCTGCAGAACTTCGTCCGCAACCCCAAGAACGTCGACAGCATCCTCTCGTCGATCGAGCGTCAGAAGAAGACGATCTTCGCCTCCGCATGAGCACCGACACCACCACCGAGAACCCGGAGGCGGCCGCAGAGCCGTCTCCGGGGGCCGCTCTCCGCACGAGTCCGACGGGCCACCGTCGCCTCCTCACCCGCCGCGACCGGATCACGCTCGGTCTGATGGCGGGCCTCCCCACGATCCTGCACGTCCTCCTCGTGTGGCTCACCGCCCTCGCCTCCATCGCGCTGGCCTTCACCAGCTGGAACGGCATCGGCTTCGACTCCATCCAGTGGGTCGGCCTGCAGAACTTCAGGGAACTGTTCACCAACAACCCGCAGTTCTGGCCCGCCGTGGAGCACAACGTCGTCTGGTTCGTGGTGCTCATCCTGCTGCCCACGCCCTTCGGGCTGTTCCTCGCCGTGCAGCTGGACAAGAGGATCCGCTTCAGCCGCGTGTACCAGACCGCGTTCTTCCTGCCGGTCGTGATGTCGCTGGCGGTCATCGGGTTCGTCTGGCAGCTGGTCTACAACCCCGACACCGGCCTGATCAACAGCGTCATCGGCGCCAACAAGCCCGGCCACTACATCGACTGGATCGGCGACCCCGACCTCAACCTGTGGGCCGTACTGATCGCCGCGTCCTGGCGGCACGCCGGCTACATGATGATCCTGTACCTGGCCGGCCTGAAGGGCGTCGACCCCGCCCTGCGCGAGGCCTCCGCCCTGGACGGCGCCAACGAGTGGCAGACGTTCAAGAACGTCGTCTTCCCCACCCTCCGGCCCACCAACACCGTGGTCCTGGTCGTCACCATCATCGAGGCGCTGCGCGCCTTCGACCTGGTCTTCGTCTTCAACAAGGGCGCCCAGGGCACCGAACTGCTGTCGATCCTGGTCACCAACAACATCATCGGCGAGTCCAGCCGCGTCGGATACGGCTCCGCCATCGCCGTCGTCCTGCTGGTGATCTCGCTCGCGGTGATCATCCCGTATCTGATCGCCACCTTCCGGAAGGAGCGGCGCGCATGAGCACCGTCGCAGGCGCTCCGAAGCAGCGCACCCCGATCCGCCCTGCCCGGATGCTGCTGCACACCTTCCTCGTCGTCACGGCGCTCGCCTGGCTCGCACCGCTGCTGTGGGCGGTCCTCGCGGCCCTGCGCCCGTACGCGGAGACCAGCGAGAAGGGCTATGTCTCCTGGCCAGACAAGCTGACCTTCGACAACTTCACGAACGCGTTCACGCAGTCCGACATGACGCACTACCTCGTGAACACCCTGATCATCGCCGTCCCGGCGGTGCTGCTGACGCTGCTGCTGTCGTCGATGGTCGCCTTCTACGTCAGCCGCTTCGACTTCCGGGTCAATCTGTCGCTGCTGCTGCTCTTCACGGCGGGCAATCTGCTGCCCCAGCAGGTCATCATCACCCCGCTGTACCGCCTGTACCTGCTGATCGACCTGCCCGGCATCACGATGAGCGGCAAGCTCTACGACTCCGCGCTCGGCCTGGTCCTCATCCACGTGGCGTTCCAGTCCGGCTTCTGCGCGTTCGTGCTCAGCAACTACATGCGCTCGCTGCCGCACGAGCTGACCGAGGCCGCCCTGGTGGACGGCGCCTCCGTCTGGCGGCTGTACTGGCAGATCGTGCTGCCCCTGTGCAAGCCCGCGATGGCCGCCCTCGCGACCCTGCTCTCCATCTGGATCTACAACGACTTCTTCTGGGCCATCGTGCTCATCTCCACCGGCGAGAACATGCCGATCACCTCGGCGCTGAACAACCTCTCCGGCCAGTACTTCACCGACCCCAACCTGGTCGCCGCCGGCGCCCTGCTCACCGCGATCCCGACCCTGATCGTGTACTTCGTGCTCCAGCGCCAGTTCGTCAGCGGCCTGACCCTGGGGGCCAACAAGGGCTGACCGGACAGCGGGGCGCGGCACCCCCCGTCGGGTGCCGCGCCCCTTTCCCCGCTCCCCCAGGGGTGGCCTACGCGGCCGGCTCCAGTGGCGGCAGCGCCCCGGTGCGCGCCGCCTTCCCGTACCACAGGGCGCTGGACTTCGGCGTCCGCTGGAGCGTGGCGTAGTCCACGTACACCGCGCCGAAACGCTTGCCGTAGCCGTATGCCCACTCGAAGTTGTCCAGCAGGGACCACAGGAAGTAGCCGCGGACGTCGGCGCCGTCGGTGATCGCGCGGCGGACCGCGGACAGATGACCGTGGAGGTAGGAGACCCGCTCCGGGTCGTGCACCCGGCCGTCCGAGTCGATCTTGTCGTCGTAGGCCGCGCCGTTCTCGGTGATGTACAGCGGCAGGCCCGGCGCCTCCCGGGAGTAGCGCATGATCAGCTCGTGCAGGCCGGTCGGGTCGATCGTCCAGCCCATCTCCGTGCGGTCACCGGGCGTCTGGTGGAAGGCGACGTCGCCCGCGGCCGGCCAGGGCGAGTGGTCGCTCGCCCCGTGGCCGTCGGCACGCGGCGTCCGCGCCGCCGCGTCCGCCGCCGAGACCAGCGCGGGCGTGTAGTAGTTGAGGCCCAGCGCGTCCAGCGGCTGGTTGATCAGCGTCAGATCGCCGTCCAGGACATAGTCCCAGTCGGTGAGTTCCGCCGTCGCCGCGTACAGCGACTCGGGGTAGGCGCCGTGCAGGATCGGGCCGTGGAAGACCCCGTTGGCCAGGTCGTCGATCTTCTTGGCCGCCGCCAGGTCCTCCGCGCGCTGCGAAAGCGGCCGCACGGTCGCGGAGTTGAGCGCGATCGCGACCTGGTTGCGGGCCGGCATCACCGACCGCAGCGCCGACGCGCCAAGACCGTGCGCCAGGTTCAGATGGTGCGCCGCCCGCAGCGACGCGGCCGGATCCGTACGGCCCGGCGCGTGCACCCCGGACGCGTAGCCCAGGAACGCGCTGCACCACGGCTCGTTGAGCGTCATCCACTGCTCGACGCGGTCGCCCAGCGCCTCACCGACGATCTGCGCGTACTCCGCGAAGCGGTACGCCGTGTCCCGCTCCGGCCAGCCGCCCGCGTCCTCCAGCTCCTGCGGCAGATCCCAGTGGTAGAGCGTGACGGCCGGCTTGATGCCCTTGGACAGCAGCTCGTCGACCAGCCGGCGGTAGAAGTCCAGGCCCTTCTGGACGGCCGGGCCCCGGCCGGTCGGCTGCACCCGCGACCACGAGACGGAGAAGCGGTAGGCGCCCAGGCCCAGGTCCGCCATCATCGCCACGTCCTCGCGGTAGCGGTGGTAGTGGTCGACAGCGATGTCACCGTGGTCGCCGCCGGCGGTCTTGCCCGGCGTATGGCTGAAGGTGTCCCAGATCGACGGCGTACGGCCGTCCTCCCGCACCGCACCCTCGATCTGGTACGCGGACGTCGCCGCGCCCCAGACGAAGGCGGGAGGGAAGGTCACCGCGGTGGCCGGGTTCTCGGAGTCAGGCATGGAAGCGCTCCCATTGGGGGTCGTGGAGAGGCGACGGTGGAGGGAAGAGAAGCGAGGGGCCGAGGCGGCGATGACCCGGCCCCTGGAGAACGGGCGGGCGTCAGCCCTTCACGGCGCCCTGCATGATGCCGCCCACGATCTGCTTGCCGAAGATCGCGAAGACCAGCAGCAGCGGCAGCGTGCCCAGCAGCGCGCCCGCCATGATCAGGGACTGGTCGGGGGTGTACCCGCGGCCCAGTCCCGCGACCGCGACCTGCACGGTCGGATTGCCCATCTGGGTCAGCACCAGGAACGGCCACATGAAGTCGTTCCAGGTCTGCACGAACGTCAGCATGCCGAGCACGGCCATCGCCGGCCGCGCCGCCGGAAACACCACGTGCCACACCACGCGCCAGCTGCTCGCCCCGTCGACCCGGGCGGCCTCTATGATCTCGTCCGGCAGCGCCTGGATCAGGTACTGCCGCATGAAGAACACACCGAACGCGCTCACCAGCGACGGGAAGATCACCGCCTGCAACTGGTCCGTCCAGTCGAGCTTGGCGACCATCATGTACAGCGGGATCACGCTCAGCTGCGGCGGCACCATCATCGTGCCGATCACGATCAGCATCAGCGCGCCACGGCCCCGGAACCGCAGCTTGGCGAAGGCGAAACCGGCGATCGTCGACAGGAAGACGATGGTGGCCGCCGAAACCCCCGCCACGATCGTGGTGTTGAGGAACGCCTCGCCGAGGTTGGCGTCCTTCCAGGCGATCTCCAGCTTGTCGAACAGACCCGAGCCGAACCAGAACGGCGGCGGCGTCTCGGCCAGCCGCTGGTTGTCACGCGAGGCGGCGATCGCCGTCCACACCAGCGGGAACAGCGAGACGATCGTGAACACGATGAGGATCGCGTAGGCGATCGGACCGCCGTGCAGCTGCCCGCCGGCCCGTGCCGACTTCGGCAGGCGCGGGCGCTTGGACGTCTCGACGGATTCGGTGTCCGGGGGCGTCACAGTAGTCGTCACGGCCACCACTCCTTAACTACTGGCGCGCAGCCGGCGCGAGATGACGTAGTTGACGATGCCGATGACGATCAGGATCAGGAACATCGTCCAGGCGATCGCCGAGGCACGGCCCAGGTGCTGGGCGACCCAGCCCTGCTCGTACAGATACAGGCCGAGCGTCTGGAACTGGTGCTCCGCACCGCCGGACGTGCCCTTGTTGGCGTCGAACAGCAGCGGCTCGCCGAACACCTGGCTCGCCCCGATCGTCGACACGACACAGGTGAACAGGATCGTCGGGCGCAGCGCCGGCAGCGTCACATGGATGAACTGCTGCCAGCGGTTGGCCCCGTCCAGCGCCGCCGACTCGTACAAGTCGTGCGGGATCGCCTGCATCGCGGCCAGGTAGATCAGCGCGTTGTAGCCGGTCCAGCGCCAGATGATGATCGTCGAGACGGCGATCTGCGAGGGCCACTTGTCGTTCTGCCAGTCGAGCGGGTCGATGCCGGCGAAGTCCAGCGCCCAGTTGATCATGCCGTAGTCACGGCCGAAGAGCAGCACGAACACCAGCGAGGCGGCGGCGATCGACGTCGCGTACGGCGCGAGCATCGCGACCCGGAAGAAGGTCGAGGCCCGCAGCTTGTAGTTGAGGATGTGGGCGATGCCCATCGCCATCAGCAGCTGCGGAACGGTGGAGATGATGCCGATGGTCAGGGTGTTCTTCGCCGCGTTCCAGAAGAAGTCGTCGTCGAAGATCCTGGTGTAGTTGCGCAGCCCGACCCAGTTCATGTCGGTCGGCGCGGTCAGCTCCACCTGGTGCAGCGAGGCCCAGCCGGTGTAGATCAGCGGGAACAGACCGAACGCGATGAACAGCAGGAAGAACGGGGACACGAAGGCGTACGGGCTCCAGCGGATGTCCCGCTGCCAGCGACGGGACAGCCGGTCCCGGCGCCGCCGCTCCTTCTCCGCCCCCGCTGCGTCCCCGGGCGGGCGGCCCGGGGCCGCGCCCCCCTTGACAGGGGGCGCGGCGGTGTCGTGACGGGTGGTCATCCGGGTCACTGGTCCAGCTTGTTGTCGATGGTCTTGACCGCGGACTCCCAGGCTTCCTTGGCCGACTTGCCCTTCGTCACCAGGATCACGCCGTTGTCCGACAGGCCCTGCATGATGATCTGGTCCTTCGGGCCGATCACCTGGACCGGAGCGGCCTTCGCGGCCTCGGCGAAGATCGGGCCGATCTCCTGCTTACCCGTCATCTCGTTCGTGGCGCCCGTCACTTCGGGCATCGTGTAGCTGGACGGGGCGCTCGGGAAGCTGGCCTGCACCTTGAACAGCTTCGCCTGCTGCTCCGGCGCGGTCAGCCAGGCCACGAACTTCTGGGCCTCCTTCACGTTCTTGCCGCTCTTCGGCACCGTGAGGAAGGTGCCGCCCCAGTTGCCGCCCTTGGGCGCCTCGGCCACGGCCCACTTGCCGGCCGCGTCCGGCTTCGCGTTGCCCTTGATCGTGCCCAGCATCCACGGCGGGCAGGCGATCGCGGCGAACTTGTTGTTGGCGATCGTGGAGTTCCAGGACGGCTGGAACTGCGTCTGCGACTGCACCAGGCCCTTCTCGGCGGCCTCGGAGGTCAGGTCGAAGGCGGCCTTCACGGCGGGGTTGGTCTTGTAGATGACCTCGCCGGAGGAGTCGTAGAACTTCTCCTTCTCGCTGCCCAGGATCGCGTTGATCAGACCGCCGGGGGAGTCCATGAAGAAGGTGCCCTTGGGCGCCTTCGACTTGTAGCGCTCGCCGACGTCGACGAGCTTGGCCCAGTCACCGGCCCACAGCTTGCCGACCTCGGCCGGGTCGGTGGGCAGACCGGCCTGCTTGAAGAGGTCCGTGCGGTAGCAGATCGCCATCGGGCCGACGTCGGTGCCGAGGCCGATCGTCTTGCCGTCCTTGGTAGTGGCCTGCTGCCACTTCCAGTCCAGCCAGTTGCTCTCGCTCACGCCCGAGACCTTGGACATGTCCTCGAGCTTGTCGGCCTGGGTGGCCGTGACCTCGGCGATGTTGGCGACTTCGACGGCCTGGACGTCCAGCAGACCACTGTTGGTGGTGAGGTGGTTCAGCAGCGCCGGGTAGTAGTTCTCGTTGCGCTCGACGACGTTCTGCTCGATCTTGATCTTCGGGTTGAGCTTCTCGTACTCGTCGTAGAGACCGGCCTCCTTGAAGCCCATGGTGCCGAAGAGCCCCACCGAGATCGTGGTCTTGCCGTTGCTGTCGCCGGACGAGGAGCCGGACGTGTCGTCGCCGCCGCCGTCGTCGGCACAGCCGGCCAGCAGCCCGGCGCCCAGCGACGCCACTGCCGCGAGGACAACCGCCCGGTTGCGGGCGGATCGGGTACGTGCTCGCATTGCGTCCTCCTGTTGCCCTGACGTGCCGACCCCCCGGCCAACTGCAGTGTTGGACCCGTTCTTGCTCGCTTCGGCTCGGGCGGGGAACGTGCGGGTTGTGTATGTGTCAGGTAGTGTGGGAGCGCTCCCACCAGTGATGTGTTGAAGGTTCGCGGGTCGGGGCGGGGGTGTCAAGGGACCGGACAGGGAGAGATGCGTTCAGTTATCGGGCCGTTAACTGGACCCGGGCAGGGGCCGGTTGCGGCCCGGGCCGGCGGTGTCGAGCCGGTCCGGGCGGCTCGTCCGGCTCAAGCGGAGGCCGGGGGCGGGAGGCCCTCGGCGGCGGTCACTACAGCCGACGAGCCTGTTAAATTCCAGGCCAGCCGCAGAGTGCGGGTGTGGACGGGAAGGCGGAGCCCATGGCAAGCCACGGAGCGCGGGGCCGAAGCGGTGGCCGGCCCACCCTCGAAGAGGTGGCGGCGCGCGCCGGTGTCGGCCGCGGCACCGTCTCCCGGGTGATCAACGGCTCGCCCCGGGTCAGCGACGCGACCCGCGCGGCCGTCGAGGCGGCGGTCGCGGAGCTCGGATACGTCCCGAACACCGCCGCGCGCGCCCTGGCGGCGAACCGCACCGACGCGATCGCGCTGGTCGTCCCCGAGCCGGAGACCCGGTTCTTCGCGGAACCGTACTTCTCGGACATGCTGAAGGGCGTCGGGGCGGCGCTCTCCGACACGGAGATGCAACTGCTGCTGATCTTCGCGGGCAGCGACCGCGAACGCGCCCGCCTCGCACAGTACTTGGCGGCCCACCGGGTGGACGGCGTCCTGCTGGTCTCCGTGCACGCCGACGACCCGCTGCCCGACCTGCTGTCCCAGCTGGAGATACCGGCCGTGATCAGCGGCCCCCGCTCATCTGCGGAGAGCCTCCCCTCGGTCGACTCCGACAACTACGGCGGCGGCCGCCAGGCCGTCGAGCACCTGCTGTCGGGCGGCCGCCGCCGGATAGCCCACATCACCGGCCGGCTCGACGTCTACGGTGCCCAGCGCCGTATCGACGGCTACCGCGACGCCCTGAGCGACGCCGGCCACGAGGCGGACGAGGGCCTGATCGAGGCGGGCGACTTCACGGAGGAGGGCGGCCACCGCGCCATGGCGGCCCTGCTGGAGCGCCGCCCCACCCTGGACGCGGTCTTCGCCGCCTCCGACGTCACCGCGGCCGGTGCCCGCCAGGCCCTGCGCGAGGCGGGCCGCCGCATCCCCGACGACGTGGCGCTCGTCGGCTACGACGACTCCGCCATCGCCCGCCACATGGACCCGCCCCTCACCAGCGTCCGCCAGCCCATCGAGGAGATGGGCCACCGCATGATCGACCTCCTCCTCACGGAGATCGCCGACCGCCGCCCCTCGGCCTCCCGGGGCCTGGAACGGCGCCAGATGGTCCTGGCCACGGAGCTGGTGTCCCGGTCGTCGTCGTGACAGCCGTGCGAGTCACGTCCTGGCCGGTGCCGGCCGCAGCAGCAGATAGGCGGCCGCCGTCGAGACCAGGACCGCCATGCACACGATGAACACCAGGCCCGCGCCCTCCAGGCCGATGGGGCCCGTCAGCAGGCCGACGCCGATCACCGGGACCGAGATGCCCGCGTAGGCCACCACGAACAGGGCCGAGATCACCGCGGCGCGCTGGTGCTCGGGCGAGGCCGCGGCCACCTCGGACAGCGCCCCGCGGAACGCCAGCCCCTGCCCGGTCCCGCCGATGAGCGCGCTCAGCACCACCAGCGCCAACAGGTCCCACCGCAGCGCGCCCGCGAGCAGGGCGAGGCCGACGAGGAGCCCGGCGCAGCCCAGGGGCAGGGAACGCCGTACCCCGACCCGGCCGACCGCGAGTTGGCCGGCGGTCGAGGCGAAGAAGGCCAGCGCGACGATCAGCCCGCTCACGGCGTGGTCGGTCACCCCCAGGGACTCGGCGAGGAACTCCGGGCTGACCGACGTGAACACCCCGAACAGCGCGAACCCCACGAACGAGGCGGTCGCCGCCGGTCCGAACACCGCCCGCACCCGCGGCGGCAGAGCGGGCCGCCGCGGCCGTACGGTGCGCAGCGGCCGCCGCTCCCGCACGGTCTCCGTGAGTCGCGGCAGCACGGCGGCACAGGCGGCCACCAGGGCGAGGTGCGTCACGAACGGCAGATACAGCGGCCAGGGGGCGTACTGTGCGAGCACCCCGGACAGCAGCGGACCGCAGCCCAGTCCGCCCATGTTGGCGGCGGTCGCCACGAACGTGGCCCGGGCGGCACCGCCCTCGGGCGCCAGCTCCATCACGTACGCGGTGGCCGCGCCGGTGAACAGCCCGGCGGACAGTCCCGACAGCAGCCGTCCCGCGTACAGCCAGCCGAGCCCGGTGGCGCACAGGAAACACACGGCGCTCGCCGCGGCGAGGCCCAGTCCGCACAGCAGCACCGGGCGTCTGCCCACGGCGTCCGAGGCATTGCCGACCAGCAGCAGCACAGCGATGACCGCGAAGGCGTACAGGGCGTACACCACGGTCACGGTCAGCTCGGAGAACCCGAACTTGTCCTGGTAAAGGGGATAGAGGGGAGTCGGCAGCGTGGTGCCGGCCATGCACACGGCGAACACCGCCCCGCTGAGCACACACGCGCGCCACCCTCGGTGTCCACCGTCCATGCGCCGACGGTAGCCAGCCTGCCGCGTCGCCCCGGAGAGGCGCGGCAGACGCGCAAAAAGCTTCAGCCGGTGGCTTCTTCTACGAAGCCACCGGCTGAATACTCAGGGTGAGTGACGGGACTTGAACCCGCGACTTCCTGGACCACAACCAGGTGCTCTACCAGCTGAGCTACACCCACCATGACCGGCTTGGAGGTCTGTGACTTCCTGACCGGCCGAGAAAAAGTGTACAGGGTCCGAAGGGGTGCTCGCGCCCACCTTTCCCGGCGCTCCCCGACGGGCCCCTGGCACGACTACTGAGCAGGCAGGACGTGCTTCGCGGCGATCGTCTTCGCGGTGTCCGAGTCGGGCCCGGGCTGCGGGACGAAGACGGCCTCGCGGTAGTAGCGCAGCTCCGCGATGGACTCGCGGATGTCGGCGAGGGCGCGGTGGTTGCCGTTCTTCTGCGGGCTGTTGAAGTACGCCCGCGGGTACCAGCGGCGGGCCAGCTCCTTGACCGACGAGACATCGACGATCCGGTAGTGGAGGTAGTCCTCCAGTGTCGGCATGTCGCGCAGCAGGAAGCCGCGGTCCGTGCCCACGGAGTTGCCGCACAGCGGGGCCTTGCCCGGCTCCTTGACGAACTCCCTCACATACGCCAGGACCTGCTCCTCGGCGTCCTTCAGCGTCGTGCCGTCCGCCAGCTCGGCGAGCAGCCCGGACGCGGTGTGCATCTGGCGCACCACATCCGGCATCGTCTCCAGCGCCCGGTCCGGCGGCCGGATGACGATGTCCACGCCTTCGCCGAGCACGTTCAGCTCGGAGTCGGTCACGAGGGCGGCCACCTCGATGAGCGCGTCGTCCGACAGCGAGAGGCCGGTCATCTCGCAGTCGATCCACACCATGCGATCGTTCATGTGTCTAACCTTACGGCCCACTGCCCCGGGCTCGGCCCGGCCGTGCAGTGACCTTGTCGTCGAAGGTCCGCCCGCTCTGAGAACGGCTCCGGAAACGGCGCCGGGCCCGCGGGGAGGGCTTCCTCCCCGCGGGCCCGGTCACCGGCTCACGTCGCGCTGCGCTGCCCCGGCAGACTCGCCCGGGCCGATATGTAGGCCTCCCGGCCGTTGTCGGACGCGGCCGACGCCGACAGGGCCGGGGACGACCCGACCGCGCTCGCCGCCGCCGTACGGCGGGACTGCAGCGGGACCGGATGCTCCGGGTGGAGCGGGGCTGGCGCCTGGCCGGGATGCCCTGGGTGGCCCGGCATGCCGCTCCCGGGGCCGCCCGGTCCGCCGTCGATGTCCTGCTGGGGCCGTTCGGCCTGCGGACGGCGGGCGCGGTACGCCGCCCGGTACGCGGCCGGGGACGAGCCCAGCTGGCGGCGGAAGTGCCCGCGCAGGGCGACCGGCGACCGGAAGCCGCAGCGTCCCGCCACCTCGTCCACCGAGTAGTCCGACGTCTCCAGCAGACGCTGCGCCTGGAGCACCCGCTGCGTGATCAGCCACTGCAGCGGGGCACTCCCGGTCAGCGAGCGGAAGCGGCGGTCGAACGTGCGCCGGCTCATGTACGCGCGTGCCGCCAGCGTCTCCACGTCGAACTGTTCGTGGAGGTGCTCCAGCGCCCAGGCGACGACCTCCGCGAGCGGGTCGGCGCCGATCTCCTCTGGTAAAGACCTGTCGAGGTAGCGCTCCTGGCCGCCCGACCGGCGCGGCGGGACCACCAGGCGGCGGGCCAGCGCGCCGGCCGCCTCGTTGCCGTGGTCCGTCCGCACGATGTGGAGACAGAGATCGATTCCGGCCGCGGTGCCCGCCGACGTCAGCACGTCCCCGTCGTCCACGAACAGCTCGCGTGGATCGACGTGCACCGACGGATAGCGCTTCGCCAGCGTCGGCGCGTACATCCAGTGTGTCGTCGCGGGCCGGCCGTCCAGCAGGCCCGCCGCCGCGAGGACGAAGGCGCCGGTGCACAGTCCGACGATGCGGGCGCCCTCCTCGTGGGCGCGGCGCAGCGCGTCGAGCGCCTCGTCCGGTGGCGGAGAAGTGATCGAACGCCAGGCCGGTACGACGACCGTGCCCGCCCGTGAGATCGCTTCCAGGCCATGCGGTGCGCTGAGTTCGAGGCCCCCTGTGGTCCGCAGCGGGCCGTCCTCACCCCCGCACACCAGCAGTCGGTAGCGCGGCACGCCGGCGTCCTGGCGGTCGATCCCGAACACCGACAGTGGTATGGAACTCTCGAAGATGGGGCCGCCGCTGAACAGCAGCACCGCGACGATCTCCTTGCGGCGTCGCCCGGAAAGCTTCCGGACGCCGGCTTCCGGCGCGGCAGTGGAGTCGTGGCTCATACTGCTAAGCCCCCCTCGGTGGTCGCGGCTCCTCGGTTGTGT
Organism: Streptomyces sp. NPDC008137; assembly: GCF_042957035.1. NCBI lineage: Bacteria > Bacillati > Actinomycetota > Actinomycetes > Kitasatosporales > Streptomycetaceae > Streptomyces > Streptomyces sp. NPDC008137. Next base: position 644,324 of record NZ_JBIBHN010000001.1, on the reverse strand, counting down.
CGCTCCTGCACGTTTCCCCTCGGTCCTGCACGAGTCCCCCGCCGTAGACAGTCAAGATCGAATCTACTGTGTGCCGTCGCGCCGAGGTGGCCGGTTCGGCACTCGGCGCATTGTCGACTTGGCAACTTGGCGTGAAGCATTCGATCACGAAGCGTTGCACTCGTGGGGCGTGCAGGGAAGTGCGCCTTGTCGCAGTGGCCAATCCGCGTAGGGTGCGAAGGTCCCCCGAGACCCTTTCCGTGCAGGTCGAACGGGGGTTGGGGGGTGCCTCGGCAGGGTGATGCACAGGTGCGGGAAGTTGGCTGAAAACCACCGTGCACGTGCACTGAAACCGGTCAGCCGACCGGTGTATCCCCTCCAGTGTGCCGTCCGCCCCGGTGCGACCCCGTTCCGGTCCGGTGGTGGCGGCCCCGGTGGGGTGCCCGGTCCTCGGCCGCCAGCCGGGCCGCGCCGCGCTCCGACTGGCGCAGCAGCACCCGGCAGGCGCCCGTGACGGCGGCGAGCCCGAGGGCCGTGCCGGCGGCACCGGCCAGGGAGCTGCCGTAGCCCAGGAGCACGACCGGGACGAGCAGGCAGCTGAAGGCCGCCCAGCGAATCACATCCGTCGCGCTGTCCCGCGACGGCGGGGCCGCGCGGTCCGCCTCGGCGGCGATGCTGGGTCCGGACATGGATGCTCCCTGTGGCGTGACTCACGGGGTTCAACGCGCGGCCGGGGCGTCGGTCACTGCGTGGGCCGATCGCCCCACGGGTAAGTGAATCCTGTGCAAACCGCCTGTACAGCGCAGCAACCATTGCGTTACGGGCGTCGCCTCGTGCATGCTCCCTGGAACCCGCACGCACCGTGTGCGGGATCTGGGCGAAGGAGGCGTGCCGCCGTACCCTTGGGGGTATGGGGTTGGGAAGACCATTCCCGGACACAGCTCCGCCGCACACTGTCGTCCCCCATATAAGGATCACAACGCCGAGACAGCCATGGCCGGTCACGAATTCTTCGAACCAGCGGACCGCAAGCGGCCCGTCGCCGATCACACGGCGGCCGAGCCCCTGGCGGCGGAAGAGCCACGCCATTCCTGCGATCCCGCCTTCAAGCACGGCGTCGTCGTCGGATTCGACGGCTCCATGTCCAGTGAGCGCGCCCTGGCCTACGCGATCGGGATGGCCCATCGCTCCGGGTCGGGCCTGATCATCGTCCACGTCGCCAACCGGCTGCCGACCACGGTGTGGGCCGGCTGCGAGCCGCCCGTCTTCGTGGACGTGCCGGACCACCGGACCGAGGTGCTCGGGCTGGAGCTGGCGTGCGCGGAGTATCTCTCCGAGGTGCCCTGGATCCTCGTCGAGCGGGGCGGGGACATCTGCCACGAACTCGAAGAGGTCGGCCGGGAGTACGAGGCCGACGCGATCGTCGTCGGGTCGAGTCACGGCATCGTGGGGCGCATCTTCGGCTCGGTCGCGGGGCGGCTCGCCAAGCGGGCGCAGCGGCCGGTCGTCGTCATTCCCTGATCTTCAGCTCCCTGAGTGTTCCCCAAGTGCGGGCTTCCCCTGTGCGGCGCGTAAAACTACTTGCGCGTAGAGGTGTTTGTGCCTTTGTGAAGGGCATATACGGTGCACCGCACAACTGCACATGCACGAAGGGAGCCCGCCGTGGACAAAGACGTCTCCGCGGGAAGCGGAATCACGACCGTGGCCGGTCGACTCGCCCTCGGAATCACCCTGTTGGCCTTCGGGCTGGGGCATACCGCCGTGATCGACGGCGTGTCAGCCGCTGACGCCGCGTCAATCGCCCAGTACGTGGGCGGTGTCGCCCTCTTCGTCGCCGGGCTGGTGGCCCTGCGGGAGGGGGACTCCGGCGGTGGTACGGCCTTCTCGGTGCTCGGGGCGCTGTGGTTCACATGGGCCGTGGCGGACGGCGCCGCCGGCAACGAGGCAGGGCTGTTCCTGCTGTTGTTCGCGCTCGTGGCGCTGTCTCTGACGCTCGCGGGTGGGGATCAGCTGGGGCAGGGGGTGTACGGGCTGTTCTTCGTCGCCCTGTTGCTCATGGCGATCGCCGAGTTCGCCGGTAACGAGGGGCTCGCCAAGGTGGGTGGGTGGTTCGCCGTGGCCTCGGGCGCGGTGGCCTGGTACGCGGCGACGGCGGTGCTCGCGCACTGGCCGACGGTACTTCCGCGGCGTGCTGCCGGTCGGGGCGTGACGGCCACCGGCTGAATTCGGCAGCCGACGCCGGGGTATTGGGCGGCCCCGGCGTGTGAAAACGGACCCCCTGTGCGCTGGTGGCAGCACGTGGGGGTCCGTCCTCTTGTTTGGCCTGTGCGGGTGCGTGGGGGTTGATCGCGCAGTTCCCCGCGCCCCTAAGGGCGACTACTCAACCGTCACCGACTTGGCCAGGTTGCGGGGCTTGTCGATGTCCCGGCCGAGGGCCAAGGCCGTGTGGTAGGCGAGGAGTTGGAGGGGGATGCCCATCAGGATCGGGTCGAGTTCGTCCTCGTTCTTCGGGACGACGATCGTCTCGTCGGCCTTCTCCTGGTGCTGGTGGGCGACCGCGAGGATCCTGCCGCTGCGGGCCTTGATCTCCTCCAGGGCCGCGCGGTTCTTCTCCAGGAGGTCGTCGTCGGGGACGATCGCGACCGTGGGGAGGGCGGGCTCGATGAGGGCGAGCGGGCCGTGCTTGAGCTCGGAGGCGGGGTAGGCCTCGGCGTGGATGTAGGAGACCTCCTTGAGCTTCAGGGAGGCCTCGCGGGCCACGGGGTAGCCCCGGACGCGGCCGATGAAGAGCATCGAGCGGGCCTCGGCGAACTGCAGGGCCAGCTTCCTGACGTCCTCCTCGTGCTCCATGATCTCGGCGATCTGGGCCGGGAGCTTGCGCAGGCCCGCGATGATCCGCTTGCCGTCGCGGACCGAGAGGTCGCGGGTGCGGCCCAGGTGGAGGGCGAGCAGGGCGAAGGCGACCGTGGTGTTGGTGAAGCACTTGGTGGAGACCACGCAGACCTCCGGCCCGGCGTGCACGTAGATGCCGCCGTCGGCCTCGCGGGCGATCGCCGAGCCGACCACGTTCACCACGCCCAGGACGCGGGCGCCCTTGCGCTTGAGCTCCTGCACGGCGGCGAGGACGTCGTAGGTCTCGCCGGACTGGGAGACCGCGACGTAGAGGGTGTCGGGGTCGACGACCGCGTTGCGGTAGCGGAATTCGGAGGCGGGCTCGGCGTCGGCGGGGATGCGGGCCAGTTCCTCGATCATCTGGGCGCCGATCTGGCCCGCGTGGTACGAGGTGCCGCAGCCGAGGATCTTCACGCGGCGGATCCGGCGGGCCTCGCGGGCGTCCAGGTTGAGGCCGCCCAGGTGCACGGTGGAGAAGCGGTCGTCGATGCGGCCGCGCAGCACGCGGTCCACGGCGTCCGCCTGCTCGTGGATCTCCTTGTGCATGTAGGTGTCGTGGCCGCCCATGTCGTAGGAGGCGGCCTCCCACTCGACGGTGGTGGGCTCGGCCGTGGTGCGGGTGCCCTCCGTGGTGTAGGTGCGGAAGTCGTCGGCCTTGAGGGTGGCCATCTCGCCGTCGTCCAGGGTGACGATCTGGCGGGTGTGGGCGACCAGCGCGGCGATGTCCGAGGCGACGAACATCTCCTTCTCGCCGATGCCGAGGACGACCGGGGAGCCGTTGCGGGCGACGACGATCCGGTCGGGGAAGTCGGCGTGCATGACGGCGATGCCGTACGTGCCCTCGATGACCCGGAGGGTCTCGCGGACCTTGTCCTCCAGCTTGGGGGCCTGCGCGCGGGCGATGAGGTGGGTGAGGACCTCGGTGTCGGTCTCGGAGAGGAACTCGACGCCGTCCGCCTCCAGCTTGCGGCGCAGGTCGGAGGCGTTGTCGATGATGCCGTTGTGCACGACGGCGACCTTGTTGTCGGCCGACATGTGCGGGTGGGCGTTGACGTCCGAGGGGGCGCCGTGAGTGGCCCAGCGGGTGTGGGCGATGCCGGTCGTGCCCTTGAAGCGGGCCGGGACCTTGGCCTCCAGGTCGCGCACGCGGCCCTTGGCCTTGACCATCTTCAGGCCGGAGGTCTTCGGGGACGTGACGACGATGCCCGCGGAGTCGTAGCCGCGGTACTCCAGGCGCTGCAGACCCTCCAGGAGGAGGGGAGCGACGTCACGCTTTCCGATGTAACCGACGATTCCGCACATGTATACGTATTCCTAGCCGTAGACGATGCGCCGAAGCTGCCGGAGCGAGAGTTCCGGCGGTGCCACCGCGCGATATTTCAGGTCCGCCTCGATCCGTTCGAAGATCGCCGTGTTCACCAGGCCCTGGGCCTGGAGCTCACGGTGGCGGCGACGGACGTACTCCTCGGTCGTCTCGTCGAAGTACGCGAGCACGTCCTGGATCACGCGCAGCGCCTCGCCCCGGCTGAGGGGGCTGGACCGCGTCAGATGATCAACGAGTTCGTCGTGCACTCGCTAGATCCTGAGGCACCGGCGATGCTTTCGCAAGAAATCTGCCCGGTTTCGGGCAGATGAGTGTTGGAACACTTATGGGACGCCCATGGGAGTCTGATGGGTGATTGTTCCCCGGACGGATGTGTCAGGGGAGCAATTTGTGGCGCCATGGACATTCCTCGTATGGGCGTACCCGAGCGGCTCGCCGAGCGCATGAGCATGGCCGAGCAGCACGAGTACCTGCGCGCCAGATTCTCCCGGCGCACGATGATCAGAGGCGGCGCAGTCACACTCGGCGCCGTCGCGGGTGGCACCTTCGTTCCCGGTGCCACCGCCCAGGCGGCCGTACCGACCGCCCGCACCGCTCCCGCGACCGAGACCGTCGACGGCGCCTTCGTCGCCCCCTTCGGCCGCCACCTCGCCTACGGCGCCGACCCGCGCACGGAGATGACCGTCTCCTGGCAGGTCCCGGTCGCCGTCAAGAAGCCGTTCATCCGGATCGGCGCCCACCCCACGGACCTCTCCCGGAAGATCGACGCCGAGGTCCGCACCCTCTTCACGCCCGCCGGGGTCGGCGCCAGCGGCAACCACACCCAGTACTACGTGCACGCCGAGCTGACGCACCTGCGCCCGGGGCGCACCTACTACTACGGCGTCGGCCACCAGGGCTTCGACCCCGCCGCACCGCACCTGCTGGGCACCCTCGGCACCTTCACCACCGCCCCCGCGCACAAGACGCCGTTCACCTTCACGGCCTTCGGCGACGAGGGTGTCAGCTATCACGCGCTCGCCAACAACAGCCTGCTGCTCGGCCAGAACCCGGCGTTCCACCTGCACGCGGGCGACATCGCGTACGGCGACCCGGCCGGCCAGGGCAGGACCGACGACACCGGCTTCGACTCGCGCGTGTGGGACCAGTTCCTCGCGCAGACCGAGTCCGTCGCCAAGTCCGTCCCGTGGATGCCCGCCTACGGCAACCACGACATGGAGGCCTGGTACTCGCCGGGCGGCTACGGCGGCGAGGAGGCCCGCTGGAACCTCCCGGGCAACGGCCCCGACAAGAAGAACCTGCCGGGCGTGTACTCCTTCGTCTACGGCAACACGGCGGTGATCTCGCTCGACGCCAACGACATCTCCTTCGAGATCCCGGCCAACCTCGGCATCTCCGGCGGCACCCAGACCAAGTGGCTGGAAGCCCAGCTGAAGAAGTACCGGGCGTCGAAGGACGTCGACTTCATCGTGGTCTTCTTCCACCACTGCGCCTACTGCACCTCCACCTCGCACGCCTCGGAGGGGGGCGTGCGCCAGGAGTGGGTGCCGCTGTTCGAGAAGTACACGGTGGACCTGGTGATCAACGGCCACAACCACCAGTACGAGCGCACGGACGTCATCAAGGGGAACAAGGTCGCCAAGAAGCTGCCGATCGGCGGCACGGCCTACCCCGAGACCGACGGCGTCGTGTATGTCACGGCCGGTGCGGCGGGCCGCAGCCTCTACGCCTTCAGCGCCCCCCTGTCCTACGAGGGCAATGAGCGGGACGTGGACTCCGTGGCCTCGTTCGTCAACGTCAAGGGCGGCAAGCAGAACGAGACCGTCGCCTGGTCCCGGGTGCGCTACCTCGACTACTCCTTCCTGCGCGTGGACGTCGCCCCCGCGCCGAAGGGGCGGACGGCCACGCTGAAGGTGCGCGGGATCGCCGAGAGCGGTGAGCAGGTGGACCACTTCACGGTGGCCCGCCGGGCGAAGTAGCGCGCCGGTGTGTACCGGTGTGTTCCGGGGTGTTACATCCGCTTGAGGACCGCCTGCTTGGCGAGCGCGAACTCGTCGTCCGTCAGGACGCCCGTGCGGTGCAGTTCGCCGAGTTCGCGCAGGCGGCGCAGGAGGGCGTCGTGGTCGTCCTCCGCGGGCGCGACCGGGAGGGAAGGCGTTTCCGGTCGCGCGGCCGGTACGTCGGCGGTGGCTCCGGCCGGGTGCGGAAGCCTGGCCTGGACCGCCGCCGCGACCAGTGCCATCAGCGGGTCCTTCTTGAAGCCCCACAGCTCCACGGAGTTGGGGTCGTACTTGGGCGGGGCCTTCGTGGGCGCGTTGCGCACGGTGAAGCGGACGTAGCCGTTCTCCAGGCCGGCCGCCGGCTGCCACTCCACGCCCGTGATGTCACCGAGCGCGAGGGTGCGGGCGCCGGCGGCGGCCTTCGCGTCCTCCGTCTTCCAGTTCCATTCCAGGCGTATGCGCTCGCCGTCGAAACTCGCGGTGCCGTCCCCGGCGGAGACCGAGAGCGGTACGGCGGGCCCGGGCAGCAGGTACGCGGTCACCGGGTCGGCCGGTACCTGGTCCAGGAGCAGTGCGTTCCGCACCTCGTCCGTGAAGTACTCGGCGACCCCGTAGCGGTCGGACTCGACGAGCAGCTGGTACGGGTCATGGGGCTCGGTGAGCCGCCCGCCGGTCGCGTGCAGCAGGGGATCGGCGCCGTCGCGCAGGCGCAGCCGCAGCCGCCCGACCTTCTTTCCCTGCTCGAACGAGATCCCCGCCAACGCCCCCAGCGGGACGGATAGTTCACCCAGCTCCCTGCGCAGCAGGCTGACGTTCTTGTCCCGCCCGGGGGTCAGTCGCAGGGCGTCGCCGTCGAAAGCCCATGTGCCGTCCTTCTGGATGATTTCCGCCATGAGTTGACATCCTCCCCCTCTGAAAGAGCGAGATTCCAACCTATTGGTTGAGGTTCACGGGCGCTCGAACGGCTGGTAGCTGTTGTCACCCCTCCGGCACCGGCTGAGCGCCGGGGGCGGGGGATCCCGCCCTGTCCTGCCGCGACGTTGATGCTGGGCGTTGGTGTCCGCGTTGCAGGTGAAGCCGCAGGAGGAGGTGATTCGTCTGCGGGTGCGTGGGGGCTGGTCGCGCAGTTCCCCGCGCCCCTAAAGACGAAAGAAGGGCATGACGGGCACCCCGGAGGACCGTACTCCGGGGTGCCCGTCTGCTTGGGGTCAGAACTCGGTGATCGGGTTCTTCAGGGTGCCGATCAGCTGGAGGGCGCCGGACGGGTCCGAGAGGTCCACCATCTGTTCGTTGTTGCGGAGTTGGAGGCGGTTGAGGCAGGAGAGGGAGAACTCGGGGGCGAACATGTCGTACTGCTTGAACTTGTCGGCGAGTTCGGGCATCGACTCCTGGTAGGCGCGGGTGACCTCGGCGACCGTGCGCCAGAAGTCGTCCTCCGCCAGGATTCCCTCGGTGGCGAGGTTCGCCGCGAGGAAGCGGAAGAAGCAGTCGAAGACGTCCGTGAAGATGGAGAGGAGCTTCTTGTCCTCGGGGACCTCGACGCGCAGTCGCTCCACCGTCGGCGGCAGGACCGCGTCCGGGTCCATGACGGCGATCTCCTCGGCGATGTCCTTGTAGATCGCGCGCTGCACGACCCCGTCCTCCAGCACCAGGATGACGTTCTCGCCGTGCGGCATGAAGACCAGGTCGTAGGCGTAGAAGCTGTGGAGGAGCGGCGTGAAGTAAGCCTTGAGGTAGTGGCGCAGCCACTCCGTGGGGGCGAGGCCCGACTGTTCGATCAGGGCGCCCGCGATCGAGGCCCCCTCGTGGTCGACGTGCACCAGGGACGCCATCGTGGCCAGGGACTCGCCCTCCTGGAGGGACGGCACCGGGCTCTCCCGCCACAGCGCGGCGAGCATCTTGCGGTACGGCGAGTAGCGGTCGGTCGCCTGCTCGTACTCCAGGTGCCGGTAGCCGACCGCCGCGCGCTCCTTGATGATCGACAGGCCCGTGGACCTCAGCACCGGGTCGCCCTCGATGAGCTGGGCCAGCCAGTCGTTGATCGCGGGCGTGGCCTCCATGTAGGCGGCCGACAGTCCGCGCATGAAGCCCATGTTGATGACCGAGAGGGCGGTTTTGACGTAGTGCTTCTCGGGGCTGGTCTTGTTGAAGAAGGTCCGGATGGACTGCTGGGCCAGGTACTCGTCGCCGCCCTCGCCCAGGCACACCAGGTGCCCGCGGGCGACCTCGGCGGCGAAGGTGATGGCCAGCTTGTTCCACCACTGCCAGGGGTGGACCGGGATGAACAGGTAGTCCTCGGGGTCCTTGCCCTGGTCGTGCAGGGTGGTCTGGAAGCGCTCGACGGTCTCGGCGCCCAGTTCCTCGCGCAGGAACGACTCGTACTCGATGCCGACGCCGGCCGTGAACGCCGCCCGTGAGCGGTGGGCCGCGAGCCAGACGAGCCGGACCGGGCTCGCCGTCTCCGGGGCGTACGAGAGGTACTCGTGGATGCCGAAGCCGAGCCGCCCGTTGTTGGCGACGAAGCAGGGGTGGCCCTCGGTCATGCCGGTCTCGATGGCCTGGAAGTCGCCGCGCGCCAGCTCGGCCGCCGTGATTTTCGGCTTGGTGAGCTTGTAGCAGGTGCCGGAGAGGGTGGAGGAGATCTCCTCCAGGTAGACCGGCAGGATGTCGTCGCTCAGGCCCAGGGACTTCTGCAGCTCGATGAAGAAGTCCAGGGGGGCGAGCGGGAGTTCCGCGCCGTCCCGGTGACGGGTGATCGAGTCGGCGTCGACCTGCCAGTGGTCCAGGGCCCGGCGGGCGGCCGAGAAGCGGTAGCTGGTCAGGCCGTCGTCGCTGCGGACGACGTACTCCTCCCCGTCCTCCTCGGGGGTGATCAGCCGCTCGTGCGCGAACTCGGCGAGGGCCTTGCGGATCAGCAGGCGGCCTGCCTGGTCCCAGCGCTCGGGGGACAGGTGCGCCACGGCGTCGGACAGGGTCATATCGCTACTCCTCGGGCCGCCAGGTACTGCTCACGCGTGCAGAAGCTCAGCAGCGCGCGCTTCTCCGGCTTGTCGATCTCGCGCTCGGGCACGAAGCCGACGGCCTCGTTGAGCGTGTGTACTGCCTTGTTGCTGACGTCGGGCTCCACCACGACCCGGCGGGTGCGCGGGTCGGCGAACAGCTCGTCCATCACGGCGGTGATGACGGCCTTGGTGAAGCCGTGGATCGGCCGGTCGGTCGGCGCGACCAGGAAGTGCATGCCGACGTCGCCGGGCTCGGGGTCGTAGAGGCCTTCCAGCTCCACGTACCGGGGGTCGTACGACTCCATCAGGAACGCCGGGCGGCCCTCGTGCAGGCCGAGGTACGCGTGGTGGTACTCGTGCGCCGCGATGCGCATGTACTCGCGCTCGACGTCCTGCAGTCTCGCGTCCTGCATCATCCAGTAGGACGCCTTGGGGTGCGTGACCCAGGAGTGCAGCAGCTCGGCGTCCTTCAGGGGGTCGAGCGGGCGGATGGTCAGAGTGCCGATGCCGGTGGTGGCGCTCATACGGCGAACTCCTGGAAGGCGATGGTCTTCTCGACCGGGTAGTACTCGCTGCCCAGCAGCTCCCGGATGATGTACGCGTTCCGGTACGGGCCCATGCCCAGGTCGGGGCTGGTGATGCTGTGGGTGTGGACGCCGGCGTTCTGCAGGAAGACGCCCCGGCCTGTGACGTCGATCGCGTAGTTGCGGGCGACGTCGAAGTTGCCCTGGGAGTCGTAGACCAGGCGGTCCTTGACAGGGGCCAGGAACTCCGGCTCGGCGTACTTGTAACCGGTCGCCAGGACCAGGCCCTGCGAGTCCAGCTCGAAGTCCTTGCCCTGCTCCTCCTGGCGGAAGCCGAGGGTGTATGTGCCGTTCTCGTACGTCGCGCTGTTCAGCGAGGCGTTGGTGATCAGCCGGGTGGGCACCGGACCGCCGAGGTTCTTCTGGTAGAGCAGGTCGAAGATCTCGTTGATCAGGTCGCCGTCGATGCCCTTGAACAGGCCCTTCTGCTCGGCCGTGAGGCGGTAGCGGGTGGCCTCGGGCAGCTCGCGGAAGTAGTCGACGTACTCCGGGGACGTCATCTCCAGCGTGAGCTTGGTGTACTCCAGCGGGAAGAAGCGCGGGGAGCGGGTGACCCAGTTCAGGCGGTAGCCGTGGACGTCGATCTCGCTGAGCAGGTCGTAGTAGATCTCGGCGGCCGACTGGCCCGAGCCGACCAGCGTGATCGAGTCCTTCTGCTGCAGCTCCGCCTTGTGGCTCAGGTAGCGGGAGTTGTGCAGGAAGTCGCCGCCCAGGTCCCGGCAGGCCTCGGGGATGTAGGGCGGGGTGCCCGTGCCGAGGACGAGCCGGCGGGCGCGGTAGACGTCTCCGGCCTCGGTGTGCACGACGTAGAGGTCGTCCTCGTAGCGGACCTCCGTCACCGTCGTGCCGAAGCGGATGCTGCTCAGCTTGTTCGCGGCCCAGCGGCAGTAGTCGTCGTACTCGACGCGCAGCGGGTAGAAGTTCTCCCGGATGTAGAACGAGTACAGCCGGCCCTTCTCCTTCAGGTAGTTCAGGAAGGAGTACGGGGACGTCGGGTCGGCGAGGGTGACCAGGTCCGACATGAACGGGGTCTGGAGGTGGGCGCCGTCGAGGAACATCCCCGCGTGCCACTCGAAGTCGGGCTTCGATTCCAGGAAGACGCCGTCGAGTGCGTCGATGGGTTCGGTCAGGCAGGCCAGGCCGAGGTTGAACGGGCCGAGCCCGATGCCCACGAAGTCATGGGTTCTGGTCGGGTTTTCAGGACGCGCGGTCAAGGGACTCTCCCAGGTACTGCTCGGCATGGCCGGCGATCAGGTCGAGGACGGCGGCGATGTCGGACGCCTGCGTCTCGGGGTTGAGCAGGGTGAACTTCAGGTAGTGGCGGCCGCCGACCTTGGTGCCCGCGACGATGGCGTCACCGGAGGCGAACAGGGCCTTGCGGGCGTAGAGGTTGGCGCGGTCGATCTCGGCGGGGTCGGTCACGGCCGCCGGGATGTAGCGGAAGACCAGGGTGGACAGGCTCGGCTCCACGACCACGTCGAAGCGCGGGTCGGCGGCGAGCAGCTGCCAGCCCTCCCGGGCCAGCTCGCACACCTCGTCGAAGAGCTGCCCGATGCCGTCGGCGCCCATGGTCCGCAGGGTCATCCACAGCTTGAGGGCGTCGAAGCGGCGGGTGGTCTGCAGGGACTTGTCCACCTGGTTGGGGATACGTTCCTGCACCATGCGGCGCGGGTTGAGGTACTCCGCGTGGTAGGTGGCGTGCCGGAGGGTGGCCGCGTCCCGGACGAGCACGGCGGAGGAACTCACCGGCTGGAAGAAGGACTTGTGGTAGTCGACGGTGACCGAGTCGGCGCGCTCGATGCCGTCGATGCGGTCCCGGTGCTTCACCGAGGCGAGCAGACCGCAGCCGTAGGCGGCGTCGACGTGCATCCAGGTGCCGAACTGCTCGCACAGTTCGGCGATCTCGGGCAGCGGGTCGATGGAGCCGAAGTCGGTGGTGCCGGCGGTGGCGACGACGGCCATGGGGACGAGGCCGGCCTCCTTGCAGCGCTCCAGCTCGCGGGCGAGGGCGACGGTCTGCATGCGCTTGTCGTGGTCGACGGGTATGGAGACCACGGCGTCCTGGCCGAGGCCGAGCAGCTTCGCGGACTTCTTCACGCTGAAGTGGCTGACCTCGGAGGCGAAGACGCGCAGTTTGGCGAGGGAGTCGGTCTTGGACTCCTCGCGGGCGAGCAGCAGCGCCTGGAGGTTGGACTGGGAGCCGCCGGAGGTGAACACGCCGTCGGCGGCGGGGCCGAGGCCGATGCGCTCGTTCGTCCAGTCGATCAGTTTCCGCTCGATGAGCGTGCCGCCGGCCGACTGGTCCCAGGTGTCGAGGGAGGAGTTGACGGCGGAGAGGACCGCCTCGCCGAGCACGGCCGGGATGACGACCGGGCAGTTGAGGTGGGCGAGGTAGCGGGGGTGGTGGAAGTAGATCGCGTCCCGGAGGTAGACGTCCTCCAGTTCGTCGAGCACCGCGGTCGTGTCGTGCAGCGGCTGGTCGAGGTCGATCTCGTCGATGCGGGGGGAGAGGGCGTCGACGCTGACGCCGGTGAAGGGCCGGTCGGTGGCGGCGAGTTTGGCGGCCACCCGCTCGACTCCGTCGGTCACGGAGCGGCGGTACTGCTCCGCGGTGGTGTCGTTGAGCAGGTGCGAGCGCATGTGGGGGTCCTCCGGTGGGGACAGTCCGGTCGGGACAGGTGGGCTGAGCCGCGGATTGAACTTAGGTAAGCCTAACCTAAGTTACATGGGGGGCGGGCTGGCTCTGCCGTGACTGTGGTCACGCGTGGGTCATGGGCGGCGGTCGGTCAGCTTTCCGCGCGGAGTTGCTCCTCACTCACGCCGCGACGCCAGTAGCCGACGAACGTCACCCGGCGGCGGTCGACCCCGCGCTCCCGCACGAAGTGCCGGCGCAGCCGCTTCACACAGCCGGACTCGCCGGCGATCCAGACGTACGGCCGCTCGGCTGGCGGGAGTTGGGCCTCGTGGATGGCGTCGAGGGCCATGGGGGAGCCCTCGGCGCTCCGCTTCTCCTCCCGGACCAGCCAGGTGATCTCGACGTCGGCCTCGGTCACCAGGTCCTGGATGTCGCCGGCGTGCGGGACCTCCAGCCAGACCCGGGCGCGGGTGCCGGCCGGCAGCGCCTCGACGATGGCCGAGGCGGCCGGTACGGCGGTCTCGTCGCCCCAGACGACCACGAGGTCGGTGTCCTCGGGGGGCCGGAAGCGGATCGCCCGGTTGTCGGCGACGGCCGGGCCGAGCAGCAGGACCCGGTCCCCGGCGGCGGCCCGGTCGGCCCAGCGGGAGGCCGGACCGGCCTGGACGGTGGCGCCCGGCTCGATGCCGTGCAGGGCGAAGTCGATGTCGATCTCGTCCGGGTCGCGGCGCAGTGCGCGCAGGGTGTACGAGCGCATCACGGCCCGCACGTCGTCCGGGAGTTCGCGCCATCCCTGCCACCAGCCGTCGCCCAGCTCCAGCGGGACGACCGGCTCGGGCTGCCCGGGGTGGGGCAGGAACAGCGACAGCGACTGGTCACGCCCGTCGGAGTGGAAGGCGTGCAGATCGGGCCCGCCGAAGGTGACCCGGACCAGAGACGGACCGAGCCGCCTCGTCCGCACGACCTGGAGGGAAAAGAAACGGAACGGGGCGGCTACGGCGGTGGTCATGAGGGCTCCTGAGTTGTCGTCAGGGGGTGGTGCGGCCTACCTCGCGGGGGCGCGGGGAACCGCGCGACAAGCCACATGCGGCCCGCGGCCGCAGCTGTCGCGCAGCCCCCACGGCGCTGAACGCCTAGCCGACCTTCTTCGCGTTCTCGATGGCCTTCGCCAGGTTCTCCACCAGCGGCACGCACTTGTCGTACGACAGAATCGGCTCGGCCGACCGCGAGATGACCTGCCCGGCCTTGACCGCGGGCAGCTTCTTCCACGTCGCCTCGGAGATGTCCGCCGGCTGGATCGCGGAGGAGCGGTCGTCCATCATGATGACGTCCGCCGCGTACTTGTCGACGTTCTCCCAGCTCAGGCTCTCGAACCAGCCGCCGGTCTTCGCCTTGGCCTTCTCCGACGGCTCGACGAAGTTCACGCCGAGGGCCTTGAAGTACTCCAGGTCGACGGAGAGGTTGGTACCGGAGACGTAGAACAGCTCCTGGCTCGCGGAGCCGACCAGCACCTTGATGTCGGGGTGCGCCTTGGCGGCCTTGCGCAGCCGCTCGGAGGCCTCCTCGAACCGCTTCTTGGCGTCGGTCGCCTTCGCGGACTTCACGTCGCCGCCGAGGGACTCGGCCAGCTCCCACATGCGCTGCAGCGGCTGGGTGAGCTGACGGTCGTAGACGGAGATGCCGACGCTCGGGGCAAGCTTGGCGATCTTGTCCTTCGAGGCCTCCGGGACGTACCAGAGCGTGCCGGCGTCGTCGAACATCGTGGTGATCAGCACGTCGGGGGCGAGGGCGGCGTACTTCTCGACGCTGAACTGGTCCCAGGTGTTGCCGAGGATGGTCACCTTGCTGATGTCCATGTCGCCGGCCTGCACGTCGGGCTTGCCGTCCTGCGTCTTGGTCGGGCCGAAGACGCCCTTGACCGAGACGCCGTAGTCGTGGAGGGCGGCGGCGACGCCGGTGAAGGCGACGATGTTCGCGGGGGTCTTCTTCAACTGCACGTTCTTGCCGCGGTCGTCCTTGAAGGACCAGGGGCCGGACTTGCCGCCCGCCGCCGCGTCCGAGTCGCCGTCCTTGGAGTCTCCACTGCCGCAGGCGGTCACGAGGGCGCCGAGTCCGAGGGCACCCCCGGCGGCGAGGATGCCGCGGCGGGAGAAGCGGGCGGTTCTGGCGTTCGACATGGCTGGGTCTGCTTTCGTGCGTACGGAGCCACTGCGGGCACGGCTGTCAGCCGCTTGGCTGGAATCAAGCTTAGGCTAGCCTAACCTCACGAAGTGTCCAGGGGGCCCTGGGGGTAGGTGCCCGGGGGCGAAGGCGGGGATGCGCGGCCGGAGCGGTGATCCGGGTCACGGGAGCGGGCCGCGCGCATACCGGAGGAGACCTCGGCGGGGCCGAGGTCTCGGGCAGCGCGGGCAGGTCCGACGACCAGGGGCCCTTCTCCGCCGCCGGTCGTCGGTCCGGTCAGGCGGGGACGACCGTCACCGGCAGGGAGTGCAGGCCGTTGACGACCCAGGTGGAGCTCCAGCCGGGCGGGCTCGCCAGGGCCAAAGATGTGTCGGCCGTGATCAGGTCCTCCAGCAACGCCCGCAGCATCACGCGGACCAGGGCCGCGCCGAGGCAGAAGTGCATGCCGGCGCCGAGGGTCAGGTGCGGGTTCGGGTGACGGTCGAGCACCAGGTCGTCGGGGTTCGTGAAGACGGTCCGGTCGCGGTTGGCCGAGGACGTCCACACGGCCAGCGCGTCGCCCGCGCGGATCCGCGCGCCGGCGAGTTCGGTGTCGGTCACGGCGGTACGCATCACATGCGTGACCGGCGCGGTCCAGCGCAGCAACTCCTCGATGGCCGAGTCGACGCCGACCTGTCCGTCGCGCAGTGCCGCCCACACCGCCGGGCGCTCCAGCAGCGCCAACAGGCCGCCGCTGGCGGAGTGCCGGGCCGTCTGACTCGCGGCCACCACGATGTTGTCGCACGTCAGGACGATCTCTTCGTCCGACAGGGGCAGCCCGCCCGCGCGGGCGTCGAGCAGTGCGCCGAGCAGGTCCTTTCCGGGCCCGTCGCGCCGGGTGCCGAGCGCGTTCAGGTAGTACATCATCACGTCGTGGTGCCCACTGGCCGCTTCGTCCTCCGCGCTGTCCAGGGCGCGGTTGGTCGCGTCCGACATCATCGGAATGTCCTCGGGGGGGATTCCCAGGATCTCGGCCTGCACCGCGAGCGGGAACCGCTCGGCCACGTCGGTCACGAAGTCGCCGCCGCCGCGCCGCCGCAGGTCCGACAGCAGGGAACCCGCCACCTGACGCGCCAGTACCGAGAGCTGTTTCACGGCCTTCGGCGTGAACAGCCTGGCCACGGCCCGCCGCAGTTCGGTGTGGCGCGGCGGATCGGTGAGGACCGGCATCTTGCCGGCACCGGGGTACGGCGCGGAGTTGTCGTCCTCGCGCAATGTCGTGCCGCGGGTCGAGGTGAAGGTCCGCCACTCGGTCAGCACCCGGCTGCTCGCCTCGTGTCCGACCACGGCCCAGAACTCCGAGCCGCCGGCGGAGACTTGACGATGCACGGGGCCGATCTCCCGCAGGGCGCGCAGAGTCTCGTGAGGGGGTCCGTCCGCGTACAGCGCCGAATCCAGCAAATCGACCATCGACGACACAGACAAGAACGCCCCCGCTTCTCCGAATGTCGGACCGCCCTCAATCGCAGCAGGTAATGCCGCCAAAGTCCAGCCCTCACAGGTGCGTTGACTCCTCGTGAAGACAGCGACGATCATGTGCGATGTGACGGAGACTCTGCGGCGGGAACACGCGCGATTCTGGCAGGACGTCCTGGCCGCCGGCCCGACACGCGCCTTCCCCGCACGACCCGCCGACGACCGGCCCCACGAGCTTCGGCAGCCGCTGCCCGAAGGACTCCCGGCCGCCGCGGCCGGCCGCCCCCACGGCCTGCACCTGCTGGTCTGCGGCGCCCTGGTCGCGCTGCTGCACCGCTACACACACGCCGAGTCCGTCGTCATCGGCCAGGGCGCCCCGATCGGCGGCGGCGTGGACGGCACCGGACCCGACCACCTGATCCCCCTCCGGTGCGCCGTCTTCGGCACCGACACGTTCACCGACGTCGTGAACCGGATGCGCACGGCGGTCTTCGACTCCTACGCGCACCAGAACTTCGACATCGGTGTGCTGGGGCAGACCGTCCCGTACCAAGTGGCGGTCCGTGTCGAGGGGTTGCACGCCGAGCCCGGTCCGCACCCCGTGCCGCTGCTCCTGGACATCGCCGCGACGGGCGAACTGACCGCCCGTGCGACGGGGATCGGCAAGGACGTCGTCGCCCGGCTGCTGCGCCACCTCACCACCCTGCTGGAGCAGACGCTGGCCGATCCCGGCCTCGTGCTCACCGAAGTGGACCTGCTCACCGAGGCGGACCTGCGGCTGCTGGAGCGGTCCAACGACACCGCACGGCCGGCCGGCCCCCACCGGACCGTACCGGCGATGTTCGCCCACGCGGTCGCCGCGCACCCGGACGCGCCGGCGCTGCTGTCACCTGACGGTGCCCTCACCTACCGCGAACTGGACGAGCGCACCGACTCGCTGGCGGCGGCGATCCTGGAGCGGGGCGCCGAGCGGGTGGCCGTCGTCGCCGAGCGTTCCCCCGGGCTTGTCATCGCTGCTCTCGCCGTACTGAAGGCCGGCGCGGCCTACGTCCCCGTCGACCCGTCGCTCCCCGCCGAACGGATCGACTTCGTGGTGCGGGACAGCGGCGCGTCCATGGTGCTGCGCGGGGACACGCAGGTGCCGAGCCGGCCACTGCCCGCGGTCACCGTCCGCCCGGAGGACGAGGCCTACGTCATCTACACCTCGGGATCGACGGGCGAGCCCAAGGGCGTCGTCGTCGAGCACCGGTCCCTGGTGAACCTGCTCGCCGGAACCCAGCGCGCGTACCCGCTCGGCCCCGGCGACGTGATCCTGCACAAGACGTCGATCTCCTTCGACGTGTCGGTGTGGGAGCTGTTCGGATGGCTGCCGGGCGGCGGAGCCCTGGCGCTGCTCCCACCGGGCGCCGAAGCCGACCCGGACGCCGTCATCGACGCCGTCGAACGGTACGGGGTCACCGTCCTCGACCTCGTACCGCAACTGCTGGGCGCCCTCGGGGACGTGGTCGTGGCGCGGAACGCCGCCGGCCGGATGCGCACGCTGCGGCTGGTGTCGACGGGCAGCGACGAACTGGCCGCCGACCACGTGCACCGGTTCCGGCGGGCGTTCCCGCGGACCCGGCTCGTCAACTTCTACGGCCCCACCGAGGCGACCGTGCAGGTCACGCACTTCCCCGTGGATGACGCCGCCGACGAGCGGGTGCCGATCGGCGGGCCGCTCGACAACACCCGGCTGTATGTCATGGACCGCCTACTCAGGCCACAGGCGGTCGGTGCGCCCGGCGAACTGTGTGTCGCCGGGGACTCACTGGCCCGCGGCTACCTGAACCGCCCCGGCCTCACCCGGGACAGCTTCGTGCCCGCGCCCTCCGTCGGCGAGGCAAGGGTCTACCGCACCGGCGACCTGTGCCGCCGACTCGACGACGGGACGCTGGAGTTCCTCGGCCGGATCGACCAGCAGATCAAGGTGAGGGGCCACCGGGTGGAGCCGGGCGAGATCGAGCACCGGCTGCGGTCCTGCCCGGGAGTGGAGGACGCGGTCGTCGTCGCCACCGGCCGGTCCGCGGACGACCGGCGGCTGGTGGCCTACGTGACCGGTGCGACGGCGGCGGACCCGGACGACGTGCTGCGCCGGCTGCGAGAGGTGCTGCCCGCCTACATGGTTCCCGCCGCCGTGCACCGGCTGGCGACCTTCCCTGTGACAGTCGGCGGGAAGGTCGACCGGGCGCGCCTGGCAGCCGAGCCGCGGCACGAGAGCGGCGCCGTCCGCCCGTAGGACGCGGTCAGGGCCGCGGGCTGAGGCCCGTCTCCTTCTCCAGCGCCGCGACGAAGTCGCCGAAGCGGGGGTTGTCGAACAGCACCTTCACCGGTGTCGGCTGGTCGTTGTGGTCGTTGAGCATCGCGATGATGCGCAGCGCGGCGAACGAGTGACCACCCTCGTCGAAGAAGTCGCTGTCGTCGTCCACCTCCGCGCCGAGCACCTCTCGCCAGATCTCCTCGACCGTGGCACGCAGTCCTTCGCCGGTCATCAGTGTTGCCTCCTTGGTGTCGCGGACAGGGCGGAGAGGAACGACAGCACGACGGGCCGGGTCGACTCGTGGGCCGTGAGCCCGGCCCGGTCGCTGTCGACCCGTACCGTCGTCAGCTCCCCCTCGGGGAGCCAGTCGCGGTGGTCGGGGTGGTCGCGGGAGAGGACCTGCAGCATCGGCCCGACCGGTTCCCGCGGCAGCGGACCCCGGGCCGCCAGCAGATAGGCCAGATACGTCACATGCTGCCGGACGAAGTGCGAAACGGGTTCGGCGATCGCGTCGTCGCCCAGCCCCTGTGCCCGGAGCGCCGCCTCCGTCCGCCGCGTCAGGTCCTCGTGCGCGGCCTTCAGGAACAGCTCCGGTTCCTCGGGCGGTGCCTCGGCCGGCACCGTCCGCTCGACGTCCCCCGGCACCTGGCCGAGTGCCCTGGCGTAGGCCTGGGCGACATCGGCCGCCGTGGCCGGCATCGGATCGAAGAAGACCAGCGCCGGTGGATGCTCCAGCCGGTGCGCGAGGTGGACCGCCAGTGCCGACGCGGCGCAGTAGGCCAGGACCGGACCGGGGGGTTCGCCGAGCCGTGCCGCGTAGGCGGGACCGGTGACCTCGGCCGGAAGGGGGTCGGTCAGCAGGGGAACCATCCCGTCGAGACCCAGCGCGGTGACCGGGGCCTCCGGCCTGCGCCCCGGGTAGTCCAGGACCGCCAGCATGTCGCGCACCTCTCTCACACGTCCGCCGCTTCAGCCAGTTCCGTCAGGGCATCGGCCATGTCGTCGGCCAGAGCCGAGCCGGTCCGGCAGGTCATGACGTCCTCGCGCCACGTGGTGACCAGGTCCCAGCCGCCGTCGGCCGCGGGGAACGCCTCGGCCATCCAGCCGCGCGACGTCCGCGGTGGCCGGACCCGCACCGGGCGCAGCGCGACCGGCCCCAACGAGACGGCGGGTGGCGGATGCTGCAACACCACCCACGCCTCGAACCACGGGGGCGCACCGTGTCCGGCGCGCAGTTCGCGGACCACCTCGTCGAACGGTGTCCGCGCGTGCTCCAGCCCGTCGACGACCTGCCGGGCAGCCGCGGCCAGCACGGTCCCGGCCGCGCGTCGCAGACCGCGCAGGGGAACGGCGAAGGGGTTGACGAGATACCCGACGAGCTCGTCCATGGCGGGGTCGAAACGACCCGAGGTCAGGGTGCCGACGCACACGTCGTCGGCGCCGAACCGGCGGGCGAGGGCCATCGCGCCGCCCGCCGACAGCGCGGCCAGCACGGGACCGCCGTACCGGGCCGCCGCGGCTTCCAGCCGCCGCACCGTGGCGGCGTCCAGACGGCGGACCGTCTCCTGGGCGGGCGCCTCGGAGTCGCCGCCCTTCTCGGCGGGGGGCAGGCAGGACGGCGGGCAGTCGGCGAGCGTCTCGCGCCAGTACGGGATGTCGTCGGCGGCCCAGGACGCGAGGCCGCGCGCCTCCTGCCGGCCGAGCAGGGGATAGCCGGGTGCGGGCGGGAACCGCGGGACGCCACCCTGGGCCCGCGCGACGTAGGCGTGCCGGAGGTCGGCGAGCAGGGGCGGTTCCGACGAGCCGTCGAAGGCGATGTGATGGAACTGCAGGCACAGCAGCGCGTGGTCCGGCGCGAGCCGGCACAGACGGGCGCGGACCGGCGGCTCCCGGTCGAGCCGGAACGGTGTGTCCCACAGGTCCGCGGTGACGCGCTCGGCGATCTCCCGGACCGGCGGCCGGTCCTCGGGCGGGGGCACTTCGGTCCACGGCACGGCCGTGTCGTCGAGCACCCGCTGGACCGGCCGGCCGCGCTCCCACACATATACGGTGCGCAGCGCCTCATGCCGGGCCACCACGTCGCCGAGCGCCGCGCGCAGCGCGGCGGGACGCAAGGGGCCGGTCAGCTCGTACGCCTCCACGACCAGGTTGTCCGCGCTGCCCGGCGCGTAGGCCTCCGCGAACAGGAACCGCTGCTGGGCATGGGCCAGGGGGCGGTCCCGGTCGTCCCGGTCCACCGGCGCGACCGGTACGGGTGCCGCGACCGCGTCGCCGGAGAGGGCGCTCAGCCGCCGCTCCCGGTAGACGTCCGCGACGGTGACCTTCCTGCGGCAGCGCACACTGAGCGCGGCCGCCAGCCGTATGGCGTCCAGCGAGGTCATGCCCGCGTCGAGGAGGTCGTCGGCAGCCGTGAGGGCGGTGTGCCCGAGGAGGCCGCGGACCTCGGCGAGCAGGGAGTCCGGCTCGTGGGACCGCACCCGCTCGACCAGGGACGAGAAGTCCAGCCGCAGGGTCGCCTCGGCGGGCAGGCGGGGCAGGTGCAGCTGGACCGACACCCCCGGCAGCGCGGGGCGGGGCTGCCCGTCGTCCGTCGTGTACGCGCAGGCCAGCTCGTCATCGACGGGGAAGACGACACACTCGGCGATCCCGTGCTCCGCTGTCAGCACGGCCTCGATCCGCCGCGGGTCGACCCACCGGCCGGCGACCCGCAGCAGCTCGTCCCGGCGGCCCAGCACCCGGATCGCGCCGTGCTCGTCGGCCCAGCCGATGTCGCCGGTCGCCGCACCGGTGACGGACACCTCGCCGTCCTCGCCCAGTGCGATCCGGTCGTCCGGTGCCAGGGGGAGCGACGCGCTGCCGAGGTCCTGCTCCCGCACCGTGCGGCTCACCAGGGCGGTCCCGGCGGACCCGTAGACGTGCCGCAGGCGCAGCCGCGGGCTGTGCCGCAGCACCGCCGACAGCGCCCGCGCGTCGGGTGACGCGCCCGCGACCACCAGCCCGCGCAGACCGGCGAAGGACTCCGGGTTCTCGGCGCGCGCGTGGAACTCGGCCGTGGACAGGCGGAGGTGATCGGCGTCCTCGGGCGGGCCGGACACCACGCATCCGCCGTTGAGGAGCGCCGACCACACTTCGTACGTGAAGTCCTCGCTGCCCGGCCCAGCCGCTTGCAGGAACCTCGGGGCGGAGGATCCGGCGTCCGTCAGAGCCGCCACGAGCCGGCGATGGGAGACGGCCACGGGACGGGGGCGGGCACCGGGAGGGAAGAAGAGGCACGCCGCGTCCGGGCCGCTGTCCGAGGGGGAGCGCAGCACGTTCACCCGGGCGTCGTCCTGGAGGACGGCGCGGACGGCGGCACGGTCGCACACGTCCTCGGCGCACCACGACGGCCAGGCCGGGTCGAGCACCATCGCGGTGGCGTCCGCACGCAGGCAGCCGAGCAGAGCCACGACCGGCTCCGCGGACCGGTCCGGCACGATCGCGACCACGTCCCCGCCGCCGACGCCCTCGCGCCGCAGCGCGGAGGCGACCGCGTCGGCCCGTGCGACCAGTTCGGCGTAGCGGATGCCCCGGCCGTCGCGCAGGACGGCGGGGGCATCGGGGGTGCGACGCGCCCATTCGGCGACGACGAGGTCGAGACGATCCCTCATCGCTCGTTCACGCACCGGGCCACCCGGTGCGCGAAGTCACCCAGGACCGGGTGGTCGATCAACAGCTGGACGGTGATCTCGAGATCCCACTCCCGGCGCACATGAGCGGTGGCGACCGCGGCCTGGAAGGAGTCGCCGCCGCCAGCGAAGAAGTCGTGACCGGCCGTGGTGACCGGCACGCCGAGCGCGGCCGACCAGATCTCGGCGATCCGTTCCTCGTACGGTTCGGTCAGCTCATCCGACCTGGGCTCATCCGTCCTCGGCTCACCTGTCCTCGGTTCGGCCGTCATCGGTCACCGCCGGGAGAGAGGGACTTGGCGACCGAATCGCGGTCGATCTTGCCGCTGGGCGTCCGGGGAAGGCCGGGCAGGACCGCCACCGAGACCGGGACCGACGCCTCGGGCAGCAGCTCGGCGAGCCTCGCGCGCAGGTCGCCTGGCTCGGGTCCGTCCGGGTCCAGGGTCACGGCGGCGCGCAGCTGGCGCGAGCCGGGGACCAGCTCCAGGGCGACGCAGACGGCGGTGGCGACGCCGGGCTGCTGCATGAGGACCGCCTCGATCTCCAGCAGGTTCACCCGGATCCCACGGATCTTGACGTCGTGGTCCAGGCGGCTGAGGAAGTACACGAGGCCGTCCTCGATCCGCACCAGGTCGCCGGTGCGGAAGGCCTTGGTGTGGCCCTGCGGAGTGCGCTCGACGGTGACGAAGCGCTCGGCGTTCAGTTCCGGCCGGTCGAGGTAGCCCAGGGACACCGGCGACCCCGCGACGAGCAGTTCGCCCGTGGAGGGATCGGCCGGGTCGGCCGGGTCCACCAGCATCTCGCAGCCCGGCAGCGGCCTGCCGATGGGCGGGAGCAGCGGCCACTCGCCCGGCTCCTCGGGCAGCACGTACGAGCTGACCATCGCGGACTCGCTCTGCCCGTAGTGGTTGCCGAGCCTGGCGCCGGGGAGTGCCTTGAACAGCTCCTGGATCGGCGGCGTGCACAGCATCTGCTCCCCGGCGGTGTTCACCTCGACCAGTGACAGGCCCGGATCGCCGTCCTGCACCGACGCCGCCACCGCGAGCATGTGCAGGGCGACGTACGGCAGGAACAGACGCTCGATGCGCTGGTCGACCAGCCAGTCCAGGAAGCGGAAGGCGTCGCGTCGCAGCGTCTCGGGGACGATGACGAGCGTGCCGCCGCCGCACAGCGTGCCCAGGATCTCCTGGAAGCACACGTCGAAGTTGAGCGGCGCGAACTGCGCGGTGCGCAGGTCGGGACGGACGGAGTCGGTGCGCTGCCAGGTCACCATGTTGTCCAGGCAACTGTGCTGGATCGTGACACCCTTGGGCTGCCCCGTGGAACCGGAGGTGTAGATGGTGTACACCGGCAGGTCCGGGTGGCAGGCGACCGGGTGGAAGCCGGCGACGTCGCCCGCGGACGGGCCGCCGATCTCATGGGTCGCGATGCCCTCCGCGAACGACGGCCGGGGGCCGTCGTGCAGCAGCAGGCTCGCGCCGCTGTCCCGCAGCATGAACGCGAGCCGGCTCCGCGGATACGACGAGTCCAGCGGTACGTACGTGGCGCCGACCGCGAGGGTGGCCAGCAGGGCCGCCACGGTACGCGCGCCGCGCTCACCGGTGACCGCGACCCGGCTGCCGGGTCCGACGCCGTGATCCGTGAGCGTCGCGGCGAGCCCTGCGGTCCACGCCCACAGCTCCGCGTAGCTCAGCCGGGTCTCCCCGTCGACCAGGGCCGGCGCGTCGGGCCGCTCGGCCGCCGTACGGGCCAGGCCCCGCAGCAGGCACTCCGGTTCCGCGGGGCCGCCCCACAGCGACCGCCGATCCGCCTTCTTCGCCCGCCCCACCTGCTGCATGTGGACCCCCAGTCGGCGCCGTGTCGTGTCGGGATCCGCGAGCATGCCGTCCACCACACGGTCGCGGATCCCGGGTTCCTTCTCCTGGCTGAGCTTGAACATGGCCTGCCCGGTGACCACGTCGAAGCGGAAGGCGCCGACGCCGCCCACGATGCTGCGGAAGTAGTCCAGCGACCCCTTGGCATCCCAGCCCCTGCCGAACCGCTGCTCGAACATCTCGGCCGTGCGCCGGACGACCTCCAGTGTCTCCTCGCGGTCGGTCAGCGGAACCAGGTCACCGGTCAGCTCGACGGTGACGAAGTTCCAGGTGGGCGCGGCGACTTCGGTGTCGTACAGGGCCGGCGTGACATAGCTGGAGGGCCCCGTGAACACGAGGGTCGCGGGGGCTCCGCCGGCCAGCGCGCGCCAGTGCGGGTTGGCCCGGTTGAGGTGGCCGAACAGCGAGAACCCGGTCAACTCGCCCGGCTGCTCGGCTTCCGGATCGTGGATGACCGGCAGGTGGGTGGTGTACGGGGTGGTCGGCCCGCTGCTGACCAGCATGGCCATCGGGTGCTGCCGGATCACCTCGTGCACCTGGCCCGCGTCGGTGGTCCGGTAGATCGGTGGTACGAACACGGTGTCTCCCCCGTCTCAGGCCGGCTGGCCGAGTATCGATCGCGCTATCTCACCCGCACGGACGGCGGTGTTGGACAGCAGGCCCGCCCCCAGGCCGTGGCTGCCCTCGGTGGCGGCGCCGTGCAGATAGATGCCGCAGCGCAGCATGTCCGAGGTACGGACGCGGTAGTCGCGGTCCACGTACAGGCCGCCCGCCTCGTCCTTCTTGCACTCCTCCACCAGGCCGCCGAGCAGCGGCAGGGGATCGGCGGGCCGGTGGCCGGTGGCGTAGACGACGCCGTCCACCGTCAGCCGCGTCACCTCGCCGGTCACCAGCGACTCCACCTCCACCTCGACACCGTCGACGGTCTCGGCGCAGGAACGCACCCGTGAGGCGCGATGGAGGTGCAGCCGCGGCCGGCCCCGGACCTCCTCGAGGTAGACCCGCCGGAACAGCTCCTGGCTCAGGTCCAGGTCCACCACCGAGTAGTTGGTGTTGGCGTGGTACGCGAGCAGCGTCTCCCTGGTCTGCTCCGGCGCCCGGTGGAAGTCGTCGACGGCGGCCGGGTCGAACACGGCGTTGGCGAAGGGGCTGTCGTCGGAGACGCTGTACCCGTAGCGCGTGAAGACGGTGTGCACCGCCGCGTCGCCGTAGGTGCGGTGGAGGTAGTCGGCGCACTCGGCGGCGCTCTGCCCGGCCCCCACGACCAGGTACCGCCCGTGGCGCGGCGTGCCGAAGTCCCGGGTGAGCAGCTCCGAGCTGTGCCGGATCCGCGCCGACGGGGTCACCTCGGGCGGCAGGTGAGGCGCCGTCCCGGTGCCGAGCACGACGTTGCGCGCCCGCTGGACACTCCGTGCGCCGTCCGCGTCCTCCGTGACGACCTCCAGGAGGTCGACGTGGCCGTCCGCGCCCTGGACGGGGCGGACGCCCACGACCGTCGAGCCGTAGGAGACACACGTGTCGAGCTGCGCCGCGGCCCAGCGGAGGTAGTCGTGGAACTCGATCCGGTAGGGGTACAGCGTCTTGCTGTTGATGAACGCCGGCATCCGCCCGTGGGCGTGCAAGTAGGTGAGGAACGTGTAGCGGCTGTTGGGGTTGCGCATCGTCGCGAGGTCCTTGAGGAAGGACACCTGCATGGTCGCGCCGTCGATCAGCATCCCGTTGTGCCAGCCGAAACTCGCCTGCCGTTCGTGGAAGGCCATGGTGGCCGGTGCGTCCGACTCCTCGACGGCGATGGCCAGAGCGAGGTTGGCCGGACCGAACCCGATCCCCACGATGTCCAACGTGTTCACGTCCGGCGGCTCGACGGCTGTCACCTATGGTGCTCCTCTCGGATCGGGGTCTCGTCGGACGCCCGCATCGTTACGGAGTGCTCTCAACGCGGTCCCGTCGGTCCGGGGCCGCCGATGCTATACACAGCTCAGCTTGTTCGTGAAGGCATACCTCGTGAACTGCCTTGTGATCAAGGGCATTTGATTCTGGTGCGGTGTGACCAGGTGCGTTAGGCTCGCGGTCGTCTGCGGAAGTCCTCCTCGGATTCCTCAACTTCGTCGCCATTGTGGAGGTTGCCGCGTGCGCTGGGGTGACGTCTGTGTCAGGTCCAGTGCCGTGGCTCTGGGGGAGCGGGAGCCGGTCGACGCCGCTGTGGCGGCGGGCCGCTACGACCCCGCCGTCCGGGACGCGCACGGCTATGAGTCGATCTCGGTGGCCGGTTCCAGGTACGCCGCGGACATGGCCGTCGAGGCCGCACGGCTCGCGATCGCCCGGTCCGGGGCCGACCCGGCGGACATCGGTGTGTTCGTCCACGCCTACGTGGACGAACAGGGTCCGGACGGCGTCGCCGAGCCGGCTTCCTACATCCAGGGCATGGCCCACGACGGCCGGGCCCGGGCCCTCGGGCTGCGGCAGGGCTGCAACGGCGCGATCGCGTCGCTGGAGGTCGGCGCGATGTACGTGTCCGCGGGCGGGGTGGCCGTGCTGACCTCCGCGGACAAGTACGCGGCGGACGGCGACCGCTACCGCGACGACCAGGGCTGTGTGCCCGCCGACGGGGCGACCGCCCTGGTGCTGGGCCGGGGGGACGGCGTCGCCCGGCTCCTGTCCACCGAGATCGTCGGCGACGGCCGGTTCAGCACGCTGCGCCCGCTGGATCCCGGTGAGTTCGAGGACCGCCGGGAGTTCCGCACGGCACAGCGCCGGCGGGTCGTGTCGATGATGCGGACGATGACCGAGGCCAAACGCGACTGCGTGCGGGCCGCGCTGGCCGACGCCGGAATCGCGGCCGGTGACGTCAGGCACTGGCTCCTGCCGTACAACGGGCGGTTCATGGTCGACCGCGAGTTCTGCGCCGAGTTCGGCATTGAGGACGACGCCATGACCTGGGACCTGGGGCGCACGGTCGGCCACCTGAGCGGCGGCGACCCGGTCGTCGGGCTCAACCACCTGCTGGAGACGCGAGCCGCGACGGCCGGGGACCGCGTCGTCATGCTCGGTGACTCCACCGGGTTCGCCTTCGGCTGTGCCGTGCTGGAGGTCGTCGCCGAGCCCGCCTGGCAGGCCGGCGGCTGAGACAGGGGGCCCGGGCCGCCGCCCTCGCCGGCGTCCGCGGGACGGAGATCCGGGGCCACCGCCGTGGGTACGTACGGTGGTGGCCGCCACGCTCCCGCCCGGAGCCGCGCGCCCCGCCAGGGGCCCCGGGCCGCCCGCCGTCACCCGGTCCCGGTCGGCACCTGTGCCCCGAGCCGTCTCGTCACCACCTCGGCCACCGCGTCCCACCTGTCGGTGAGGTAGAAGTGCCCGCCGGGAAAGACGTGCAGGTCGAACCCGCCGGTGGTGTGACCGGCCCACCCGGCGGCGTCGTCGCTCGTGACCAGATGGTCGCCGTCGCCGGTCAGGGACACGAGCGGGCAGGACAGCCGGGTGCCGTCGAACCGGTAGGTCGCCATCGTCCGGTAGTCCGCGCGCAGCGCCGGCAGGAACAGCACCCGCATGTCCTCGCTGTCCAGCAGCCGTCTGTCGGTGCCCTCCAGCGCGGCGACCTCCGAGATCAGCTCCTCGTCGGTCACCGGACGCGAGGAGTGCCGGACCGGGCGGTCCGGCGGCCGGCCGCCCGACGCGAACAGCGCCAGCGGTCCGGCCCCCTCGCCCTCCAGACGCTTGGCCAGCTCGAACGCCAGCAGCGATCCCATGCTGTGCCCGAACAACGCCACCGGCCGGTCGAGTGCGGGGCGCACCGCGGCGAGCGTGCGCTCGGTCAGCTCCGCGAAGTCGCCGGAGCACGGCTCGTCGAGACGGTCCTGTCTGCCGGGATACTGCACCGCCAGCACCTCGACCGAGGGGAACAGCGCCATCGCCATCGGCCGGTAGTAGCTCGCGGCGCCTCCGGCGTGCGGGAGGCACACCAACTGGACCGCCGCGTCGGGCGCGGCCCGGTACCGGCGGATCCACCTGCCTGGTTCGTCGGCCATGGTTCCTCGCCCGTCCTCTCAGACCTGGACGGCTTGTTTGGGGGCCGGGCCGGTGATCCGGCCGTCGGAAGTGCGCCGGACCGCGCGGATGCCGGGCACCAGCGGAGTGAGGCCGCACGGGATGACGATCATCGCGGCGGCGATCAGCAGGGTCTCGGCGTTACCGGTCTGGGCGGCCAGCGGGCCCACCAGGGCCAGGCCGATCGGCGCCGCCACCGTGGAGATCATCCAGTCGTAGGAGTCGACCCGCGACAGCACCTCCGGCGGAATCATCTGCTGCATCGACGCCTGCCAGACCGCGTCGAGGAACAGCGTCGCCGTGCCGCTGAGGAACGCCGCGCCCACCACGATCCAGAGGGGCGTGGGCACCGCGAGCGCCAGCAGGGGTAGCGCGGTCAGGATCAGCGCGAGGTTGCCGACGACCAGCGGCCTGCGCGGCTCCAGCTTCAGCGCGATGAGCCCGCCCGTGAGGGCACCGGCCGCCCAGCCCGCGACGATGATGCCCCAGGCGGACGGCCCGCCGAGGGACTTGTCCGCGATCGCCGGGCCGAGCACGTAGTACGCCGCGACGGCGAGGTTCTGCAGCATGTGCGCCATGATGTTGAGCCAGAGCCACGGCCGTACGACGAACTCCCGCCAGCCGGTGCGCAGTTCGCCCAGGAACGTCTCGGGCGCGGGGACGACCCGCGGGGCCAGGCGCAGCATCGCCAGCGACACGGCGCTCACGAGGAAGGTGACGGCGTCGATGGCCAGCACGATCCCCGGACCCCACAGCGCGATGACGACACCGGCCAGCGCCGGGCTGAGCACCGTGAAGGCGCTGGTGCAGAAGGACAGCAGCGCGTTGCTGCGCTGGAGCTGTTCCGGCGGCACGATCTCCGCCATCAGGCCGCTGGACGCCGGGCCGAAGAACGCCTGGGCCGCACCGAAGATCGCCGAGCCGACGATCAGGTGCCACACCTGCGCCTGATCGGTCAGCAGCAGTACGGCAAGCACCAGTTGCGCGGCCGCCCGGATCAGGTCGGACGTCATCATCAGGAACTGACGGCGCATCCGGTCCGCCCAGACCCCGCCGGCCAGCGTGAACAGGACCTGCGCCAGGACCTGCGCGGTCATCACGAACCCGATGTCGGTGACCGAGCCGTCCACCGCCAGCACGGCGAAGATGAGCGCCACCTTGGTCATCCCGCCGCCGGCGGCCGACACGGCCTGCCCGGTCCACAGGACGCGGAACTCACGTATCGAGAACGGTGCCAGCGCCTCCGCGAGGGCGCGCCGCCGGTCCTTCTCCTCGGCCTTCGCCATCAGCGATCTCCCCGCGGTGTCGCTGCCTGCACCGGCACTCGGACGTTCTGCGAGGTCACAAAAGGCTCCCTGTCTCGGGTTGTTGGCGAACTTGGCGAACTTGGCGAACTGGGCGGCGGGGCGGCCTCGATCGTGTTCATCCGGCTCGTTCCAGCACCACACGGACGGAGTTCTCGAGGATCGCGAGCCCCTCGGCCAGGTCCGCGTCGGAGATCGTGAGCGGTGGCAGCAGCTTGACGACCTCGTCCCGCGGGCCGGAGGTCTCCACCAGCAGGCCCTGGGCGGACGCCTCGTCGGCCACTCGGTCGGCCAGGTCCGCGCCGACCTCGAGCCCGTGGACGAGGCCGCGGCCCCGGGCGGACAGGCCGGCGCCGGGGTGCGCCCTGACGATGTCGCGCAGCGCGCTCCCGACCCACTCGCCCCTGGCGCGGGTCGCCTTCTCCAGGGCGTCGTCCCGCCAGTAGGCGCGCAGCGCCTCCGTCGCGGTGACGAACGCCGGGTTCACACCGCGGAACGTGCCACTGTGGGCGCCCGGCGGCCACACGTCGAGGTCCGGCCGGACCAGGAGGAGCGAGAGCGGCAGTCCGTATCCGCCGATCGACTTCGACAGGCAGACCAGGTCCGGCACGACACCGGCGTCCTCGAAGCTGAAGAACGCGCCGGTCCGGCCGCAGCCCACCTGTACGTCGTCGGCGATCAGCAGGATCCCGTGCTCGCGGCACAGCTCCGCCAGCGCCCGCAGCCACTCGGCGCGGGCCACGTTCACCCCGCCCTCGGCCTGCACGGTCTCCACGATCACCGCGGCGGGCCGGTCCAGGCCGCTGGCCGGGCCGGCCAGGAGCCGTGCCAGGTACTCGGGGCGGGGGTGCTCGTCGGGACGGTCGAACGGCACCGGGGTCGCTCCGGTGAGCGGCACGCCGGCGGAACGACGATGCAGGGGATTGCCCGTGACCGCGAGCGCGCCGAGCGTCGCGCCGTGGAAGGAGTCGGTGAAGTGCACGACCTCGGTGCGGCCGGTGACGGTGCGGGCCAGTTTCAGCGCCGCCTCGACGGCGTTGGCGCCGCCGGGGCCGGGGAACATCACCTTGTGGTCCAGTCCGCGCGGCCGCAGCACCACCTCGTCGAGGGTTTCGAGCAGGTCGCGCCGCGCGCCGGTGAACATGTCGAGCGCGTGGGTGACACCGTCGTTCAGGACGTAGTCCAGCAGCGCCCGCTTGAGCACCGGATTGTTGTGCCCGTAGTTCAGCGATCCGGCCCCGGCGAAGAAGTCGAGCCAGCCCCGGCCGTCCTCGGCGTACAGGCGGCTTCCGGTGGCGCGGGCGAAGACGACCGGCCAGCGCCTGCTGTAGGACCGAACGCCGGACTCGCGCTGCTCGAAGACGTTCAAAGAAGTCCTTTCCCCCGCGACGGGAGTATGAGGAGCGCGGCCCGGCCCGCGCTAGGAGATGTACGAGTAGTACGAGCGCAGGCCCGGCATGACCAGGCGGCGCGGCAGGCCGGCGACGACACCGAGCGCGAACAGCAGGTTGTACCGCAGGTTCGTCAGCGGCATCCCGTCGCGCACCGCGGCGATGCCGCGCAGTGCGCTGGCGCGGTCGTGCCAGTCGATGTTGAACGAGATCGACCTGCTGGGCGAGGTGACCTTGTGCAGCGTTCCGGGGGGCATGTAGAAGATGTCGCCCGCCTCGACGTCGCAGGTCAGCACCGTCGCGTCACGGAAGCGCGGATACCTGCCGAGGTCGGGCGCCTCCGGGTCGACCGCGGCCCACCGCCAGTTGTAGGTGTAGCACTTGTCGCGTTCGGCGTCGGCCACCATCACGAACCGCTTCGACCCCTGTATCTGGAAGAACAGGTTGTGCGTGAGCAGGGTGTCGAAGTGCAGGGGGGTCTGCGCGCGGGAGGGCCCGACGAAGAACTGCGTGAACGTCCACCACTGGTCGCGGAAGAACGGCGGGAAGTACGCGACGGGGAACGGCTCCAGGTCGCGGCGCAGCTCCGGGATCACCGACAGCAGGGGCACGTCGTGCAGGTAGCCGGGCGGCTCGCCCGGGTCGCCGCCACCGGCCAGCCCGGCCTCCCACGCGGCGAGTTCACGGGCGTAGTCCGCAAGGCGGACGACAGTGGTGCGCCCCGCGGAGACGGTGCCGACCTTGAGCCGTACCCGCTGGTCGGGTGCCAGCTCGGCGAGATGGTCGGCCGACCAGGTGGACACCGCGGGCAGGCCGGCGGCCGCGCCGCGCATCACCACCGGCCTGCGCCCCACGTACTCGGCGCGGAACTCCTCAGGACTCAGCTCGGTCCGCACGTCCACGGAGGACGGTTGGGCTGTTGTCGTCACTGACATCTCCTGTCGTCTTCCGCGTCGGCCGGGGCCGGGCACACGCGGGCAGGGACGACCGGGATCGTCCGCGTGCGTGCCAAGGGTGGTGATCGGTCAGCGCCGGTCAGGCGTGGTGTCGGAGGAGGCGGGCCCGGGCCGGCGTCGCGGCCGGGCGCGGTGCCGGTCGCACGGTCCGAGGTGTCCACGTCGGGCGAAGGCGTCCAGCTCGGGCTCAGCACCGCACGGATGTCAACGCCCAGCAAGCGATCCCCCTCGCCTCTACTCGAACATCGCCGAACCCTACCTGTTGATCAGTGAGTTGGGGAGTGGGGCCATGCGAGTGCATGGATGCCACCTGCTTTCCGCGCCTGATGGAACATCATGTCGCTGTCGAGTGAGCCCTGTTGTGCCGTATGTCCCCGCCCCTGCTGAACTGCCCATATGTCACGGCTCTCAAGTCTCTTGGAAGCGCCGTCTGTTCGCCGGACGAGCGGCTAATTACCCTTGACAGTCTCCAGCGGTGCGATCTAGCTTGAGCCCCGTTGAGCTGCGGGGAAGACGGTTTACCCGAGCCGCCCGGGGAGCGGCGGCAGAAATTCCAGCAGTGAATCTTGTCAAGGCGCGCGTCCTGTGTTGCTCCGGTCGTGAACGACTGCGTGGGGGATCTCAGAGCTGATGTTTGACGACGAGAACGCCGAATACCTGGTCGTGATCAACGAAGAGGAGCAGTACTCGATCTGGCCGTCGGCGCGTGAACTGCCGGCCGGCTGGACGGCGGTGGGCGAGCCCCGCTCGCGCAACGACTGCCTCGATCACATCGAACGGGTCTGGACCGACATGCGCCCCAAGAGCGTGCGCCAGGCTCTCGACAATGCCGGATCTCTCATCGCACAGGGAAGTCACATGGTTCTCTCACAGCTTGTGGACGCCGATGAACTGAAGGCCATGTCGCCGGAGGAGCTGCGCGAGATGCTGGCCAGCCTCGACGACGACGTGCTCTACGGCGAGGACGGCGACGTCATCGAGCCCAATCCGAACGCCGAGACGGAATGACCGGGCCGGCCTGATCCGGGCACCTGACAACGTCCTGTCCGGACGAATCCCTCTCGTATTTCGTGAACACGCACAGTGCGTCGGTTCAGCGTGCCGCGAGCCAATTGATTTCTGAACGATTCGCCCTTGTCGTCTCCCTGGAGCGGCACGACAGGAAGTGGCATGACGCCTGGTGCCCTGAGTTCGGTTTCCGCTGTGGTCGACTATGTCTTCGACCGCTATCCGCAGGTCGCCAGGCGGGCGGGCCGTCACGATTTCGACGGTCGGCTGCCTGATGTGGTGCCTGATTCGCTGTCCGATCTGGACAGTCTGCTGGCGACGGTCGCCGGGCAACTCGACGCCCTGCCGGACGAGTCGGACCCGGAGATCCGGGCGGACCTCGGTACGGCGCTGCGGGTGCTCACCGACGAACGGTTCCGGATCGGCGCGCTGGGCCGTGTCCACCGCGGCCCCGACGAATGGCTGGCCGAAACCGACGTACACATCTACCTGCGCGGCGCCTACGCACCGCTCGACGAACGCGTCGCGGCGCTGTCGCACCACCTCGCGCAGCTGCCCGGCTTTCTCGAGGCGACGGCGAAGACGCTCGGCGGCACCCTGCCGGCGGGCGAGCGCATCAGCGGCGTCGAGAACGCCCGGGCACGCGCGGTCTCGGTTCGGGATCTGGTGACGCGACTCCTCGAACGGCACCCGGAGTCGGCCGATGACTCGCTCAGGGAGCTGGCCGGCCGGGCGAGCGCCGCGTTCGTCGGCTTCGCGGACGCCGTCGCGGCCACCCGGCCGGCCCGGGCGGTTCTCGGACCCGACCTGCTCGCCGCCTGTCTCGAAGCCGCCGAGGGTGTCGACACCCCGGTGGACGAGCTGCTGGCGGAGGCGCGGGCCGAGGTCGAGCGCCTGTCCGCCCGCCTCGACGCACTGTCCGCACGACTGGGCGTGCGCACCCGGCAGGAGGCGTACGACCTGCTGAGTGCCCGGGTCCCGGAGGGTTCGGTGGTCGGCACCCTGTCGCGCGTCATCGACCGGCTCCAGGAGTTCTGGGCCGAGCGGGACATCGTCACCATGACCGGCAGGCAGCGCCTCGACATCCGGCCCGTCCGCGACCAGTCGACCTCCGCGGCGGTCGTCTTCGACATCGGGGGTCCACTCGAGGGCGTGCCCCAGCCGCACGTGCTGCACGTCCCGGAGCCGCGCGATCCCGCCGTGCTCCGCGACTACCTCAACGAGCCGATGCTCGAGATGATCGCCGTGCACGAGGTCTTCCCCGGCCACTACCTGCACCACGAGGCCACGTCCGGGCAGGCGGGCGCGATCCGCCGGTGTGTGCCCTGGTTCCCCGGGGCCACCGAGGGGTGGGCGCACTACACCGAGGAACTGGCCATCGAGCACGGCCTCGCCGAGGACCGTCCGCTCGTGGAGGTGGCCGCCCTGCGGTTCGCCCTGGAGGCCGCCACCCGGCTGCTCGTCTTCCTCTCCGTCCACTCCGGACGGAGCAAGTTCGGCGCCGCGGCCGCCGAGGCCGCCTCGCTGTGCGCGTGGTCGCCGGAGCGGGCCGGCCGCGAGGTGCTGGCCGTGGCCGCTCAGCCGGCCGGCGCGATGTACACGCTCGGGAAGCTGCACATCCGGCGGTGGCGCGAACTGAGCGGCGTCGGTGACTCGCCCGCCGGACTGAAGGCCTTCCACGACCGACTGCTGCGTTGTGGCAGCGCGCCGCTCTCCACCGTGCGGCGCTACTGCCTCGACGGCCAAGAAGTTCCCACCGCATCCAGAACCGACTAAGGAGAATCCGTGACCGAGGTGACGGCCGAAGCCATGTCCGCCGAGTCATACCCCGCGGACTACTGGGTCACCATCCCCGGTGGACCGTTCATCATGGGCACCAACGAGCTCCGGGACGACGGCAAGCCGCGGTCGGCCGCGCCCGAGCACCAGGTCGACCTGGCCGAGTTCCGTATCGCCAAGAGCCCGGTCACCGTCCGGGAGTTCCGCCAGTTCGTCGAGGCGACGGGCTATGTGACCACCGCGGAGCGGTCGGGCAAGAGCTGGGTGTGGATCGGTGACCCCGCCGTCATCGTCCCGGACCAGGACTACCTCTGGAAGGAGATCGACGGCGCGAGCTGGCGCACGCCGCGCGGCGCGGACTCCACGCTGGAGGGCAAGGACGACCACCCGGTCACCCACGTCAGCTACTTCGACTGCGTCGCCTACTGCGACTGGTCCGGCACCCGGCTGCCCAACGAGGCCGAGTGGGAGAAGGTCGCGCGCGGCACCGACGGCCGCCTCTACCCGTGGGGCGACGAGGAGCCGACCGGCGAGCACTGCAACCACAGCATGGGCGTCGGCGACACCACCCCCGTCGGTGCCTTCCCCAAGGCGGCCGGCCCGTACGGCGTCGACGACATCGTGGGCAACGTGTGGGAGGTCATGTCCAACGGCTTCCACCGCTACCCCTTCGACGAGAGCAAGCCGCGGCGGGTCATCAAGACGCGGGCGGGCACGATCGAGCTCGGCGCGATCCGCGGCGGCTCCTTCTACAACAACTGTGACCCCCGGGGCTGTCTGGCCTGGGTGCGGATCTACAACCTGCCCGACTACAGCTGCTATGACATGGGCTTCCGTGTCTGCGCCCGCTGAGCGAGGCGGACGGGAGCACACGGAAAGCCAGGAGCAGGCCGTCCGGATCGACAAGCCGTTGCTCGACCGTGTGGACGCACTGCTGCGCGACCTGCCCAAGACCCGGGTGGTGCGGCTGCCCCGCCCGGGCATCCGGCTCTACGCCAAGATGGAGTCGGAGAACCGCACCGGAAGCGCCAAGGACCGTGCGGCGATCTGGATCCTCCGTGAGGCGGTGCGGCGCGGCGAGATCACCAGGAACACCACGGTGGTCGAATCGTCCTCCGGGAATTTCGCGCTGTCCCTCGCGACGTTCCTGAACGTGCTGAACATGCCGTTCGTGCCGGTCCTCGACCCGAACGTCAACGCGGCCACCGAACGGACCCTGCGAGGGCTGTGCGCGCGGGTGGAGAAGGTCACGGAGCCGGACGGCACCGGCGGCTACCTCCTCAGCCGGCTCGCGCGGGTCGCCGAGCTGCGAGCGGAGCTGCCGGACGTGTACTGGCCGGACCAGTACACCAACCAGGACGGAGCGCGCGGCCACTACGAGCTGACCGCTGCGGAGCTGCTCGCCGACGTCGGGCGGGTCGACTACCTGTTCGTGGGCGTCGGCACCGGCGCGACGATCAACGGGCTCTCGCACCGGCTCGGAGTGGAGCAACCGGACGCCACCGTGGTGGCCGTCGACGTCGAGGGTTCGGCGATCTTCGGCGCCCCGCCGGCCCGCCGGCTCGTCCCGGGTCTCGGCTCCAGCATCCGGCCGTCGCTGGTCGACGCGTCGCGGATCGGCGACGTCGTCGTGCTGTCCGAGCGGGACGAGGTGGCAGGCTGCCGCGCCCTGCTGCGTGAGCACGGAATCTACGCGGGCGGATCCACCGGCTGCGTCTACGCCGCGATCGCCCGCCACTTCGAGGGACACAGCGGTCCGGAGCCGGTGGTGGCGTTCCTCTGCGCCGACAAGGGCGAGCCCTACGCGGACACGGTCTACTCGGACGACTGGGTCGCCGAACACCTGACACCGGTCGCAACCAAGGGAGCAAGTGCGTGACGACGAGCGTGTGGACGGCTCCGCCCGCCGACGAGGCGGCGCTGGCCGACTGGCTGCGGGCCAGGGACCCGATCGAGCGGGCCCCGGGCAGCGGGGGCTGGCACGTCTTCGGCTACCCGGAGGTCAAGGAGGTACTGGCCCAGCACAGCGCGTTCTCCAGCGCCGTGGTGCGTCCGGTGCCCGACGACTCGCCCATGCGCCTGTACCGGACGGGCAACCTGACGTGGATGGACCCACCCCGGCACCGGCAGTTGCGCGGGCTGGTGAGCCAGGTCTTCACGCCGCGCTACGTCGCCGGGCTCGAGGGCATGGTCCACGAGACCGTCGAGACGTTCCTGACCCGGATCCGGGGCCGCGCCGAGGTGTCCTTCGTGCAGGAGTTCGCCTCACCGGTGGTGGCGACCGTCATCGCGCGGATGCTCGGCATCCCCGGCAACGGGCTCCGGCTGTTCCAGGAGTGGTCGAGGGCGCTGCTCGCGCTCGCCGACCCGGGCGCCGAGCGGAACGGCCTGCAGAACGTGCTCACCAAGACCCAGATCGCCGAGGCGTTCCTGCACCGGTTCATCGCCAGGCGGCGAGCCGCGCCGGGCGAGGACCTGACCAGCGGGCTCATCGCGGCCGAAGTGGACGGTGAGCGCCTCGGTGACGAGGAGATCGCCGGCCTGGTCGCCCTGCTCATGTCCACCGGACAGGCCGCGACCCTCACGCTGGTGAACTCGATGATCGTGCTGGCCCGGCACCCGGAGTCACTGGCCCTCCTGCGGGCTCGGCCCGAACTGCTCGACTCCGCCGTCGACGAGGTCTCGCGGTACCGGTCGGAGACCACCAGGGTCGACCGCAGGACCACCCGGGACGTGGTGGTCGCCGGGCGGGAGATACCCGCCGGCCAGACGGTGTCGGTGTGGATCGCTGCCGCCAACCGGGACCCGCGGGTCTTCGACCGTCCGGACGTCTTCGACATCGAGCGCTCGCCCAACCCGCACATCGCCTTCGGCCACGGCATCCACTACTGCCTCGGCGCGCCGCTCGCGCGGGTGGAGATCCGTGCCGCGATGCGCGGGCTGCTCGACACCACCGTGGACTTCGCGGTCGATCCGGCGGGCACGCGCCTGCTCGACCCGCGGCTCATGTTCGGCGCGAGTGAGGCGGCCGTTCGCTTCGACTGGAAGGAAGAGGGATGACGGGGTTCGCTCCCGGAGGACTGGTCGCACGGCTCGCGGAACACGCCCAGCGCGCACCCGAGAAGGTGGCCTTGTCGGTCGCGCCCTTCGGCGGCGGTCCCCGAGTCGAGCTGTCCTACGCGGAGCTTCGCGCCCGGTCTCTCGCCGTCGCCCGCGCGCTCACGGCGAAGGTGCGGCCCGGCGCGCGCGTGCTGCTGCTGTTCCCGACGGCACCGGAATTCGCCCCCGCGTTCCTCGGCTGCCTGGCCGCGGGCGTGATCGCCGTGCCCGTGCCGCTGCCGACGGACGAGGGCGCGCGACGGCGGCTGCTGAACGTGGCGCGGGACTGCGACGTCTCGCTCGTCGTGTCGCCGTCGTTCGTACGGGATCTGGTCACCGTGAGCGAGGACCCGGAACTGCGCGAGTTCGCCGCGGCACACGACTGGCTGCTCGCCGACCGGATCGAGGCCGCCGACGACGACGGCGCGGAACTGCCGGTCGCCGCGGCCGAGGACATCGCCTTCCTCCAGTACACGTCGGGCTCCACCAGCACGCCGCGCGGCGTCGTCGTGTCCCACGGCGCGCTCATGCACAACGAGACGGCCATCCAGCGGTCGTTCGGCGTCACCCGGGACTCCACGATCGTCAGCTGGCTGCCGCTGCACCACGACATGGGCCTCATCGGCGCGATGCTGCAACCGCTGTACGCCGGCGCCAAGGGCATCATCCTCGACCCGTTGTCGTTCCTGAGAAGCCCCGCGAGCTGGCTGAAGGTGATCAGCGACGAGCGTGCGGACATCAGCGGCGGACCCAACTTCGCCTACGACCTGTGCGTCCGCAAGGTCACCGAAGAGGAGAAGGCCGGACTCGACCTGTCCACCTGG
The DNA here is from genome assembly GCF_042957035.1 of Streptomyces sp. NPDC008137. Classification (NCBI taxonomy): domain Bacteria; kingdom Bacillati; phylum Actinomycetota; class Actinomycetes; order Kitasatosporales; family Streptomycetaceae; genus Streptomyces; species Streptomyces sp. NPDC008137. The sequence continues at coordinate 606,032 of NZ_JBIBHN010000001.1, read as the reverse complement.
CGCGTGGCGTTCAACGGCGCGGCCCAGGTCTACCCGCGCACCCTGCGAGCGTTCACGGAAGCCTTCCGCGGCACCGGATTCCGGCACGAGGCGCATCTGCCCTGCTACGGCCTCGCCGAGGCGACGCTGCTCGTGACGACCGGCGCACCCGCGCTCTCCCGGACGTTCGACGACGGCCGGGAGCTGACCGCCTACCGGATGCCCGACCACGCCGACGTGCGGGTGCTCGACCCCGGCAGCGGTACCGAACTCGACGCCGGCCAGGTCGGCGAGATCGCCGTCGCGAGTGGCGGCAACGGCGAGGGCTACTGGGGCGGGACGGCCTTCGGCACCTTCCTGTCCACCGGCGACCTCGGCTTCCGTGACGGAGACGAACTGTTCGTCGTGGGCCGCAGCAAGGACCTGATCGTCCAGCGCGGCCGCAACATCTACCCGGAGGACCTGGAGGCCGACGCCGGCATCTGTCACCACGACGTGCGGCCGGGCCGGTGCGCCGTGTTCGGCGTCGACGAGGACGGCGACGAGGCGGTCGTGGTGTGCCAGGAGGTACAGGCGACGACCCCGCCCGCACGGTACGGCGAGATCGCCCGGCGGGTGCGGTCCACCCTGTCCCGCGTCCACGGCGTCACGGCACGCACCGTCCTGATCGTGCCGCCCGGCACCATCACCAAGACCTCCAGCGGCAAGGTCCAGCGGTACGCCGCACGGCAGCGCCATCTCGACGGCGAACTGCCCGTGCTGCTCGACGACACCCTCACCGGCCGCACCTCGTCGCTCACCGAGCGCCTGGCCACCGACGCGCTGACGCCCGCGCTGTGCGCCCACATCGGGGACCTGCTCGGCCTGCCCGAGCCACCGCCGGCCGACGCGTCACTCGCCGACCTGGGAGCCGACTCACTGACCGCGGTGCGCGTCCGCCGGGCCCTGGAGGACGCGCTCGGTGTGGAGCTGGCGCCGACGGCGGCGCTGCGGGCGGACTCGATCGCCGATCTCGCCGCACTCGCCGAAGCGGCGACCGCGACTTCGCCCGCCGCCCCGGCCGACGGCGGGGACGACGGCTACGAACTCAACGCCTCCCAGCGCGCCCTGTGGTTCCTGCACCGCGCCTCGCCCGGCGGCGACTACAACGTGACCCGCGCGTTCCGGGTCACCGGGACCGTCGACCCCGAGGCGTTCGGCACCGCGCTGACGGCCGTGGCCGCCCGCCATCCGAGTCTGCGTCTGGCGATCAGCACCCGTGACGGTGCCCCCCGTGCCGAGGTGCGCGACCCGTCCGCCGTCGGCGTCGCGGCCGTGGACGCGAGGACCTGGCAGCCAGGGCGGGAAGCCGAGTGGTACCGCGACTTCGCGACCCGCCCGTTCGACCTGGCCGCCGGAAGCCCGCTGCGGGCCGCACTGCTGCGCCGGGACGCGGACTGGCTCTTCGTACTGTCGCTGCACCACATCGTGTGCGACGTCTCGTCCTTCGCGATCGTCATGGCCGACCTGGCCGCCGAACTGTCCGGCGAGCCACCCGTGTCCCGTCCGCTCCCCGCCCGGGGCCCGGCACGCGACCACAGCGACTTCTGGCGCGCCGAACTCGACGGCGAACTGCCCACGCTCACCCTGCCCGACCTCGGCACGCCCGATCCCGGCGCACCCCGCACGTCGCTCGCGTTCTCCGTGCCGGCAGCACCGCTGACCGCGTTCGCCCGCGAGCACGGGCTGACCCTGCACAACCTGCTGCTCGCCGCCTACCAGGTGCTGCTGCACCGCCTGTCCGGCCAGGCCGACCTGCTCGTCGGCGTCCCCACCGCGGGACGCACCGACAAGGCGGACGCCGACCGGGTCGGCTACCTGGTCAACGTGGTGCCGGTCCGCTCGGCCTACCGCGCCGAAGTGCCGTTCACCGAGTTCGCCGCCGCCACCCACCGCCGGTTCCTCGACGTGCTGGACCACGCGGAGCAGCCGCTGTCCGACATCGTGCGGCTGGTCAACCCCGACCGCGACACCGCGAAGTCCACGATCTTCCAGGCCATGTTCACCTGCTACACCACGTCCCTGCCCGGCGCCGCGGCCGTCGTGACGGGTGACGAGAACGCCGCACTGCCCGCGGGCGCCGCCACCCTGCACGGCTGCACCGTCCCCGACCACACCACACAGTCCGACCTCGGTCTGAACGTGGCGGTACGGGACGACGTGCTGGACTTTCAGCTCCAGTACGACTCCGCCACGGTCTCCCGGGAACAGGCCGAGCTGGTGGTGCGCACGCTGCCGACCCTGCTCGGCGCCATCGGCGCGGGACAGACCGACCCGCTGCCGCTGCTGACCCCGGCCGAGGCCGCGGTCCTCGTCGAGCGCGCCGTGGGCCCCGAGGTGCCGCGGCCGGAGAACTACCTCGACTCGTTCGAGCGATGGGCCGACCGCACCCCCGACAGCGTCGCGGTCGACGACGGCCGGGTGCGGTTGACCTACGCCGAGCTGGACGCCCGCGCCAACCATGTGGCGGAGCTGCTGCGGGCGGCCGGAGTGGGCACCGACCGCGCCGTGGTGATGAGCGCGGACCGGTCGGCCGACTACCTGATCGCGCTGCTCGGCCTGCACAAGGCCGACGGCGCCTACGTACCCGTCAGCCCGCGCGAGGCGCCCCGGCGCGCCGAGGCGATGGTGGAGGCGGTCGGGCCCGCCGCGATCATCGCCACCCCCTCCGGCCGCCATCTGTTCGGCGACCGCGAGGTGTTCGACCTCGCCGAGCTGGCCTCGGGCAGCAGCACCACCCGGCCGCCGCGGCTCTGCCACGACCACGCCACATCGACGATCATCCACACCTCCGGCTCCACCGGCGTGCCGAAGGCGGCCGTCTCCACGAACTACGGCGTCACCAACCACATGTGGCAGATGGCCGAGCACTTCGGCCTCACCGAGCACGACTGCGTGGCCCAGACCGCGCCCGTGTCGTTCGACATCTCCGTGTGGCAGCTGCTGACCCCGCTGATGATCGGCGGCCGGGTGCGGATCGTGCCCGAGCCGGACTCCCAGTCGCCCGCGCGCCTGCTGAAGGCCGTCTCGGACGGCGGTGTGACCATGCTCGAGCTGGTGCCGTCCAACATCGTGGCGCTGCTCGACGCCGGTCTCGCCGCGGCACCGGGCGCGTTGCGCGTGATGCTGTCCACGGGGGAGACGCTGACGCACGACGTGCTGCGGCGCTGGGTGCGGGAGCTGCCCGGCATTCCCGTGCACAACGCCTACGGCCCGGCCGAGTGCACCGACGACGTCACCGCGGGGCTGTGCGCGGCCGGCCCGGACGCGCCGATGACCACGTCGGTCGGCCGGCCGCTCGCCAACACCACCGTGTACGTCCTGGACGAGCACCTGCAGCCCGTACCGCCCGGTGTCGTCGGCCTGCTGTACGTCGGCGGGGGAGCCGTCGGGCGGGGCTACCGCGGCAACCCGGTGCGCACCGCCGAGATGTTCGTGCCCGACCCGTACGCGGCCGTCCCCGGCGGGCGGCTGTACCGCACCGGTGACCTCGGCCGCGTCAACGCGGACGGCGACCTGGAGTTCCTCGGCCGCGCCGACACCCAGATCAAGATCCGCGGCCAGCGGATCGAGGTCGGTGAGGTCGAGGCCGCCCTGCGGCAGTGCCCCGGCGTCGTCGAGGCCGCGGTGAAGGTGCACACCGGACCGGCGGGTGCCTCGCTCGTCGGCTACGTGGCCCGTCCCGGCGGGCCGGACGGCCCGGCGACGGTGCTGGACCTGGACGAGGACGAGCGGTTCCGCGCGGTGCTCGCCGAACTGCTGCCCCGGCACATGATCCCGACGATCATCGCCGCGCTCGGCCGCCTGCCCCGGTCCAAGAACGGGAAGGTCGACTACCGGTCGCTGCGGTTCGCGGCCCCGACGAGCACGCACGCGGCGACCGAACTGGACGACCCCCTCGCCGTGACCGTCCGGTCGCTCTGGGCGGAGCTGCTGGAACGGGACGCGGTCGGCTGGGACGACAGCTTCTTCCAGCTGGGCGGCCACTCACTGCTCGCGCTCGCCATGATCGACCGGATCAACGCCCTGCTCGGCGTGCGGCTCGCCGTCGACGTCGTGTTCGCCCAGCCACGCCTGCGCGACTTCGTCGCCGCCGTACGCGTGGCCGACCCGGCGACCGCGCACAGCGCACCGGAGCGCACACCGGCCGACCCGACCCGGCCGGTGCCCGCGAGCGCCGCCCAGCAACGGTTCTGGTTCCTGCGGGAGATCGACCCCGGCCGGCCGACGTACAACATGCCCGGTGTGCTGCGGATGCGCGGCGAACTGGACGAGGAGGCCCTGGAGACGGCGCTGCGCGCGACCCTGACCGCGCATCCCGTGCTGCTGGCCAGGTTCGCCACCGACGGAGGCGAACTGACCTGGACGGCGCGACCGGCCGCGGAGTTCGAGCTGTCCCGCCTGGACCTGCGCGGACCGGTGGCCGAACTGGGCGACGAGGTGTTCGACCGGCTCGTCGCCGAAGAGGCCGCGGTCGTCGCCGACCTGCGGCGGGAACTGCCGTTCCGCGCCCTGCTCGCCCGGCTCGGGGAACGCGACTGGGGCCTGTTCGTCAACATCGACCACATCGTCTGCGACGGCTGGTCCCTCACGGTGTTCCTGAACGACCTCGCCGACCGCTACAACCGGCTGACGCCGCGAGCGGCCGGATACGGCTTCGCGGACTACTGCCACGACGAACGGTCCTGGTGGGACAAGCGCGACCGCGACGAACTGGCCGCCCTGTGGCAGGACGTCGTCGGCCGCCCGGCGGCGAGGTCCCCGCTCCCGGACCGGGCCGCGCCCCCCGCGCCGGACGAGGAGGAGGCCGGCAAGCACACCGACCGGCTCGACGCCGAACTGTCCGGGGCCGTGCGCGACCTGGCCGGCCGTACCGGCGTCACCCCGTACATGGTGTTCGCGACCGCGCTGGCCGCGCTCACCCACAGCGGATCGGACGAGCGGGAGCTCGTCATGCTCGGCACGCTCATCGCCCAGCGCGACCGGCCGGAGTGGCGTCAGGTCGTGGGCCCGCTGCTGAACGTCTCGGTCCTGGCCGTGGACCTGTCCCCGGCCGGCCCGGTGGCCGACGCCCTGGCCGCCGTCCGCACGGGCGCGCTGCGCGCCTACCGGAGCGCGGACGTGCCGTTCCAGGAGCTGGTGCCGCTGCTGACGGCGACACCGGACGGCGACGGGTCGCCGTTCGACGTGATGCTCGTGATGCAGCCGCCCGGCAAGGCGGTCGAGCTGGCCGGCCTGGAGGTCGAGACGACCGACCTGGACTCCGTCGCCGCCCCCTACCCGCTGCTCATCGACATCGAGGAGCGGGCCGGCGGCTACCAGGTGTCCTACCGCTACCGGACGAGCAGATTCGACGCGGCGGGCATCACGCGGCTCGCCCGCCGGGTGCACGACGCGGTCCGCGCGCTGGTCTCGGCCGACGCCGCACCGCTCGCCGAGCTGGTGCGGGGGAGCGACGCGGTGGAAAGGAGCGGATCATGACCGATCCGGTTGTGCGTCCCGTGCTGTCGCGGTTCGCCCGGTGCCTTGAGGAGAACCCCGGCGCACCCGCCGTGGTGGCCGACGACGTCACCATCGGCTACGCCGAGCTGGACGCCGTGGCCCGCGGGCACGCGGCGGCGCTGCGGGCCGCCGGTGCCGGACGCGAGACCGTCGTGGCGCTGGTCGCGGACCGAGGCCCCGGCTATGTCGCGATGATGGTCGGCGTGCTGCTCGCCGGTGCCGCGTTCGTCCCCGTGGAGCCGAGCGTGCCGGTGCGGCGCGCGCACGGGATGTGTGCCGCGGCCGGGGTACGGGCCCTGCTCGTGGCACCGGGGCACGAGGAGTTCGCCGCCGAGATCTCGGCCGGGCTCGATCCGGCGCCGCGGGTGCTCGTCGCCGCGGAACGGGCCGCCGAGCGGACGCCGGTGCCGGACCGGCCGGACCGGCCGAGGGACGGGCTCGCGTATGTGATCTTCACCTCCGGGTCGACCGGCACCCCCAAGGGCGCGATGGTCGCCGACGGCGGCATGGACAACCACATCGCGGCCAAGATCACGGACCTCGCCCTGGGGCCGGCCGACGCCATCGGCCTCACCGCGCCGTTGTCGTTCGACATCTCGGTGTGGCAGACGCTCACCGCGCTCACCGTCGGCGCCCGGGTGGCGGTCGCCTCTCCGCACAACATCGCCGAACCCGCGGAGCTGGTGGCGTGGGTCCGCCGGCACGGGGTGACCGTGCTCGAGATCGTCCCGTCGTTCCTCGCGGTGCTCACCGCACAGCTCGACGACGACCTGAGGGCGGGACTCTCGTCGCTGCGATACCTCATCGCCACCGGGGAGGCGCTGCCCGGCGCGGTCGCGCGCCGCTGGTACGAGCACTGCCCGGACATCCCGATCGTCAACGCCTACGGACCGACCGAGTGCTCCGACGACGTCACCCACCATGTGGTGACCGCGGACGAGAGCGCCGCGCGAGCGTGGCCCTCGATCGGCCGGGAGATCCTCAACACCCGCCTGTACGTGGTGGACGCGGACGGCCGCGAGGTGCCGGCCGGTACCGAGGGCGAGCTGCTGGTCGGCGGCGACGGTGTCGGCCGCGGCTACATCGGGGACCCGGTGCGCACCGCCCTCGCGTTCGTGCCGGACCATCTGTCCGGCACGCCGGGCACGCGGCTGTACCGCACCGCCGACCGCGCGAGCCGCGCCGCCGACGGCACGATCGACTTCCACGGCCGCCGCGACCGGCAGGTGAAGATCCGCGGCCATCGAGTCGAACTGGGCGACGTGGAAGCCGAGTTGCTGCGTGTCCCCGAGGTGCGGTCGGCGGCCTGCGTGTACACCGCGGGCCGGCTGCGGGCCTTCGTGACGCTGAACGCCGAGACCGACGTGCTCTCCGCGCTGCGCTCCACCGCCCCGCAGTACCTCGTGCCGCACGAGGTCACCGTGCTCGACCGGCTGCCCGTCAACACCTCCGGAAAGATCGACTACCGGTCCCTGGAGGGCCGGCGCGCCGAGGACACGGGGCCGGCCCCGGCCACGGCCACCACCCTGGACGCGGTGTGCGCGCTGGTGGCCGAGACCCTGGGCGCGGCCTCGACCGCCCCCGACGACGACTTCTTCATCTCGGGCGGCGACTCGCTGCTCGCGATGACCCTGGTGTCCACCGCGCGCGCCCGGTTCGGCGCGGAGGGCACCTCGCTGCGGGCGTTCCTGTCCCGGCCCACCCCGCGCGGCCTCCTCGCCGCGATCGAGGCCGCGGAACCCGCCGCCCCGCAGGAGGAGGCGCGGCCGTCCGGCGCACTCTCCTCCGGCCAGGAACGGCTGTGGTTCTTCGAGCAGCTGCACCGCAACAAGGCGCCCAACCTGCTGATCCTCTCGCTCGACCTGCGCGGGCGGCTCGACCCGGAGGCGCTGCGCCACGCCCTGGCCGCGGTCGCCGCCCGGCACGAGCCGCTGCGCACCGTCTTCACCCAGGAGCGCGGTGTCCCCAAGGCCGTCGTATGGCCCAAGGCCGAGATCGCGCTGGAGACGGGCACGCTCGGCGACTTCGAGATCTCCGCACGCACCCCCGAACCGCCCCTGACGACGGTCCGGTTGGAGCGTGTCGCCGACGACCACCACGTCCTCACGTTCGCCCTGCACCACCTCGTCGCCGACGGCTGGTCCCTGGAAGTGCTCAAACGCGACATCGCCGAGTACTACGAGCGGTGGCTCGCCGGCAGCACCGACGTGTCGCTGCCGCGCACCTCGTTCTCGCGGTACGTGGAAGCGGAACGGACCTGGCTGGCGGGCCCGGACGCCGAGGAGTGCACGCGGTACTGGACCGAGCAGCTGCACGGCGCGCCACCGGCGATCGACCTGCCGCTGGACCGCCCGCGGCCCGCCAAGCCGGCGTTCGTCACCGACCACGTGGTGATCCAGCTGACGGAGGCGGAGACCAGCGCGCTCGCCGCGACGGCCCGAGCCCACGGCGCGACCCCGTTCATGGCGGTGCTCGCCGCCTCGTACGTGGTGCTGCGGGACGCGGCCTCGGCCACCGACCTGGTGCTCGGCATCGACTCGGTCAACCGCTCGTGGCCGGGCAGCGAGGAACTGATCGGCACGTTCGTCAACCAGCTGCCGGTCCGGCTCGCGCCGGGCGCCGCACCGACGTTCGGCGAACTGCTCGACCTGACCAGGCGGCAGGTGCTCGGCGCGCAGGAGCACGACCGGCTGCCGTTCCACAAGCTCGTCGCGGCCGTGAACCCGCCGCGCAAGGCCGGCCGGTTCCCGCTGTTCCAGGTCAAGATCACCCACCAGGGCGCATGGCGTACCGGTGTGTCGCTCCCGGACCTGGAGGTCGCGCCGCGCGAGCTGGCGGACCCCGTGATGGACCTGGATCTGATGATCGACGTCTCCGGCGAGACCGGGCGGCTGCGCCTGGAGGTCCTGTTCTGGCCGGAGGTGCTCGACACCGCGACGGTCACCGGCTGGGCCCGGGCGCTCGCCGACGTGCTGCGGACCGGCGCGACGAACCCCGACGCGGTACTGGCCGCTGACGAGAGGTGAAGAGGTTGTCGACTCAGGATCAGGTCGCCGCGGTCTGGCGTGAACTGCTGGAACTGGACACGGTTCCCGCGGACGAGGACTTCTTCGCGCTGGGCGGCCACTCGATGCTCGCCGTGCAGGTGCTCCACCGGCTCACCGAACTGACCGGCCTGGAGCTGGAGCTGGAGGACTTCTTCAAGCTGGGAACGGTCGCCGAGGTCGCCGCCGAGCTGGACCGCCGCCGGGCCGCCCGGCCCGCCGCCGAGCCTGTCTTCGAGGGAGAGCTGTGACCGCGCGGGACGTGCTGCGCCGCCTGGACGATCTCGGTGTGACGCTCACGCTCGCCGACGGCCGCATCCGCTACCGCGGCCGGGGCGAGGCGCTGCCGCCCGAACTGCTGGCGACGATGAAGCGCCATCGCGACGAACTGGCCGACCTGGTCGGCCGGCGCGAGGGGCTGGCCTGGCCCCCGGTGCCCGCGGGGGACACCGGGCCGCTGACCGCCGCCCAGCGGTCGCTGTGGGCCACCACGTACTTCGCCGAGGACGGCACCTACAACCTGTGTGCGGCGCTGCGGCTGCGCGGCCCGCTCGACACGGACGTGTTCGTCGCGGCGCTGCGGGACATCCACGAGCGGCACCCCTCGCTGCGCACCGCCTTCCCGGTGACGGGCGGCGAGCCGCGGCAGCGCGTCCTGCCCTCGGTGGAGCCCCCGCTCACGATGGCCGAGGCGGCCGGCCTGGACGAGTGCGTGGCCGAGTGCGCACGGCTCGCCGACCGGCCCCTGGCCCTGGACACCGAACCTCCGGTGGCGATGCGCCTGTTCCGGCTGGCGGAGGAGGATCACGTCTTCTTCGTCGTGCTCCACCACGTCATCGCCGACGGCCCGTCGTTCGGCCCGCTCCTCGACGACCTGGCGCGTTGTTACGCGAGCCGGGTCGCGGGAGAGGCACCACCGCCCGCCACCGGTTCGGTCACCATGATCGACTACGCTCGCTGGGAGGCCGACCGCCTCGCCTACGCCGACCTGTCCGCCACCCGCCGCTACTGGCGCGAACGGCTCGACGACGCGTCGCTGGGCGCGCTTCCGCTGCCTCCGCCGCGCGACGGCGCGAACGACGAGCGCGGCCACGCCCACCGCGTCGTCGTACCGGCCGACGCCACCGTCGCCCTGCGGCGGATCGCCGAGAAGACCCGGGCGAGCCTCTTCACCGTCGTCTCCACCGGGATCGCGGTCGCGTTGTCCCGGTACACGGGCCGCGACGACCTCGTGGTCGGCATGCCGACCTCCCGTCGCGACCGCGCCGGCCTCGACCGGGTCGTGGGCCTGCTGCTCGACATGGTGCCCGTACGCCTGGACGCCGGCGGCGCCCCGTTCGACGACCTCGTCCGGCGGACCAGGACGGCCGTACTCGGCGCCGTCCGCAACGCCCCCGTCCCGGACGACGTCGCGGGCTCCCGCGCCTCGTTCAACATCATCGTCACGGACCTCGGCGCCACGCCGCCCGCCCCGGAGTTCCCGGGCCTGGTGATCGAGCACGTCGAGGTGGAGCAGGTCGGTGCCAAGTACGACCTGAACTTCCTGGTCCGCGACGACGGCGACGCCCTCACCGTGGACCTCGAGTACGACCGGCGTGCCGTTGCCGACGCGGACGCCGCCGCCATCGGGGCCACCGCGGTCGCCGTGCTCACCGCCGCTGCCGCCGACCCCGGCGCCCCGGTCACCCGGCTCGCCGTCGGCCCGTTCGGCGTGGCCGCGCCCGGCGCCGTCGCCCCGCCCGGCCGGGTGCCGCGCGCCGACGAGTCGCTCACCGGACGGCTCGCGGAGATCGCCCGCACCCGCGCGGACGCGGTCGCCGTCACCGCGCCCGACGGCGACCTGTCCTACGCGGACCTCCGGACACGGGTCGAGGCGACCGCGGGCGGGTTGCGCGCCGACGGTCTCGGGGCCGGGGACGTCGTCGCCGTCTCGCTGCCGCGCGGTCTCGACCTCGTCGTCGCCATCCTCGGCGTGATGGCCTCGGGGGGCGCCGTCCTCGTCCTCCACGAGTCCTGGCCGACGGCACGCGTGACCGACGTACTGAAGGACTCCGGCGCCCGGCTCACCATCACCGAGGACGACCTCGTGCCGGGCAAGCGCGCCACCCTCGCCGAACTCGCCTCGCGCCGGGCCCCGCTCGCCCCCGTGCCCGCGCACGCCCCCGCCTACGTGATCTACACCTCCGGATCCACCGGCCGGCCCAAGGGCGTGCGGGTCACGCACCACAACGTGCTCAGCCTGCTCGACGCGACCGCGGACGGGTACGGCTTCGGCCCGGACGACGTGTGGACCCTCTTCCACGCCTGCTCGTTCGACGTGTCCATGTACGAGATGTTCGGCTGCCTGCTGCACGGCGGGCGGCTCGTCGTGGTCCCGCGGCTGACGACGTGGGAGCCGCAGGAGTTCGCCGAGCTGTGCGCCCGCGAGCGGGTGACCGTGCTCAGCCAGACGCCGTCCGCGCTCACCGTCATGCTCCCCGAGCTCGCCGCCCGCCCCGGCTCCACCGAGCACCTCCGCTACGTGCTGTTCGCGGGCGAGGCACTGGACCGGCGGCTGGTCGAGCGCTGGTACGCGGAGATCGGGGACCGCACCCGGCTCGTGAACATGTACGGGATCACCGAGACCACGGTGCACGCCTCATGGCGGTGGCTGCGCCCCGACGACGTCCGCACGGCCGAGTCGGACATCGGGACACCGCTGCCCGGCACCGCGCTGCACGTGCTGCACGACGACGGAACCCCGGTCGCCGACCGGTGCGTCGGTGAGATCTACGTCGGTGGTCCGCAGGTGAGCGACGGCTACGCCGGCCGGCCCCGGGAGACCGCGCTGCGGTTCCTGCCGGACCCCTTCAGCCGCGTTCCGGGCGCCCGCATGTACCGCTCCGGCGATCTCGCGCGGCGCAACGGCGACACCCTGGCCTACCTCGGCCGTCGCGACCGGCAGGTCCAGGTCAACGGCTTCCGGGTGGAACTGGCCGAGATCGAGGGCGCGCTCTCGGCCCAGCCCGGCGTCGCCGCGGCCGGCGCCGCCGTCACCACGGACGACAGCGGCGCGCACCTCGTGGCCGTCGTCGTCCCGGACACCGATGCCGCGCCCGAGCCGGCGGGACTGCTCGCCGCGGTGCGCTCCACGCTGCCCCGCTACATGGTGCCGCGCACCGTCGCACTGGTGGACGCACTGCCGCTGACCACGAACGGGAAGCTGGACCGCGCGGCCGTGGTCGCCGCCGCCACCCCGGCGACCGCCCGGCCGGCCGACGGCGGCGCCGCCCCCACCTCCCCACGCGAGGCCGCGCTGCTCGACGTGTTCCGCGACGTGCTCGCCGATCCCACCGTCACCACCGGCACCGACTTCTTCGACGGCGGCGGCGACTCCATGCGCGCCATCCGGCTGGTCAGCCTCGCGAGGGACCGGGGCCTGGGCCTGACCGTGCAGGACGTCTACGCCGCGCCCACGGTCACCGCGCTCGCGTCGCGGGCCGGCGACGCGGGGGACTTCGCCGCCGGACGCGAGCCGTTCGCGTTGCTCCCGGCGGGCGGCACGTTCCCGCCGGACGTCGTCGACGCGTATCCGATGACCGCTCTGCAGTCCGGCATGATCTACCACCAGGAGATGGCGCCCGGCGCTCGCATCTACCACATCATGCTCAGCTACCGGGTACGCGGCGAGATGCACCCGGCGGCGTTCCGCGCGGCCGTGCGGGCCGTCACCGACGCGCATCCCGTACTGCGCACCAGCTTCGACCTCGCCAACCCGCTGGGCCCGGTGCAGCGGGTGCACACCGGCATCACCGCGCCGATCGAGTTCGAGGACCTCACCCGGCTCGGCGACGACGAGCAGCGGGAACGGATCCGCCAGGTCGTGGCGCGCGAGACCGCCACCGACTTCGACCTGTCCGCGCCGCCGCTGTTCCGGCTCGTCGTGCTCACCACGTCCGAGGCGGACTACCAGCTGATCTTCACCCACCACCACGCGATCCTCGACGGCTGGTCGGTGAACATCTTCTTCGAGGATCTGCTCACCCAGTACCGCGCGCTGCTCACCGCGGGCACGGCGGCGCCGCTGCCGCGTCCGCGCACCGCCTTCGGTGACTACGTGGCACTGGAGCAGTCCGCCGCAGCCGACGAGGGACACCGGGAGTTCTGGGCGGCACGGGGGGCCACGCCGGCCCGGCTGGTCGCCCCGGAGCGTTCGGGCACGCCCGTGATGCGCCAGCACCATGTGCCCTTCACGGGACAGCTCGACGCCCTGCGGGCCACCGCCGCCAGGCTGGGCGTGCCGGTGAAGGCACTGCTGTGCGCGTCGCATCTGCGGGTCGTGTCGTGGCTGACCGGCTCGGACGACGTGGCCACCAGCATGGTGGTCGCGTGCCGGCCGGAGACCCAGGACTCCGACCGCGTTCTCGGCCTGTTCCTCAACCAGCTGCCCCTGCGGGTCGCGCTCGCCGGACGGACGTGGGCGGAGCTGGCGGTGTGCGCGCACGAGGAGGAGCAGGCGATGATGCGGCACCGCTGGTACCCGAACGCCGCGATCCAGGCCGCTCACGGCGCGGAGCCGATGTTCGACTCCGGCTTCAACTTCACCGACTACCACAACACCCGCCGGCTGGTCGGCGACGGCGTCCTGGAACTGCTCGACGCGGACGAACTCGAGTCCACCCACTACGCCTACAGCTCGGCCTTCACCGTCGACGTCCGCACCCACGAGCTGCGGCTGCTGATGGAGTACGACGCCTCGGCGCTGCCGGAGAGCACGCTGGTGCTGGCGGCGGAGGCGCACCGCCGGGTGCTCGCCGCGGTCATCGCGGACCCCGGGCGTCCCGTCCGCGACACCCCGCTGCCCGGCATCGCCGACCTGGCCCGCCTGATGGAGTCCGGCCGGCCTCCGGCTCCGGTCGCCCCGGCTTCGGTCGTTGAGGTTCCGGTCGCCCCGGCTATGGTCGCCGAGGTTCCGGTCGCCCCGGCTCCGGTCGCCCCGGCTATGCCGGTCGCCCCGGCTATGGTCGCCGAGGTTCCGGCCGCCCCGGCTATGTTCGCCCCGGCTTCGGTCGCCCCGGCTCCGGCCGCCCCCGCCCCCACGCCGTCGGACTCACCGCTGGAGGCGAGCGTCCGCGAGGTGTGGACCGAGGTGCTGGGCCTCACGGACCTCGACAGGACCACGTCGTTCTTCGACGCGGGCGGTGACTCGCTCACCGCCATGCAGGTGGTCAGCCGGCTCCGCGCCCGCCACGGCGCCCTGGCGATGCGGACCTTCATGGCGGCGCCCACGATCGCCGGTCTGGCCGCCGCCCTCGGCGGCGCCGCCGCCCCGGCTCCGTCGGCCGTGGCGCCGGCCCCGTCCACGACGGCGACCCGTCATCCGCTCTCCCTCGCCCAGCGCCAGATGTGGGAGATCGCCGCCCGGCTTCCCGGCGTCGGCCTGTTCGGCATGGCGGGCGCGCTGCGCGCCGACGGCCCGCTCGACCTGGAACTCCTCCGGCGGACCTTCGCCGAGCTGGCGACCCGTCACGAGGCGTTGCGCACCCGGATCGAGGACACGGACGACGGTCCCGTCCAGGTCGTCGAGCCCCAGGTCACCATCACCGTCGCCGTCGAGGATCTCACCACCGAGGAGCACCCTGAGCGCCGCTGCGAGAAGCTCATGGCCGCCGCCGCGCGGGAGCCGCTGCCCCTCGACCGGGCGCCCCTGCTGCGCGTCGTCGCGCACCGGCTCGCCGCCGGCCGGCACGTGATCTTCGTGAACATCCATCACATCGTGTGCGACGGATGGTCGCTCACACTGCTGCTGTCCGAGGCCGAACAGATCTACCGGGAGCTGGCGACCGACGGCGCGCCCGCGCTCCGGCCGATCCCACGCGGCAGCGGCCGGCTCGCCGAGGAGCGGGCCGACTGGCTCACCACCGCGGAGGCGGCACGGCAGCGGGAGTTCTGGCACGACCGGCTCAGCCCGCCGTGGCCGGCGCTCGCCGACGGCCCCGACAGCCGCTTCGCCGCGCTCGGCACCGCGTCGTTCGCGCGACGTCTGCGGTCGGCATCGACCAGGGCGACGCTCCCGGCCGACGACCTGCGCACCGTCCGCGCCGCCGCGCGCGGACACGGCATGACCGAATTCATGCTGGTGCTGGGCGCGTACGCGGCGACGCTGCGAGCGTGGAGCGGCCAGCGCGACATCCGCATCGCCACCATGCTCGCCAACCGCGTCGAGCCGGGCATGGACGAGGTCGTCGGACTCGTCGCCAACACGGTCGTGCTGCGCATGCGGCTCGACGACGCCGATCCGGTCGCGGTCAGCCGGCAGGCCCGCGAGGTCTGCGCCGCCGCCCTCGACAACCAGGAGCTGCCCTTCGAGGAGGTGCTCGCCGGGATCCGCGAGCGGCAGCCGGACCCGGGCCCGGTGTTCGAGGCGATGCTCGTCGCGCAGGAGGAGACCGCCTCCGTCACCCCCGGGGACGGCCTCGTCTTCGCGCCGTACCGGTCCGAACGCGATGTGCTCGGCGCCCGGGTCGTGGCCACGGCGTCCGACTTCGTCCTGGGCATCGCGCCCGTCGCCGGTGAGCTGCTGTTCGAGCTGCGCTACAAGCCCGCGACCACGTCCGAGGAGCTGGCCACCGAGCTGCTCACCGCGGTCGTGACCGCCGTGCGTGCCACCGCGACCGCCCTCCTGGAGACCACGTGACGGCGTGCCCGGCCCACCGTCCGCGCCTGCGCCGGCTGTGGCGGCTGCCCACGGCCCGGGTGGCGGGCGCCGCGAGCGCGGTCACGGCGGCGCTCGCGGCCGGTCTGCTCGCCTGGCCGTGGGCGTCCGCGGCCGTGGCCGTCGCGGGTGCGGCCGGCGTCGCCGGCTACGCGTACCGCCACCGCGGCCGGATCGGACTCGAGTACCGGATGCTGCGGGCCCTCAAGGACTCGGCGCCGGGCTGCCCCGAAGACGCCGAGGTGCCGGGGCTGACCGCACCGGTGCGGGCCGAGAGCGGTGACGACGGCGTCACCCGGATCACCGCGCGGACCTACCTCGACGCGGTCCGCGCCCTCGGCCACGCGATGGGCCGTGACCGCGGCTTTCAGCTGGACCTCATGCGGCGCACCGGAAGCGGCCGGCTCGCGGAGGTGTGGGGCCGCGCCGCCCTGGCGTCGGACACCGAGTACCGTCGCCTCGGGCTCGCCGCGGCCGCCCGTACCGCGACCGAGCGGCTCGCCGAGCCGGAGCGCGAGCTGCTGGCCGCGTTCGCCGACGGCGTCAACGCCGCCTTCGAGCAGACGACTCCGTTCGAGTGCCGGTTCCTGTCCTACCGGCCGCGGCCCTGGCGGGCGGAGGACAGCGTGCTCACCTCGCTCCTGCTCTTCCACTCGCTGTCCTGGAACGAGCAGGCCAAACGGGCGGAAGCGGTCGTGCGCCGCGCACTGCCCGCACCCGTCGCCGACTTCCTCCTGCCCGGCACAGGTGCTCCGGTCCTGCCCCCCGATCTGGCCCGCCACCGCGGCGAGGCGGGAGCGGACGGCCTGGTCGCGCTCGACCGCGCCGTCCCCGGCTCCAACTGCTGGATCGCCCCGGGGGACGAGCCGCTGCTCGCCTGCGACCTGCATCTGGCACTCGGTCTGCCCAACGTTCTCTACGAGGTCGATGTGGCCTGGCCCGGCACCCGGCTGCGCGGCCTCGCCGTCCCCGGTCTGCCGGTCGTGCTCACCGGAACCAACGGGCGGATCGCCTGGGGTGTCACGAACCTCACCGCCGACGTGCTCGACCTGGTGCCCGCCGGCACCGACGGCCCGCGGACCAGGACGGAGCACATCCGGGTGCGAGGCCGGCAACCGGTCACCGTGGACATCACCACCGACGGCACGCTGCCCGTGTCGCCGACCCCGCTGTGCGGCGAACAGGTCGCGGTCCGCTGGACGGGCCACGACCCCCGAGCCGCCGACCTCCGCTTCCACCGCCTCGCCCGCGCCACCGACCTGCAAGAGGCCGTCTCGGTACTCGACGACGCACACGGCGTCGCGCTCAACGTCCTCGTCACGGACGGGGAGCGGAGGGCGCACCTGGCGACGGGGCTGCTGCCCCGCCGCCCGGCCGGCGGCTCTCGCACAGCACCCGCCGACGGCCACCTCAGCGGCCCGGAACGGCCGCGGATCGTGGATCCCGCCGACGGCGTTCTCGTCTCCGCCAACGACGCCGCCCTGCCCGAGGAGGAGTTCCGGATCGGCCTCGACCTCGACCCCGGCCATCGGGCCCGCCGCATCCGTGCGGTCCTCGGCTCGGCCGAACGGCACGACGCGGCCGGCATGCACGCGTTGCAGCACGACATCACCGCGGGCCTGTACCGGCCCTACCGGGACCTCGCGGTCGCCGCGCTGGAGCCCACGGACCCCGTCAGGACCCTGCTGGAGGAGTGGGACGGCACGGCCGCGACCGGCTCGCGCGCCTTCGGCGTCCTGGTGCGGCTGCGCGAAGAACTCGCCCAGCGGGTCCTCACCCCTTACCTGGTCGCCTGCCGCGAGCACGAACCCACGTTCCGCTTCCCGTTCCGTGACCTCGACCGGCCGCTGCTCGCGATTCTGGACGCCCGCGACCGCGCGTTGCTGCCCGCCGGGACGACCGGCGTCGACGCCCTCGTCGCCGCGTGCGTGCGGGCGGTGGCGCGCGAACGCCCGGCGAAGTGGGGGAGCTTGAACCGGGTCGGCCTCGGACACCCGGTCACCGCGCTCGCGCCGTGGGCCGACGCCGTGCTCGGCATCCGCCCACGCCCGCAAGCGGGGATGCTGCACA
The DNA here is from genome assembly GCF_042957035.1 of Streptomyces sp. NPDC008137. Taxonomy (NCBI): domain Bacteria; kingdom Bacillati; phylum Actinomycetota; class Actinomycetes; order Kitasatosporales; family Streptomycetaceae; genus Streptomyces; species Streptomyces sp. NPDC008137. Next base: position 588,704 of record NZ_JBIBHN010000001.1, on the reverse strand, counting down.
GCGTCCGTACGGCCGTCCCGGGCTTCGGCGCGGCCGGGCGGGTCGTGGTCACGGCCGGCGACCTCGTCACCGCCGAGCTTCCGGCCGGCCAGTCCGGGCACCCGCTCAGCCCCCACTACGCGGACCGGCATGTCCGCTGGGCGAGTCTGCCCTCGTCCCCGCCCCGCGCCCGCCGGGCCGGCTGCGGATACGAACTCCGCCCCGGCCGGACCGCCGACGTGCTCGACGGCAGCGCGGCGGAGAGCCGATGAGGACGGTCGGGGACGCTCCCGGCCGGTTCCTAGGAGCCGGTTTCCGCCACCTCGCCGAAGTCCCGGCGGAACTCGGCGAGCAGCGCCTCCGGCGCGGAGAGGAACTCGAAGTGCCCGCCGCTCAGTTCGACGAAACGGTGATCGGCGGAGGTCTCCCGCCAGCCGCCCATGAGCTTCGAGGGGATCTCCGGGTCCTCGCTCCAGCCGATCGCGGTGATGCCCGCGGGGATGGTGATGGGGCCGGGAGCGTAGCGCTTGTTGGACTCGATGTCGTTGACGAGCACATCGAGCCCCGTCTCGACGAGCGGTCCGCTCGGCTCGCCGCCGAGGCTGGTGATGATGTGCTCGAGCTCGGTGCGCAGCCCGTCCCTGTCCAGCTCCAGCAGCCGCCCGTACGGTCCGTCGTGCGGTGCCACCTGCGCCGACACGAAGACCCTGGTCGGCAACGGAAGGCCGGCCGCGGCGAGTTGCCGGGTCACCTCCACGCCGGGAAGCGCTCCACCGCAGTGCCCGAAGAACGCGAACGGCCTGTCCAGGTAGGGCCGCAGGTACTCGATGAGCCCCTGCGCCATGTTCTCGTACGTCCCGTAGTGCGGGTCGGCGATCCGGTTCTGCCGCGCGGGCGGCTGGATCAGGCAGACGTCTATCGCGCCGATGCGGCGCGGCCACCCCTGATACATCGAGGCCCCGCAGCCTGAATAGGGGAACAGGAAAAGGCGGGCCGGAGCGTCCGGATCAGGTCGGCGCAGCAGCCAACGCGGAGGCTTCTTCGGGCGAGACCGCGGATCGCTCATGCGGACGACCGTAAGCGAGTCTACTGACCACTTCAAGGTTTTAAATTCCCTTGCCCCGTACGGAGAAAGGATGTATTTCATGCAGAACTCCGCCCCGCCGTTGCGCTATCTCGACGGTGCGACCGTCGCGTCGCTGTGCGCGCGGATCGACCCGCTCGACGTGGTCACCGAGGCGTTCCTCGGCGTCCGCGCCGGCCGCTCGGGAGTGGCCCCGGAGGCGGCCCTGCGCTGGACCGCCCCGGACGGAACCGCGGCCCGCAGCCTCATCCTGCCCGCCCGCCACGAGGGCGCCTACGGATGCAAGATCATCAATGCCTGCCTCGGCAACGTGGACCGCGGCATGCCCCGGGCCGCCGGCCTGATCATCCTGTACGACCGGGAGACCGCCGCACCGGTGTGCGTCATGGAGGGCGCGCACATCAGCGCCCTGCGCACCGCGGCGGTCTCCGTGGCGGCCTTGCGGGCCGTGCGCCCGCTGTCCACGGTGGACCGGGTGGCCGTGCTGGGGTGCGGTCGTCAGGCGCGCACCCATCTGGAACTGCTGGCCGAGCACGGCGCGTTGAAGTCGGTGATCGCACACGACCTCTCGCTCTCCCGGGCCACGGCCTTCGCCGGGGAACTGCGCGCCTCGCGCCCGGAGATCGAGGTCGAGACCGTCGCCGGACCGGAAGCGGCGGTCCGTTCGGCCCCGGTCGTACTGGCCACCACGACGACCACGACCTCCTACGTTCCGCTGGCCTGGCTGCCGGAGGGCTCCGTCTTCCTCAACGTGTCCCTGGACGACGCCGCCGAGGACGTCCTGCTGGGCGCCGAGCACCTGTTCGTCGACGACTGGCACCTGGTCAGCGAGGACGACACCCGGCTCCTGGGCCGCCTGGCCCGCTCCGGCCGCGTCACCGCCCCGGGTACCACCGCCCCGGGCGCCCGCCAGGTGGACGCGGACCTCGCCACGCTCCTGTCCGGTGCCTACCACCGCCCGGTCACCGCCACCGACCGGACGGTCATCAACCCGTTCGGCATGGGCGTCCACGACGTGGCCCTCGCGACCCGCGTCCACGCCGCGGCCCGCGCCGCGGAGACCGGAGTGCTCCTGCCCCGCTGACCCCGGCCGCCGGTGCCCGCTAGGGGCGCCCCACCGCCCGGACCACCGGTTAACGACGCGCACGCGCAGCGCAGTTGGTCCGGACGCTTACCGCAGGTTGGCTCCATTTGACGATTGACGCGGTCGCCCCCTTCGCGCCATGATCCGTCGGTCGGCAGTTGAGCGCGCGTCCTTCCAACTGCCGCTGCCAGGGGGCTTGCCGCAAGGTTCGGGATGTGACGTCGTACCCCGAGCGGATCCAGTGACTGACTGATTCATGGTGAGGTGCGGACAATTGCGCGACGACATTCCGGCCACATCCCGTGCTGTGCGGGACGTGGCCGACGCCTACGTCGACGGTCTGGCCCGCCTGGACCCCGACACGGCGACCTACTTGGGCGTGCCGGTGGGGCGGGACCAGATGCCGGACCTGTCGCCCGAGGGCCGCGCCGCGCAGGACGACCTGTCCCGCACCACGCTCCTCGACCTCGACCGGGCCGAGCGGGCGACGGCGGGCCCGCCGAGCGACGTGGAACGCCGGTGCGGCCGGCTGCTGCGGGAGCGCCTGCGGGCCGACCTGTCCGCCAGCACCGACGCCGAGTACCTGCGTGAGCTGGTCAACGTCTACGGCCTGCAGCAACGCGTGCAGGACATCTTCGAGATGATGCCGACGGACACCGCGGACGACTGGGCCTGGGTCGCGAAGCGGATGAGCCGAGTCTCCGCAACCCTCCACGGCTTCCGGGAATCCCTGACGAAGGCGCTGGAGGCGGACCGGTTCGTCGCGGCGCCGACCCAGGTCCGCGCCGTCGCCGGCCAACTCGACGCATGGGTTCGCGACAGCGACGGCCGTGGCTGGTACGCCGGCTTCTGCGCGGACGCCGACGTGCCGTCGCCCCTGCGCTCCGAGCTGGACAAGTCGGCCGGCCTCGCCGTCGCCGCGGTGGCCGGGCTGCGTGACTGGCTGCGCGGCGACTACCTCCCCAAGGTCGAGGGCCGGCCCGACGGCGTGGGCCCCGACCGGTACCGCACCTGGGCACGGTTCTGGAACGGCGCCGACCTCGACCTTCGGGAGACCTACGAGTGGGGCTGGGCGGAGTACCGCAGGATCCGGACGGAGATGCGCGCGGAAGCGGAGCGCGTGCGTCCGGGAGCCACGGCCCGTGAGGCGATGAGCCACCTCGACCGCCACGGCGAAGCGGTGGAGGGCGTGGAGGAGATCCGGCTGCGACTGCAGGGCTGGATGAACGAGGCGCTCGACGACCTCGACGGGACGTACTTCGAACTGGCGCCCCCGGTGCGCGTGGTGGAGGCCGCGATCGCGCCGGCGGGCAGTGGCTCGGCGGCGTACTACACCCCGCCGAGCGTGGACTTCTCCCGCCCCGGCCGCACGTCCCTGCCGGTGCAGGGACGCACCAGGTTCCCGCTGTGGAGCCTGCGCAGCGTCTGGTACCACGAGGGCGTACCCGGCCACCACCTGCAGCTCGCCCAGTGGAGGTACCTCGCCGACCAGCTGTCCAGGTACCAGACCACCATCGGCGGCATCGACGCCTGCACCGAGGGCTGGGCGATGTACGCGGAGCGCCTGATGGACGAGCTGGGCCACCTGTCCGCCCCGGGCGACCGCCTCGGCTTCCTCGACTGGCAGATGCTGCGCGCCATCCGCGTCCTCATCGACCTCGGCATGCACCTGGAACTCGACCTCCCTCAGGACGCCCCGGTCGGCGCGGGCGGGACATGGACTCCCGGGCTGGCGAAGGAGTTCCTCGCCGCTCACAGCGGACAGACGGCCGAGTTCGTGGACAGCGAGATCGGGCGCTACCTCGGTCTGCCCGGCCAGGCGATCTCCTACAAACTCGGTGAACGGGCCTGGCTGGACGGCCGGGCCGCGGCCAGGGCGGCGCACGAGGCCCGCGGTGAGAAGCTGGACCTGAAGTCCTGGCACACGGCCGCGTTGTCGCTCGGCCCACTCGGCCTCGATGACCTTCAGGACGAACTGGCGATCCTGTGACGGTGTTCGACGGCGCGTCGGCCCGTGCCGCGCGGAAGGAGTTCCATGGCTGACATGACGTCGTTCCGTGAGGCCGTCACGGCGTGGGCGACCCTCGCCCCCGACCGCGACCTGGCGCGCGAGGTGGCCGAGGAGCTGGCCGGGGAACTGCCCGTCCGGACGGCGGTCCTGCTCGAAGGGCCGAGCGACGTCAACGCGGTCAACGCGCTGGCCGCGAGTCACGGCCGCGACCTGGCGACCGAGGGCGTCTGCGTCCTGGCGATGGGCGGTGCGATGAGCGTCGGCCGCTACGCCCGGTTCCTCGGACCATCCGGTCTGGGCCTGCGCCTGACCGGGCTGTGCGACGAGAAGGAGCGCGAGTACTACGCCCGTGGCTGGGCGGGAGCAGACGGAGACCCGCAGGACTTCTTCGTCTGCGAGGCGGATCTGGAGGACGAACTGGTCCGCGCACTCGGCCCGGATCTGGTGAAGGAGCTGATCCGGGAGGAGGGCGAGCTGCGGCCCCTGGAGACCTTCCTGCGCCAGCCCGCACAGCGCGACCGCACCGCACAGCAGCAGCTGCGGCGCTTTTTCGGCACGAAGAAGGGACGCAAGATCCACTACGGCCGTGTCCTCGTCGAAGCTCTCACCCCTGACCGCGTGCCTGCCCCGCTCTCCGGCCTGTTCGCCATCCTCTGAGCGCCGGGCGGCGCCCGTCCCGGTCCGGAGAGAGCCCCGGTCGCCGCTCGGGGCAACGGCGACGGTGTCCACCCCACCCACGTACCGACCGGTCCGTGCCCTCCCGCAGGTCGTGCGCGACGGCTCGTGGTGTGCCAGGAGCGGCCCGGGGTGCCGGCGGACCTGCCGCAGGCCCCGCACAGCGCCGCCGGCCGGCGGCCACGGTCTCGTCCCGAGGCCCCAACCGAGACAGGGCGCGCGCAGTGCCCGCAGAGACTCCGGAGGACAGACAATGACCAACCTGTTCGAAGACCAGGACGGCACCTACCGCGTCGTCGTCAACTCCGAGAACCAGCACGCGCTGTGGCCCGACTTCGCCGAGGTGCCGCCAGGCTGGGAGACGGTGTTCGGCCCCGCGGGACGTGCCGACTGCCTCGACCGCGTCGAGGCCGACTGGCGGGACATGCGGCCGGCGTCGCTGGCCGCCCGCACCGGCCGGGCCGGCCGGGGGGAGGTGACGGCGGACGACGCGGCCACCCCGCCGGACGACACGATCACCCGGCAGTTCGCCGAACAGGTCCGCCGCCGCCCGGACGCGACGGCCCTGCGGTTCCGTGGCGAGGACATGACCTACGCCGAACTCGACGAACGCGCCGACCGGCTGGCGCGTCGGCTGGGCGCCCTCGGCGTGGGCGAGGAGAGCGTCGTCGGCGTCTGCTTCGAGCGGTCCTTCGAGATGGTGGTCGCGCTGGTCGCCATCCTGAAGGCAGGCGGTGCCTATCTGCCGGTGCACCCGACCGAGCCCCAGGAACGCTTCCGCTACATGCTGGACCAGGCCCGTGCTCAGGTGCTGCTCACCCACGGGCCGTTGATCGACCGGATACCCGCTGTCGATGTCACCGTGGTGAACCTCGACGCGGCCGAGGACCCGACGCCGACCGGCGCCGAGCCGCCCATGCCGCAGGTCGTGGCCGACAACCTGGCGTACGTGTGCTACACCTCCGGCTCGACCGGACAGCCCAAGGGCGTCAGCGTGACGCACCGGGGCGTGTGCCGGCTCGTCCGGGACGGCGACTACGCCGACTTCGGTCCCGACGAGACCTTGCTGCAGCTGTGCAACCTCACCTTCGACCCGGCGACCTTCGAGATCTGGGGAGCGCTCCTCCACGGCGGCCGCCTGGTCATCCACGACCCCGGAACGCTGTCCCTGCCCGAACTCGCGGAATGCGTCAAACGTGAGCGCGTGACCACCCTCTGGCTCACCACCGGCCTCTTCCACCGGATGGTCGACGGCCACCTCGACGACCTGGGCGGACTGCGGCAACTGCTCGCCGGCGGCGACGTCCTGTCGCCCGCGCACATCAACAGCGTCCGGCAGAGACACCCGCACGTGCGACTCGTCAACGGGTACGGGCCCACGGAGAACACCTGCTTCACGACCTGCCACAACGTGACGGAACCGGTCGGAGAGACCGTCCCGATCGGCCGGGCGATCACCGGCACCCGCGTCTACGTGCTCGACGAGAAGCTGCGGCCCGTCCCCGACGGCGAGTGGGGCCAGCTGTACACGGCCGGTGACGGGCTTGCCCGCGGCTACCTGGGAGACGCCCGGAAGACGGCACAGCAGTTCCTCCCCGACCCGAGCCGGTCCGGGGAGCGGATGTACAGCGTCGGTGACGTGGTGCGCGTGGGCCCCGACGGCGCCCTGGACTTCCGCGGACGCTCCGACGACCAGGTCAAGGTCGGCGGCTACCGGGTGGAACTCGGCGAGATCGTGGCCGCGTTGGCCGGTCGGCCGGGCGTCAAGGAGGCGGTGGTGATCGTCCGCGAGGACGGACCCCGCGGTGAGAAGGCCCTGGTCGCGTATGTCGTACCGGAGGGCGACGACGAGACCCTGGTGCCCGACCTGCGCGTCGCCCTGCGCGAGCGGCTGCCCCGGCACATGAACCCCGCAGCGATCGTGGTGATGGGCCGCTTCCCCCTCACCCGCAACGGCAAGATAGACCGGTCCGCCCTGCCCGCGCCGGATCTGCTCCCCCGGGAGGTGGACGCCGACTACGAAGCGCCCCGCACCTCCGTCGAGGGCCTGCTGGCCGACCTGGTCGCCGACGCGCTCGGCGTCGAGCAGGTCGGCGTGCACGACGACTTCTTCGAACTGGGTGGCAACTCGCTGGTCGCCACCGACCTGCTCAGCCAGATCCGCAAGGCGCTGGCGGTCGATGTCCCGGCGACCCGGCTGTTCTACGAGAACCCCACGGTGGCCGGGCTCGCGGAGCTGGTCGAGACGACTCCGGCGACAGTGTCCGCCGGTGTCGCGACGGGGAACGAGCCGGCGTGAGCGCCGTACCCGCACCCCGCAATCCATGGCACCGCGAGCCCGATTCAGGAAGGGATGACCGATGAGACTGACGCGGCCGGCCGAACACGAGGCCGTCGACCTGACGAAGGTCGACCTCGTCGACCCCGCCGTGCACGGCGAGGGCGATCCGCACGCCATCTGGCACGCCATGCGCGAACGGGAGCCGGTGCACTGGCAGCAGGTCGACGAACGCCTCGGCTACTGGTCGGCGACCACGTACGACGATGTGGCGAGGGTGCTGAAGGACCATCGCGTCTTCACCTCCGAGCACGGCACCCTGCTGAACCTGCTCGGCAAGAAGGACCCCGCGAGCCGCAAACAGCTGCCGGCGACCGACCCCCCTCGGCACACGAAAATGCGTTCCCCGGTGCAGCGCGCGCTCAACAGCAAGGTCCTGGAAAGGCACCGCCCGGCGATCCGCGCCGAGGCCAAGCGCCTGCTCGACGGCGTGCCGGACGGTGAGCCCTTCGACTTCGCCGAGGTCGTCGGCGCCCTGCCGATGGCCGTCACCGGAACGCTGATGGGCCTCGACCGCGAGGACTGGCCGCAGCTGACCTATCTGACGAGCCAGGCCATCGCCCCCGACGACCCGGAGTTCGTCATGCCGGAGGGCGGTGCGGCGACACTCCAGCGTGCCCACCGCGAACTCTTCGCCGCCTTCGAGCAGTCGATGAGCCGGCGGAAGGGCGAGGGGAACGGCGACCTGATCGACGTCCTGCGCACCATGGAGATGGACGACGGCCGCAAGCTGCGTCCGGGAGAGATCGTCTCCAACTGCTACAGCCTGCTTCTCGGGGCGAACGTCACCACACCGCACGTACCGAACGCGGCCATGCTGGAACTGGCGAAGGACGGCAAGTACGCCGACTGGGCGGCTCATCCCGAGCTGTTCGACAGCGGCATCAACGAGGCGCTGCGCTGGTCCTCTCCGGCCAGCCACTTCCTGCGCTACGCCAAGACCGACGTCGAACTGAGCGGTGTGACCGTCCGCCAGGGCGAGCCGGTGGCCGCCTGGATCGGCTCGGCCAACCGTGACGGCGCGGTGTTCACCGACCCCTATGAGTTCGACATCCGGCGCGACCCCCGCAACCACCTGGCGTTCGGAGTCGGACCGCACTACTGCGTGGGTCACGCGGTCGCCAGGATCGCCCTCCACGAGCTGTTCGAGAATCTTCTCGAGCAGTTCTCCGGGTTCGAACCGGCCGGCGAGCCGGAGCACCTGCACTCGAACTTCATCGCCGGCATGAAGCATCTGCCGCTCGTCGCCACCAGACGGAGCGAGGTGCGAGCCGGCATATGACCGTCGAGATGTCCCCCCTGCTCACGACGCCGTCCTTCGAACGGATGGCGCATCCGAATCCGGCGAGCCCGCGGCGCGTCGCGGAGGTGCTGGACGACCCGGGCTTCGGAAAGTACGTCACCGACCACATGGTGACCGTCGAGCACACCCGCGATCGCGGCTGGCACAACGCGGTCGTACGGCCGTACGAGCCGCTGCTGCTCGCCCCCACCGCGTCGGTGCTGCACTACGGTCAGTCCGTCTTCGAGGGCCTGAAGGCGTACCGGCAGCCCGACGGTTCCGTGGCGTCCTTCCGCCCGGAGGTCAACGCGCGTCGGTTCCGCGCGTCGGCGCGGCGTCTGGCGATGCCGGAACTGCCCGAGGAACTGTTCCTGGAATCCCTGCGGGAACTGGTCGCCCGGGACGAACGATGGGTGCCGGAGGGCGGAGGCCGGTCGCTGTACCTGCGGCCGCTGATGATCGCCACCTCCACCGAACTGACCGTCGCCGCGGCCACGGAGTATCTGTACGTGCTGGTCGCGATGCCCGCCGGCTCCTACTTCGCCGGCGGCGCCAAACCCGTGAGCGTGTGGCTCTCCGAGGACTACGTCAGGGCGGCACCTCGCGGTACGGGTGCGGTGAAGTGCGCGGCCAACTACGCCGGGACGCTGGCCCCGCAGCGGCTGGCGGTGGAGCACGGGTGCGATCAGGTCGTCTGGCTCGACGCCGTGGAACGCCGCTGGGTGGAGGAGATGGGGGCGATGAACCTGTTCTTCGTCTTCGGCTCGGGCCCCGGGGCCCGGCTCGTGACACCGCGGCTGAGCGGTTCGCTGCTGCCCGGCGTCACCCGTGACTCGATCCTGACGCTGGCCCGCGACCTCGGGTACGGCGTGGAGGAGCGGCGCGTCTCCATCGACGAGTGGCAGCGGTCGGCGGCGTCCGGCGAACTCACCGAGGTGTTCGCCTGCGGCACCGCGGCACTGATCACCCCGGTCGGAACGGTCAAGCACGCCTCCGGGGAGTTCTTGATCAACAAGAACGCCTGCGGACCGGTCACTCAGCACATCCGGGAGCGACTCGTCGCACTCCACGAGGGCGTGGCCGAGGACCGGCACGGCTGGATGCACCGGCTGGTGCAGGTCACGCCCGCCGGATAGCCGAGGTGCGGCTCCGCGGCGGAGGCCGCGTGGCCGCCGGCCTGTGCCGGGGGCGGCACAGGCCGGCTCGGCGGCTCAGCCCGCCAGCCCCAGCTCCCGCGCGATCAGCATCCGCTGCACCTCACTCGTGCCCTCGCCGATCTCCAGGATCTTGGAATCGCGCCACATGCGGGCGACCGGGTACTCGTTCATGAAGCCGTAGCCGCCGTGGATCTGGGTGGCCTCGCGGGCGTTGTCCACGGCCACCGTCGACGAGTGGAGCTTCGCGAGGGCCGCTTCCTTCTTGAAGGGGGCGCCCGACACCAGGCGGGCCGCCGCGTCGCGCCAGGCGAGGCGGGCCGTGTGGGCCTTCATCTCCATGTCGGCGATCTTGAACTGGATGGCCTGGTTGGCGGCGATGGGCTTGCCGAAGGCGTGGCGTTCCCTGGCGTAGGTGACCGACTCGTCCACGCAGCCCTGCGCCAGGCCCGTCGCCAGGGCGGCGATCGCGATGCGGCCCTCGTCGAGGATGCGCAGGAACTGGGCGTAGCCGCGGGCCTCCTCGCCCAGGAGGTTCGCGGCCGGGACACGGACGTCCGAGAAGGACAGCTCGCGGGTGTCCGAGGCGTTCCAGCCCACCTTGGAGTAGGGGGCCGCGACCGTGAAGCCGGGGGTGCCCGACGGGACGATGATCGAGGAGATCTGCGGCTTGCCGTCCGCCGACCGGCCGGTGACCGCCGTGACCGTCACCAGGCCCGTGATGTCCGTGCCCGAGTTGGTGATGAAGCACTTCGTGCCGTTGATGACCCATTCGTCCGTGTCGGAGTCCAGACGGGCCGTCGTACGGGTCGCGCCCGCGTCGCTGCCGCCGTCCGGTTCCGTCAGGCCGAACGCGCCCAGGAGTTCGCCCGAGCAGAGGCGGGGGAGCCACTCGCGCTTCTGGGCTTCCGTGCCGTAGCGGTAGACCGGCATCGCGCCGAGCGAGACTCCGGCCTCGAGCGTGATCGCCACCGAGGAGTCGACCCGCGCCAGCTCCTCCAGCGCCACGCCGAGGGCCAGGTAGTCGCCGCCCATGCCGCCGTACTCCTCGGGGAACGGCAGGCCGAACAGGCCCATGCGGCCCATCTCGCGGACGATCTCGTACGGGAACTCGTGTCGCTCGTAGAAGTCGCCGATCTTCGGCGCCACCACCTCGTGGGCGAACTCCTCGACCGTGCGGCGGAGTTCCTCCAGCTCGGGGGAGAGTCGGTAATCCATGGTGATCAGTGCTCCTCGGTGTCCACGAGGTCCTCGTGGGACAAGGCTCGGACGGTGCGGGACGGGCTGGGTCGGCCCAGGTGGCCGGCCATCCACGCGCTGGTGGCGACGAGGCGGCCGAGGTCGATTCCGGTGTCGATGCCGAGGCCCCGCAGCATCCACACGAGGTCTTCGGTGGCGAGGTTGCCGGTCGCCGACTTCGCGTACGGGCAGCCGCCCAGGCCGCCCGCGGAGGCGTCGATGGTCGTCACGCCCTGCTGGAGCGCCGCGAGGGTGTTGGCCAGGGCCTGGCCGTAGGTGTCGTGAAAGTGGACGGCGAGGGCGGTGGGCGGGATGCCCGCCTCGTCCAGCGCCGCGAGAAGAGCGACCACGTGGCCGGGGGTAGCCACTCCGATCGTGTCTCCCAGGCTCAGCTCGTCGCAGCCCATGTCCCTCAAGGCCTTGCAGACCTTCACCACCTGGGGGATCGGGACCGCGCCCTCCCAGGGGTCGCCGAAGCACATGGAGAGGTAGCCGCGGACCTGGGCCCCCTCCGTCTTCGCGCGGGTGACGACCGGGTCGAACATCGCCAGGGCCTCGTCCACGGTGCGGTTGAGGTTGGCCTTGGCGAAGGACTCCGTGGCGCTGGCGAAGACCGCGACCCGGCGGGCGCCCAGGGCCAGGGCGCGGTCCAGGCCGCGTTCGTTCGGGACCAGGACCGGCAGTGACACCGGCAGGTCGCTCACCATCGGGAACAGCCGCTCCGCGTCCGCCAGTTGGGGGACCCACTTGGGGTGGACGAAGCTCGTCGCCTCGATCGTCGTCAGGCCCGCGGCGGCCAGGCGGTGGATGAACTCCGCCTTGATCTCCGTCGGGACCGTCGCCTTCTCGTTCTGCAGGCCGTCGCGGGCGCCCACCTCGTGGATGCGGACGCGGGCGGGGAGGTCCTCGGCCGGGACCGTCATCGGCAGACCGTGCGCTGTCATCACTCCGCCTCCTCGTGGGGTGCGATGACCGCCAGAACCTGGTCCATGGCGACCGTCGAGCCCGGCGCCACGTCCAGCTCCGTGACCTTCCCGGCGTGCGGGGCGGAGATGACGTGCTCCATCTTCATCGCCTCCACCACCAGCAGGCTCTGACCTGCCGTCACCTCGTCGCCGACGGCGACCTTCACCACCGTCACCGTGCCGGGCATGGGCGCGGTGAGGGAGTCGGCGCCCGCGTGGGCCGCGCGGCTGAGCGACGCCGCCACCGGGTCGTGGTCGCGTACGTGCCAGGCGTCGCCGTCGCGGCCGAGCCAGTCGGCGGCGCGGTGGAAGGTGTGGCGGACGCCGTCCAGGGTGACCGAGACGTGGTCGCCGGTGACCGCGGAGGTGCCGCGTGGGGTGTACTCCAGCTCCTCCTGGACCCTCAGGTGGAAGGCCGGTTGCTTCGGCTCGCCGCCCAGGCGCCAGCCGGACGGGACCGAGAAGGGGTCCGTCCAGCCGCCGGGTTCGGGTGTCAGGGCGTCCAGGCGTACGGCCGCCGCCGCCTCGTAGACCTCCTCCGGTACGTCCGAGGGGATCAGCCCCTCGACCTCGCGCTCGACCAGGCCTGTGTCCAGGTCGCCCGCGACGACCGCCGGGTGGGCGAGCAGACGGCGCAGGAACCCGGCGTTCGTCTGCACCCCGAGCGTGACCGTCTCCGCCAGGGCCGCCCGGAGTTTGCGCAGGGCACTCGCCCGGTCGGGGCCGTATGCGATGACCTTGGAGAGCATCGGGTCGTAGAGGCTGCCCACCTCGGTGCCCTCGGTGAGGCCCGAGTCGGTGCGGACGCCGTCGCCCTGTGGTTCGCGCAGCCGCAGGATCGTGCCGCCGGAGGGGAGGAAGCCGCGGGCCGGGTCCTCGGCGCAGATCCGGGCCTCCACGGCGTGGCCGGTCAGCCGTACGTCCGTCTGGGTGAAGCCGAGGGGCTCGCCCGCCGCGACCCGCAGCTGCCACTCGACCAGGTCCAGGCCGGTGATGAACTCCGTGACCGGGTGTTCCACCTGGAGGCGGGTGTTCATCTCCATGAAGTAGTACGAGGACGGGTCGGCGCCGTTGACGATGAACTCCACCGTGCCCGCGCCCCGGTAGCCGCAGGAGCGGGCCGCCTGGACCGCCGCCTCACCCATCGCGGCACGCGTCTCCTTGTCCAGGAGGACGCTCGGCGCCTCCTCGATGATCTTCTGGTGGCGGCGCTGGAGGGAGCACTCGCGCTCGCCGAGGTGGACCACGTTCCCATGGCCGTCGGCCAGGACCTGGATCTCGATGTGCCGGGGGCGGTCGATCCAGCGCTCGACGAGGAGCGTGTCGTCGCCGAAGGAGGCGCGGGCCTCGCGGCGGGCCGAGGCGATCTCCTCCTCCAGCCGGGTCAGGTCCCGGACCAGGCGCATGCCCTTGCCGCCGCCGCCCGCGCTCGGCTTCAGCAGCACGGGTGCGCCCAGTTCGCGGGCCGCCTCGGACAGGTCCGGGTCGCGTCCGCCGGGGACCACCGGGACTCCGGCCGCCTGGACCGTCTCCTTGGCGCGGATCTTGTCGCCCATGAGGGAGATCGCGTCGGCGGGAGGGCCGATGAAGACCAGGCCGGCCTCGGCGCAGGCGCGCGCGAAGGCGGCGTTCTCGGCGAGGAAGCCGTAGCCGGGGTGGACGGCCTGGGCGCCGGTGCGGGCGGCGGCCTCCAGCAGGCGCTCCACCGACAGATAGCTCTCGGACGCGGGGGCCGGTCCGATCCGGACCGCCGTGTCCGCCTCGCGGACGTGCCGGGCGTCGGCGTCCGCGTCGGAGAAGACGGCCACCGAGCGCACGCCCATCGACCGCAGCGTACGGATGACGCGTACGGCGATCTCGCCCCGGTTGGCCACAAGCACTGTCTCGAACATCGTCGTCCGTCCCCTCACATCCGGAAGACGCCGAACTGGGGGTCACCCAGGGGCGCGTTGGCGCACGCGGTCAGGGCCAGGCCCAGGACCTGACGGGTGTCCAGCGGGTCGATCACGCCGTCGTCCCAGAGGCGCGCCGTCGCGTAGTAGGCGCTGCCCTGCCGCTCGTACTGGGCGCGGATCGGGGCCTTGAAGGCGTCCTCGTCCGCCGCCGGCCAGGACTCGCCGCGCGCCTCCAGCTGGTCGCGCTTGACGGTCGCGAGGACCGAGGCGGCCTGCTCGCCGCCCATGACGGAGATCTTGGCGTTGGGCCACATCCACAGGAAGCGGGGGGAGTACGCCCTGCCGCACATGGAGTAGTTGCCCGCGCCGTAGGAGCCGCCGACCACGACCGTCAGCTTCGGGACGCGCGTGCAGGCCACGGCCGTGACCATCTTGGCGCCGTGCTTGGCGATGCCGCCCGCCTCGTAGTCCTTGCCGACCATGAAGCCGGAGATGTTCTGGAGGAAGACGAGGGGGATGCCGCGCTGGTCGCACAGCTCGATGAAGTGGGCGCCCTTCTGGGCGGACTCGGAGAACAGGATGCCGTTGTTGGCGACGATGCCCACCGGGTGGCCGTGGATCCGGGCGAAGCCGGTGACCAGGGTCTGGCCGAACTCGGACTTGAACTCGGCGAAGCGGGAGCCGTCGACGACCCGGGCGATGATCTCGCGTACGTCGTAGGGCGTGCGGGAGTCGACCGGGACCGCGCCGTAGAGGCTCTGCGGGTCGACCTTGGGTTCCGTCGCCTCCGTGACCTCCCAGGGGAGGGCCCCGCGGGCGGGGAGGGTGGAGACGATGGTGCGGACGATGCGCAGGGCGTGCGCGTCGTTCTCCGCGAGGTGGTCGGTGACGCCCGAGACACGGGAGTGGACCTCGCCGCCGCCCAGCTCCTCCGCCGTGACGACCTCGCCGGTGGCCGCCTTCACCAGGGGCGGGCCGCCGAGGAAGATCGTGCCCTGCTCGCGGACGATCACCGCCTCGTCGCTCATCGCCGGGACGTACGCCCCACCCGCCGTACAGGAGCCGAGTACGGCGGCGATCTGGGGGATGCCGGCGCCGGACATGCGGGCCTGGTTGTAGAAGATCCGGCCGAAGTGGTCCCGGTCCGGGAAGACCTCGTCCTGCATGGGGAGGAAGGCGCCGCCGGAGTCCACCAGATAGACACAGGGGAGGCGGTTGTCGAGGGCGACCTCCTGGGCGCGGAGGTGCTTCTTGACCGTCATCGGGTAGTACGTGCCGCCCTTGACGGTGGCGTCGTTGGCGATGATCACGGTCTCGCGGCCGCTGACCCTGCCGATACCGGCGATGACACCGGCGGCCGGGGCCTGGTCCTCGTACATCCCGTCGGCCGCGAGCGGGGCCAGCTCCAGGAAGGGCGAGCCCGCATCGAGGAGGGTGTCGACGCGGTCGCGGGGGAGCAGCTTGCCGCGCGCGGTGTGGCGGGCGCGGGCCCGCTCGCCGCCGCCCTGGGCCGCTGTGGCCAGCTTGGCGCGCAGCTCGTCGGCGAGGGTGCGGTGCGCCTCCTCGTTGGCCCGAAAGGGCTCCGACGCGGGGTCCGCCGCGGTCGTGAGCTCCGGTGCCTCGTACATCCTGCGGGTCCCCTCACCTTGTTAATGAGCGTTAACGCATTTCCTTCAGGTTAACGACCGCTAACCTCCCTGTCTAGAATTGTTTTCATGGCAACCAGGACCGACGCACCCACCCGCCGCGAGCAGATCCTCAAGGAGGCCGCCCGGCTCTTCGCCGAGCGGGGCTTCCACGGGGTCGGAGTCGACGAGATAGGCGCCGCGGTGGGGATCAGCGGGCCCGGTCTCTACCGGCACTTCGCGGGCAAGGACGCGATGCTCGCGGAGCTGCTGGTCGGGATCAGCGGGCAGTTGCTGACCGGGGCGAAGCGGAGGCTGGCGGAGGCGGACGGGGAGGTCGGGGCGGAGGCGGTCCTCGACTCGCTGATCGAGGGGCATATCGACTTCGCGCTCGACGACCGTCCCCTGATCACCCTGCACGACCGGGAGCTGGACCGCCTCCGGGACACCGACCGGAAGATGGTGCGGCAGCTGCAGCGGCAGTATGTGGAGCTGTGGGTGGGGGTGGTGCGCGAGGTCTATCCGGGGCTGGCGGAGCCCGCCGCGCGGTCGGCCGTGCATTCGGTGTTCGGCCTGCTGAACTCGACGCCGCATCTGGGCAGGGCCGGGGCGCTGGCCGGGCGGGGTGCCGTGGCGGAGCTGCTGCACCGGATGGCGCGGGGGGCTTTCGCGGCGGCGGGCGAGTGACGGGCCCGAGCCCCCGGTGGCGTGACGAGCGTTACCACCATCACCCTGGACGCTGCTTGATACTCGCCGGTATCTTGATATGAGCAAGCGCTTAGACATACCGAGGTCCGTGGAGGTGGCGGCGTGCGCCGTACGGTGTTCAACGAGGATCACGAGGCGTTCCGGGAGACCATCCGCGCCTTCATCGAGGCCGAGGTCGTACCGGTGTACGACGAGTGGTTCGCTGCCGGCCAGGCGCCGCGCGACTTCTACTACAAGCTCGGCGAGCTCGGCGTCTTCGGCATCAACGTGCCGGAGGAGTTCGGCGGCGCGGGCCTGGAGAGCTACAAGTTCGAGGCCGTGATGTACGAGGAGACCGCTCGCGCCGGTGTCCAGTTCGGCGGCTCCGGCGTCCACGTCCTGCTGGGCCTGCCGTACATCAAGCTGCTCGCCACCGACGAGCAGAAGAAGCGCTTCCTGCCGAAGTTCGTCTCCGGCGAGGAGATGTGGGCCATCGCGATGACCGAGCCGGGCACCGGCTCCGACCTCGCGGGCATGAAGACCACCGCCAAGCTCTCCGAGGACGGCACGCACTACGTCCTCAACGGCTCCAAGACCTTCATCACCGGCGGCGTGCACGCCGACCGCATGATCGTCTGCGCCCGCACCTCCGCGCCCACCGCCGAGGACCGCCGCCACGGCATCTCCCTCTTCGTCGTGGACACCAAGGCCGAGGGCTACTCCGTCGGCCGCAAGCTCGACAAGCTCGGCCTGAAGACCTCCGACACCGCCGAGCTGGCGTTCGTCGACGTCAAGGTCCCCGTCGAGGACCTGCTCGGCGAGGAGAACAAGGGCTTCTACTACCTCGGCCACAACCTGGCCTCCGAGCGCTGGGGCATCGCCTTCGGCGCCTACGCCCAGGCCAAGGCCGCCGTGCGGTTCGCCAAGCAGTACGTCCAGGACCGCACCGTCTTCGGCAAGACCGTCGCGTCCTTCCAGAACACCAAGTTCGAGCTGGCCGCCTGCCAGGCCGAGGTGGACGCCGCCGAGGCCGTCGCCGACCGCGCCACCGAAGCCCTGGACGCCGGTGAGCTCACCCCCGCCGAGGCCGCCTCCGCCAAGCTGTTCTGCACCGAGGTCGCCCACCGCGTCATCGACCGCTGCCTCCAGCTGCACGGCGGCTACGGCTTCATGAACGAGTACCCGATCGCCCGCCTGTACGCGGACAACCGCGTCAACCGCATCTACGGCGGCACCAGCGAGATCATGAAGTCGATCATCGCGAAGGACATGGGCCTGTAAACCGACCGTAGTGACTGGCCGGTACAACAGTTGTCATGAGTAAGGCACTTCAGGACCTCCTCGATCTGCTCGACCTCGAGCAGATCGAGGAGGACATCTTCCGCGGCCGGTCCCGGTCCGCCGTCGTCCCCCGGGTCTTCGGCGGGCAGGTGGCCGCGCAGGCGCTCGTCGCCGCCGGGCGTACGGTCCCCGAGGACCGGCCCGCGCACTCCCTGCACGCGTACTTCCTGCGCCCCGGGGACCCCGGCGCGCCCATCGTCTACACCGTCGACCGGATCCGCGACGGCCGCTCCTTCACCACCCGCCGCGTGGTAGCCGTCCAGCACGGCAAGCCGATCTTCCATCTCTCGGCGTCGTTCCAGACGTACGAGGACGGGCTGGACCATCAGGAGCCGATGCCGGCCGCGCCCGACCCTGCCACGCTGCCCACCGGCGAGGAACGGCTGCGCGGGTACGGCCATATCGACCCGGCCGTGGTGGAGAAGTTCGCGGAGGCACGGGCGGCCGTCGACCTGCGATACGTCGAGGAACCGCCCTACGGGAAGTTCGGCGAGCCGCGCGAGCCGCACTCGCAGGTGTGGTTCCGGACCAACGGCAAACTGGGCGGGGCGGTCGACGAACCGCTGCTGCACATCGTCCTCGCCACCTACGTCTCCGACATGACGCTGCTCGACTCCGTGCTGCTCGCGCACGGGCGCGGCGGCTGGGCCGTCGGTGACGTGGTCGGGGCCTCACTGGACCACGCCATGTGGTTCCACCGGCCGTTCCGCGCCGACGAGTGGCTGCTCTACGACCAGGAGTCCCCGTCCGCGTACGGCGGCCGGGGACTGGGACAGGCCCGCATCTACACCCAGGACGGGCGCCTCGCCATCTCCGTGATCCAGGAGGGTGTGGTCCGCGTCCCGCGCGACACCGCGTAGGAGGCCTCAGCTGAGGCCGGCCTCCGCCAGCAGGTACGCCGTCATCGGGTCGTAGTGGCGCGGGCTGACCACGTGGTCGTCGAGGGGCACCGTCACCTGGACGGTGCCCTCGGCCTCGGCGATGAAGAGGGCCGGGTCGTTGCAGTCGGCGTAGCCGACGGAGTCGACGCCGTGCTGTCCCGCGTATCCCGCCCAGCCGTGGTCGGCGACGACCAGGTCGGGCAGCGGGCGGCCCTCGCGCTCCATGGCCGTCAGGATCGCCTTCATCGGCTCGCCCGAGTGGGTGTGCCAGAGGGTGGCGCCGTGCTCCAGCACCGCCACGCTCGCGAACTGCATGACGTAGCCCTCCTCCGTCGTCAGGCCCTCCGGGATGACGACGATCTCGCAGCCCGCCGCGCGCAGCGCCGCCGCGGTCGAGCTGTGCACGTCCAGCAGGCCGCCGGGGTGGCCGGTGGCGAACAGCACCCGCTGCTGCCCGTCCGCCGCCTTGCGCAGCCGCCCCGCCATGCGCTCGAGCCCGGCGACGGTCAGCTCCGGGTCGATGGTGTCCTGGCCGTACCGGTGCTCGGGATCGTCGTTCACGCCCACCCGTTCCGCCATCACCGCGAGGACGTCCTGCTCGTCGGTCCAGCGGGTGCCGAGTTCCAGGCCGAACCAGTAGTGGCGGTCGTTGTTCGCCAGCTTGCGGTAGTGGGAGAGGTTGTTCTCGCGGGGGGTGGCGACGTCGCCCGCGATGCGCGTCCTGACGAGGTGGTCGACGAGTTCGGCGCGGCTGGGTGTCCCGGGTATCGGCATGACAACCATTGTGAACCAGCCGCCTGTGGGCGTCCCTGGCGTATCGAACGCTGGGACGTGCGTCACGTACTCAGAAGGGCCCCGCTCACATGCTCAGATCTGCCGTAGCGCGAACCAGAGTTCCATCCGTACGTCCGGGTCCTCGAGGTCCGTCTCCAGCAGCGTCGCGCACCGGCTGATGCGCTGCCGCACGGTGTTGCGGTGCACGGACAGGGCGACGGCCGTGCGGTCCCAACTGCCGTGCAGGGAAAGCCAGGTGCGCAGGGTCTCGGTGAGCGCGGGGTGCGCCGTGACGGGGGCCAGGAGGGTACGGGCGTGGGCCGCCGCCTCGCCGGGCGGGACCAGGTCGGCGAGGGCGGGGCGCGGGGCGTGCCGCAGCAGCGGGGTCCGGGTGGCGCGGGCCCGGGCCAGGGCGCGGGCCGCCTGGGTGTCGGCGGCGGGCCAGTCGTGCGGGGCGACGGCGGCGCTGACGCCCAGGGTCCAGCCGGGCAGCGGGGCCGGTACCCGGTCGGCCGGGACCAGGACCCGTACGACATCGCCCGCCGGGTCGACCAGAGCGGAACCGAGCGCGGCGCCCAGCGCGGAGGCCGCGACGGGGTCCGCGGGGCCCGTACCGTCCGGCCGGGCCCGCACGACCACCCACCGCTCACCCCCGAGCAGCGACGCGACCTCCTCGGGCGCGGCGCCCAGCAGCAGCCGCACCAGGGCGGACGATCGAGCGGCACCGGTGCCGCTCTGCTGCTCGCCGGTGAGCAGGGACAGCAGCACGGCCGCGACGGAGACGACGGTGTGATCACCGGGCGCCCGCTGCGGACTGGCGACCCCGAGTACGAATCCGTGCCCGGCCCCGAGGGCGTAGGCGGCGAGGTGGGTGCCGGCGGCGGTGTCGGTGGCGGAGGTGGGGGCAGGGCGGCCGGGGTCGCTCTGCGATGCCGGGGCGACGCCGGCGTCCGGCCGGAGGGGCGCGGCGGAGCGTGCCGCCCCGCTCTCACCCGACCGTGCCGCGCCCGCGCGCGGGGTGGAGCCGGTCGGTGGTGCCGGACGGTCCGGTCGTCCTGCGGCTCCTGGCTCGGTCGGCCGTGTTCCGGTCGTGCCCGGGCGCGGGGTGGAGCCGGTCGGTGGTGTCGCACCGGTCGACGGCGCCGGACCGTCTGGTGGTCCTGCGGCTCCTGGCTCGGCCGGTCGTGTCCCGGTCGTGCCCGGGCGCGGGGTGGAGCCGGTCGGTGGTGTCGCACCGGTCGGCGGTGCCGGGCCGTCCGGCCGTACCACTCTCGCCAGCCGCGTCAGCGCCGCCCGCACCTCCTCCCCGGGCCTGCGCCCCGCCCCCGCGATCTCCGCCCCCTCCGGCCCGTACAGCACCGCCCATCCGCCCAGCCGCTGGGCGAGCTGGCGGAGGACCGAGGGGACCGGGTCGGGGCGGGAGGCGGCGGAGGCGAGGCTCTGCTGGGCCTCGGTGACACGGCGGAGTTCGGCGAGGCGGGACTGGGCCATCAGCTGCCAGACCGCGCGGGCCACGCCCGAGAAGGTGGTCTGCGGCGGCACCTCCAGCAGCGGCAGGCCGTGTGTCTCGCAGGCCGCGACCAGCGCCCTCGGCACCGTGTCGTGCACCGGCGCCACCCCGAAGCCGAGAGCCGCGCCGCCCGCCGCCACGATCCGCGAGACGTAGTCGTCGAAGTAGGTACCCGACCCCGCCGCCTCCGGGATGTGCACGCCCGCCGTGAGCAGCAGCTCCCCGCCCAGCAGATACGGATACGGGTCCGCCATCTCGGAGGTGTGCACCCAGTGGACGACGGTGCCGGGGTCCTCCGGACCGGCGATCCGGCGCAGGGAGAGGTCCTCCCTGGCCAGGAGGGACGTGAGGAGAACGGGAGGTGTCGGGGGGACCGCCGGGTCCGGCATGATGTGCGTTCCCTCCAGCCGAGGCTGCTCGAATGGATGAAACGTACACTTCGCAGTCGCTTTCCGGCCACCTAGTGTCAGTGCTCGTCAACCTCGTCCCCCGCGACCGAGCCCTGCGCCCTGTGCGTGCGCGAAGGAGGCCCCATGGCCGTCGACTACCTCGTGATCGTCGTCTACCTGGCCGGAATGCTGGCCATGGGCTGGTGGGGCATGCGCCGCGCCCGCTCCAAGAGCGAGTTCCTGGTGGCGGGCCGCCGGCTCGGCCCGGCCATGTACTCCGGCACCATGGCGGCGATCGTCCTCGGCGGCGCCTCCACCATCGGCGGTGTGGGGCTCGGCTACCAGTACGGCCTCTCCGGCGCCTGGATGGTCTTCACCATCGGCCTCGGCCTGCTCGCCCTGTCCGTCTTCTTCTCCGCCCGCATCGCCCGGCTGAAGGTCTACACCGTCTCCGAGATGCTCGACCTGCGCTACGGCGGCCGGGCCGGGGTGATCTCCGGTGTCGTCATGTGGGCGTACACCCTCATGCTCGCGGTGACCTCGACCATCGCCTACGCCACGATCTTCGACGTCCTGTTCGACATGAACCGCACGCTCGCGATCGTCCTCGGCGGCTCGATCGTCGTCGCGTACTCCACCCTCGGCGGGATGTGGTCGATCACCCTGACGGACATGGTGCAGTTCGTCGTGAAGACCATCGGCGTGCTGCTCCTGCTGCTGCCCATCGCCGTGGTGAAGGCCGGCGGGTTCAGCGAGATGAAGGCCCAGCTGCCCACCGAGTACTTCGACCCGCTCGGCATCGGCGGCGAGACGATCTTCACCTACGTGCTGATCTACACCTTCGGCATGCTCATCGGGCAGGACATCTGGCAGCGCGTCTTCACCGCCCGCAGCGACACGACCGCCAGGTGGGGCGGCACCGTCGCCGGCACCTACTGCCTCGCGTACGCCCTCGCCGGCGCCGTCATCGGCACCGCCGCCAAGGTGCTGTACCCGAAGCTCGGCAGCCCGGACGACGCCTTCGCGACCATCGTGAAGGAGGAACTGCCCGTCGGAGTGCGCGGGCTGGTGCTGGCCGCCGCCCTGGCCGCCGTGATGTCGACGTCCTCCGGCGCGCTGATCGCCTGCGCCACCGTCGCCAACAACGACATCTGGTCCCGGCTGCGGGGCATCGTCAAGGCACCGGCCGAAAGCGCCGGGAACGCGGAGGAGCACGACGAGGTGAAGGGCAACCGGGCCTTCATCCTGATCATGGGGCTCGCGGTCATCTGCACGGCCATCGCCATCGACAACGTGGTGGAGGCGCTGACCGTCGCCTACAACCTCCTCGTCGGCGGTCTGCTCGTACCGATCCTCGGCGGCCTGCTCTGGAAGCGGGGCACGGTCCACGGCGCCCTCGCCTCGGTCGTGGTCGGCGGACTCGCGGTCGTCGCCCTGATGGCGACGTACGGCATCCTCGCCAACGAGCCCGTCTACTACGGCCTGCTCGCCTCCCTCGCCGCCTATCTGGCCGTCTCCTTCGCCACCCCGGCCACCGACGACGCTGTCCTCGCCGCCTGGCGCGAGCGCCTCGCGGGACGGGCACCCGAAGCCGAGTCCGAACTCGCGTCCGAACCGGCCGCGACCCCCCGGTAAGGTCATAAGGCAAGCAGTACATACGCGATGAAGCGTAGGAAAGAGAGCATTTCTTCATGAGCAGCAACGAGACTCCCCGCGGGCCCGTCGACTCCTCCCGTGTGCCGCGGTACGCGGGCCCCGCGACCTTCGCCCGGCTGCCCCGGCTGGACGAGGTCGGCGGACGGGCCGATGTCGCCGTGGTGGGCGTGCCGTTCGACTCGGGTGTCTCGTACCGGCCGGGCGCCCGCTTCGGCGGCAACGCGATCCGCGAGGCGTCCCGGCTGCTGCGCCCGTACAACCCCGCCCAGGACGCCTCCCCCTTCGCCCTGGCGCAGGTCGCGGACGGCGGCGACATCGCCGTCAACCCGTTCAACATCAACGAGGCCGTCGAGACCGTCGAGGCCGCCGCCGACGACCTCCTCGGCACCGGCGCCCGCATGATGACCCTCGGCGGCGACCACACCATCGCGCTTCCCCTGCTGCGCTCGGTGGCGAAGAAGCACGGCCCGGTCGCCCTGCTGCACTTCGACGCCCACCTCGACACCTGGGACACCTACTTCGGCGCCGAGTACACCCACGGCACCCCCTTCCGGCGCGCGGTCGAGGAGGGCATCCTCGACACCTCCGCCCTGTCCCACGTCGGCACCCGCGGCCCGCTCTACGGCAAGCAGGACCTGACCGACGACGAGAAGATGGGCTTCGGCATCGTCACCTCGGCCGACGTCTACCGGCGCGGCGCCGACGAGGTCGCCGACCAGCTCCGCCAGCGCATCGGCGACCGGCCGCTGTACATCTCCATCGACATCGACTGCCTCGACCCGGCCCACGCGCCCGGCACCGGCACGCCCGAGGCCGGCGGTATGACCTCGCGCGAACTGCTGGAGATCCTGCGCGGGCTGTCGTCCTGCAACCTGGTCTCCGCGGACGTCGTCGAGGTGGCCCCCGCGTACGATCACGCCGAGATCACGTCGGTCGCCGCGTCCCACACGGCGTACGAACTGACCACGATCATGTCCCGCCAGATCGCCGCGGCCCGGAAGGACTCGGAAGCCAAGTGACTCACGACCACGACCTGGTGCTCCGCCCGACGCCCGCCCAGACGGAGGCCGCCCTCAACCCTCCACCCGGCCGCAACGGCGGGGACCTGGTCGTGGAGACGCTGGCCGGGCTCGGCGCGACGACCGTCTTCGGGCTGCCCGGCCAGCACGCGCTCGGCATGTTCGACGCCCTGCGCCGCTCGGACCTCCGCTACATCGGCCTGCGGGTGGAGAACAACGCCGGGTTCGCCGCCGACGCCTACGGCCGGATCACCGGCGAGGCCGCGCCCCTGCTGCTGTCGACGGGGCCGGGCGCCCTGACCTCCCTCGCCGCGCTCCAGGAGGCGGCCGCCGCCTCCGCGCCCGTACTGGCCATCAGCAGCCAGATCCCCAGCGCCGGCCTGGGCGGCGGCCGGCACGGCTATCTGCACGAACTGCCCGACCAGGCCGCCTCGTTCCGGGGCGTCGTCAAGTCGGTCCACGGTGTCCGCACCCAGTCGCAGATCCCGTCCGCCATCGAGGCGGCCTGGAAGTCGGCGCTGTCGGCCCCGCACGGCCCGGTGTGGGTGGAGATCCCGCAGGACGTGCTGCTCGCGCCCACGGCGATCCCGGTGGTGACGGGCGGCGACGCCTTCCCCGAGGAGCTGCCGCCGCGCCCCGAACTGACCGCCGTGGCAGCCCACCTGCTGTCGCGTGCCGAGCGCCCCGCGATCATCGCGGGCGGGGGAGTCGTACGGGCGGACGCGAGCGGCAAGCTGAAGCAGCTGGCGGAGCTGCTCCAGGCACCGGTCGTGACGACCCCCGGCGGCAAGGGCGCCTTCCCCTGGAAGCACCCGTTGTCGCTCCAGTCCTGGATCGAGGACCGGCACACCACGGACTTCCTTCAGGACGCCGACGTCCTGCTGGTGGTCGGTTCGGGACTCGGGGAACTCTCCTCGAACTACCACACGTTCAAGCCGCGCGGCCGAGTGATCCAGATCGAGGCCGACCTCGGCAAGCTGGAGTCCAACCACCCGGCCCTGGGCATCCACGCGGACGCCCGCCTCGCGCTGCAGGCGCTGCTGGAGACGGTGTCGGAGCGAACGGACCCGGACGCTCCGCAGCGCGTACGCGAGGTGCTGGGAAAGGTCGCCGAGCGCATCGCCTCCCAGGAACTCACTCTGGAGCAGGACGTGCTGGCGTCCGTCCGCAGGGCGCTCCCCGCCGACTCCCCGTCCTTCTGGGACATGACGATCCTCGCGTACTGGGCCTGGTCCGCCTTCGACGCCAAGGGCCCCAACCACATGCACTCCGCCCAGGGCGCGGGTGGCCTCGGCTACGGCTTCCCGGCGGCACTCGGCGCCGCGGCGGCCGACCCGACCCGGCCGGTCCTCGCGGTCTCCGGCGACGGCGGCGCCCTGTACTCGATCGCCGAGCTGGCCACGGCCCGCCAGTACGACCTCGACGTCACCTGGCTGATCGTCGACGACGGCGGCTACGGCATCCTGCGCGAGTACATGAGCGACGCGTTCGGCGAGGCGACCGCGACGGAGCTGACCCGGCCCGACTACGTGGCCCTGGCGGAGTCCTTCGGCGTCCCCGGGGTCCGGACGACCCCTCAGACCCTGGAGCAGGACCTCGCGAAGGCACTCGGCTCGCCCGGCCCCTCGGTGGTGCTGCTCCCGGCGGTGCTGCGGATGTTCGCGCCGACGCATCTGAGCTCGGACTGATCACCCGATCGGCTGGGGCGCGACGACCTCCACGGGATATGTTCCGTGAGGCCGCAGGCGTCCCGGCCGGGCCGTTGTCAGACGCGGCCATTACTCTGGGCCCGGAGAGGAGGACAGTGTGCTGCTGCGGTTCCGCGTCGCGAACGTACGGTCCCTGCGAGACGAGCAGGAGCTGTCCTTCGTCGCGCCTGGCGACGAACAGGGCGGATCTGCGAATTTGGTAGATCTAGCGGGCGGTGGATCCGTCTCCGTCCTTCCGCTGATCGGCATCTTCGGGGCCAACGCCTCCGGTAAGTCGAACGTGCTGACCGCGATGACGGACATGCGCAACGCGGTCCTCAAC
The DNA here is from genome assembly GCF_042957035.1 of Streptomyces sp. NPDC008137. Classification (NCBI taxonomy): domain Bacteria; kingdom Bacillati; phylum Actinomycetota; class Actinomycetes; order Kitasatosporales; family Streptomycetaceae; genus Streptomyces; species Streptomyces sp. NPDC008137. The sequence continues at coordinate 563,085 of NZ_JBIBHN010000001.1, read as the reverse complement.
TCCTATGCGCGTTGGGCCTCTTACGACGGTATTCCGCGGCGGGTCTTCTCCCTGGATCCCAAGAGCGAGAGCGAACCCTCCTTCTTCGAGGTCGATGTCGTCATCGACGGGGTCCGCTGGACGTACGGCTTCGAGCTCGGAGCCACCCGTGTCGAGTCCGAATGGCTGCACAGCTACCCGCGTGGTCACCGTCAGGAATGGCTCGACCGCGATGCCTCTCGGTCGGATGTCTTCAAGTGGCCCGGCGGACGCGTCAAGGACCGGTCCCAGCTCGTACGGCGTACGCGGCCGAACGCACTGCTGCTCTCCACGGCCGGTACGGACAACCACCCGCAGCTCTCGCCACTGTTCCACTGGTTCCGCCGCAACTTCTGGATGATCAGCCCGGAGGTCGAGCGGGACGAGCGCGCGCGGTACACCACGAAGGAACTGTCCGGTCCGAGGGCCGCCAGGATCCAGGAGCTGCTGAGGGTCGCCGACCTCGGCATCACCGGAGCGGCGGTCGTCCAGGAGCGTCCGGGCCAGGACACGGTCAGGCTGACGCACCACTCGGCTGCCGGGGACGTCTCCTTCGACTGGCAGGAGGAGTCCTACGGCACCCGGTCCTGGTTCGCCCTCCTCGGCCCTCTGCTTCTCGCCCTCGACGAGGGCGGGGTCCTCCTCGTCGACGAACTCGACGCCAGCCTGCACTCCCGTTTCGCGGCCGAGGTCGTCCGGCTCTTCCACGACCCGTACGCGAACCCCAAGGGCGCCCAGCTGGTCTTCACGTCGCACGACGCGACGGTGCTCACCACCCCGAGCGGCGAGCGCCTCCTCGACCCGGCGCAGGTGTGGCTGACGGAGAAGGACAAGGGCGGGGCGACCGCGCTGTATCCGCTCACCGATGCGGAGCCGGGCGAGGACGAGGACCTCACGCAGTCCTATCTCGCGGGGGCCTTCGGCGGGGTCCCGGCACTTCTGGAGGGGCAGATCGCGCGGCGGCTGCTGGTGGCGCGCGAGGCCGGCACGTACGACGAGACAGGCGAGCGAGCGGACGGGGCGGGGCGCGACTGATGGGGCGGGCGCAAAAGGGCAAGGACTCGTGGGAGCGTCCGGCCCGACGGGGCGGACAGCGCAAGCGCCAGGTCTTCATCTTCACCGAGGGCAAGGTGACCGAGCCCTCGTATCTCGACATCCTCAAGGACCAGGGTGTCCCCCTCGCCGACGAGGTCCCGGTGGAGATGCACATCGCCAACCGCAGGGCCGACAGCGGGCGCAAGCCGCTCGACCTCGTCGAGCAGGCGATCAGGCTGAAGCGCGAAGAGGACCGCAAGGCGAAGCGGGCCAAGCTGGAGGCCAAGTACCTGCCTCAGGTCTGGTGCCTCTTCGACCATGACAACTACAAGTACGTCCGTGACGCACTGGACCAGGCGGAGGCGGCGGGCATCGGGGTCGCCTTCTCGCATCCGTGCTTCGAGGTGTGGCGCCTCGCCCACTACAAGCCGGTCAGCGGTTCGTTCGCCGGGGTGTGTGACGGGGCGGCCGGGCGGCTCCCGTTCCCGCGGGGCTCCCAGGATGCCAAGACTCCCAAGGTCGTCCTGCCGCACCAGATCCTGGGGAGCTACAAGACGGCTCGGAAGAACGCCGAGCGGATGAACGGCCAGCATCCGGCCCATGTGGGCAAGTGGGACAGGGACCCATACACGGACGTACACGAGTTCGTGGAGAAGGCGCTGCACATCGACAGCTACTGACCTTTCTCGGCCATGATCATGCGTTGATTTCGGTATGACCTGAGCGGGGTCATAGGGTCTCTCCGTCATCACAGGTCGGGTCGTAGGGAGTCGTACGTGGCCAAGCTGACGCTCGCCCAGCTGGAACGGCATCTGTGGGCCGCCGCGGACATTCTGCGTGGCTCGATGGACGCCTCCGAGTACAAGGACTACATCTTCGGGCTGCTCTTCCTGAAGCGGGCCAACGACGAGTTCGAGGCGGCCAGGGACAGGCTCAGGCAGTACGCCGTAGAGGAGCTGAAGCTCGCCGACGAGGACCTTCCCGGCTACCTGGAGCAGCCGGGTCCGTACCGCAAGCGCGATGTGCTGTACGTGCCGGAGGACGCTCGCTGGGCCAAGGTCTCCGCCGCCACCCACAACATCAACGAGATGACTCTGCGCCCCGCGCTCCAAGCGCTTGAGGGGCAGAACAGCAAGCTCAAGGGCCTCTTCGACCACCTGGACTTCAACCGCATCGGCGGGTCGGGTGCCGCGTCCGGCGCGGCCAAGCTCGCCGACCAGCGCCTGAAACTCCTCATCGCGCACTTCGGGCGGATCCGGCTGCGCACGGAGGACTTCGAGTTCCCTGACCTGATCGGTGCCGCATACGAGTACCTGATCAAGGAGTTCGCGGACTCGGCCGGACGCAAGGGCGGCGAGTTCTACACCCCGCGCGCCGTGGTCCGCATGATGGTCGAACTCCTCGCTCCCACCGAGAACATGAGGATCTACGACCCGTGCGTCGGCTCGGGCGGCATGCTGATCCACGCGGCGGAGTACGTGGAGGAGCACGGCGGCGACACGTCGTCGATGTTCTTCGCCGGTCAGGACGCCAACTCCGGCTCCTGGATCATGTCGACGATGAACATGGTCCTGCACGGGGTGCGCCGCTTCGACCTGGCCACCGGGGACACGCTCTCGCAGCCGGCGCACGTCCCGCGCTCGGACGAGGACCGGTTCGACGGGGTGCTCAGCAATCCCCCGTTCTCCCTCGACTACACCCTCGCGGACCTGGCACACCCGGCGGAGCGTGCCAAGTACGGGGCGACGAGTGAGCGCGGCAAGGCCGACCTGATGTTCCTCCAGCACATGCTGTGGGAGGCCAAGCGGGAGGGCGCTCGCGGCGGCATGGTGATCACGGTCATGCCGCACGGGGTGCTGTTCCGGGGTGGCGGCGAACAGGCCATCCGTAGGGAGCTGCTGGAGAAGGACGCCATCGAGGCGGTCATCGGCCTCGCGCCGAACCTCTTCTACGGGACCGGCATCCCGGCCTGCATTCTGGTGCTCCGCCCGCCGGGCCGGAAGGACCGGGCGCGGGAGGGGAAGGTGTTGTTCATCAACGCCGACCGCGAGTTCCACGCGGAGCGGGCGCAGAACATCCTGCTCCCCGAGCACGCCGAGAAGATCGTCTCGACGTTCCACGCGTACGAGGAGGTACCCGGCTTCTCGCGGATCGTGACCCGCGAGGAACTCGCCGCCAACGACGACAACCTCAACATCCGCCGATACGTCGACAACACGCCGCCGCCCGAGCCGCAGGATGTGCGGGCCCACCTGGTGGGCGGGGTGCCGCGCGCGGAGATCGAGGCGAAGAAGCCGCTGCTCGACTCGTACGGGATCGGGGTGACCGACCTGTTCGTGGAGCGAGAGCCGGCAGACCCGGCGTACGTCGACTTCCGTGACGAGGCGGCGGGCGGCCGTCCCGAACTGGGCGAGCTGGCCCGGCCTCGTGAGGAGGCGCTGCGGGCGGAGTTCTGCAAGTGGTGGGAGGAGGAGGCCGCCCGTTGTTTGGAGGCGGTGGCGGCTACACCTGAAGCCCTTGCTGCGTCTACGTCCTCCGAGCGCAAGGCAGCTTTGATGGCGGTGCGTGGGCAGTTGATGGGGGCGTTCGTGGAACGGCTGAGCGGGGTCGGGTTGCTGGATCGGTATGCGTTGTCCGGCGCGGTCGCGGGATGGTGGTGGGACGCGAAATACGACCTGCTCGCGCTGTCGGAAAACGGGTTCGGGGGTGTCGTCGACGGGTGGGTCGAGAACGTCGACACGATGCTCTCGCCCGAACAGGACGCACGGACGAAGAAGCTGCGGACACGTACGGCCGCTGAGCGGCGTCAGGCGTACGACCACAAGGTGGTCGCCGCGATCGCTCCGCGGTTCTTGGAGGAGCTGGCGGAGGCGGACGCGCGTAAGGCGGAGGCGGACGCGCGGTTCAAGGAGCTGAGCGCGCGGCTTTCGGGGGGCGGGGAGGAATCGGAGGCCGACGGCGACCCGGCCGACGGTGAGGTCGGCTCGGAGACAGTTGCCCTGAGCGTGGAGGAGTTGGACCGGCTCACGGTTGAACTAGCGCGGGTGAAGAAGGCGCGTACGAAGGCGGGCGCGGACATCAAACGCCTTGAGGCGGACTTCCACCGGTATCCGTACCCGAGCGACCCGCCGACGCTGGGAGAGGAGCCGCCGCGGTTGTTCCAGGCGCGGGCGGAGCTGGATGCGGAGGGGGAGCGCCGGGTGGTGCTGGACCTGCTGCGGGACGACCTGGCGGCGAAGCTGGACGGGCATGTGGTGCGATGGCAGCGGGAGCTGGCGGCTTCTTATGAGGCGTGGGAGCAGAAGTACGTGGTGTCGTTGAGGAAGATTCGGGCGGCGCGGGAAGCTGCGGAGGGGAAGCTGGACAGTTTTCTGAAGGAGTTCGGATATGCGTGAGCTGGCTCCTGGGTGGACGTTGAGCAGGGTCGGCGATCTTTTTGATATGCAAATCGGCAAAAAGCTGAACAAGGAAGCATCGGCAGGACCTGAGCAGCGAGAATACATCACTAACAAGGATGTTCAGTGGAATCGAATCCACTTCAAGAAACTCAATCGAATGAGTTTCAATGCTGCTGAGCGCGAACGATTCAGGCTCGTGCCAGGGGACCTACTCGTAACCGAAGGCGGAGAGGTGGGGAGGACGGCGATTTGGGAAGGCCAGCGGGAGGAATGTTATTTTCAAATGTCGCTACACCGGCTGCGCTCTCGCGGGGCGATTGAGCCACGGTACATGCTCCACTACATGGCGTACGCTGCTCGGTTTGACCTCTTCGTCAATGGTGTCAGTCAGACAAGCATTGCCCATCTGCCGCAGGACAAGTTCGGTGAACAACTTGTGGCGCACCCGGTCGACTTGGCGGAACAGCGGCGGATCGTTGACGCGATCGACGGTGCCGCTGAGCTAGAGCGTGGAATCGAGGAATCGATCACCAAGCTGGTCAGCGTTCGTGAAGGGCTTGCCAATCGCGTTGCGGCGACCCTTCTTTCGGGCCCTATGGGGCGAGTCGTGGATAATTTTGACTTCGGTGCTGGGATCACGATTGGACCCGACAGGAGACCGCAAAATGAGACCCGGGCGTATCTTCGTGTGGCGAATGTTCAGCGCGGACGTCTCGACCTGTCGGACGTGGCACACGTAGAAGAATTCCCTGGCGATAGCGCGAGATACGCTTTGCGGGTGGGTGATCTGCTCGTGGTGGAGGGGCATGCGAACCCCCACGAAATTGGAAGGTGTGCCTTGGTTTCGGAGGAGGCTGCTGGATATTTTCATCAGAATCACCTATTCCGTTTGCGTTCCGAAAGGCATCTTTCTCGATTTTCTGATTTCTGGCTAAACTCGGAACCTGTGCGAGCGTATTGGCGCAGGGTCGCTGCAACCAGTTCGGGTCTCTATACGATTTCCCGGGTTGCGCTTGAATCCGTCCCATTCCCTTTGGTTAGTCGAAAAACGCAGGAGGAGGCTCTTGCGGAGTTGGTGTCCTTGGAGCGGCAAGTGTCTATTGAAGAGAGGGAACTCGCCAAGCTCCGTCATCTTAAGCAGGGACTTGTGGACGACCTGCTGACGGGGCGGGTTGAGGTTTCTGCCGTGGCGGCTTGAGGAAACGACGTCCGGCCCGTGCCGCGGGGGCATGGGCCGGACGAATCGTGGTGGACAGTGGTCAAGCGGGGAGGGTCCCGTCCTTGACTGCGGAAAGAAACGACGTCCAGCCAGCTGACGGGAAGACCAGCGCAGGCCCCTTAGGGGCCTTGGAGTCGCGGACCGGGACGCCGGTCGGGTAGCCGTCCAGGACCTCGATGCAGCTGCCGCCTTCGTTGCCGCTGTACGTCGACTTGCGCCAGCCGTGCAGGGAGGAGGCGTTGGGGATGGTGGGTTCATTCACGGTGTTCGTAGTCCTTTGCTGTCGCCCTCATCAGGGTCAATGACTCCTTGAGCGGCATTGCGTCGCCTAGCGCGAGATCGTAGGTGCCTTCAAGGCGGTCGACCATGGCGGGGGAGTCGTGAATCTTGCCTACTTGGATACCTTCGGAGTACGCCACCGGCGGCTGGTCCTCGAACTTGAGCAGGGTCAGCATGCTCTGCATGAGGGGGTGGACCCCCAGACCGAAGGGCAACACGTGGACGCGTACGCGTCCTGATTCCACCAGCTTCACGATGTGGCGGAGTTGTTCCGCCATGACCTCCGGCCCGCCCACCACCCGCCGCAGCACAGCCTCGTCAAGCAGTGCCCACACTACGGGCGTCACCGGGTCCTCCAGGATCTTTGCCCGCTCAAGGCGTGTGACAACGAGCCTGTCACATTCCGCTTCACCTACCGGAGGGAACGACGTGCTCAGAACCGCACGTGCGTACCTCTCCGTCTGGAGGATGCCGGGGATGAACGACAGGGCGAACTCCCGGATCATCGTCGCTTGCTGTTCGAGCTGAAGGGCCGCCTCGAAGTACCCCGCGACAGCGGTGTCGTCGTCCGGCAGGAAGCTGCTCAGCACATCGCCCGTGTTCAGCGCCCTGTCGAGGCGTCTCGCGTCTTCCTTGGACGGGGTGCGACGGCCCGCCTCGATGTGCGCGATGTGCGAACGAGTCATGACGGCGGCCGTCGCCAGCTCCTGCTGCGTCAGCCCGGCCGCCTCGCGCTGCGCCTTCAACCACTCCCCATAGATGTTGCTCATCGTCAACTCCCGTGTGACAGATGCGTTGTCACATCCAGCCCTCTGGCGAGCCTAGCCCGGCCGGTCTCACTCTGTGAGTGGATCGCTACACAGCGACGTCCATGCACGTCGACCGGCCCTCGGGCACGGAAGACCCCCGCGACCGCTACCGACGGCCCGGGGGCATGGCCCTCAACCGCAACGGAGTTGAAGACGTGTTGAACCTTATTGCCTGCCTCCTTGAGCCGCTGCTGCGGCTCCTGTTGCCGGCCTCCGGATGCCACCGGCACCAGAACCGGCACCGTGCCGAGGGAAGGGCGCGGCCCACCCCCGCACCGGGAGCCGCCGCCCCCGGCCGCCGCCCCTCCCCGCACGAAGCCCTCATCCGTGGCGAGGACTCCCCGCTCGTTCGCCCCTACCTCCTCGCCCACGAACAGCGTGTGCAGGCCAGGCAACAGCTCGCCCGACGCCGAACCCTCTGGCTCGCCGTGCACGGCATCGACGTAGGGCCACGGCACATCCACGGTGTGGAGGTCGGCTCGCGCCGGACCCGGGGCAACGAGGTGGCCGCCGCATGATCTACAAGAGCCACGACGCCGCCCCCACAGCCACCCGCCCCCGCCTCCTCCCCTGGTCCAACCCCGACGGCAACCCCTGCTACCTCGTCGCCGACGCCTCCGGCACCGGCCCTCTCTCCCGTGTCGCCGACAACGTCGAGTCCATCCAGCTCGGCATGGCCGGCGACCTTCTCGACCATGCCGCCGATCTCCTTGACGACGCCAAGGTCACCGCGCCACAACTCCGTTTCCTCGCAGCCCGATTGACCGAGTCTCTGCACGACGTGCACCGCATCGCCCGCAGCCGGGGCGCCCGCCTCCCCGTCCCGGACGACGACGAAGCTCCTGAGGAAGACCCCGGCACCTGACCCACGCGCCTCCGCCGAGCGTGCGGACGTACCGGCGTAAAGCCCCCGTACGTCCGCACGGTCTGCCACGTACTCCCCTGCATCCCTTTCCCTCACCCCACCCCCTCGGCACAGAATGGATCTCTGGGGAAAGACGGGACGTACGGAGAGAGGTGCGGGTCTGTGGTGGTGCAGGTCGAGCGGGACGAGGTGGAGCGGCCGTTAGTGGCCCAGCTGGAGGCCATGGGGTGGACGCATGTCCCGGGCGTGGAGCTGGACACGCTCGACGCGGCGGTGCCGCTGCTCGTCGACCAGCTCGGGCCCGCGCTGCGGCGAATCAACCTCCGGGGCGGTGACGGTCAGCCCTGGATGGGTGAGGACGACATCCGGCGGGCGGTCGGCGAGCTCGCCTCCCTCTCCCTCGGCAGCGGCGTCGTGCAGGCGAACCTGGCCGCCACCGACATGCTGCTCCACGGCTGGACGCTTCCCTCGCCCTCCGCAGCGCACGGCGGTCCGTCCGCCACCGTGCAGTACGTCGAGTGGCATCCGGACCTCGTCACGCGCAACACCTTCACCGTCGTGGACCAGCTCAGCGTGCGCAGCCGTTCCGGCGAGTTGTCGATACTCGACGTCGTCCTCTTCGTGAACGGCATCCCACTCGTGGCCGTCGAGTGCAAGAGCCCCGATCTCGCCGAGCCCGTCCGCAGCGCCGTGCTCGACCTCCGGCACTACGCCGGGAATCCTGTACTGGACCTCGACGCCACCGGGGCCCCGGTCCCCGCCGGTGTGCCGGAACTGTTCCGGACCGTGCAGCTTCTCGTCGCCGCGACCGGTGAGACCGCCCACCTGGGTACCGTCACCTCCGAGCCCGAGCACTTCCATCCGTGGCGCAGCGTCGAACCGGAGGAGGAGAGCACGCTGCGGCGGGAGCTGGGTACCGCCGGACTGCTCGCGGACGACGCCGACCCGGCCGCGCCCCCGCCGCTCGGCGAGCAGCAGAAGCTCGTCGGTGTGGTCCTACGGCCGGCCGCCCTGCTCAACGTCGTACGGCACTACGTGATCCCGATGGCCGTCGAGTCGGGGGCGGACGGCGGGGCCGTGCGGACCGTGAAGGCCGTCGCCCGGCACCAGCAGTACCGGGCCGCCGAGAAAGCCGTACGCAAACTGCTGACCGGGCGGGCCCGTGCCGGGCGGGACACCGAGGACGAGCGCGGTGGTGTCATCTGGCACACCCAGGGCTCCGGCAAGTCGCTGACCATGACGTTCCTGGTGCGGCGGGTGCATCTGCACCATCGGCTCAGTGAGTTCATGGTGGTCGTGGTCACCGACCGCACCCAGTTGCAGACCCAGCTCTCGCGGACGCTGAAGCTCAGCGAGTCCGACGTCGAGACGGCGAAGACCCGGACGCAGATGGAGGGGTTGCTGCGCGACGGTGGGCGGCGCGTCGTCTTCGGCATGATCCAGAAGTACGGCACCGGCTTCACCTTCGCCGGGGACACGGAAGGCAGCGGGGACGACCGGGATCTGACGGGAGAGGGAACAGGCCGGAGTGAGGACGAAAGCCCGGGCCCCGTACCGGACTTCCCCGAGTGCAACAGGTCGCAGGACATCCTCGTCCTCGTCGACGAGGCACACCGTTCCCACACCAGCGTCCTGCACGCCGCCCTGCGCAAGGCGATCCCGAACGCCGCCAAGATCGGGTTCACGGGTACGCCGATCATCACCGGGCGCGAGGAGGACACGCGCCGGATCTTCGGGCGGGGCGACTCGCCGCGAGGCTTCCTCGACGAGTACCGGATGGATGACGCCCAGCACGACGGCGTCGTCGTCCGCATCCGCTACGAGGGACGGACCGGGGAGGGCGAGGTCCGTGACGGGGAGGTCCTCGACAAGGGTTTCGACGACCTCGTCCGCGACCGCACCCCCGAGGAGCGGGCCGCGCTCCTCAAGCGGTGGCCCACCGAGCGGGACGTCGCCGAGTCCGTTCCCATGATCGAGGCGAAGGCCGAGGACATGCTGGAGCACTGGGTGACCACGGTGCTGCCCGGCGGCTTCAAGGCACAGGTCGCGGCCGTCAGCCGGAAGGCGGCCGTCCGGTACCACCACGCCCTGCGCAAGGCCCGTGACGAACTGCTGGCCCAGTTGGCCGAGTTCGACCCGGAGTCGGTGACGGGGACACCGTTGGAGAAGCTATCCGCCAGACAGCGCTATCTCCACCAGGCCTACCTGTTCCGGGCGTTGCTGCGGCGGATCGACTTCGTTCCCGTCATCTCCCCTGGGGCCGGCCGCAAGCGGGGGGAATGGAGGGAGTGGACCGACGCCGGTCGCCAGGAGGCGTACACCGAGCGCTTCCAGAAGGCCTTTCCCGAACTGGCGCCCGATCCGGAGTGGGTCGCGGTGACCCCCTTCAATCCACCGCAGGCCCCGGCCTCTTCCACCGATCCCGCCGGGGGTATGAACGCTCCGTGGTCCGAGGTCGCGAACAGCGAGCCGCCGCCTCTCTCCACCTCGGTACCCGACCCCGTGCACCCTGACAGCCCCATCGCGTTCCTGATCGTGAAGTCCATGCTGCTCACGGGATTCGACGCCCCGCGCGAACAGGTGCTCTATCTGGACCGGCCGATCCGGGACGCCGAGCTGCTCCAGGCTGTCGCGCGGGTCAACCGCACCTCGCCCGGCAAGGAGGTCGGTTACGTCGTCGATTACTACGGCGTTTTCGATCACCTCTCCAGCGCCCTCGCCGGGTACCGGAACACCGACGTCACCGACACCATGCGCGATCTGTCCTACGAGGTGGGCAAACTCGGGCCCGCCGCCCAGGAGGTCCGTGACTTCCTGATGCGCAACGGCATCGATGACGCGCAGCTCGACCAGCTCGCCAAGCTGGGACCTGCGGCCCTCGCCCTGCAACCCGAGGACCTGCGGTTCGACTTCGACGAGGTGCTGCACGCGTTCCTCGCTACCCTCGAACGCGTCCTTCCGCACGAGGACGCCCTGGATTACGTGGCGGACGCCCGGCGCTGGAGCCTGCTCCAGAAGCGGGTGCGGAGGCTGTGCCGGGACGCCGAGGGCGGTACGTTCACCCTGCGCCGGTACGGGCGCAAGGTCCGGGCGATGATCGCCGACCACCTCGAAGGGCCGGAGATCGACCAGGTCATCCCGCCGGTCTCGCTCACAGCCCTCACCTTCGACGACGCCGTGCGACGGCTGCCACCGCAGGAGGCGGCGGCGGAGATGGGTCATGCGCTCCGCTTCCACCTGGAGGAGCGGATCAAGCGGGAGGACCCCGCGAAGTACGAGCGGCTCTCCAAGCGCCTGGAAGAGATCCTGCGCACGATGCCGGGCCGCTTCGAGGAGCAGATCGAGGAGTTCGGCCCGCTGATCGAGGAGGCCAGGCAGGAACGGGAGGAGGCCCCGGAACTCGCCGGTCTCACGCCGCTCGAACAGCGGGTGTACCGGTTGGTGGAGCAGATCCTGGAGGACACCCCCGGAATCAGGCTCGCCGGTGGCGGAGACGTCAGGCGACTCACGGACAGGGTGTGTGACGTGGCCACCGGGGTCATGGCCAGGGCGTCGTACCAGGGACAGCACCAGGACATCAGCATGCTGGCCGGAGACCTCCAGGAAGTCCTGCTCAGCAACGATGTCCGGCCCGTGGGCGGGGACTGGGCGTCGTTGGAGAACGCGGCTGAGCGCCTGGCGTCCTTCGCGCAGAACAACCTGCGGCAGTTCCGGAGCAGGGCGAGGGGAGAATAGGCGGGTGACCGCGCCGGCCGATCCTTCGACGTACTCCGCCCCCGAAACCTTCCTCACCGTGGACGGACTGTCTCTGCGGGTACGTGCCAGCGCCCGCAGGAAACGGTTCGCGCTGACCGTCGAGACCGACGCGACCCTTACCCTGCACACCCCGGCCGGGCGCTCGACGGCCGAGGCGGAGCAGTTCGTCCGCGCGCACCGGGACTGGCTGCTGACCAAGCGGCGGGAGCGGGAGCGCACACGCCCGCTCAGCCCCGTCAAGCAGCTCGCCGACGGAGAGGTCTTCCGCTATCTGGGGAGGACGTACCGGCTGGCCGTGTCCGGTGAGGAGGGGACGACCGGAGGAGTCCGGCTGATCGCGGGGCGCCTTGTCATGGGCCCAAAGTTGGCGGCGGAGCCGCAGGCGGGTCGGGCGGCGCTGGTCGACTGGTACTGCCGGGCCGGCCGGAACTGGACGGGACACCGGCTTCAGCCCTGGGCGGCACGCATGGGGGTGACCGAGCCGGAACTCGACGTGCGGGACCTGGGAGACCGATGGGGTTCATACCGGCCGCCGCAGGCCGGGGCAGGTGCCAACGGTCTGATGAGTCTCGGCTGGCCGCTCTTCCAGCTGCCCATGCATCTGATCGACTACGTCATCGCCCATGAACTGGCCCACGTGAAGGTGTCCGGGCACCGAGAGGACTTCTGGCGGCTGCTGCGGACAGCTCTGCCCGAGTACGAAGAGCGGCGGGCGGACCTCGACGAGCTGGGGCGGCGGCTCTGGATGGGCGATATTCGGTAAGTGTGGTTGAACTCCCCTAATCAATCGGGGAGTTCAACACTCGGCGATTGCTACCAGATCGCCTCGACCCACTCCGGGTGGTCGATGAACGGGTTGCGGTTGTGCTGGTAGGTGTCGTAGATGGCCTGGTTGCGCTTCTCTTCGAAGGCGCTCGGCGGGTCCTGCTCGTTCCACTGCTTGAGGATGGAGAGCTTGCCCATGTAGGGGTTGCTGCCGTTGTTGACCTTCTCGTTCGGCTCGAGGTCGGCGAAGCCGTCGCCGCCGTCGTAGCGCACGGCCATGTACAGGATCATGCGGGCCACGTCGCCCTTGTCGGCGTCGCACGGCTCGAAGGAGTCGGAGTCCGTGAGGCTGCCGCCCCCGCCGCTGACCGTGCTGCCGCCGTTGTCGAAGTCCTTGTTGCCGCGGATGCTGTTGACCTGCACGTCCGCCGGGCGGAGGTGGTGCAGGTCGGTGCCGGGGCCGGTCGCCTCACCGAAATCGCCGTGGGACTTGGCCCACGTGTGCTCGCGGTTCCAGTCGCCGAGGTCGCCGCCGTTGAGGGACTTGCTGCGCGAGACACCGCTGTAGAGCAGGATCACGTTGTTGCTGTTGTTCGGGTCCTGGTCGGTGACCTTGAGGGCATTCCAGACCGCTGAGTACGAGATCTTCGTCTGGCTGCTGATGATGGTGTGCAGGGAGGACTTGAGGCTGGTGCCCGTCTTGCCGACCGCGTTCTTGTAGTACGTCGTGTCGTACGCGGTCGTCGTGGCCGCGGCCGGGGTAGCCGTCAGGGCGGACGCGGTGAGGCCGGCCAGGGCGGCGGTGGCCAGCGCCACCGGCTTCCATCGGCGTATCCGTGGTGTCACCAGCATGTGGGGGTCCCATCTACGCGGGTTGATCGGAGGCGGCAAATCGAGAGAGTGGCATGGACATGCGGCCGTGTAAATGAATCTGACATGGCGATCAGATGACGGAAACCGGCAAGTCGGTTGTTTTCTAAGCGAGTTGACATGTCGCAGTGGTCCCCCACGGGATGGTCGGGGGCAGTTCGGTCCACGCGGACGCCCGCCTCGCGCTGCAGGCGCTGCTGGAGACGGTGTCGGAGCGAACGGACCCGGACGCTCCGCAGCGCGTACGCGAGGTGCTGGGAAAGGTCGCCGAGCGCATCGCCTCCCAGGAACTCACTCTGGAGCAGGACGTGCTGGCGTCCGTCCGCAGGGCGCTCCCCGCCGACTCCCCGTCCTTCTGGGACATGACGATCCTCGCGTACTGGGCCTGGTCCGCCTTCGACGCCAAGGGCCCCAACCACATGCACTCCGCCCAGGGCGCGGGTGGCCTCGGCTACGGCTTCCCGGCGGCACTCGGCGCCGCGGCGGCCGACCCGACCCGGCCGGTCCTCGCGGTCTCCGGCGACGGCGGCGCCCTGTACTCGATCGCCGAGCTGGCCACGGCCCGCCAGTACGACCTCGACGTCACCTGGCTGATCGTCGACGACGGCGGCTACGGCATCCTGCGCGAGTACATGAGCGACGCGTTCGGCGAGGCGACCGCGACGGAGCTGACCCGGCCCGACTACGTGGCCCTGGCGGAGTCCTTCGGCGTCCCCGGGGTCCGGACGACCCCTCAGACCCTGGAGCAGGACCTCGCGAAGGCACTCGGCTCGCCCGGCCCCTCGGTGGTGCTGCTCCCGGCGGTGCTGCGGATGTTCGCGCCGACGCATCTGGACTGAGCAGGGGCAGAGCGGGGCACCCGGGTGTCAGTCCACCTGTGAGGGGAGTCGATCATGGTAGTCGCCGTCGTCATCGGCGTGTGTGTGGTCCTGGCCGTCCTGGCCTTCTTCGTGCCCCGCCTGTCCCGCCATCCCGAACGCGGCACGCAGCGTACGCTCGGGGCGGGGGCGCGGGCCGGTGGCAAGGCGCCCGGCTTTCTGGGCCGTCTCTTCAGCAAGCCCTTCCACAGCAGCTCGCGCGCGGTGAGCCGCAGTGGTTCCGCGGGTCGCCGCACTCGCGGCCGTATGCCTTTCTGAACGACGGTGGGGGCCGAGCGGGGAGCACGGTGATGAACACCGAAGACACGGACAGGCTGCTGGACGGGCTGAGCGTGGACGCCAGCCGGCGCGAGCGGCCGATCGTGCTGCAGGCGGACGGGCGTCCCATCCGGACCTGGCAGGAAAACCATCCGTACGACCGCAAGGTGGGTCGCAAGGAGTACGAGCGGACCAAGCGCGTCCTGCAGATCGAGCTGCTCAAGCTCCAGCGGTGGGTCAAGGACACCGGCGCACGCGTGGTCGTCGTGTGCGAGGGGCGTGACGCGGCGGGCAAGGGCGGCACGATCCAGCGGCTGACCGAGCGGCTCAACCCGCGCGGCGCACGCGTGGTCGCCCTGGACAAGCCCACCGAACGCGAGACGGGCCAGTGGTACTTCCAGCGGTACATCACGCAGCTGCCGACGGCCGGGGAGATCGTCCTGTTCGACCGCTCCTGGTACAACCGGGCCGGCGTGGAGCGCGTGATGGGATTCTGCTCCAAGGACGAGTACGAGCTGTTCCTCGACCAGTGTCCGGCCTTCGAGCGGATGCTGGTCGACGACGGCGTCCTGCTGGTGAAGTTCTGGTTCTCCGTGTCCCGCTCCGAGCAGCGCACGCGCTTCGCGATCCGGCAGGTCGACCCGGTGCGGCAGTGGAAACTCTCCCCCACCGACCTGGCCTCGCTGGACCTCTGGGACGACTACACCGAGGCGAAGGTCGACATGTTCCGCGCCACGGACACCGCGCACGCCCCCTGGACCGTCGTCAAGAGCAACGACAAGAGACGTGCCCGGCTGGAGACCATGCGCAGTCTGCTGTCGCGCATCGACTACGCCAGCAAGGACCGCGAGGCGGTCGGCACCCCCGACCCCCTCATCGTCGGCGCCGCCGACACCCTTCTGGAGCCCGGCGAGGAGGACACCACCCTGTCACCCACTCCGCTGTCCCCCGGCGCCGACGGGCCCGGAAAGCACCCCGGAACCGACTGACGCCATCGCCTGCACCGCCGACCAGGGCCGACCGGACCTAGAGGAGATCTAGAGGCCGTCGCGGACCATCGCGGCGACGATGTGGACGTGCCGGTCCGCCGCCGTGGCCGACCACTCGTTGTCGTAGTTCAGGCCGTAGGGCCAGAAGTGCCCGCCGCCGGTGGAGATCTTGGCACCGGAGCCGTCGTACTGCCTGACGAGGGCGGTGGCCTGCCCGCCGGTCCAGGTGCCGCTGCCGCCGAGGCGGGACCAGCCCGAGCTGGTGCCCACGCCGATGGTGTGGGAGATCTCGTGCAGGGCCGTCCGCTCGTTCATGTAGCTGCGGTTGCTGCCGAAGCGGATGGTCCCGTTGATGTTGCCGTCGGCGGTGGGGACGCCCGGCTCGTAGCGGACGGTGAGGGTCTTGCCCAGGTCGCTGAGGTTGTTGTAGCGGGCCACGGCCGCGTTCATGGCCCTGGTGATCAGGTCGTAGGCCGAGCGCTGGTCCTCGGTGGGGTTGCTCGCGCGGACGAGGGACCAGGTGATGGTGGCCGCCGCCGCGCGGTCGCGGGCCGGGGCCGGGGTCGCGGTGGTCTGCGTCTGCGGGGCGGTGGTGGCGGCCTGGGCGGCGACGCCGTGGCCGGCCAGCAGCGCGGCGGCCAAGGCGGCGACGACTGCCTTGCGTGGGCTCATGGGGGATCCTCCTGTGGGGGTGCCGTGACGCGTGGGGGCGAAACTCCGCGGGGCGAAACTTCGTACGGCGTTCGGGATCTCGGACATGCGCGGGTCGTCGGCGGTGTCAGACAGAGGTGGACGAACTTTCTTCGCTGACACGGCAGTTGGGCCCGCTGTCGACCGCAAGTATCCCGATGGGAATGACGGCGTCAAGAGTTCCCGCAGTGGTCAGTGGAACCAGAAGAGGATCGTGTCCGGGTTCGTCCCGAGCTTCCGCGCACTATCCCACTCCTCCGCCTCGAACCGCATGACCTCGACGAACCGGCGGGCCGCGTCGCGGTACCCGGGATCGAGACGGTCGAGCACGGACCCGTAGGCGTCGGCGAGGGCCCCGGCCCGCTGGGCCGGCAGCGTCCCGATGGCCGGCACCGCGTCCCCGGGGTGGGGGAGGCGCAGTGGCGGGCCGCCGAACAGGAACGCGCCGGGGAGCAGGTCGGACGGAACGCCGTGCCGGGCCAGTTCGTCGTCCATGGCGTGGAACCACGACGGCCGCCGCCAGGTGCCGAGGTCGGTCGGATCGGAGAAGTGCGCCGCGACGGCCTGGTAGAAGGCGTAGCTGTACGAGGGGCAGCGGCCGGTGCTCGGGGTGCCCTCGATCAGCTCCGCCAGGGCCTGGGTGATGGAGACGTCGAGGCCGATGCCTTGCTCCCGGAACCGGACGTCGGTCCGCTCGCACTCCGTACGCACCCGGGCGAGCGTGCGCTCCTGCCGCTCGGTCCGCTCCACCGCGGTGAGCAGCCGCACCACCGTCCGCATGTCGCCGGTGCTCATCTCCAGGCAGTGGCCCACGCCCGCGTTTCCCTTCACCCGTTGGCCGGAACTCGGTGTCCATGATCGGGGACAGGGGAACGGCCCCTGACCGACTTCGAGCGGTCGGGGGCCGTTCGTCCGTTCTCGCGCGGGATTCAGCCGACGTCGGACGGGTCCAGACGGTAGATCGCCGACTGGTTCGACTGCGATGAGGAACTGGAGTCCGATTCCGAATCCGAATCCGAATCCGAATCCGAATCCGAGTTCGTGCTCTTGCCGTACTCGCTCTCCTTCACCGCCGTGCCGTGCTTCTGCACCCACGCCGTCACCTCGGAGCTGGCACTGCTGCCACCGCCGGGGCCGCCGCCCATGCCGCCGCCGAGCTGGATGTAGTGCAACTCGCCGCTCTTCACCAGCTCCTTGAGCTTGGCCAGGGTCATCGCCTTGTCGGAGCCGGACCAGCCCCACATGGAGATGACGGGCTCCCCGCTGCTCACGATCAGCTGGGCGGCGCCCTGCGAACTGGACACGGCCAGCAGCCACTTGGCCCCGTCCTGATGCTTCTTCAGATACGAGATGAGCTCGCTGCTCGCGCCGCCGCCCATGCCGCCACCGCCGGGGCCGCCGCCCGTACGGCCGGGCTGGGCGCCCGCTTCGCCCGACTGGCCACCGCTCGTGCCGTTCGGGGGCGTGCCGCCGGTCCCGCCGCTGCCGCCGGTCCCACTGCCGCCGGGGGCCTGCCCGCTCTGCCCGCTCTGCCGGCCCTGTTCGCTCTGTCCGCCGGACGGCATCCCACCACCCGGGAAGCCGCCGCCCGCCTGGGCGTTCCCGCCCTGCTGCGTCCCACCGCCGGGCATCCCCCCACCGCCGGGCCCGCCGGACCCGCCACCGCCCGGGAACCCCCGGCCGCCACCGCGCCCGCCGAAGCCACCGCCCGTCGACGGGCCCGCGGTCGGGTTCGTACCGCCCATGCCGCCGCCCGAACCGGACGGCACCGACCAGGCGTACGCCGCCGGACCCGCCACGGCGGCGACGACCGCCGCCACCACGGATGCCGCCAGCAGCCGTACCCGTGTCCCGGACGCGGACCGGAAGACGAGGAGTCCCACGATCGCCAGCGCCATGACGACGGCGATCGCCGGCCACAGCCAGGTGTTCCAGCCGGAGGCCCGCCGCAGGAGCACGACAGCCCAGACGGCCGTGATGCCCAGGCCCGCCGGCAGCACCCACGCCCACCGCTTGTCGGCACGGAACGCGCGCAGCAGCATCACACCGCCGCCTCCGCACAGCGCCGCGATGCCGGGGGCGAGCGCGGTCGTGTAGTACGGGTGCATCGTGCCCTCGGCGAGGGCGAAGGTCAGGTAGTGCAGGGCCGTCCAGCCGCCCCACAGCAGCAGCGCGGCGCGGGTGAGGTCGGTGCGCGGGGCGCGGCCGCGCAGCACCAGGCCGCCGACGCAGGCGATGGCCGCGAAGGGGATCAGCCAGGAGATCTGGCCGCCGAGGATGTCGTTGAAGAGGCGGCCGAGCCCCGCGGTACCGGAGAAGCCGCCTCCGCCTCCGCCACCGCCGCCTCCGCCGTTGCCCTCGCCCCCGAGGATCCGGCCCAGGCCGTTGTAGCCCATGATCAGGTCCCAGGCCGTGCCGTCCGTCGAACCGCCGATGTAGGGGCGGTCGTCGGCCGGGACGAGCGAGACCGCCGCCGCCCACCAGAAGCTGGAGACGGCCAGGGCGACGCCCGCGACGAGGAGGTTGACGACGCGCTTCACGAGCTTCGGCCTCGCCGCGTACAGGTAGACCGCGAAGACGGCGGGCAGCGCGATGTACCCCTGGAGCATCTTCGTGTTGAAGGCGAGGCCGAAGCAGACCGCGGAGCCGACCAGCGGCAGCAGCCTGCCGTTGTGGACGGCCCGCAGGGTGAGCGCCGCGCCGCCGGCCATCAGGAACACCAGCAGCGTGTCGGGGTTGTTGTCCCGGTTGATGGCGACCGTGATCGGGGTCAGGGCCAGGACCAGCGCGGCCACCGTCGCCGCGCCGTGGCCCCACACCCGCTTCACCGAGGCGTGCACGATCCAGATCGTCGCCAGCGCGACCAGGACCATCGGCAGCATCATCTGCCAGGTGCCGTAGCCGAACACACGGCACGACAGGCCCATGACCATCAGCGCGAACGGCGGCTTGTCGACGGTGAGGAAGTTGCCCGCGTCCAGTGAGCCGAAGAACCACGCCTTCCAGCTCTGCGTGCCGCTGAGCACGGCCGCGCTGTAGAAGCTGTTGAGGCCGGCGCCGGACAGGTTCCAGGAGTAGAGCACCGCGGCCAGGGCGAGGATCGCGAGCAGCGCGGGCAGCGACCAGCGCGGGGCGGCGGCGGTGTCCCGGAGCGAGGCCGAAGGCGGCTCGGCGGTGCGGGGCTGGGTTTCGGTGGCAGATGTCACCCGAGCATGGTGGCCGGCCCTGGTTGGTGGCCGCTGTGCCGAAGCTGGCCGCCGCCTGTGAAACGCACAGCCCCCGGTAACGACTCGTACATGCCTTCCCCAAGGCCTACAACCTTTGCCCCTGGTCCGCGAGTCAAGGGTGTATGACTTCTGGGATATCCCGCCGCGCCAGAGTGCTGGCGGCGGCCGTGGGTACGGGTGTGCTCGTGCCGCTCGTCGCCGCCGCCACGCCCGCCGCCGCCGCCCCGCCGACCGTGACCTGTACGTCCGCCAAGGCCGGCCTCGCCGCCAAGCTGAAGAAGGACATTACCGCCGCGCTCGCCGGCCGCAAGGGCACGGTCGCCGTCGGCCTCCACGACCGCAGCACCAACACCACCTGCACGCTGCGCGCGAGTTCCGCCTACGACTCGGCCAGCGTCGTCAAGGTGACGGTTCTGGCCACCCTGCTCTGGGACGCGAAGAAGACGAACCGGTATCTCACCGACCGCGAGAACACCCTCGCCAAGGCGATGATCACCAAGTCGGACAACGCGGCGACCTCCACCCTGTGGAAGCAGCTCGGCATGACGAAGATCAAGGGCTTCCTCAGCGCCGCCGGCATGACCCAGACCAAGCCCGGCGCGAACGGCTACTGGGGACTGACCCAGATCACCGTCACCGACGAGCAGAAGCTGCTGAAGCTCCTCACCGCCAAGAACGCGGTACTGAGCGACAACTCCCGTTCCTACATCCTGAAGTTGATGGGCCAGGTCGTCTCGTCCCAGCGCTGGGGCACGCCGTACGGGGTGCCCTCGGGCGTCACCGTGGCCGTCAAGAACGGCTGGCTGCAACGCTCCACGAACGGCTGGCGGGTGCACAGCGTCGGCGCGTTCAAGGGCGGCGGCCACGACTATGTGATGACCGTGCTCACCCACGGCAACAGCACCATGAACTACGGCATCGCCACCATCCAGGCCGTGGCCAAGGTCATCCACAAGGACCTGGCGGCGAGCTGACCTTTCACCGCGCGGCCCACCCGGCGTCACCAGCCCGTCCTACGGTGACGCCCATGCCCCTGAGAACCCGCCTCGCCCTTCTCACCGCAGGCCTGACGGCGGCCACCTGCCTGACCGCCGCCGGCCCCGCCCAGGCACACACCCCGCACACCTCGCACGCCTGCTCGCCGTCCGTCTCCATCGACCGCTTCTCCGACGCGCTCGACAAGACGACGTACGAGGACACCTTCGTCGGCAACATCTCCGCGCTCGCGGTCGACAGGGACGGTTCACCGGCCGCCCTGTCCGACCGCTCGTCGCTCTTCCGCCTGGACGCGAGGACGCTGAAGCCCCGCTCCGTCCTCCCGCTCACCGACGAGACCGGGGCGGACCTCGACTCCGAGGGCCTGGTCGTAGACGGCGACGGCACCCGCCTGATCACCTCCGAGACCGAGCCGTCCGTGCGCCGCTACTCCCGCACCGGCGAGCTCCTCGACCGCCTCCCCGTCCCGGACGACCTGCGCGTGACCCCCGCGGGCCGCGCCCGGCCCAACGGCACCTTCGAGGGCCTGACCCTGCTGCCCGGCGGCCGCACCCTGGTCGCCTCCACGGAGTACCCGCTCTCCGGCGACAGCGCCGACACCGTCCGCTTCCAGACCTGGGACCGCCACCGGGGCCACTTCCGGCTCGGACGCCAGTACGCCTACCGCACGGACCCCGGCCTCGGCGTCTCCGAGATCCAGGCCACCCCCGACGGCCGCCTCCTGGTCCTGGAACGCGGCTTCACCTCCGGCGTCGGCAACACGGTCCGCCTCTACCTGGCCGACCCCCGCCGGGCGATGCAGAAAACCCTGCTCACCGACCTCGCCACCTGCCCCACCCTGGGCGCCACGGCCAAGCAGCCCCAGCCGAACCCCCTCCTCGACAACATCGAGGCCATGACGATCACCGGCCGGACGAAGAACACCCTGAAGGTCCTCCTGGCCAGCGACGACAACCAGAACCCGACCCAGACGACCCGCTTCTACTACTTGCGGGTTAGAACAACGCCCTTCCTCTAGGGGCGCGGGGAACTGCGCGATCAACCCCACACCGCCGCACCCGAAGAACAACTGATCCCTCCACGGCGGGATGAAATCCGCCCCCAAACGCGTTGGTGCCTTCCGGCAGCTCAGGACGACTGGAAGGCACCGGTGTGACACCGAAACGGGGATGGGCACGACGACTGTGGGCCTACGCATGGCGCCACCCGAAGGACGTCGTACTCGCCCTCGGCTCCTCCCTGGCGGGCATGGCCGTCATGGCCCTCGTCCCCCTGATCACCAAGGTGATCATCGACGACGTCATCAGCGACCACACCAGGGACATGACCACCTGGGCCGGCCTCCTCATCGCCGCCGCCCTGGTCGTCTACGTCCTCACCTACATCCGCCGCTACTACGGCGGCCGCCTCGCCCTGGACGTCCAGCACGACCTGCGGACGGACATGTACGGCACGATCACCCGGCTCGACGGCCGCCGCCAGGACGAGCTGTCCACCGGCCAGGTCGTCGGCCGGGCCACCAGCGACCTCCAGCTGATCCAGGGCCTGCTGTTCATGCTCCCGATGACCATCGGGAACTTCCTGCTCTTCGCGATCTCCCTGGTGATCATGGCCTGGCTGTCCTGGCCGCTCACCCTCGTCGCCCTCGCCGTCGCCCCCGCCCTCGCGTACATCGCGAAGCGCAGCCGCACCCGGCTGCACCCCTCCACCTGGTACGCCCAGGCCCAGGCCGCCGCCGTCGCGGGCGTGGTCGACGGCGCCGTCAGCGGCGTACGCGTGGTGAAGGGCTTCGGGCAGGAGGAGCAGGAGACCGGCAAGCTGAGGGAGGTCGGCCGCAGGCTCTTCGCGGGCCGGCTGCGCACCATCCGCCTGAACTCGGTCTACACCCCGGCCCTCCAGTCCGTCCCCGCCCTCGGCCAGGTCGCGATGCTGGCCCTCGGCGGCTGGCTGGCGGTCCGCGGGCACATCACGCTCGGCACGTTCGTCGCCTTCTCGACCTACCTCGCCCAGCTGGTCGGCCCGGTCCGCATGCTCGCCATGGTCCTCACCGTCGGGCAGCAGGCCCGGGCCGGCAGCGAGCGGGTCCTGGAGCTGATCGACACCGAGCCCTCGCTCCGGGACGGCTCCAAGGACCTCCCCGCCGACGCCCCCGCGACGGTCGAGTTCGACGACGTCTCCTTCGGTTATGAGTCCGCCGACGGCAAGACCAGCCCCGTCCTCGACGGGCTCTCCTTCGAGATCCGCCCCGGCGAGACCCTCGCCGTCGTCGGCTCCTCCGGCTCCGGCAAGTCCACCGTCTCCCTCCTCCTGCCGCGCTTCTACGACGTCACCCGCGGCGCCGTCCTGGTCGGCGGCCACGACGTGCGCGAGCTGACCCTGGAATCGCTGCGGTCCGCGATCGGGCTGGTCCCGGAGGACTCGTTCCTCTTCTCCGACACGGTCCGCAACAACATCGCCTACGGCCGCCCGGACGCCACCCAGGAGGAGATCGAGAAGGCCGCCCGAGCCGCCCAGGCGGACCGTTTCATCAGTGAACTCCCCGACGGCTACGACACCACCGTCGGCGAGCACGGCCTCACCCTCTCCGGCGGCCAGCGCCAGCGCGTCGCCCTCGCCCGCGCGATCCTCACCGACCCGCGCCTGCTCGTCCTGGACGACGCCACCTCCGCCGTGGACGCCCGGGTCGAGCACGAGATCCACGAGGCCCTCAAGGGCGTCATGCGGGGCCGTACGACCCTGCTGATCGCGCACCGCCGCTCCACCCTGAACCTCGCCGACCGCATCGCCGTCCTGGACGGCGGCCGCCTCGCCGACCTCGGCACCCACGACGAACTCCAGCGCCGTTCCGCCCTCTACCGGCGGCTGCTCACCGACCCCGACGAGCTGGGCGCGGTCTCCCCGGGCCACACCCAGCCCGTCTGTCCCCAGGAGGACACCTCCGTACGGGACGAGCTGGACGCGGAGTTCGACGCCGAGCGCGGCGTCACCCCACGGCTGTGGACCGGCGACCGGGAGCGCAAGGACCCGGCCCTCGCGGAGAGCCCCGCCACCCCCGAGCTCCTCGCCCAGGTCGAGGCGCTGCCCCCGGCCACCGACGTCCCCGACATCGACGAGTCGCGTGCCGTCCAGCCCGAGGAGTCCTACGGCCTGCGCCGCCTGCTGCGCGGCTTCGGGCTGCCGCTGCTGGTCAGCCTCGCCCTGGTCGCCACCGACGCCGGCATGGGCCTGCTGCTGCCCGTGCTGATCCGGCACGGCATCGACTCCGGCGTCACACAGGCCGCACTCGGTGCCGTCTGGGCGGCCGCCCTGCTCGGGCTGCTCACGGTCGTCGTGCAGTGGGCGGCGCAGATCGGCGAGACCCGGATGACCGGCCGTACCGGCGAGCGGGTCCTGTACTCGCTCCGGCTGAAGATCTTCGCTCAGCTCCAGCGCCTCGGGCTCGACTACTACGAGCGGGAGCTGACCGGCCGGATCATGACCCGGATGACGACCGACGTCGACGCGCTGTCGACGTTCCTCCAGACGGGCCTGGTCACCGCCTTCGTCTCGGTCGTCACCTTCTTCGGCATCATGGTCGCCCTGCTGGTGATCGACGTACAGCTCGCGCTGGTCGTCTTCGCGACGCTGCCGCTGCTGATCATCGCCACGTTCTTCTTCCGCCGGGCGAGCGTGAAGGCGTACGAACTGGCCCGTGAGCGGGTGTCGGTGGTCAACGCCGACCTCCAGGAGTCGGTGGCGGGGCTGCGGATCGTGCAGGCGTTCCGGCGCGAGCGGGACGGCGGCCGGCGGTTCTCCGAGCGCAGTGCCGACTACCGCCAGGCGCGCATCCGGGGCCAGTGGCTGATCTCGGTCTACTTCCCGTTCGTGCAGTTCCTGTCGTCGGTGGCGGCGGCGGCCGTGCTGATCGTGGGCGGCGCCCGGGTCGACGACGGCACGCTGGCGATCGGCTCGCTGGTGGCGTACCTGCTCTACATCGACCTGTTCTTCGCGCCCGTGCAGCAGCTCTCCCAGGTCTTCGACGGCTACCAGCAGGCGACCGTCTCGCTGGGCCGCATCCAGGAGCTGCTCCGGGAGCCGACGTCGACGAAGTCCGCCGACGAACCCCTGGAGGTCCTCTCCCTGCGCGGCGAGATCGCCTTCGAGGACGTGCACTTCGCCTATGGCGACGACGAAGAGGCTTTGGGCGGAGTCGACCTGCGCATCCCGGCCGGGCAGACCGTCGCCTTCGTCGGCGAGACCGGCGCCGGGAAGTCGACCCTGGTCAAGCTCGTGGCCCGCTTCTACGACCCGACCGGCGGCCGGGTCACCGTCGACGGCACCGACCTGCGGGACCTCGACCTCACCTCGTACCGGCACCGTCTGGGGGTCGTCCCGCAGGAGGCGTACCTCTTCCAGGGCACCGTCCGCGACGCCATCGCCTACGGCCGCCCGGACGCCACCGACGCCGAGGTCGAGGCGGCGGCCCGCGCGGTCGGCGCGCACGACATGATCGCCACGCTGGAGGGCGGCTACCTCCACGAGGTCGCCGAGCGCGGCCGCAACCTGTCCGCCGGGCAGCGCCAGCTGATCGCCCTGGCCCGTGCCGAGCTGGTCGACCCGGACGTCCTGCTCCTCGACGAGGCGACGGCCGCCCTGGACCTGGCCACGGAGGCCCAGGTCAACCAGGCCACCGACCGTCTCGCGGGCCGCCGTACGACCCTCGTCGTCGCCCACCGCCTCACCACCGCCGCCCGCGCCGACCGGGTCGTCGTCATGGACCACGGCGGGGTCGCCGAGGACGGCACGCACGACGAGCTGCTCGCGCGCGGCGGCCGGTACGCCGACCTGTGGCGGACGTTCATCGGCGCCGCCGAGCCGGAGGAACCGGTCGGGGCGTCCCGCTGACGGGCACCCGGCGCGGGCGTCCTCGTCACAGTCGTGCAACCGTCCGGCATACGTCATGCGTCCGTACAGCCGTACGCCGATGGTCGCGCACGACGCGGTACGGGAGGACAACAGTGGACAGTGGAGCGATACGCAGGCGGCTCGCGCTCGGCCTGGCCGTGCTGACCGCCTCCGGCTTGCTCGCCGTGGCGGCACCGGGCGAGGCGCAGGCCGCCTCCAGCGCACCCTGCCCCGGCCGCAAGGTCCGCACCCTGCCGTTCTCCACCGGGGTCGTGCTCGTCTACAAGCGCGGCGGCTACGTCTGCGCCGTGACCGTGACCAGGAAGCCCGGCGTGAAGAAGAAGATGTCGGTGAGCGTGCAGGCGCGCGGCAACCGCCCGGTCGTCGACGAGGGCAGGTACGCCTACCTCGCCGGCCCGGTCACGGTGCACGCCGGGCGCCGCTGCGTCTGGCTCAAGGGCAAGGTCGGCCCCAAGTCCGTCAGCACCGGCTGGATCCTCTGCTGAATCCCCGCCCGCGCACAGGGTTTTCCCTATGTCCCCTGGTGCTTAGGTGAGTTGGTCCGCTAGCTTCCGGCGCACATCTGTCTCACAGGGGAGTGCGCATGCGCAAGGCGCTCAGATGGCTGCTGGCGCTCACGGTGCTCATAGGCACACTGGGCACGGCGTCAGCGGCCACCGCCGCCGAGCCGGAGGCCACCGGCACCGGCAGCACCACTGACATCAAGGAGAGGCTGCTCTCCATCCCGGGCATGAGCCTGGTCGAGGAGAAGCCGTACACCGGTTACCGCTTCTTCGTCCTGAACTACACGCAGCCGGTCGACCACCGGAAGCCGTCCAAGGGCACGTTCCAGCAGCGCATCACCGTGCTGCACAAGGACGTCGCCCGCCCGACGGTGTTCTTCACCAGCGGCTACAACGTCTCCACGACGCCCCGCCGCAGCGAGCCCACCCAGATCGTGGACGGCAACCAGGTCTCCCTGGAGTACCGCTTCTTCACCCCGTCCCGCCCCGACCCGGCCGACTGGTCCAAGCTGGACATCTGGCAGGCCGCCAGCGACCAGCACCGCGTCTTCAAGGCCCTGAAGAGCGTCTACGCCAAGAAGTGGCTCTCCACGGGCGGTTCGAAGGGCGGCATGACCGCCACCTACTACGAGCGCTTCTACCCGCGTGACATGGACGGCGTCGTCGCCTACGTCGCCCCCAACGACGTCGTGAACGACCGGGACGCGGCCTACGACCGCTTCTTCGCCCGCGTCGGCACCAAGGAGTGCCGCGACCGGCTGAACGGCGTGCAGCGCGAGGCTCTGGTCCGCCGCGAGCCGCTGGAGAAGAAGTACGCGGCCTACGCGCAGGACAACGGCCTCACCTTCGAGACCATCGGCAGCCTCGACAAGGCCTACGAGGCGACCGTCCTCGACTACGTGTGGGGCTTCTGGCAGTACAGCCTGCTGAAGGACTGCGACCAGATCCCGGCCGACGCGAAGAACGCCACCGACGACGAGATCTGGGACTCCGTCGACACGATCGCCGGCTTCTCCGCCTACGCCGACCAGGGCCTGACCACCTACACGCCGTACTACTACCAGGCCGGCACGCAGCTGGGCGCGCCGACGATCCACTTCCCGCACATCGAGAAGAAGTACATCCGCTACGGCTACCAGCCGCCGCGCAACTTCGTCCCGCGTGACATCCCCATGAAGTTCCAGCCGGGGGCGATGCGGGACGTCGACACCTGGGTCCGGCACAACGCCCGCCACATGCTCTTCGTCAACGGCCAGAACGACCCGTGGAGCGCGGAGCCGTTCCGCGTCGGCAAGGGCGCGAAGGACTCCTACGTCATGACCGCTCCGGGCATGAACCACGGAGCCAACGTCGCGGGCCTCGAGCCCGAGCAGAAGGCCCTCGCCACCGCCCGCATCCTCGACTGGGCCGGTGTCGCCTCCACCGCGGTACAGGCCGACCCGCAGGCGGCGAAGCCGCTGGCGAAGTTCGACGCCAAGCTGGACAAGCGGGAGACACAGCGTGAGATGACGCTGCGTCCGTAACCCGGCGGGTGCGCCCGGCCGCCGCTCACAGCGGCCGGGCGCACCCCACCGGCCGTTCGCCGCCCAGCCGGACGTACAGCGCGGTCGAGGCGGGGCAGTCGGCCCGTCCGGTGACCGCCCGGGTCACCCGGTACTCCGGCTTCCGCTCGCCCGTCCCGTCGCACGCGGTCTCGCGGACCTGCCCGTCGCCGGAGCCGTAGACGCAGTCGCCGACGATGGTGCGGGGGCCGCCCCCGCCGCCCGGGTCGCCGGGGTGCGGCGGCTGGAGGTTGCGCATACAGGCGTAGCCGCGCGGCACCGCCCCGTCGCCGTCCTCGTCGGACGCGGGCCGCTGCTCACTGATGTGCAGCACGAAGTCGGTGGTCCGCGGGCAGCGCGGTCCGTCACGCACCGCGCCGTCGTGCCGCGCCACGACCCGCGCCGCCGCCCGCTCACCGGCGCACGACACCTCGGTGAAGCTCGTCGTACCGAACGAACTGCACTCGTCGACCGCGAGGAACACCGCCCCGTACCCGGACGGCCGGGTCGCCGACGGCGAGACCGCGGTACTCGTCCCCGTCGCCGGTCCGCCCAGCCGGCCGTCCTGCGCCACCCCCGCCGACGGACTCTGACACCCGGCCAGCAGCGCGACCAGCAGAACCAGCCCGCTCACCACCCCCGCCGAACCCGTGTTGCGCATTGCCGTCCCCCTGAGTGCTCAGGGCCTGCCGTTCCGATCAGGCCGCGGACGCGGGGTCTGGCACGCACATCTGCCGCGTTGTCGTCGGTCGCCGAAGCTCCGCTTCGACTCCCTCCTCCGCCTTGCAGCTGCACGCACCAGACCCCGCTCACCGGCGCTGACGAGAAACCGCCAGTTCCCTGCGACCTGATCCAAACGACAGGCCCTGCCCCAGCGTGACCCGTGATCGCGGGCGCACGCCAGGGACATGGGAGGGTTTGCGCCCTTCGGGGGTAGTGCGCCCGGTCCGTGGCGTACGTCTAGTACGACAGACCGTGTCCGACCGGGTACAGCACCTGCTCCGGATCATCCGCCCGCTGTACGTCGACCGGCAGTTTCCCGCGTGGCTTCACCCGGCCCGCGATCACCCGTGCGGCGGCCCGCAGTTCGACGTCCGTCCAGGAGTAGGCGGCGAGACAGGCCGGGACGGATGGGAGCTGGGCGATGTCGTAGGGATTGCGGATCGCGACCGCCACGATCGGTCTCCCGGTCGCCACGAGCTGCTCGACCAGCGCCTTCTGGCTGCTGCCCGCCGTGACGTTGTACGTGGCGGCCACCACCGCGTCCGCGTCCCGCGCGGCCGCGACCGCCTTGGCGATGGTCGTCGCCGAGGGGGCGGTACCGGTCGACAGGGCGGTGGCGGTGAAGCCGAGTTCCGACAGCGCGCCCGCGAGCACGCCCGTGGGCGGACCGGTCGTCCCCGACGGCGACGCCGGATCGGCTCCGACCACGAGCACCTTGGGGTGGCGGCGCCGGGACAGCGGCAGCAGCCGGTCCTCGTTGACGAGCAGGGTGGTCGTCCGCTCGGCGATCCGGTCGGCCGTCCTCAGGTGCGTGCGGATGCCGACGGTCCGGTCGACGCCGCCCTGACTGACGTACGGCGAACGGAACAGCCCGAGCCTCGCCTTCAGCCGCAGCACCCGCAGGATCGATTCGTCGAGCCGGGCCTCCGTCAGCTCACCTTGCCGCACGGCCGTCAGGACGGCGTTCCAGGCCAGGTCCAGATTCGGCGGGTTGAGCAGCTGGTCCACGCCCGCCTTCAGCGCGAGCACCGGCACCCGGGCGTCGCCGTACTTGGTCCGTACGCCCTGCATGCCGAGGGAGTCGGTCACCACGACCCCGTCGTAGCCGAGCCGCTCGCGCAGGATGCCGGTGAGGATGGGGCGGGAGAGGGTGGCGGGGTCGCCGGAGTCGTCGAGGGCTGGGACCATCAGATGAGCGGTCATGATCGAGTCGATGCCCGCGGCGATCGCCGCCCGGAACGGCGGTGCGTCCAGCTTCTCCCACAGCTCCCGGCTGTGCGTGATGGTGGGGAAGCCGGTGTGGCTGTCGACGTTGGTGTCCCCGTGCCCCGGGAAGTGCTTGGCGGTGGCGGCGACCCCGGAGCCCTGGTACCCGGCGACCTCGGCGGCCACCAGCGCGGCGACGGCCCGCGGTTCGGCACCGAAGGACCGTACGCCGATGACGGGGTTGGCCGGGTTGACGTTCACGTCGGCGACGGGGGAGTAGTCCTGCCGGATGCCCATCGCCCGCAGCTCGGCGCCCGCGATCCGGCCGAGGGTGCGCGCGTCGGACCTCGACCCGCCCGCGCCGACGGCCATGGCGCCCGGGAAGAGCGTCGCGGGCTTCCCGACCCGGGCCACGATCCCGTGCTCCTGGTCGGTGGAGATGAGCACCGGCAGCCCGCGGGGCAGTCCCAGGGAGGCCCGCTGGATGCCGTTGGACAGGTCGGCGATCTGGTGCGGATCGCGGGTGTTGTGCGCCCAGGCGAAGTAGATGATGCCGCCGACCCGGTACCTCGCCACCAGCTCGGCGGCCGTACGGACCCCGATCTCCTTGAGGTTGGCGTCGATGTCGGCCTGGTCGGGGGCGGTGGCGGAGTGGCCGTAGACCCGCATCACGAAGAGCTGGCCGACCTTCTCCTCCAGCGTCATCCGCGAGATGTGAGCGCGCAGTCGCCTGTCGTCCGGAGAGCCGGAGGAGCCGGAGGCGTACGAGGGCCCGGCGGCCGCGAGAGCGGCGGTGACGCCGGCGGTGGCGGCGAGAACGGTGCGTCTGGAGGGCTGTGCGGTGCTTCCCGTGCTTCCCGTGCCGGTGTCGTGCACGTGCGCTCCTTCCGGAGGTGATCCTCTCGGATCCGCTGAAGGAAACTTCCAAGAAGTCAGCAATAACGGGGAAGTTTCTGCCAGTCAAGGGAACGCGCAGGGGGCGCCACCGGCGCGGTTGGAGGGGGACGCGCCGGTGGCGGTGGGGCCCGCCGGCCGCGGTACGGCGGAGAGGGTGGTCAGCGATCGCAGCCAGCAGCGAGGGCCGACACCGCACCGTGGTGACTCTCCGGCGGTTTGTGCGTTGGACGGCCCGGATCCGGATCGGGTTCCCGGCGCGGGCCGGATTTCCGGAAGTCGGTGATCGAGGTGAACGGGTGGTTCGACGGGGCGTGTGAGCCGACGTTGCGGGGCGTGTGAGCCGACGCTTCCGGCCACCCGCCGGTACGGCCGCTGCCCCGCCCGGAGCATCCGGGCGGGGCAGCGTGTGAAGGGGGCAGGGCTGGGTCACAAGGTGTGCTCGACGAACCTCGCCGCCGTCTCGGCCAGCACCTCGCGGCCGTCCCGGGCCCACAGACCGTCGTTGAACAGCTCCACTTCGATGGCGCCGGTGTACCCGGCGTCTTCCACGTAGCGTTGCCACTCCCGCATGTCGATCGCGCCGTCACCGATCTGGCCCCGGCCCGTCAGCACGCCCTCCGGCAGGGGAGTCGTCCAGTCGGCGAGCTGGAAGGTGTGGATACGGCCGGACGCGCCCGCCCGGGCGATCTGCGCGGGAGCCGTGTCGTCCCACCAGATGTGGTACGTGTCGACGGTGACCCCGACCTGCTGGGCGGGGAACCGTTCGGCCAGGTCCAGGGCCTGCGCCAGCGTCGACACCACGCAGCGGTCGGAGGCGTACATCGGGTGCAGCGGCTCGATGGCCAGGCGTACGCCGTGCTCCTCGGCGTACGGCCCCAGTTCCGCCAGCGCGTCCGCGATCCGCTCCCGCGCCCCGTGCAGATCCTTCGAGCCGGCCGGGAGGCCGCCCGAGACCAGGACCAGCGTGTCCGTGCCGAGCGCCGCCGCCTCGTCGATCGCGCGGCGGTTGTCGGCCAGGGCCTCGGCCCGCTCCCGCGGGTCGATCGCCGTGAAGAAGCCGCCCCGGCACAACGTCGTCACCGTCAGGCCCGCGTCCCGGACCAGCTTGGCCGTGGCCTCCAAGCCGTACGACTGGACCGGCTCGCGCCACAGGCCGACGTTGACGACGCCCGACTCGCGGCAGGCGTCGACCAGTTCCGGCATCGACAGCTGCTTGACCGTCATCTGGTTGATGGAGAAACGCGCGAGCTCCGTCACTGGTTCACCCCGTACAGGGACAGCAGGTTCTTCATCCGCTCCTGCGCCAGCTTGGGATCGGGGAACAGGCCGAGACCGTCGGCGAGTTCGTACGCCCTCGCGAAGTGCGGGAGCGAGCGGGCCGACTGCAGGCCGCCGACCATCGTGAAGTGGGACTGGTGGCCCGCCAGCCAGGCCAGGAACACCACGCCCGTCTTGTAGAAGCGGGTCGGGGTCTGGAAGAGGTGGCGGGAGAGCTCGACCGTCGGGTCGAGGAGTGCGCGGAATCCCGCGACGTCCCCGGTGTCCAGCACCCGGACCGCCTCCGCCGCCAGCGGCCCCAGCGGGTCGAAGATGCCGAGCAGGGCGTGGCTGAAGCCCTGTTCGTCGCCCGCGATCAGCTCCGGGTAGTTGAAGTCGTCGCCGGTGTAGCAGCGCACCCCGTCGGGGAGCCGGCGGCGCAGATCGACCTCGCGCCGGGCGTCCAGCAGGGAGACCTTGATGCCGTCGACCTTGTCGGGGTGCGCCGAGATCACTTCAAGGAAGGTGTCCGTGGCCGCGTCCAGGTCGGACGACCCCCAGTAGCCCTCCAGCGCCGGGTCGAACATCGGGCCCAGCCAGTGCAGGACGACCGGCTCGGCGGACTGGCGGAGCAGCCGGCCGTAGACCTCGAGGTAGTCCTCGGGGCCCGAGGCGGCCGCCGCGAGCGCCCGGGACGCCATCAGGATGGCCTGTGCGCCGGACTGTTCCACGAGCGCGAGCTGCTCCTCGTAGGCCGCGCGGACCTCGGCGAGGGACGCCGGGCCGGTGAGCTGGTCGGTGCCCACGCCGCAGGCGATACGACCGCCCACCGCCTTGGCCTCGGCGGCCGACCGGCGGATCAGCTCCGCCGCGCCCGCCCAGTCCAGGCCCATGCCGCGCTGCGCCGTGTCCATGGCCTCGGCGACCCCCAGCCCGTGCGACCACAGATGGCGGCGGAAGGCGAGGGTGGCGTCCCAGTCGACGGCGGCGGGCGAGTCGGGGGACACGTCCGCGAACGGGTCGGCGACGACATGCGCGGCCGAGAAGACCGTGCGGGAGGTGAACGGGGAACCGGTGGTGACGGCGAGCGGTTCCTGCCGGGGCTCGTACGCCCTCAAGGCACCGCTCGCGTCCGGGAGCTGGATGGTCACAGGCCGATCTCCGGTACGTCGATACGACGGCCCTCGGCCGAGGACGCGAGACCCAGCTCGGCGAGCTGGACACCGCGGGCGCCGGCCAGCAGGTCCCAGTGGTAGGGCGCGTCGGCGTAGACGTGCTTCAGGAACAGCTCCCACTGGGCCTTGAAGCCGTTGTCGAACTCGGCGTTGTCCGGGACCTCCTGCCACTGGTCGCGGAAGACCTCCGTGGCGGGGATGTCCGGGTTCCAGACCGGCTTGGGGGTGGCGCTGCGGTGCTGGGCACGGCAGTTCCTGAGTCCGGCCACGGCCGAGCCCTCCGTGCCGTCCACCTGGAACTCCACCAGCTCGTCGCGGTTGACGCGCACGGCCCAGGAGGAGTTGATCTGGGCGATCGCGCCGCCCTCCAGTTCGAAGATGCCGTACGCGGCGTCGTCGGCGGTGGCGTCGTACGGCTTGCCGTTCTCGTCCCAGCGCTGCGGGATGTGGGTGGCGGTGAGGGCCTGGACGGACTTCACGCGGCCGAACAGCTCGTGGAGCACGTACTCCCAGTGCGGGAACATGTCGACGACGATGCCGCCGCCGTCCTCGGCACGGTAGTTCCAGGACGGGCGCTGGGCGTCCTGCCAGTCGCCCTCGAAGACCCAGTAGCCGAACTCGCCGCGCACGGACAGGATCCGGCCGAAGAAGCCGCCGTCGATGAGGCGCTTCAGCTTCAGCAGGCCGGGGAGGAAGAGCTTGTCCTGGACGACGCCGTGCTTGATGCCGGCCTCGTCGGCCAGCCGGGCGAGGGCGAGCGCGCCGTCGAGACCGGTGGCGGTCGGCTTCTCGGTGTAGATGTGCTTGCCGGCCGCGATCGCCTTCTTCAGGGCCTCCTCGCGGGCGGAGGTGACCTGCGCGTCGAAGTAGATGTCCACGGTCTCGTCGGCGAGGACCGCGTCCACGTCCGTCGACCAGTGCTCCAGCCCGTGCTGCTCGGCCATCGCCTTCAGCGCGTGCTCGCGGCGGCCGACCAGGATCGGCTCGGGCCACAGCACGGTGCCGTCGCCGAGGTCGAGGCCGCCCTGCTCGCGCAGGGCGAGGATGGAGCGGACCAGGTGCTGGCGATAGCCCATGCGCCCGGTCACGCCGTTCATGGCGATACGCACCGTCTTGCGTGTCACGTCGTTCCCTTCGTACGCGGTCGTCGCGCCGCGTACGCCCACTGGTGAGCGTTGCAGCAAGCGCTTTCTACATACGGAGAAGCTAGCCTCTGAACCGTGGTCTGGACAAGACCGTGACCAGGACGAGTTGTTCGAGGGGGCGAACAACCGGGGGCCGGGGGCTTAAGGTCTGCTCGGAACCTTGGCCAAGGATTAGACGAGGCCAGGGCTTCCGACCTGCTCGGAACCGTTCTCATGGGTCCGGGTGTGTACAAGGGCGACGACAAGACGCGTGACCGGAGGACGACGACATGACGGTGACCCTGGCGGACGTGGCGGCCCGCGCGCAGGTCTCGCCCGCGACGGTGTCGCGCGTGCTGAACGGGAACTATCCCGTCGCCGCCTCCACCCGCGAGCGGGTGCTGAAGGCCGTGGACGAGCTGGACTATGTGCTCAACGGGCCCGCGAGCGCCCTGGCCGCCGCCACCTCCGACCTGGTCGGGATCCTGGTGAACGACATCGCCGACCCCTTCTTCGGGATCATGGCGAGCGCGATCCAGGCCGAGATCGGCGGCCCGGGCGGCCGAGCGGGCGGGGAGAGACTCGCGGTGGTCTGCAACACGGGCGGCTCCCCGGAGCGGGAGCTGACGTACCTCACGCTGCTGCAGCGGCAGCGTGCGGCGGCCGTGGTGCTGACCGGCGGGGCGATCGAGGACGCGGCGCACCAGACGGCGATGGACACGAAGGTGCGCAAGCTCGCGGAGGCGGGGACGCGGGTGGTGCTGTGCGGGCGGCCGCCGGCTCCGGACACCGGGGCGGTCGCGCTGACCTTCGACAACCGCGGGGGCGGGCAGGAACTCACCGAGCACCTGATCGGCCTCGGCCACCGGCGGCTCGGCTACATCGCGGGCCCCGAGGAGCGCACCACGACCCGCCACCGCCTGGAGGGCCACCGGGCCGCGCTCGCCGCGCACGGCATCGAGGAGGACCCCCGGTGGACGGTGCACGGGCGCTACGACCGCAGGTCCGGCTACGAGGCGACGCTGGAGCTGCTGCGGCGTGACCCGTCGCTGACGGCGGTCGTCGCCGCGAACGACTCCGTCGCGCTCGGGGCGTGCGCGGCGCTGCGCGACTCCGGGCTGCGGATTCCGGAGGACGTGTCGGTGGCGGGCTTCGACGACCTGCCCTTCAGCATCGACGCGGTGCCTTCGCTGACGACGGTGCGGTTGCCGTTGGCGGAGGCCGGGGCGCGGGCCGGGCGGATCGCGATGGGGCGGGAGGAGGCGCCGCCCGGGGGGATCGCTTCGGTACGGGGGGAGTTGATGGTGCGGGGGTCCTCCGGGGTGCCGCGGGTTTCCTAGTCTGGGCGTCGCTGCCCGGGCCTGCTGGGGGTTGCCGCCCCCAGGCCCCCGCTTCGGCCTGAACGGCCTCGTCCTCAATCGCCGGACGGGCTGAGACGTGGCTGATCGGCGTTGACGGGTGGGGCCGGCATGCCACGGGCCCCACCCCCACTCCGCTCCGAACGGCAGCGTCCTCATGCTGCCCCGCCCCCGGGGACGTCCCCGTGCCGAGCGCGCGGCGCCTCGTCAGCGGACGACGTCGAAGACGTTCTTCTGCAGACCGTTGGCGTAGGCCTCGTGCTCGACGAGCCGCAGCTTCTGGGCGTCCTTGTCCGTGCTGCTGAAGAGCCGCTTGCCCGCGCCGAGCAGCAGCGGGAAGACGAGCAGGTGGTAGCGGTCGATCAGGCCGGCGTCGGAAAGGGCCTGGTTGAGGGAGGCGCTGCCGTGGACGATGATCGGGCCGCCCTCCGTCTCCTTCAACGCGGCGACGTCGTCGAGCGACCGCAGGATCCTCGTCTCCCCCCAGTTCTTCACGAGCTGCTCCTCGGCGAGGGTCGTGGAGACGACGTACTTCGGCATCGCGTTGTAGTCGGCGAATTCCTCCATGTCGGGCCACACCGGACTGAACGCCTCATAGCTGGTGCGGCCCATCATCATCGCGGCGGCTTCCCGCTGTTCCCGGTCCTTGATCTCGTACGCCTCGGGCAGGAACTCGGCGTGCTTGAAGGTCCAGCCGGTGTTCCGGTAGCCGGGCTCGCCACCCGGGGCCTCCACGACGCCGTCGAGCGAGATGAACGCGGTACTGATCAGGGTGCGCATCGCGGGTTCCTCGGTCTCTCATGTGGGTTCTCGGCGGACTTCGTCCGTGCGTGCTTCCACGACACTCGCTGCCGCGGCGCACGAACACGTTCTCTGACTGCGCCATACGGAAAAACTCATCGGTCGTCTCTCATCCGGATCATGTGCGCGTCTGGCCCCGCATGTCCCTGACCGTTAGGCTCGGCTCGTCGGTATCTCTGACTGAGTCAAACATTCGGGGGTCGAGGCCATGACCGTCCAGGACATCCGCTCCTTCAACCGCTTCTACACGAACGTCATCGGCGCGCTCGACTACGGCCGCCACCTGTACGCCCCCTACACCCTCACCGAGTCCCGCGTGCTCTACGAACTCGCCCACGCGCCACGCACGGACGCCGCCGACCTGCGGGCCCAGCTGCACCTGGACGCCGGCTACCTGAGCCGCATCCTGAACAAGTTCGAGGACGACGGGCTGATCGAACGCGGACCGTCCGAGAAGGACCCGCGCCGCCGCCGCATCACCCTCACCTCGCCCGGCCGGGAGGCCGCCGCGCTGCTCGACGAGCGGGCGCGGGAGACGGTCGGGTCGCTGCTGGACACCGTGCGGGCCGAGGACCGGCCCCGGCTGGCGGAGGCCCTGCGGACCGTTCGGACCCTGCTCGGCGACGGCCGTGCCCCTCGCCCCGAGGACGTCGTCCTGCGCGAGCCCACCCCCGGCGACCTCGGCTGGATCGTGGAGCGCAACGCCGCGCTGTACGCCGCCGAGTACGGCTTCGACCTCGAGTACGAGGGCCTCGTCGCCCGTATCGTCGCCGACTACGGCGAGGACCACGACCCGCGGCTGGACCGCACCTGGATCGCCGAGCTGGACGGCCGGCGGGTGGGATGCGTGATGTGCGTACGGGACGACGCGCCCGGGGCCGCCCGGCTACGGCTGCTGCTCGTCGAGCCCGACGCACGCGGCCTCGGCATCGGCGACCGGCTGGTGGGAGCCCTCGTCGACTTCGCCCGCCAGGCCGGCTACCGCGAGGTGGTCCTGTGGACCAACGACATCCTCGGCGCGGCCCGCCGCATCTACCAGCGCCACGGCTTCGAGCTGGTCGCGGAGAAGCCGCACCACTCCTTCGGACAGGACCTGAACGGCCAGGACTGGCGACTGGATCTTTCCGCAACGCCCGAGTGATGAAGGGGAGTCGCGGGCGGGGGTGCCGGGTAGGGTCCGTCCGTATGAAGCTCGCGTTCTCCACTCTCGGTGTCCCCGGCATGCCCCTGCCCGACGTCCTGCGGCTCGCGACCTCGCACGGCTACCACGGCGTGGAGCTGCGCACCCACCCCGAGGAACCGGTCCACACCGACCTCGACCCGTCTCAGCGGGCCGAGGTGGCGGCCGAGTTCAAGGGGTCGGGCGTAGAGATCCTGGGCCTGGCGGGCTACGCGCGCGTCGCCGCGCCGGGCGACGACGAACCCGTCCTGGCCGAGATCCGTGCCCTCCTCGACCTGGCCCGCGACCTCGGCGCCCCGTACATCCGCGTCTTCCCCGGCGGCGACCTGGACGTCCAGACCCCCGAGGAGGCCGACGCGACGGCCGCCCGGCGCCTGGGCACGGCCGCCGAGTACGCCAACGACCTGGGCGTACGCATCCTCCTGGAAACCCACGACTCCCACCGCACCGCCGCCGACGCCATGCGCGTCCTCGGCCTCGTCGGCCACCGTCAGGTCGGTGCGCTCTGGGACGTCATGCACACCTGGCTGGGCGGCGAACAGCCCTCGGAGACCTACGCCGCACTCTCCCCCCACCTCGGCTACGTCCAGGTCAAGGACATCGCCTCCGCCGAGGACACCACCCCCCTGCCCCTCGGCGCGGGCGTCCTCCCCCTCGCCGAATGCGTGGAGGTCCTCTCCCGCCACAACTGGGACGGCTGGCTGTGCTGGGAGTACGAGAAGCGCTGGTACGAAACGGCCCAGCCGCTGCCGGAGCTGCTGGGAGCCGGGAGTGAACATCTGAGCAGGCTGCTGAACGAATCGGCGTGACGGGGAGCTTCCACGGAAACCCGGTGGTCACCCGGCTCTCACATCGTTAGCGTCTCCGCTCATGCCCCCGACGCTGCGCACCCCACGCCTCCACCTGGACCCCTATACGCCGCAGGACGAAGAGAGCTTCGTCGCCCTGTTCCAGGACGCCAGGGTGTCCCGGTGGATGGGGGACGGTCCTTCGCCCGAGGCGGACGACCGGGCCCTGTTCGGGCGGATCTTCACCAAGGTCTACGCCCAGGACCTGTTCGACGTGTGGGCGGTCCGGCGCGACGGGCGGCTGATCGGGCACGCGGAGATCAAGCGGACCGACGCGGTCGGCGGCCACGAGATCGTCTACGCGCTGGCACCCGAGGCCTGGGGCGGTGGGCTGGGTACGGAGCTGGCCGAGGCGCTCGTGGCGTACGGGTTCCAGACGCTCGGGCTCAGCGAGGTGCACGCCACCGTGGACGAGCGGAACACCGCCTCGCTGCACCTCCTCGACAGGATCGGATTCGCGCACGTCAGGGACATCGAGGAGGACGACGGAAGCCTCACCCGGGTGCTGACCCGGCTGGCGCGGTGATCTTCGCAAGAATCCGGCAAGAAATTCTTACCCGACCGTGCAACCCTTTGCCGCCCACGGCGGTCGTACATGGTGTCAGGACTTCTGGGGGGAGATCTGGGGGGATCGCGGGGTTCCTGACGGGAGGGGAAAAGCCGAGGGGGCCCGGTCGACGGACCGGGCCCCCTCGAAACCGTTCAAGACACCTCAACCGTTCAAGACGCCTCAGAAGAAGACGCCGCACCTCAGCAGCACATTCGCGTACGGCCGTGCCTCGCCCGTGCGGACGATCAGCCGCGCACCCGCCGACAGCTCCTTGAGCCGCTCGTGCGATACGAGGTCCAGCCCGGGGAAGTGCCCCGCCAGCAGCTCCGAAGCCTCCGGGTTCGCCTCCCGCACCTCCGCCGCCGCCGTGGCCCCCTCGACCACCAGCTCGGCCACCAGCCCCTCCAGCACCTCGGCGAACGCCGGCACCCCGGCCCGGAAGGCCAGGTCCACCACCCGGGGCCCGTCGGGAATGGGCATGCCCGCGTCGCACACCAGCACCCCGTCCCCGTGGCCCAGTTCGGCCAGCGCACCGGCGAGGTGACGGTTCAGTATTCCGGCCTTCTTCATAGTGCGGCGACCTCCGCCGCCGTAGGGAAGGACGCCTGCGCGCCCTCCTTCGTCACGGTCGCCGCCCCGACCCGGGCCGCGTACGCCGCCGCTTCCGCCAGGGACGCGCCCGCCCCCAGCCGGAAGGCCAGCGCGGCGGTGAACGCGTCTCCCGCGCCGGTCGTGTCCACGGCGCTCACCTTCACGGATGAGACCCTGGAGACACCCTCCGACGACGCCACCAGCGCGCCCTCTCCGCCCAGCGTCACCACCACCGACCGGGGCCCCTTCGCGAGCAGTATCCGGGCCCAGCCCTCCGGGCTGTCCCCCACGGCGGACGAGCCCAGGATCACCTTCGCCTCGTGCTCGTTGACGATCAGCGGGTCGCAGGCCGCCAGCACCTCCGACGGAAGGGGGCGCGGCGGCGAGGGGTTGAGGACGAAACGGCTGTCCGGAGCCAGGTTCCGTACGACCGCCACCACCGTCTCCAGCGGGATCTCCAGCTGCGCCGACACCACCCGGGAGCTCTGGAAGAGGCACGCGGCGGCGCTCACGTCCTCCGGGGCCAGCCTGCCGTTGGCGCCCGGCGAGACGACGATGCTGTTGTCCCCGGACGGGTCGACCGTGATGAGCGCGACCCCGGTCGGCGCGCCGCCCACCAGGACACCCACCGTGTCGACACCGGCGTCCCGCTGCGACTCCAGCAGCAGACGGCCGTGCGCGTCGTCGCCCACCCGGGCCAGCAGGGCCGTACGGGCCCCGAGCCGGGCGGCGGCGACCGCCTGGTTCGCGCCCTTGCCGCCCGGGTGGACGGCCAGGTCGGAGCCGAGCACGGTCTCGCCGGCACCGGGCCGGCGCTCGACACCGATCACCAGGTCGGCGTTGGCCGACCCGACGACCAGGAGGTCGTAGTCGTACATGAGTTGTCTCCCCACGTGAGTGACATGGCCGGGCGGGCCCGTGTGCTGGGTGCCGCCCGGCCGTTCCCCGATGTCAGCGATACCGGCGGTATCGGCGGTATCAGCGATGTCAGCCGCTGAAGCCGGCCACGTTCTCCTTCGTGACCACCTTCACCGGCACCTTCACCGTCTCCTCGACCTTCTTGCCCTGGAGCGCCTTGAGGGCGTTGTCCACGGCGATCTTCCCGAGCTGGGAGGGCTGCTGCGCCACCGACGCGTACAGGCTGCCGCCCTCGACCGCCTTCAGTCCGTCAGGCGTGCCGTC
This sequence comes from Streptomyces sp. NPDC008137, assembly GCF_042957035.1. NCBI lineage: Bacteria > Bacillati > Actinomycetota > Actinomycetes > Kitasatosporales > Streptomycetaceae > Streptomyces > Streptomyces sp. NPDC008137. The sequence goes on along the minus strand of NZ_JBIBHN010000001.1, from coordinate 523,192 downwards.
GAAGCCGACCACCGAGACCGACTTGCCGGCCTTGGAGCCCAGCGCCTTGATCGCGCCGAGCGCCATCTCGTCGTTCGCGGCGATGACGCCCTGGACGTCCGGGTGGGCCTGGAGCAGGTTCGACATCACGTCGAGGCCCTTGGTGCGGTCGAAGTCGGCGGGCTGCTGGGCGACGACCTGGATGCCCGGGTAGGCCTTCAGTCCCTTCGCGAACCCCGCGGCCCGCTCACGGGCCGCCGACGTACCCGCCTGGCCCTGGAGGATCACGATCTTGCCCTTGCCGCCGAGCTTCTCGCCGATCGACTTGGCGGCGAGCTCACCACCGGCGACGTTGTCGGAGGCGACCAGCGTGTCCAGCTTGGCGTTGTTGACGACGCGGTCCACGGCGATGACCGGGATATCCGCCTTGTCGGCGGCCTTCACGGAGTTGCTCGCCGCGTCCGAGTCCACCGGGTTGACGATGATCGCGCCGAGCCCGGAGCTGGTGAAGTTCTGCAGCTGGTTGGCCTGCTGGGAGGCGTCGTTCTGGGCGTCCGTGACGGTCAGGTCCACGCCCAGCTTCTTCGCCTCGGCCTGGGCTCCCGCCCGGATCTGCACGAAGAAGGGGTTGTTGAGGGTGGACAGCGACAGGCCCATCTTCGGGGTGCCCGTGGCGGAGGAGCCGTTGTGCAGGAAGGACGTGGCGCCGACGATCGCGACGGTGACGACGGCCGCGAGCCCGTACGTCGCCGCCTGCTTCCCCTTGCCTCCCTGGGAGGTACCGGTGGCCCCGGGAGTGGCCCCTGCCTTGCGCCGCAGCGTGTCGAACAGCACCGCCAGCGCGATGACGACGCCGATGACGACCTGCTGCCAGAACGCCGACACGTTCAGCAGGTTCAGCCCGTTGCGCAGCACGGCCAGGATCAGCGCGCCGATCAGCGTGCCGGACGCCTTGCCCGTACCGCCCGCGAGGGAGGCGCCGCCGATGACGACCGCCGCGATCGCGTCCAGTTCGTAGCCGTCGGCGGCCTGCGGCTGCGCGGAGGACAGCCGGGCGGCGAGCACGACACCGGCGACGGCGGCGAAGACACCGGAGAAGGCGTAGATGGCGAGCTTCTGCTTCTTCACGCGCAGGCCGGACAGCCGCGCCGCTTCCTCGTTGCCGCCGATCGCGTACATCGAGCGGCCGATGTAGGTACGGCCCAGCACGAACGCCGCGACGAGACCCATCACGATCATCACCAGGACCGGCACCGGCAGCCAGCCGCCGAGCGTGTCGCCGAGGTGGGAGACCGAGTCGGGCAGGGCGATCGGGGAGCCCTCGGAGATGACGAGGGACAGACCCCGGGCCACCGACAGCATCGCCAGCGTCGCGATGAACGGCGGCAGCTTGCCGTAGGAGATCAGGATGCCGTTGACCAGGCCGCACGCGATACCGGTGGCTATGGCCAGCAGGACGGCGACGAAGACGGGGACGCCCGCCGAGGTGGCGGTCCACGCGAGCACCGTGGCCGACAGCGCGGCGACCGAGCCGACCGACAGGTCGATGCCCGCCGAGACGATCACGAAGGTCACACCGAAGGCGAGGATGGCGGTCACGGCCGCCTGGACGCCGACGTTGAGCAGGTTGTCCGTCGTCAGGAAGTCGCCGGACAGCGCCGACATCGCGATGACGAGGACGATGAGCGCGGTGAGCGCGCCGTTGTCGAGCAGCAGGCGGCGCAGGCCTCCCGAGGCGGCTCCCGCGCCCGTCGTGCTCTTGAGCGTGTCAGTGGCCACGGGAGGCCTCCTTCTCTGTGCTGGGGTTGCTTACTGCGAGCGCCATCACGGCGTCCTGGGTGGCCTCGTCGGCGGAGAGTTCGCCCGCGATCCGGCCCTGGGCCATCACCAGCACCCGGTCGCTCATGCCGAGCACCTCGGGCAGATCGCTGGAGATCATGAGTACGGCGGCACCGGCCGCCGTCAGTTCGTTGATGAGCTGGTAGATCTCGACCTTGGCGCCGACGTCGATACCGCGCGTCGGCTCGTCGAGGATCAGCACCTTGGTGTCGGCGAGGAGCCACTTGCCGATGACGACCTTCTGCTGGTTGCCGCCCGACAGCGTGCGCACGTGCTGGCCGAGGCCCGCCATCCGCACGCCGAGCTGCTCCGCGATCCGGGCGGCGGCCTCGCGCTGGCCCTTCAGATCGACGAGCCCCGCGCGCGTGGCCGACCGCAGCGTCACCAGGCCGAGGTTCTCCTCGACCGACGCGTCCAGCACCAGGCCCTGGCCCTTGCGGTCCTCGGGGATGAGGCCGATGCCGGCGGTCATGGCGGCGTTGACGTCGTGACCCTTCAGTGCGGCCCCGGAGACCTTCACGGCTCCCTTGTCGTACGGATCGGCCCCGAAGACCGCCCGCACGACCTCGGTACGACCGGCGCCGACCAGCCCGGCGATGCCGACCACCTCACCGGCACGCACCTCGAAGCCGACGTCGTGGAAGACCCCGTCCCGGGTCAGCCCCTCGACGCTGAGCAGTGCGTCGCCCTTCTCGGGCCGCTCACGCGGGTACTGCTGCTCGATCGACCGCCCCACCATGAGCCGTACGAGCTCGTCCTCGGGCGTGGCGGCGGGCACCTGCCCGACGCTCTTGCCGTCCCGGATGACCGTGACCCGGTCGCCCAGGGCGGCGATCTCCTCCAGGTGGTGCGTGATGAAGACGATCCCGACGCCGTCCTCGCGCAGCTTGCGCACGATCGCGAAGAGCTTCTCGACCTCCTCGGAGGTGAGCACGGCGGTCGGCTCGTCCATGATCAGCACACGCGCGTCCAGGCTGAGCGCCTTGGCGATCTCGACCATCTGCAGGCGCGCGATACCGAGTTCGCGGACCCGCGCGCGTGGCGAGACGCTGACCCCGACGCGCTTCAGCAGCACCTCGGCGTCGGCCTCCATCCTCTTCCGGTCGATCATCCCGAACCGGCGCGGCTGGCGCCCCAGGAAGATGTTCTCGGCGACCGTCAGATCGGGAACGAGGTTGAACTCCTGGTAGATGGTGGCGATCCCGAGCCGCTCGGAGTCCTGCGCACCCTGGATGCGCGTCTCCTCGCCGCCGACCAGGATCCGCCCGGCGTCGGGGGTGTAGGCGCCGGAGAGCATCTTGATGAGGGTGCTCTTGCCCGCGCCGTTCTCACCGAGCAGCACATGCACCTCGCCCCGGCGCAGGTCGAAGTCCACGCCGTCCAGCGCGACCACACCCGGGAAGGTCTTCCGTATGCCCTCGATGCGCAGCAACTCGTCCGCGTTGCTCACGTCTGGCTCCTGTTCTTGGCGGGGTGCTGCACAGCGGGGGTCTGTGCAGGGTCCGGCTCCGGGGAGACCGGGTGGGGGTCGGGGGGTGCCGGGACGGGCTCGCCGCACGAGCGGCGTACGACGAGCCGGGCGGGGAGGGTGACGGACTCCCCGGGCCGGCCCTCGATCCGGGCGACCAGCGCGCGCACGGCGGCACGCCCCAGCTCACCGGTCGGCTGGGCGATCGCGGTGACGGGCGGGTCGGTGTGCACGAACCAGGGAATGTCGTCGAAGGCGGCCAGCGCGATGTCGTCCGGCACGCGCACGCCACGCGCGCGTACGGCGTCCAGCGCGCCGAGCGCCATCAGGTTGTCGGCCGCGAACACGACCTCGGGCGGCTCGGGCAGGTCGAGGAACCCCTCGGTGACCCGGCGCCCGCTCTCCGCCTGGAAGTCGCCCTGCCCTGTGTAGGCGTCCGGGAGTTCGAGGCCGTACGCGCCGAGCGCCTCCCGGAAGGCCTCCACGCGCTCCCGGCCGGTCGTGGTCGCCGCCGGTCCCGCGATGATCGCGAGCCGCCGGTACCCGAGGCCGTGCAGATGTGCGACGAGATCCCGTACGGCACTCCGGCCGTCCGCCCGTACCACCGGCACGTCCACGCCCGGGATCCACCGGTCCACGAACACCATGGGCGTCCCGGCCCGCGCGGCGTCCAGCATCAGCGGCGAGCCGCCGTCCGTCGGGGAGACGAGCAGCCCGTCGATGCGCCGGTCCAGCAGGTTCCGTACGTGGTGGTCCTGGAGGTCGGGCCGCTCGTCGGCGTTGCCGATGATGACGCTGTAGCCGAGCGCGCGGGCCTCTTCCTCGACGGAGCGGGCCAGCTCGGTGAAGTAGGGGTTCATCACGTCGCTGATGACCAGGCCGAGGGTGTGGGTCTGGTCGGTGCGCAGGGAGCGGGCGACGGCGTTCGGGCGGTAGCCCAGGGCCCCGACGGCGGCCAGCACGCGTGCGCGTGCGTCGGCGCTGACCGACGGGTGGTCGTTCAGGACGCGCGAGACCGTGGCGACGGAGACGCCTGCCTCGGCAGCGACGTCCTTGATGCTGGCCACCGCCGCTCCACCTCCTTGTGGAAACGGAACCCGCCATGGGTTCGTGGAATCGATTACATCGACGGGTGGATGGAATCGATTACACGCCGGTAAATCAAGACCCTGGCGGCACCTCGCAACCTGATCGTGATGTCGCGGGAGGCTCCCGGGCGGTCCAGGGTGGAAGGAAGAGGTCCGTATCCACGGCGAGCGGAGGAGTCATGACGGCGGCGACCCGGAACGACGTACCCGTCGCCCTCGAAGGCGACGGCGTGGAGCTGCGCAGCATGCCGATCGGGGGCGGCATGTCGGTGGGCTACATCAGCCTGCCCCAGGGCACGGACATGGGCCCGGCCCTCAAGGGCATGCCCGACGACGCGTGCCAGTGCCCCCACTGGGGCTACCTGCTGAAGGGCCGGATCAGGATGCGCACGGCATCCGGCGAGGAGGAGTACGAGGCGGGGCAGGCCTACTACTGGGCTCCGGGGCATGTGCCGCTCGCGCTGGAGGACAGCGAGCTGGTGGAGTTCTCCCCGGCCGACGACTTCAAGCAGGTCATCGAGCACGTGGTGGCGCAGGCTGGGTGAGGGCCGGAGGCCGGATTCTCCGACGACCGACGACCGATGAGTTTCGCCGGCCGGAGCGGTCAACCCTTCGTCGACCACAGGAGGAGCCCCGTGCCTCAGACGCAGCTACTGCGCGTGCAGAACTTCAACGTCTCCAGCGACGGATTCGGAGCCGGTGAGAACCAGAGCCTTGAACGGCCGTTCGGCCACGCCGACCCCGGCACGATGTTCGCGTGGGCCGGGGCGACGGCGAGCTGGCCCAACCGCACCGACCCGGGCGGGAGCCGCGGCCTCGACGACTACTTCACGCGCGACTTCGCCCACAACATCGGCGCCGAGATCATGGGCCGCAACAAGTTCGGTCCCCACCGCGGCCCTTGGCAGGACCACGACTGGCAGGGCTGGTGGGGCGACGAGCCGCCGTTCCACACCCCGGTGTTCGTGATGACCCACCACCCTCGCCCCTCGTTCACCCTCTCCGACACCACGTTCCACTTCGTCGGCGGCGACCCGGCCGAGGTCCTCGCGCAGGCGCGGGAGGCGGCGCAGGGCAAGGACGTCCGCCTCGGGGGAGGGGCCGCCACCATCCGGGAGTTCCTCCACGCGGACCTGGTCGACACGCTGCACGTGGCGGTCTCGCCAGGGGTGAAGCTGGGGTCGGGCTCACGGCTGTGGGAGTCCCCCGACGAGCTGCTGGACCGCTTCCACCGGGATGTGGTGCCGAGTCCGAGCGGGGTGACGCACCACTTGTTCTGGAGGCGGTGACAGGGCAAGTGGAGCGTTCGGGACAACGGGGAATCTGCTTGCCTGGGCTTTCGCGGTCAGGGACGGCCCAATCGCTCCACTTGCCCGCTCTCGCCGCGCGCGGCGAGGGCCTGTCCGGGCGATCGCGTGTCCCGTCAGGGTGATTCGACGGAGGGGGCCAATGAGTGCAGCAGGGATGAGCCGCGCGGAGGCGGTCGCGCTCGTACAGTGGATCATGGAGGCGGACTGCGCCTCCGGCGACGAGGTGGCCCAATGGCTGGACAGGCTCGACAGGTCACTGGCGTGCCCGACTGGTCACGTCGGTGACTTGATCTTCTGGCCGCCGGAGCGTGAGCTTTCGGCCGGCGAGGTGGTCGATCAGGCCCTGGCGTATCGACCGATCGTCATGTGAGGTCGGTACTCGACTCCTCACCGACTTCCTGACCGGCTCCGCCGACTGAGCTGATCACCTGCCAGGTCATGGCCCTTCGCGCGGGCCGAGCCGTGCCCCTCTGCTCTCCGCGACCCGCTTGACGTCCCGCAGGGACTCGGTGAGCCGCCGGGCCAGGTAGTGCAGCTCCGCACTCGTCACCCGCCGCTCCGCGAGGAGCTGGTCGGCATGGCCGAGGAGATCGCCCGCCATACCGAGCTGCACGTCCTCGATGTCGTCGGCGAGACGGGAGACGTAGCCCGTCCCATCGCCGACGAGGTAGCAAGGCCTGCCCTCAGGACTCGTCCACGGCAGCAGTCGCCCTTGCGCTCCGCTGGTCATACGGCGGCCTCCTCCAGCAGGTAGGGGCGCACCTGGTGGGGGGTCGGCTCAAGGAGCCGGGCGATGCGGTCTGTCATGTCTGGCTGACCTGCCTTCTCACCTGCGGTGACTGCGTTCTGTGCTGAATCACTCACAGAGTGGGGTCGGCCCTGGCTACGCTGCCAGGGGGCGGAGCTTGACATCGCGTTTGTCAGGAAGAGGAGTTGGCCGCATGGACGGACGCCGCGCACTTCGAACGCCGCGTCAGAAGTACGGGGAGGAGCTGCGGCTACGGCGGGCAGCAGCCGGCCTCACCCAGGAGGAACTGGGCGGCCACGTCGTGTGCTCACCCACGCTCATCAGTCACATCGAGGCAGGGAGGCGCCTGCCGAAACCGGATGACGCGCTGCGGATCGACCGGGCGCTGGGGACGGACGGGTTCTTCGCGCGGTGGCTGGAGGATCTGGAGTCGAAATACACCGATCACTTCGCCGCCGTGGCCGAGCTTGAGCAACTGGCATTGCTGATCCAGCAGTTCGCGCTCTCGCTGGTCCCCGGGGTGCTGCAGACCGACGACTACGCACGTGCTCTCTTCCGTGCGTACCGGCCGAATCACACACCCGAGGAACTTGACGAGCTCGTTGTCATCCGAACGAGGCGTCGCCGAGTCCTCGACGGACCGGCGCAGCCCGTGGTCTGGACGCTGCTCGACGAGGCGGTTCTTCGACGCCGTGTGGGTGGGCCGCAGGTCATGGCGGAACAGCTGCACAGGATCGCGGACATGGCCGAGTCGGGACGGCTGCGCTTGCATGTCCTTCCCTATGGCGTGGGGGCGCACGCGCTCATGCAGAGTCTGCTCACGCTCATGACATTCGAGGACTCGGCCCCGGTGGCCTACGTCGAGGGGTTCCAGACCGGGAACTTGATGGACGATCCCGCCCTGGTGAGCGCCTGTCAGACCGCCTACGCTCTGGCGCTGAGTGACTCGTTGTCGCAGCAGCAGTCACTGTCCCTGGTCAGGGCGGCAGCGGAGGAACACGCGAATGGTCACCAGTGAGCGAACCCTCACCGGTTGGTACAAGTCCAGCTACAGCGGCGGCGATCAAGGCGAATGCCTCGAAGTCGCCCACGGCCACCCCGACATCCCCGTCCGGGACAGCAAGAACACCCCCGGCCCCACCCTCACCTTCTCGGCGACCGGCTGGACCACCTTCGTCACCGCCCTCAAGGACGGCCACCTCACCGCCGCAAGCTGTAGCTGACCAGCGAAGCCCCCACCACCGACCCGAACGCGGGGATCAGGAGATTCGCGAAGGCCTCCCAGCCCCACACGATCCCCGCGCACGCCGCCGTGATGTTGATGGCCAGGGAGATGATCCACAGGGCGACGCTCTGGGCCTGGGGTGACATCGTTCCTCGCCGTCGTTCGGGTCCGGGGGAATTCACTGGGCGGGGCGGAATTCCGGCTGGATCCTCCCACGGGTGCGGAGTTCAAAAGGGACGACACTGATGCTTGAACTGTAAAGCTTCAAGCTGCCGTGTGAATTCAGCGTGAAATGTGAGAGCCCGGCCGCATACTGACCGGTCGCTTTATCCGAGGGCGTTGTCCTACCCGGGCGGTACGGTCGCACCATGACCGATCAGGGCGAGCGGCGACTGGCCACGCTGGAAGGCGTACTCGAGCGCATCACGTACGCCAACGAGGAGAACGGCTACACGGTCGCCCGGGTGGACACCGGCAGAGGCGGCGGCGACCTGCTCACGGTCGTCGGCGCGCTGCTCGGCGCGCAGGTCGGCGAGTCCCTGCGCATGGAGGGCCGTTGGGGTTCGCACCAGCAGTACGGCAAGCAGTTCCACGTCGAGAATTACACGACCGTCCTGCCGGCCACCGTGCAGGGCATTCGCCGCTACCTCGGCTCGGGCTTGGTCAAGGGAATCGGCCCGGTCTTCGCCGACCGGATCACCCAGCACTTCGGGCTGGACACCCTTCAGATCATCGAGGAGGAGCCCAAGCGGCTGATCGAGGTCCCGGGCCTCGGCCCCAAGCGGACCAAGAAGATCGCCGATGCCTGGGAGGAGCAGAAGGCCATCAAGGAGGTCATGCTCTTCCTCCAGACCGTCGAGGTGTCCACGTCCATCGCCGTGCGCATCTACAAGAAGTACGGCGACGCCTCCATCTCCGTCGTGAAGAACCAGCCGTACCGCCTCGCCTCCGACGTCTGGGGCATCGGTTTCCTCACCGCCGACAAGATCGCCCAGTCCGTCGGCATCCCGCACGACAGCCCGGAGCGCGTCAAGGCGGGCCTGCAGTACGCGCTGTCGCAGTCCACCGACCAGGGCCACTGCTTCCTCCCCGAGGAGCAGCTGATCAAGGACGCGGTCAAGCTGCTCCAGGTCGACACGGGCCTGGTCATCGAATGCCTGGCCGAGCTGGCCGAGCCGGCGGAGGACGGCGAGGAGCCCGGCGTCGTACGGGAGAAGGTCCCGGGACCCGACGGCGGTGAACCCGTCACCGCCATCTACCTCGTGCCCTTCCACCGCGCCGAACTCTCCCTCTCCGCCCAGCTGCTGCGCCTCCTGCACACCGAGGAGGACCGGATGCCGGGCTTCCGTACGGTCGCCTGGGACAAGGCCCTCACCTGGCTCAAGGGCCGAACCGGCACCGAGCTCGCGCCCGAGCAGGAGGCCGCCGTCAAGCTGGCGCTGACCGAGAAGGTCGCCGTCCTCACCGGCGGCCCCGGCTGCGGCAAGTCCTTCACGGTCCGCTCGATCGTGGAGCTGGCCCGCGCCAGGAAGGCGAAGGTCGTGCTCGCCGCGCCGACCGGCCGGGCCGCCAAACGCCTGTCCGAGCTGACCGGGGCCGAGGCCTCCACGGTCCACCGCCTGCTGGAGCTGAAGCCCGGCGGTGACGCGGCCTACGACCGGGACCGGCCGCTCGACGCCGACCTCGTGGTGGTCGACGAGGCGTCCATGCTGGACCTGCTGCTCGCCAACAAGCTGGTCAAGGCCGTACCGCCGGGGGCGCATCTGCTCTTCGTGGGGGATGTCGACCAGCTGCCGAGCGTCGGCGCGGGGGAGGTGCTGCGGGATCTGCTCGCCGACGGGGGACCGATCCCGGCCGTCCGTCTGACCCGGGTCTTCCGCCAGGCGCAGCAGTCGGGCGTGGTGACGAACGCCCACCGGATCAACGCCGGCCAACATCCGGTCACCGACGGCATGAAGGACTTCTTCCTCTTCGTCGAGGACGAGACGGAGGAGGCCGGGCGGCTCACCGTGGACGTGGCGGCACGGCGCATCCCCGCCAGGTTCGGGCTGGACCCCCGCCGGGACGTTCAGGTGCTCGCCCCCATGCACCGGGGCCCGGCGGGCGCGGGCGCTCTGAACGGCCTGCTCCAGCAGGCCATCACCCCGGGCCGCCCCGAACTGGCGGAGAAGAGGTTCGGCGGGCGGGTGTTCCGCGTCGGGGACAAGGTCACCCAGATTCGCAACAATTACGAGAAGGGCGAGAACGGCGTCTTCAACGGCACCGTGGGCGTGGTGACCTCGCTCGACCCGGTCGAGCAGCGGCTGACCGTGCTGACGGACGAGGACGAGGAGGTTCCGTACGACTTCGACGAGCTGGACGAGCTGGCGCACGCGTACGCCGTGACGATCCACCGCTCCCAGGGCAGCGAGTACCCGGCGGTCGTCATCCCGGTCACCACGGGCGCCTGGATGATGCTCCAGCGCAACCTGCTCTACACGGCGGTCACCCGGGCCAAACAGCTGGTCGTCCTCGTCGGTTCGCGCAAGGCGATCGGCCAGGCGGTGCGCACGGTGTCGGCGGGCCGGCGGTGCACGGCACTCGATTTCCGGCTCGGATCGCACGGATCGCGAAAAAATGATCGATCAAATGAGTCGTGAAGGTCACAGAGGCTTCCGGATGGGGAAGACAGGGGGCAGGATGAGCAAGTTGACGGCACTCAGTGCCGCCGATAGGCCCGATGGTCGACCCCGAGTGCACTCTCCTGAGCCAAGTGGGGGATGGTAGAAGCAGTCAGGGCAACCTCGAAGATGAGGCACAACGTCGGTGAGGGAAGACGTGAGCGACAACTCTGTAGTACTGCGGTACGGCGACGGCGAGTACACCTACCCGGTGATCGGCAGCACCGTAGGGGACAAGGGCTTCGACATCGGGAAGCTCCGCGCCCAGACGGGTCTGGTGACATTGGACAGCGGTTACGGCAACACCGCCGCGTACAAATCCGCCATTACCTACCTGGACGGCGAAGCGGGCATCCTGCGGTACCGCGGGTACCCGATCGAGCAGCTGGCCGAGCGCTCCACCTTCCTGGAGGTCGCCTACCTGCTGATCAACGGCGAGCTGCCGACCGTCGACGAGCTCTCGACGTTCCAGAACGACATCACGCAGCACACCCTGCTGCACGAGGACGTCAAGAACTTCTACAAGGGCTTCCCGCGTGACGCCCACCCGATGGCCATGCTGTCCTCGGTCGTCTCGGCGCTGTCCACGTTCTACCAGGACAGCCACAACCCGTTCGACGAGCGCCAGCGGAACCTCTCCACGACCCGCCTGCTCGCCAAGCTCCCGACGATCGCGGCGTACGCGTACAAGAAGTCGATCGGTCACCCGTTCGTCTACCCGCGCAACGACCTCGGCTACGTCGAGAACTTCCTCCGCATGACCTTCTCGGTCCCGGCGCAGGAGTACGACCTCGACCCGACCGTGGTCTCGGCGCTCGACAAACTGCTCATCCTGCACGCGGACCACGAGCAGAACTGTTCGACCTCCACGGTCCGCCTGGTCGGCTCCTCGCAGGCGAACATGTTCGCCTCGATCTCCGCCGGCATCAACGCCCTGTGGGGCCCGCTGCACGGCGGTGCCAACCAGTCGGTGCTGGAGATGCTGGAGGGCATCCGCGACTCCGGCGGCGACGTCGACACCTTCATCCGCAAGGTGAAGAACAAGGAGGACGGCGTCCGCCTGATGGGCTTCGGCCACCGGGTCTACAAGAACTTCGACCCGCGCGCCAAGATCATCAAGGCCGCCGCGCACGACGTGCTGTCCGCCCTCGGCAAGTCCGACGAGCTGCTGGACATCGCGCTGAAGCTGGAGGAGCACGCGCTCTCCGACGACTACTTCGTCTCGCGCAGCCTCTACCCGAACGTCGACTTCTACACGGGTCTGATCTACCGGGCCATGGGCTTCCCGACCGAGATGTTCACGGTCCTGTTCGCCCTCGGCCGGCTGCCGGGCTGGATCGCCCAGTGGCACGAGATGATCAAGGAGCCGGGCTCCCGTATCGGCCGCCCGCGCCAGATCTACACGGGCGTGGTCGAGCGCGACTTCGTTCCCGTCGAGGCCCGCTGAGGCCTCGCTGGGACCCGGTACCGCCCGAGCCCCCGTATCCGGCAGCGGATACGGGGGCTCTCGCCGTGATGCCCTGACGGAATGCTGTACGTGATGTCCGGCGAAATGTCGTACGAAATGAGGAAGGCGCCCTGTCGCCGGTCCCCCCACGGGCCGACGATCAGGGCGCCTTCCCAGTCCCGGTGCGGATTCCCCCCACGGGATCCGGCCGGGCGTCTGTGAGGACAGCGCCTGAATCGCTGTGAGCACAACGAGCAAAACTCGTCGTACCTCTGTTGTGTGCGATCTGCCGGGACAGCGCACGTCCGGGAGGGCCGCTCAAAGCTTCCCGGTGTGCGTGCCCCGGCAACGCATCTCTGGAGAAGTCCCCCAAGACATCTCCAGATGTCAGATCACGCCCCCCAAGACGCTCCCTGACATCGTCAACTTAGACCTTCGAACCCCTTCGATGGTTACGTTCACATCACTGTGATCTGCGTCTCTTGCGTATGTCCGTTAGCTACGCAAGAGCCCGGATATATCTCGCCCGGGACGCAAGCGTAAGGATGATGCGTGCGCCTTGTGAAGAGCTTATGTGAGCCGGGCCCGGGACTCCAGAGGGGCTCATATCAGGTTCGCCGCGAACTTAGGGCGAATTCAGGGGACTTCACCGGAATGTCCGGAGTCGCAGACTGTTCGTGACGACGAAGACCGACGAGAAGGCCATCGCGGCCCCCGCGATCATCGGATTCAGCAGCCCCGCCGCGGCCAGCGGCAGCGCGGCCACGTTGTAGCCGAAGGCCCAGACGAGATTGCCCTTGATCGTGGCCAGCGTCCGGCGCGACAGCCGGATCGCGTCCGCGGCCACCCGCAGGTCGCCCCGCACCAGCGTCAGATCGCCCGCCTCGATCGCCGCGTCCGTGCCGGTGCCCATGGCCAGGCCCAGATCGGCGGTGGCGAGCGCGGCCGCGTCGTTGACGCCGTCGCCCACCATGGCGACGACCCGCCCCTCGGCCCGCAGCCGCCGCACGGCGTCGACCTTGTCCTCGGGCAGGACCTCCGCGACCACCTGGCCGATCCCCACGGCCTTCGCCACCGACTCGGCCACCGCCCGGTTGTCCCCGGTCAGCAGCACCGGCGTGAGCCCCAGCGCGCGCAGCTCCCGCACCGCCTCGGCGCTGCTCTCCTTGACCGCGTCCGCCACGGCCAGCACGGCCCGCGCCGTCCCGTCCCAGCCGGCCAGGACGGCCGTTCGACCGGCCCGCTCGGCCTCGTCCCGCGCGCGGGCCAGCTCCGGCGGTACGTCGTCGAAGAGCCGCCCCACGGCGACCTCACGGCCCTCCACGCGCCCGCGCACGCCCCGCCCGGGGACGCTCCGGAACCCGTCGACCTCCGGGAGCCGTCCGGCCCTCTCCTCGGCGCCCAGCGCGATCGCCCGCGCGACGGGGTGCTCGGAGGCGTGCTCGACGGCGCCCGCGAGCCGCAGCACCTCCTTCTCGTCGGCGCCCTCGGCGACGTACACCTCCTGGAGGGTCATCCGGCCCGTGGTGACCGTGCCGGTCTTGTCCAGGACGACCGTGTCGATCCGGCGCGTGGACTCCAGGACCTCCGGGCCCTTGATGAGAATGCCGAGCTGAGCGCCGCGGCCCGTGCCGACCATCAGCGCGGTCGGCGTGGCCAGGCCCAGCGCGCACGGGCAGGCGATGATCAGCACCGCGACGGCCGCCGTGAAGGCGGCGACACCGTCGCCGGTCAGCCCGAGCCACGCCCCGGCCGTGGCGACGGCGATCAGCAGGACCACCGGCACGAAGACCCCGGAGATCCGGTCGGCGAGCCGCTGCACCTCGGCCTTGCCGTTCTGCGCGTCCTCCACCAGCTTCGCCATTCGCGCGAGCCGGGTGTCCTCGCCGACCCGGGTGGCCTCGACGACCAGCCGGCCGCCCGCGTTGACCGTGGCGCCGGTGACCGTGTCCCCGGCCGTCACGTCCACCGGCACCGACTCGCCGGTCAGCATCGAGGCGTCCACGGCGGAGGCTCCCTCGACCACCGTGCCGTCGGTGGCGATCTTCTCGCCCGGCCGTACGACGAACCGGTCGCCGACCGCCAGCCGCTCCGCGGGGATCCGCACCTCGCGCCCGTCCCGCAGGACGGCCACGTCCTTGGCGCCCAGTTCCATCAGCGCCCTGAGCGCGGCCCCGGCGCGGCGCTTGGAGCGGGCCTCCAGATAGCGGCCCAGCAGGATGAAGGCGGTGACGCCGGCGGCGACCTCGAGATAGATCTGGGAGGCGCCGTCGCCGCGCGAGACCGTGAGCTCGAAGGGGTGCCGCATGCCCGGCGTGCCCGCGTCGCCGAGGAACAGCGCCCACAGGGACCAGCCGAACGCCGCCAGCGTGCCGAGGCAGACCAGAGTGTCCATGGTGGCGGCGCCGTGCCGGGCGTTCGTCCAGGCGGCCCGGTGGAAGGGCAGTCCGCCCCAGACGACGACCGGCGCGGCGAGGGTGAGCGAGAGCCACTGCCAGTTGTCGAACTGGAGGGCCGGGACCATCGCGAGCAGGACCACGGGCACGGCGAGCGCGACCGAGACGGTGAGGCGGCGGCGCAGGGCCGACAGCTCGGGGTCCGCCTCGGTGGCGGGTTCCTCCTCGCGCGGGGGCGCGGGCTCCTCGGCGGTGTACCCGGTCTTCACCACGGTGGCGATCAGATCGGCGACCTCGATGCCCGCGGGGTAGCTGATCCTGGCCTTCTCCGTCGCGTAGTTCACCGTGGCCGTGACGCCGTCCATGCGGTTGAGCTTCTTCTCGACGCGGGCCGCGCAGGAGGCGCAGGTCATCCCGCCGATGAGCAGCTCGACCTCGGCGGCCGCCGGCTCGCGGTCCGGCGGCGCCTGGGCGGTGGTGCTGGTCATGTCCTTCACTCCAGGAGGTGGCGGGGCGCCCGGGAAGCGGAACGGGCCGTACGGGCCGGGGCGGCGGCCGTACGGCCCGTACGTCGGTACGAGTTCCAGGTCTGGAGCGTCTCAGGCCTGGCGGGTCGCGTTTCGTACGGGCTCAGGCCTTGCCCGCCAGCTCGAAACCGGCCTCGTCGACGGCGGCGCGTACGGCCTCGTCCTCGAGCGGGGCCGCGGAGACGACGGTGACCTCGCCGGTCTTGGCGACGGCCGTCACCGAACTGACGCCGGAGATCCCGGAGATCTCGCCGGAGACGGCGCCCTCGCAGTGTCCGCAGCTCATGCCGCTCACCTTGTAGACGGTGGTGACGGGGCCCGTGGTGTCGGTCTGGGCGGTCATGTCGTTACTCCTCGTCGAGGCATGTGGGGCTGTGGGGACCCACGAGGGGCCCCGCACACTTCCCCACTGTACCCCTAGGGGGTATCAGTACACGACGCCCTCGGCCAGGGGTCGCAGGTAGCGCAGCAGGACGTCCTTCAGCTCCTGGATGTACGCCTCCCGCTCGTCGCCCTCGTGGGCCAGGACCAGCTCCAGGCCGGCCATGTAGATGGCGACGCACATCTGGGCGGTGCGGGTGACGGCGGGGGCGGGCGCGTCGGGTACGAACGGGGCGATGATCGTCTCGACGCGGGCGACCAGGGTCGTGTGCAGTGCGTCGTGCTCCTCGGCGATGCGTCCCGGGATGTCGGGGCCGTGCATCAGCGCGAAGAAGGCCGGGTGGCGGCAGTTGAACTCGATGAAGCGGTCGACGGTCCCGGCGATCACCTCCTCGATCGGGGTGGCCGCGGGGTCGATCGGGGTGAGGATCTCGTCGTACGACTGCCGCATCTCGTGCATGAGCCGCCCGCCCAGCTCGATCGCGATCGCTTCCTTGTTCGGGAAGAACTGGTACAGCGTGCCCGGCGACACGCCTGCCTCTCGGGCGATCGCGTTGGTGCTGGCGGCCGTGTAGCCGGTCGTGGAGAAGACCGTGGCAGCGGCTTCGAGCAGCTGGGTGATCCGGCGCTCGCCGCGGGCCTGGCGACGGCGCGGCCGGTCCTCGGCCGTCGCTGTCGTCGTCTCCGTCGCGGGTTTCTCGGTCTTCTCGGGCACGCGTTATCCCCAGGTCTCATCACGCGATTGACAAACGCGAGTGGTCGCTCGCATTCTGGAGTCTGGCAAGAATGCGAGCGAACTCTCGTGTTTGCCAGTCTATGGCAGCCCCGCGCTGTCAGGCTGCGCCTGGACACGGGTCACGGTGAAGGGGACACCGCACGATGACCGAAGTCAACACACCACCACGCGTCGGCGGCTGGACCCGCTTCGTCACCGCGAGGCCCAGACTGTCCTTGCTGGTGGCACTGGTGATCACCGCGCTCGCGGTGCTGGCCGGCAGCGGCGTCGCCGACCGGCTCGGCGCCGGCGGCTGGGAGGACCCGGCCGCAGAGTCCACCCGTGCGACCAAGGCCTTGGAGCGCGAGTTCCCCGGCTCCCAGCCCAACCTGCTGCTCCTGCTCGACGCGGGCGACGCCCCGGTCGACGATCCGGCCGTAGCCGCCGAGGCCAAGCGCCTCACCCAGCGCCTGGCGGGCGAGCGGGGCATCACCGGCGTCGGCTCCTACTGGCAGTCCGGCACCCCGGCGCTGCGCGCCGAGGACGGTCACGAGGCGCTGATAGCCGCCCGCATCACCGGCGACGAGAAGGCCGCCGCCGAGACCCTGGAGCGCATCGCGCCCCACTACCGAGGGGTGCACGGCCCGGTGGAGGTCACCGTCGGCGGCCCGGTCGCCGTGCGGCACGAGATGCAGACGATCATCCAGGAGGACCTGACCCGCGCCGAGCTCATCGCCCTGCCGGTGACACTCGTGCTGCTGGTGATGGTTTTCGGCAGCGCGGTCGCGGCCCTGCTGCCGCTCGGCATCGGCATCGTCGCCATCCTCGGGACCAACGCGATCCTGCGCGGCCTGACCGAGCTCACCGACGTGTCCGTGTTCGCGATCAACCTCACCACGGCCCTCGGCCTCGGCCTCGCCATCGACTACGCGCTGTTCATCGTCCGCCGCTACCGCGAGGAACTGTCCACGGGCGCCGAGCCCTTGACGGCGATCGGCACCACCCTGCGCACCGCCGGCCGCACCGTGCTGTTCTCCGCCCTCACGGTCGCGGTGTCCCTGGCCGCCATGCTGGTCTTCCCGCAGTACTTCCTGCGGTCCTTCGCCTATGCCGGGATCGCCGTGGTGCTGCTGGCCGCGGCGGCGGCCCTGATCCTGCTTCCGGCGGCGCTCATGCTGCTCGGGCACCGGGTCAACGCCCTGGACCTGCGCCGCGTGTTCCGGCGCGGACACCGGCCGAAGCCTGCCGGGGAAGAGGGCAGAACATGGGCGCGTACGGCGACGCTCGTCATGCGCCGCGCCCCGTTCTTCGCCCTGGGCACCACAGCCGTCCTCGTCCTGCTCGGACTGCCCTTCCTGGGTGTGAAGTTCGGCACCGCCGACGACCGTCAGCTGCCTGCGACCTCCGAGTCCCATGTCGTGCAGGAGCACATCCGGGACGGCTTCCCCGGCAGCCCCGACGGCGGCCTCGAAGTGCTCGCCCAGGGCCGCGCGACCGAGGCGCAGTACGGCGCCTACAAGGAGCGGATCGCCGAACTGCCCGATGTGCAGCGGGTCGACGGGCCGCTGGTGAAGGGCGACTCGGCCTACTTCACGGTGCTGCCGAAGGGCGAGGCCGTCGACGATCCGGCCCAGCGCCTGGTCGGAGAAGTGCGCGAGCTCAAGGCCCCCTTCGACACCCAGGTGACCGGCACGGCGGCCGTCCTGGTCGACTCCAAGGGTGCCATAGGGGAGCGCCTGCCGCTCGCGGCCGTCTTCATCACCATCGTCACCCTGCTCCTGGTCTTCCTCCTCACGGGCAGCGTGCTGATACCGATCCAGGCTGTCGTGCTCAACGCGCTCAGTCTGACGGCCATGTTCGGCGCGGTCGTCTGGGTCTTCCAGGACGGCCACCTGTCCGGCCTGCTCGGCTTCACCAGTCCCGGTTCCATAGAGACGACGCTCCCGGTTCTGATGTTCTGTGTGGCCTTCGGCCTCTCCATGGATTACGGGGTTTTCCTGCTCTCCCGCATCAAGGAGGAGTACGACCACACCGGCGACCACGACCAGGCCGTCCGGCACGGCCTGGCGCGCACGGGTGGGCTGATCACCGCGGCGGCGGTCATCCTGGCCGTGGTCATGGTCGCCATCGGCACCTCCCGGGTGACCAACACCAAGATGCTCGGCCTGGGCATCGCGCTGGCGGTCCTGATGGACGCGATGATCGTCCGCAGCCTCCTGGTCCCCGCGGTCATGCGCCTCACGGGCCGCGCCACCTGGTGGGCCCCGCGCCCGCTGCGCCGCTTCCACGAGCGCTTCGGCCTGAGCGAGGGCGAACCAGGGCCGGCGAAGGAGACGGAGAAGGAGACCGAAGAGGCCGGAGACAAGGTAGGAGCGTCGCATGCATGATCGCTCGAGAAGGTAGGAGCACCTCGGGATCCCGGACATGCGCGAACCGGACATGCGCGAACCGGACATGCGCGAACCGGACATGCGCGAACCGGACATGCGCGAACCGGGCGTGAACGAAAGGGCGGGTGACCATGCGGGCCGTGGTGTTCGAGCGGTACGGGGAGACGGCCGAGGTGCGGGATGTGGCCGATCCGGAGCCCGCGGAGCACGGGGTCGTCGTGCGGGTCGAGGCCACCGGCCTGTGCCGCAGCGACTGGCACGGCTGGCAGGGCCACGACCCGGACATCGCCCTGCCGCATGTGCCCGGGCATGAACTCGCCGGTGTCGTCGAGGCGGTGGGCGCCCGGGTGACCGGATGGCGGCCCGGCGACCGGGTGACCGTGCCGTTCATCTGCGCCTGCGGCACCTGTCCCTCCTGCGCGGCGGGCGACCACCAGGTGTGCGAGCGCCAGACCCAGCCCGGCTTCACCCACTGGGGCTCCTTCGCCGAGTACGTGGCGCTGGACCACGCCGACGTGAACCTCGTGGCGCTCCCCGAGGACATGTCCTTCGCGACGGCGGCCTCCCTCGGCTGCCGGTTCGCCACGGCGTACCGGGCGGTGGTGCGGCAGGGGCGTCTCGCGGCGGGGGAGTGGGTCGCGGTGCACGGCTGCGGCGGGGTCGGGCTCTCGGCGGTGATGATCGCGGCGGCGTCGGGAGCGCGGGTCGTGGCCGTCGACGTGTCGGCGCGGGCACTGGACCTGGCGAGGAAGTTCGGAGCCACGCGGTGCCTGGACGCGACTGCCGTGCCGGACACCGCGGCGGCGGTCCGCGACCTGACCGGCGGCGGCGCCCACCTCTCGCTCGACGCCCTCGGCTCACCGGACACCTGCGCCGCCTCCGTCAACGGCCTGCGCCGCCGCGGCCGGCACGTCCAGGTCGGTCTGCTGCCCTCACCGGCCGGCACGACGCCCGTCCCGATGGCCCGCGTGATCGCCCTGGAACTCGAACTCCTCGGCAGCCACGGTATGGCGGCGCACAGCTACCCGCCGATGCTGGAGCTGGTCCGCGGCGGGGTACTGCGGCCCGACCTGCTGGTGACGTCCAGCATCTCACTGGACGAGGTCCCGGCCGCGCTGGCGGAGATGGGAACGGCGCCGGGAGCGGGGGCCACGGTCATCGAGCCGTGGAGCTGACGCCCCCGCACCCCGGCGCCTCGGCGACGAGCGGTCAGTCGTCTCTGCGCCCCCGGTTGCCGGGCCTGGAGGCGACCCAGGCCCGGACCGTGTCGGCGTACCAGTAGGGCTTGCCGCTCTCGACATGGTCGGGCGGTGGCAGCAGGCCGTGCTTGCGGTAGGACCGCACGGTGTCCGGCTGCACCTTGATGTGTGCCGCGATCTCCTTGTAGGACCAGAGCTTTCGGTCGGTCATGACGTGCACCTCCCCGCGCGAGCCCGGGGACGGCGGGAGGGCCGTCAGGGGGAGCCGGGCGCCGCGCTGGCGATCAACAAAGCCTGTGCCGGGTCAACGACACCCGGCGGCAGCGGGCAGGGCCTGTGCGCCAGGTGTGACGGAAGGCCCGCGTCCTTGCGACACGTGTGACAGGAAGCGGGTGTTTGTGACACAGCCGGGGCAAAGACGCCCCAGCACCTCCGGCACCGAGGCCGACACGGAGACCGGCACCGAGGCCGACACCGAGGCCGACACGGAGACCGGCACCGAGACCGACACCGAGGCCTGAACCCCACGGAACCGTGGGACCCGGACCAGGGCACGCGGAAAGCGCTGTCATGATCTGGTCCGAATGTCCGGACAAAACATTGACAGGGCTTCGCGAAGGGGGCTACAACACCGGGGAGAGCCGACACCGAGGGGTATCCGATGGCGTACGACCTGATCACCATGGGGCGGATCGGAGTGGATCTGTATCCGCTCCAGACGGGCGTCCCGCTGCCGCAGGTCACGTCCTTCGGCAAGTTCCTCGGCGGCTCGGCGACGAACGTCGCGGTCGCCGCGGCCCGCCTGGGACGGCGGACCGCGGTGATCACGCGTACTGGCGACGACCCCTTCGGCACCTACCTCCACGAGGCCCTGAAGGACTTCGGCGTGGACGACCGCTGGGTCACCCCGGTCCCCGGCCTGCCCACCCCGGTCACCTTCTGCGAGGTCTTCCCGCCGGACGACTTCCCGCTGTACTTCTACCGCCGGCCCAAGGCCCCCGACCTGGAGATCGACGCCCACGAGCTCGACCTCGACGCCCTCCGCGACGCCCGTGTCTTCTGGGTCACCGGCACGGGCCTGAGCGAGGAACCGAGCCGCACGGCGACCCTCGCGGCCCTCGCCCACCGGGCCAAGTCCGGCACGACGGTCTTCGACCTCGACTGGCGCCCGATGTTCTGGACAGACCCCGAAGCGGCCCGCCCCTTCTACGCGGAGGCCCTGCGCCACACCACCGTCGCGGTCGGCAACCTCGACGAGGTGGAGGTCGCCACCGGCGTGCGCGAACCCCACGCCGCCGCCCGCGCCCTGCTCGACGCGGGTGTGGAACTGGCCGTCGTCAAGCAGGGCCCCAAGGGTGTCCTGGCCGTCAACAGCGAGGGGGAGCAAGCCGAGGTGCCTCCGCTCCCCGTGAACGTCCTCAACGGCCTCGGCGCGGGAGACGCCTTCGGCGGCTCCCTGGTCCACGGCCTCCTGGCCGGCTGGAACCTGGAGAAGACCATGCGGCACGCCAACGCCGCCGGCGCCATCGTCGCCTCCCGCCTGGAGTGCTCCTCCGCGATGCCCACCCCGGGCGAGATCGAGGCGGCCGTCACCGCGGGGGCCGTCAAGTGACCGTCGACGTCTCCGAACTCGTCCGCATCCGCAGCCACCACCCGGAGGCCATCGCCGAGGCCGCCGCCCGCCGCCCCCGCCGGCCCCTGCTGAACGACAACGGCCGGCTGATGATCGTCGCCGCCGACCACCCGGCCCGCGGCGCCCTCGGTGTCGGCGGCCACAGCATGGCCATGGCCAACCGCGCCGACCTCCTCGAACGCCTCTGCCTGGCCCTGTCCCGCCCCGGCGTGGACGGCGTCCTCGCAACCGCCGACATCCTCGACGACCTGCTGCTGCTCGGCGCCCTCGACGGCAAGGTCGTCCTCGGCTCCATGAACCGCGGCGGCCTCCAGGGCGCGAGCTTCGAACTCGACGACCGCTTCACCGGCCACCGCCCCGAGGACATCGAGCGCCTCGGCTTCGACGCGGGCAAGCTGCTCCTGCGCATCGACTACGACGACCCGGGCTCCCTCACCACCCTGGAGTCCACCGCCCGCGCGATCGACGCCATGGCAGCCCGGCGGCTGCCCGTCTTCGTCGAGCCGTTCATCTCCCGCCGCGACGAGACGGGCCGGCTCCGCAACGACCTCTCCGCCGAGGCCGTCACCAAGTCCATCGCCATCGCCTCGGGCCTCGGCGGCAGTTCGGCCTACACCTGGCTGAAGGTGCCGGTCACCGCGAACCCCGACGACATGGCCGAGGTCATGGCGGCCTCCACGCTGCCCGCCGTACTGCTCGGCGGCGAGGTGGGCGGCTCCCCCGAGGAGCAGGCCGGGGCGTACGAGAAGTGGCGCGGCGCGCTGCAACTGCCCACCGTGCGCGGGCTGGTGGTCGGCCGTTCGCTGCTGTACCCGGCGGACGGTGACGTGACCGCCGCCGTGGACACCGCCGTCGGACTGCTGTGAGGGCCGCCTGATGACCGGTCAGCCGTACGTCCTCAAGGAGCACTCTCCCTTCCCGGGCGGGGAGAGCGTGTGTGCGCACGCCCGGGCCCAGATCGCCTCCGGCGCGGGAGGCCGCTTTGCTTTGGCAGGAGCGAAGAGCGAGCGACAACTCCCCGCCCGCTACGGCCCCGCGCCGGAGGTCCCCCACACCAGGCCCCACACCAGCCGGGAGGGACACCGATGACCACGAGGCTGACGGTCGCACAGGCGCTCGTGCGCTTCCTGTCCGCCCAGTACACCGAGCGTGACGGCGTACGGCAGCGGCTCATCGGCGCCACCTGGGGCATCTTCGGCCACGGCAACGTCGCCGGGATCGGCCAGGCGCTGCTGGAGTACCCCGAGGCGATGCCGTACCACCAGGGCCGCAACGAACAGGCCATGGTGCACGCGGCGGTCGGCTACGCGCGGCAGTCCAACCGACTTTCCACGCACGCGGTGACGACCTCCATCGGCCCGGGCGCCACCAACCTCGTCACCGGCGCCGCCCTCGCGACCATCAACCACCTGCCGGTGCTGCTCCTGCCCGGCGACATCTTCGCCACCCGCCCCGCCGACCCGGTCCTGCAGCAGCTCGAGGTGCCGTACGCGGGCGACGTGTCGGTCAACGACTGCCTGCGCCCGGTGTCGAGGTACTTCGACCGGATCACCCGGCCCGAGGCCCTGATCCCCTCCGCGCTGAACGCGATGCGCGTGCTCACCGACCCGGTCGAGACCGGCGCCGTCACCCTCGCCCTGCCCCAGGACGTGCAGGCCGAGGCCTACGACTGGCCGGAGGAGTTCTTCGCCGAGCGCGTCTGGACCGTGCGACGTCCCGGCGCCGACCCGACGGAACTCGCCGAGGCGGTACGGATCATCCGCTCGGCGGCGAGGCCCCTGGTCGTCGCGGGCGGCGGCGTCCACCACAGCCGCGCCGAGGAGGCACTCGCCGAGTTCGCCGAGGCCACCGGCGTCCCGGTCGCCTCAACCCAGGCCGGCAAGGGCTCCCTGCGGCACGACCATCCCCAGGACGTGGGCGGCATCGGCCACACCGGCACGGCCACGGCCGACGAACTCGCCCGCACCGCCGACCTGGTGATAGGCGTCGGCACCCGGTACACCGACTTCACGACGGCCTCCGGCACCCTCTTCTCGAACCCGGACGTCCGGTTCCTCAACCTCAACATCGCCCCCTACGACGGCCACAAGCTCGCCGGGCACCCCCTCGTCGCCGACGCCCGCAGCGGCCTGACGGAACTCACCGAGGCCCTCCGCCCGCACGCCCACCGCGTCGCCGGCTCCTACGCCACCGAGTACACCGAGGACAAGGAGCGCTGGGAGCAACGCGTCGACGCCTGCTACGAAGTCGACGAACCGGACACCCGCCCCAGCCAGCCGCAGGTCCTCGGCGTCCTGGACGCCCTCGTCGACGACTCCGACATCCTGATCAACGCGGCCGGTTCCCTCCCCGGCGACCTGCACAAGATGTGGCGGACCCGCTCGCGGGACCAGTACCACCTGGAGTACGGCTACTCCTGCATGGGTTATGAGATCCCGGCCGCGATCGGAGTGAAGCTGGCCGCTCCCGACCGGCCCGTGTGGGCGCTGGTCGGCGACGGCACGTATCTGATGATGCCGACCGAGATCGTGACGGCCGTGCAGGAGGGCATCGCGATCAAGGTCCTGATCATCCAGAACCACGGCTACGCGTCCATCGGCGGCCTCTCCGAGTCGGTGGGCGGCGAGCGGTTCGGCACCGCCTACCGCTACCCGTCCGAGGACGGCACGTACACCGGGTCGCCGCTGCCGGTCGACCTCGCCGCCAACGCGGCCAGCCTCGGCATGCGCGTCCTGCGCGCGAAGACCGTCCGGGACCTGCGCGAGGCCCTCGCCGAGGCCCGGGCCGCCGACACTCCCACATGTGTCTACGTCGAGACCCAAACGGCAGACACAGTGTCGGGCGCGCCTCCCGCCCAGGCCTGGTGGGATGTACCTGTGGCCGAGACCGCGACACGGCCGTCCGCGGTCAAGGCACGTGAGCTGTACGAACGGCACGTCTCCACCCGACGCCGCCATCTGTGAAGGAGTTCCCGGCCATGACGAAGATCGTCAACCACTGGATCGGCGGCAAGACCGTCGAAGGCGCCTCGGGCACGCACGGGCCGGTGACCGACCCCGCGACCGGCGCGGTGACGACGAAGGTCGCGTTCGCCTCGGTGGACGAGGTGGACGCGGCGGTCGCCGCCGCCAAGGAGGCCTACGCCACCTGGGGCCAGTCCTCGCTGGCGCAGCGGACCTCGATCCTCTTCAAGTTCCGGGCGTTGCTGGACGCCAACCGGGACGCCATCGCCGAGCTGATCACCGCCGAGCACGGCAAGGTGCACTCCGACGCGCTCGGTGAGGTGGCCCGCGGTCTGGAGATCGTCGACCTGGCCTGCGGCATCAGCGTGCAGCTGAAGGGCGAGCTGTCGACGCAGGTGGCGAGCCGCGTGGACGTATCGTCGATCCGCCAGCCGCTCGGCGTCGTCGCGGGCATCACGCCGTTCAACTTCCCGGCGATGGTGCCGATGTGGATGTTCCCCATCGCCATCGCCTGCGGCAACACCTTCGTCCTCAAGCCCTCCGAGAAGGACCCGTCGGCATCCCTGAAGATCGCCGAGCTGCTGTCGGAGGCAGGCCTGCCGGACGGCGTCTTCAACGTCGTCCACGGCGACAAGGTGGCCGTCGACCGCCTGCTGGAGCACCCGGACGTCAAGGCCGTCTCCTTCGTCGGCTCGACCCCGATCGCCCGCTACATCCACACCACGGCCTCGGCGAACGGCAAGCGCGTCCAGGCCCTGGGCGGTGCCAAGAACCACATGCTGGTCCTCCCCGACGCCGACCTGGACGCCGCGGCCGACGCCGCCGTCTCCGCCGCCTACGGCTCCGCGGGCGAGCGCTGCATGGCCATCTCCGCCGTCGTCGCGGTCGGCTCGATCGGCGACGAACTGGTGGAGAAGATCCGCGAGCGCGCCGAGAAGATCAAGATCGGGCCCGGCAACGACCCGACCTCCGAGATGGGCCCGCTGATCACCGCCGTGCACCGCGACAAGGTGGCCTCGTATGTCGAGGGCGCGGCGGCCGAGGGCTGCGAGGTCGTGCTCGACGGCACCGGCTACACCGTAGACGGCTTCGAGGACGGCCACTGGATCGGCATCTCGCTCCTCGACAAGGTCCCCACCTCCGCGAAGGCCTACCAGGACGAGATCTTCGGTCCGGTGCTGACCGTGCTGCGCACCGAGACCTACGAGGAGGCGCTGGACCTCATCAACGCCTCGCCGTTCGGCAACGGCACCGCGATCTTCACCCGGGACGGCGGCGCCGCCCGCCGCTTCCAGCTGGAGGTCGAGGCCGGCATGGTCGGCATCAACGTCCCGATCCCGGTCCCCGTGGGCTACCACTCCTTCGGCGGCTGGAAGGACTCGCTCTTCGGCGACCACCACATCTACGGCAACGACGGCACGCACTTCTACACCCGCGGCAAGGTCGTCACCACCCGTTGGCCGGACCCGGCCGACGCCCCGGCGGGCGTGGACCTGGGCTTCCCGCGCAACCACTGAGGTCTTTTCTCCGGGGGCGCTCTGAGGGGCGCCCCTCAGGGGCGCGGGAACTGCGCGAACAACCCCAACGCACCCGCTACCCGGCGACGCACGGCCCCCGCCGAGCTCGAAGCCATACACCACCCGCAGTACGCCGGAACCCTGTGTACACCCCTGGAATGGCCCGCACATCGGCCTCCGGTCGACAACTGTTCGACAGGTTCACCCCGTACCGTTGACGCATGGATCTTCGACTGCCCGGACTGAACGGGCTGCTTCGGCGACCCCGGAGGCTCCTCGCCGCCGGGGCCGCCGTCGTCGTGCTCGCGGGCGCGGGAACGTGGACGGCCGTCGCGGACGACGAGACGCCCCCGGTCCACCGCTCCGACCGGGTCCAGGACATGGGGAACGGGGTGCGCGTCGACACCTCGTTCTTCACCTCCGGAGGAGACCGCCGCCGCCCCGCCGTGCTGCTCGGCCACGGCTTCGGCGGCAGCAAGAAGGACGTACGGCAGCAGGCCGAGGGCCTCGCCAGAGACGGGTACGCCGTCCTGACCTGGTCGGCACGCGGCTTCGGCAAGTCGAACGGGAAGATCGGCCTGAACGACCCGAAGGGCGAGGTCGCCGACGTCTCGAAGCTCATCGACTGGCTGGCGAAGCGGCCCCAGGTCGAGCTCGACAAGCAGGGCGACCCCCGCGTCGGCATGGCCGGCGGCTCCTACGGCGGCGCGATCGCCCTGCTCACGGCGGGCCACGACGACCGCGTCGACGCCATCGCCCCGGCGATCACGTACTGGAACCTCGCCGACGCGCTGTTCCCGAACGGCGTGTTCAAGAAGCTGTGGGCCGGCATCTTCGTCAACTCCGGCGGCGGCTGCGAGAAGTTCGAGCCCGCGCTGTGCCGGATGTACGAGCGGGTCGCCGAGTCGGGCAAGCCCGACGCCGAGGCGCGCAAGATGCTGGAGGAGCGCTCGCCGTCCGCCGTCGGGAAGGACATCGACGTGCCGACCCTGCTGATGCAGGGCCAGTCGGACTCCCTCTTCCCGCTCGGCCAGGCCGACCAGGCCGCGAAGGCCATCCGAGCGGGCGGCGCCCCCGTCGACGTCGACTGGATCGCGGGCGGCCACGACGGCGGCGACATGGAGACCGGCCGCGTCCAGGACCGCGTCACGACCTGGTTCGACCGCTACCTGAAGGACGACAAGGCCGCCGACACCGGCCCCGCCTTCCGCGTCACCCGCACCCTCGGCACGGGCTCCGGCGACGGCGAACCCCGCCTGACCGGCGTGACCTCGGACCGCTACCCCGGCCTGGAGGCCGAGCAGCGCTCCATCGCCCTGGCCGGACGTGAGCAGACCTTCGACAACCCGCCCGGCGCCAGCCCGCCCGGCGTCTCCGCCCTGCCCGGCCTCGGCGGTGCCGGCGGTCTCAGCCAGCTCTCCACGCTCGGCATCGGCATCTCGCTCGACTTCCCCGGCCAGTTCGCCGCGTTCGAGTCGAAGCCCTTCAGCGAAGACGTCCAGATCACCGGCTCGCCCACCGCCACCGTCCACGTGAAGTCCACCAGCGACGACGCCGTGCTCTTCGCGAAGGTCTACGACGTCGGCCCCGGCGGCGGCTCCCAGCAGGTCCTGCCGTCCCAGCTCGTCACGCCCCTCAGGGTCGAGGGCGCCAAGGCGGGCAAGGACGTCACCATCACCCTCCCGGCGATCGACCACGAGATCGACGACGGCCACCGGCTGCGCCTGGTCCTCGCCTCGACGGACCTCGGCTACGCCTCCCCGGTCTCCCCGGCGACGTACACCGTCTCCCTCAAGGGCGATCTGAAGGTCCCCTCGGCCCTCGGCCAGCGCGACACCGAGGGCGGGCTGCCCGCCTGGGTGTGGTGGATGCCGATCGCCGGCGCCGTGATCGCCCTGGCCCTGATCATCACGGGCCGCCGCCGCACCGCGGCCCCCGCCCCGCCCGAGCCCGAGCTCGCCGAGGTCCCCCTCCAGATCACCGACCTGAGCAAGCGCTACGCCAAGTCCTCCGACCGGTACGCCGTCAAGGACCTGTCCTTCCGCGTGGAGAAGGGCCAGGTGCTGGGACTGCTCGGCCCCAACGGAGCGGGCAAGACGACCACCCTGCGCATGCTGATGGGCCTGATCAAGCCGGACGGCGGCGAGATCCGCGTCTTCGGCCACGCCATCAGCGCGGGTGCCCCGGTCCTCTCCCGGGTCGGCGCCTTCGTCGAGGGCGCCGGCTTCCTGCCGCACCTGTCCGGGCGCGAGAACCTGGAGCTGTACTGGCGCGCCACCGGCCGCCCCGCCGAGGACGCGCACATGGAGGAGGCCCTGGAGATCGCGGGCCTGGGCGACGCGCTCGCCCGCGCGGTGCGCACCTACTCCCAGGGCATGCGCCAGCGCCTCGCCATCGCCCAGGCCATGCTCGGCCTGCCGGACCTGCTCATCCTCGACGAACCGACCAACGGCCTGGACCCGCCCCAGATCCGCGAGATGCGCGAGGTGATGATCCGCTACGCCGCAGCCGGCCGCACGGTCATCGTCTCCAGCCACCTCCTCGCTGAGGTGGAGCAGACCTGCACCCACCTGGTCGTGATGGACCACGGACAGCTCGTCCAGGCGGGCCCGGTCGAGGACATCGTCGGCTCGGGCGACACGCTTCTGGTCGGCACGGCCACGCCCGTGGACGACCCCGTCGTGGAGAAGGTCACCGCCCTGCCGGGCGTCGCCTCGGCCGTGCGCACCGACGAGGGAATCCTGGTCCAGCTCGACGCCGACGGCTCCCCGCAGCGCCTGGTCGCCGAACTCGTACGGCTGGACGTGCCGGTGCGGTCGGTCGGCCCGCACCGCCGCCTGGAGGACGCCTTCCTCACCCTGATCGGAGCCGAAGCATGAGCACGCTCGCCGAGCCTCCCGTCGAGGTCGCCGACGGCTACCGCGCGGGCCGCACCCTGCCCTTCCGCGTCGAGCTGGTCCGCCAGCTGAAGCGGCGCCGCACCATGGTCATGGGCGGCGTCCTGTTCGCCCTGCCGATCATCCTGCTGATCGCCTTCCAGGTCGGCGGCAACCCCGGCGGCAACAACAACCGCGTCAACCTCATGGACACGGCGACCGCGTCCGGGGCGAACTTCGCGGCGGTCAACCTGTTCTCCGCCGCCGGGTTCCTGCTCGTCATCCCCGTCGCCCTGTTCTGCGGCGACACGGTCGCCTCGGAGGCCAGCTGGTCCTCCCTGCGCTATCTGCTCGCGGCGCCCGTGCCCCGGGCCCGGCTGCTGTGGTCCAAGCTCGCCGTCGGACTCAGCCTGAGCCTCGCGGCGATGGTCCTGCTCCCGGTCGTCGCCCTCGCCGTCGGCACCGCGGCCTACGGCTGGGGCCCGCTCGAACTCCCCACCGGCGGCAGTCTGTCCACGGGCACGTCGGCCCAGCGCATCCTGATCGTCGTCGCGTACATCATGGTGTCCCAACTGGTCACCGCGGCCCTCGCGTTCTACCTCTCGACCCGGACGGACGCCCCGCTCGGCGCGGTCGGCGGCGCGGTGTTCCTGACCATCATCGGCAGCGTCCTCGACGAGGTGACGGCCCTCGGCGACTGGCGCCACTTCCTGCCCGCGCACTGGCAGTACGCCTGGCTCGACGCCGTCCGCCCGCAGCTGGAGTGGTCGGACATGATCCAGGGCACCTCGATTTCCATAACGTACGCGCTCGTGCTGTTCGCCCTGGCCTTCCGGGGTTTCGCGCGCAAGGACGTCGTTTCCTAGGTCAACGGAGGATCACCCACCGGTCTCGAAGGCCGGTCTCCGTGGCCGCTTCGAGACGCTTCCGCAACGCTCCGTACCGCACGTTCCGACCCCCTGCGCCGTCACAGTCGCAAGAAGCCGACACAGACGGACCCAGGGGGCACGGACGATGGAGCGGTACCGGACACGAAAAATACTGCTCGCGCTCACGGCGGCGAGCGGACTCCTGCTCACCGCGTGCAGCTCAGGCGCCGACAGCAGCGGAGGCGGCAAGGCGGCCGACCGCGACGGCTACAGCCCGGGCCTGACCACCCCCACCCACGGCGACGAACTCAGCGAACAGGAGGACCACCGCCGGGAGAACCCCCGCCACCTCTCCACCTTCGCCCTCGACGTCGACACCGCCTCATACGACTACGCCCGCCGCGCCCTCGCCGACGGCCGGTTCCCCGACCCCTTGACGGTCCGCCCCGAGGAGTTCGTGAACAGCTTCCGCCAGGACTACGAACGCCCGGACGGGGACGGCTTCTCGGTCACCGTCGACGGCGCCCGCACCTCCGACGAGGACTGGTCCCTGGTCCGCGTCGGCCTCGCCACCCGCTCCGCGGAACGCACCGGCGAACGCCCGCCCGCCGCCCTCACCTTCGTCATCGACGTCTCCGGCTCCATGGCCGAGGCGGGCCGTCTGGACCTCGCCCAGGAGTCCCTCTCCGTGATGACGGACCGGCTGCGCGACGACGACTCGGTGGCCCTCGTCACCTTCAGCGACGAGGCCGAGACCGTCCTGCCCATGACCCGCCTCGACGGCAACCGCGACGAGATCCACGACGCCATCGACGAACTGGAGATCGAGAACTCCACCAACCTCGGCGCGGGCGTCGAGACCGGCTACGAGGAGGCCGTCGAAGGCCTGCGCGAGGGCGCCACCAACCGGGTCGTCCTGGTCTCCGACGCCCTCGCCAACACCGGTGACACCGACGCCGACGCCATCCTGGAGCGGATCTCCGGCGAACGCCGCGAGCACGGCATCACCCTCTTCGGCGTCGGCGTGGGCAGCGACTACGGCGACGCCCTCATGGAGAACCTCGCCGACAAGGGCGACGGCCACACCGTCTACGTGTCCGACCGCGAAGAGGCCCGCAAGGTCTTCTGCGAGCAACTCCCGCGCCACATCGACCTCACCGCCCGCGACGCCAAGGCCCAGGTCGCCTTCGACCCCGCGACCGTCGAGGAGTACCGCCTGATCGGCTACGACAACCGCCGCGTCGCCGACGAGGACTTCCGCGACGACCGGGTCGACGGCGGCGAGGTCGGCCCCGGCCACACCGTCACCGCCCTGTACGCCGTCCGCACCGAGCCGGGCACCGAGGGCCATCTCGCCACGGCCACCGTCCGCTGGCTCGACCCGGACACCCGCGACCCCCACGAGGAGTCCGGCGACCTCGAGGCCGACGCCCTCCACGACTCCCTGCGGGACGCCCCGAGCCGCTTCCAGGTCACCGCGGTGGCGGCCTGGTTCGCCGACGCCCTCCGCACAGGAGAAGACAGTGTCCCGGGAGCCCCGGCCGGCTTCGGTGAACTCGCCGACCGAGCCCGTGCGTTGGCCGACCGCACCGGGGACGGGGCCGTGGACGAACTCGCCGACACCATCGAGCAGGCGGCCAGCAGGCGGGGCTGAGAAGCCTCTCGCCCTCGGGCCGCGCGGCGGGCCAACCGGGTGAACCTGCGGAACCAATCCTCCCGCGCCGGGTTGATGAGGCAGTGGAGCGGGCAGCGCTGCGATCTTTCACCGCTGCCCCATTCTTCAAGCAGGAGGACGACTACATTGCGACAGACCCTGAGCAAGGGAGCGTTCGCGGCGGCCGCCGCCACGGGGATTCTGTCCCTGTACGGCAGCCCCGCCCTGGCTGACGCCGACGCGTCGGGCGTGGCGAAGGACTCCCCGGGCGTTGCCTCCGGTAACAGCGTGCAGGTGCCGGTCCACGTGCCGGTGAACCTGTGCGGCAACACGGTCAACGGACTCGCGGCGCTCAACAAGGCGATCGGCAACTCCTGCAAGAACACCTCGCACAAGCCCAAGCACCACGACGGGGGCGCGGGCGCGGACGCGTCGGCGGTCACGAAGGGGTCCCCGGGCGTGCTCTCCGGGAACAACGTGCAGGCGCCGGTCGATCTGCCCCTGAACGCGTGCGGCAACTCCGTCGACGGCGGCGCGGCGCTCAACTCGACGTACGGCAACGACTGCGAGAACGAGTCGTCCGGCGGCGGCTACGGCCACGACCACGGCCACGACACCCCGTCGACGGACGAGGAGAAGACGCCTCCGGCCAAGGAAGTCCCCACCCCGGACGAGGACGAGCCGACGGGCTCCACGCCGGACACCGAGGACTCCTCCGTCACCGAGGAAGCGGAAGTCGAGGAGGGCCCGCTGCCCCAGCTCGCCGAGACCGGCAGTGAGGCCCTGGCCGCCGCGTCGGCCGCCAGCGCCGCCCTGATCGTCGGCGGAGTGATGATGTACCGCCGCGGGCGCACCAGCTCGTCCCGCTAGCCGATCCCGGGTGCCGGACGCGACCGTCCGGCACCCGCACACCGCACCGTCCGCACCCCCCGTCGATCGCGATCCGGGGGGTGTCGGCCGTCCAGGCACCCGCAGGCCCCGGCCACGGGTCCCGCGCAGGAAAACGGGCCGCTGACGGCTCCGTAGCCGTCAGCGGCCCTGGGCCACCGTGCGATGTGCCGTCAGCGGTGCACCGGCGAGGGCGACTCGGTCCGGTTGCCGTCCACGGGCGCGGGGACGGTGCCGGCCGCGGGCATCGCACCGAGCCGTCGGCGTACGCCTCCGACGAGCGTCGACGCCGTGAAGGCCGCGCCCTGCACGAAGCGCATGGCCGGGCCGAAGCCCGAGGCCGTCACCAGGCCCGCGAGAAACAGGCCCGGGTGGGAGGACTCGAAGCCGTGCCCGACCTCCGGGGAGCCGTCCGGCAGTGCCGCGAGCGAGCCGCGCAGCTCGGGCGCGAGCAGTCCGAGCCGGTCGCAGCGCGCCCGGAATCCCGTGGCGGCGATGACGTGTTCGGTCTCCAGGCTGCGCGGGGCGCCCGTACGGCTCACCGTGTCCAGCCGGACCCCGCCCGGCACCGCGGAGGCCGCGGCCACCTCATGGCCCGGCAGCAGTTCCACCACACCCTCGACCCGGTCCCGCACCCACCACGCCCCGGCCGGTCCCAGCGCGGTGGTCGCGATACGGGCCCGGGTCGGCTCCGGCAGCCGCCGGAACAGGCCCGGGCGCTCCGCGTAGAACCAGTTCCGCCAGCCGGGGCCGAGGCCGCTGTGCGGGGAGCGGGCCGACTGCCACCAGGGGCGCTCCCAGGGCGGCGGCACGTCGTTCCACACCAGCTGTTCCGCCCGGGCCAGCACCCGGACCCGCGTGCCCTGTTCGGCGAGCAGCGCCGCCGTCTCCAGAGCGGCCTGGCCGCCGCCGATCACCGTGACGTCCTTGCCGCGGAAGCGTTCCAGGTCGCTGTGGTGGCTGCTGTGCGTCACCAGCGCGGGGTGCAGTCCGCGCAGGGCCTGGGGTACCTCGACGAACGGCATCACACCGACCGCCAGGGCCACCGCCCGCGCCTGCACCTCCTCGCCGTCCTCGGCGACCGCCGTGAAGCCGGCTGGCCCGGCCGCCACCCGGGTCACCATGCGCTCGTCCACGCCGGGTACGGCGTTGCGCGCGAACCACAGGCCGTACTGCGCGAACGCCTCGACCGGGATCGGCTTCGCGTGACGCGCCGTCAGTCCCTGCTCCGCGCAGTAGACGTCCAGCCGCCACCGCCCGGCCGGGTCGGAGAGGTTGGACGCCCACGGCTCCGACTTCAGGAACATGCCGCGGGGCATGTTGTCGCGCCAGGACGCCATGGGCCGGCCGAACACGCGCAGGTTCAGCCCGGCGGCCGCGGCGTGGGACGCGATCGACAGGCCGTACGGGCCTGCGCCCACCACCAGAAGGTCGTACACCATCAACTGCTCGCTTTCTCGTTGTCGGTCAGGGAGGGCGAGGCGGCCCGGGGGATCAGCGCCGGCGCCGCCGTCGGCGTCGTCGTGCCCAGCCGTTCACGCAGCCGGCGGGACACATGCCGGCACCACAGGGCCCACATGACCCGTCCGGGGGAGCGGTCGTCGGCCGCGTACCAGGCCAGTTCGCGGTCGCGTCCGCCCGGCGCCGCGCTCAGGGCGGCCAGCGGCGCGTAGTTCTCCACGACGAAGCTCCGCCCGGCCAGCGGCGACCCGTCCGGCAGCGGACGGCCCGTCATGTCCAGGTGCAGGGCCCGTACGACGTCCAGGCCCGCGCCGTCCGCGAAGAGCCGGAACTGGGCGCCGGTGCGGGGGTTGAAGTCGAGCAGGTGGTAGCGGCCCGTCGTGCCGCAGCGGCGGAAGTCGAGGTCGAGGATGCCCCGGTAGCCCAGCGCGTCGACGAGCCGCTCGGCCAGCGCCTGCACCTGGGAGTTGGGCGTCCAGCAGCCCACCGCGGTCAGCCCCGCCCCGCGCGGCCAGGCCAGCTGCTTGCGGCCGGGACCGCCCCCGCGCACATTCCCCGCGTGGTCGGCGTAGCCGTGGAAGAACCAGTCCCGGTCCGGCCCCGGCGCCAGATACGCCTGGAGCAGCATCCGGCTGCCCGCCTCGCCGGTGCGCAGGAACAGCTCCCGGGCCTGCTGCACGGACCGCACCAGCACCGTGGAGCGCAGCCCGCTGCCGGCGGGCAGCAGCCAGGGCCGGCTCCACTTCGCCACCACCGGCAGCCCGAGGCGCCGCATGGCGTCGGCGACCTCCGCCGCGCTGTCCGGGACCAGTGTCTCCGGGTACGGGACGTCGACGGCCGCGCACACGGCGGCCAGTTCCGCCTTGTCGGCGACACGCTCGGCCAGGGCGTTCGGCATCGCCGGAAGCAGGTAGGAGGGCGCGAGTTCGTCCCGCGTCCGGCTCACGGCGATCGCGGTCGCGTCGTCCATCGGGATCAGGACCGCGGGCCGCCCGATGTGCTCGGCCACGCGGCGCAGCACGGCGAGGACGTCGTCCGGAGACGCTCCCGGGAGCGGCGGGGAATGCATATGGCGTACATATCGTGACGCGCCGACGGGACTTCCCGCGGAATCCGCGACGACATGTACGTCCACGCCCGCCCTGCCGAGCGAACGCGCGGCCCCCAGCGTGCCGTGATGAAAAGGGTTCCGGTCGATCCGCATTACTACGGCGGGGACGCGGGTGTCGAGCAGCGACACGAATTCTCTCTTTCTTTTCCGATCGGCTCACCCGCACGGGCGAGCACGGCACTCGAAAGCCGCAACGGCAGTGGCGTCATTGGCCTTTCTATGACTGACTTCATATGACTGCCCGTCAATAACAAAAGCGTGGGCAGTGGTCCGGACGAGAGTGAAGAATGGAGCAGGCATGGCCCCACAGCACAAGCGGGCCGGGGTCCGCCGGCTGGCCCTGGGGGCGGCGGCGGTCGCCGCCTCGGCCGCCCTGGCGTCCGGCCCCGTGGCCGGGGCGGGCGTGGCGCGAGCCGCCGAACCCAGGGCCCCGGCGCCCACCCCACCGCCACCGCCCGTGCCCACGCCCTCGGCCCTCGCGTCGCCGGCCGTCCCCCAGCCGTCCACGCCGGTCCCGGCCGCCACCACCCCGGCGGCGGCCGAGGAGGCCCCGGCCTTCGGTGTCTTCCTCAAGTCCGACGCCCGCGGCGTGGCCCGGATGCCGCTGTTCAGCCACTGGCTGGGCGGTACGGAGCTGCGCGCCGGCCACACCTATCTGCCGGGCCACCGCTGGCGCGACATCGAGGGCGCTCCCGGGTTCCTGGACGTGTGGGCGCACTGGCGGAACAAGAAGGCCGACCGGATGCTCGTCCTCAACGTCCCCATGCAGGAGCGCAACGAGGAGGGCGTCTCCGACAGCGAGGTCCGGCGGCTGCTGCAGCGGGGCGCGGCCGGCGAGTTCGATCACCACTTCCGGACCCTCGCCGAGCGGCTGGTGGAGTTGAAGGTGCCGGACACGGTCCTCGTGCTCGGCTGGGAGATGAACGGCACCACGTACACCCATCGCTGTGGGCCGGACCCGGAGGCCTGGAAGAAGTACTGGAACAGGATCGTCACCACCATGCGTTCCGTGCCGGGCCAGGAATTTCGGTTCGATTTCACGCCGAGCCGTGGCCGCGACGCCGTTCCCTGGACGAAATGCTATCCGGGGGACGACACGGTCGACATCATTGGCATGGATTCCTATGACCAGCCTGCCGGGATGTCGTTCGAACAACAGGTGAAAGAGCCCTACGGGTTGCAGGACCACGTGGATTTCGCCAAGGCTCACGGCAAACCCATTTCCTATCCGGAATGGGGGCTCTTCCGCAACGGTGACAATGCCGATTACATGCGGGACATGCTCGCCTGGATGGAGGAGCACAAGCCGCTCTACAACACGCTGACCGACTACTGCCCGCACGGCGTGTGGCAGTGCGGGGCCAACCCGAAGTCGTCCCAGCTCTACCGGTCCGTCCTGTTCGGCCGCACCGGCCAGTCGACCCCCCCCCTCGCGCCCACGCCGAAGCCGACCCCGCCCGGCACCCCGCCGCCCCCGGCGGACTGCACGCCGCTGGACCTGGGCAGCTGGGTGGAGGAGTGGCTGGGCGGGAAGCTCTGCCTGCGCTTCGACTGGTGGTAGTCCGGCTGATGTGACGAGGCCCGCCGCCGTCACCGTTGTCCGCGGACATCGGCGGCGGCGGCCGGGCTCGGCACCGAGGGGGCCGGGGCGGGCTCCTCCTCCTGGCCGTTCCTCCTCGGCCGCGCCAGCAGGGCCAGCCCGCCCAGCAGACCGCCCGCGCTCGCCCCGACCAGACCGGTCACCGCCGTCGACGTGGAGGTCGGCTCGCTCGGCTCCACCGCCCGCGAGAACTGCACGAGCCGTACGTGGGTGTTGCCCCGGGTGTCGTCCGCGTGCCGGGTCAGCGAACGGGTGACCGCGTTGGCCATGTCGACGGCGAGGCCCGGCTGCGAGGAGGTGGCGGAGACGGCGACCATCGGCGCGTCCGGCGACGTCGCCGTGCGCACACTGCGCTGCAGGATGCGCACCGGCACGCCCGCGTACACCTGCGCGTCCCCGAGCACCGCGAGCTGCGTGGCGACCCGGCCGTACGCCTGGGCGAACCCGAGGGCGGCGTCCGGCGAGGCCTTCCCCGCGGGCACCGCGATGACGTAGCTGGTGGCCGTGTACGTCGCGGGGGTGAGCAGGCCGTACGCACCGCCGAGCAGGCCCCCGGCGAGGGTGCCGGCCGCGACCACGGACCACAGGGGAAGCTCCCTGAGGCGGGCCAGGGACAGGCGGTGCTGACGGATCGGAGTGTCGGTCATGAGGAGTCGGCTCCCGGAGACGAAGGGGAAGGGGCGGGGGAAGAGGGGGACGTCGAACTGGAGACCGCTGCCGCGTACACGTCCGTGAGACGGGCCGCGCAGTGGGTGATGCTGTAGTGCCGGGCGACCTCCGATGCCGTGCGCGGCCGGGCACCGGCCGCCCGGACCTCGGCGATCGCGCGGGCGTACGCCTCGGGGCCGCCGGTCACCCGCCGGACACCGGCGGCGGGCGGCCGTACGTCCTCGATGGCCGGGCAGGAGGCGTAGAGCACGGGCAGACCCGCCGCCAGTGCCTCCACGGCCGCCAGGCCGAAGGCCTCCTCGGCGGACGGGGAGGCGAGCAGGTCCATCGCCGAGGTGAGCGAGGGCAGGTCGGGTCCTGACGAACCGTCGGGCAGGTAGGGACGTTCCCCGGTGAACACCACACGCCCGGCCACACCGGCCTCCTGGGCCGTGCGGCGCAGGAAGGGCTCCTCGGGGCCGCCGCCCACCAGCAGCAGCCAGTGGTCCTTCGGGAGCAGCGTGAGCGCGCGGACGAGGACGTCGAACCGCTTGCCCCGGCTGAGCCGGCCGACCCCGCCGACGACCCACGCCCCTTCCGGCACGCCGAGCCGGCGGCGGGTGTCCTCGCGCCGCTCCGCGTCGAAGCGGAACCGGTCCAGGTCGATGCCGTTGGGGACGACCTCGATGCGCGGCGCGGGCACGCCCCAGCGCTCCAGGCGGCCGGCCACCGTCGGGGAGACGGCGACCGTCGCCGAACCGAGCCGCTCGCTGGCGAGGTACAGCCGGCGCACCCCCGCCGTCAGTCTGCGGCCCTCCATCTGGGAGTCGCCCAGGGAGTGCTCGGTGGCCACGACCGCCCGGACTCCGGCGAGGCGTGCCGCGAACCGCCCGTAGACACAGGCCCGGTACAGGTGCGTGTGCACCAGGTCGTAGCCGCCGGCGCGGATCAGCCGGACAAGCCGCGGCAGTGCGCCCAGGTCACGGTTGCCGCCCATGCCGAGATGGGTGACGCGGACCCCGTCGGCGGTGAGGCCGTCGGCGACCGCGCCGGGGTTGGTGAGCGTCACGACGTCGCAGTCGACGGGCAGATGACGCAGCAGCAGCCGCAGCTGCTGCTCGGCGCCGCCGACGCCGAGCCCGGTGATGATGTGCAGAGCCCTCATCTCACAGGCCCTCCACCGGGCGCCGGCGCAGCCGGTGCAGACGGTGCTTGAGGTGCAGGCGCATCGCCGTGTCGTTCTGGCCCACGTGCACACGCGGCAGGGCGTGCGGACCGGTCAGCGGACCCGGGTCGATGGCGCAGGCGTAGGTGTATCCCGCTTCCCGTACGGCCTCGACGGCACGGGCGTCGACCGTGCCGTACGGATAGCAGAAGCCGTCGACCCAGGCGCCGGTCAGCTCCGTGAGCAGCGCCCGGCTCTCCCCGACCTCCGCCCTGAGGGTGAGGTTGTCCGCCCGGGTGAGGTCGACGTGCGTCAGTCCGTGCGAGCCGATCTCCACGCCCTCGGCGGCCGCGTGCCGGATGCCGTCGGCGGTCAGCAGCGGCTTGCGCGGGCCGAGCGGGTCCCAGGCGTTCTCGCCGCCGAGCCGGCCGGGCAGCACGAAGAGGGTCGCGCGGCAGTCGTGGCGGCGCAGCAGCGGCAGGGCCTCGGTGACGAAGTCGGCGTACCCGTCGTCGAAGGTGAGCCCGACCAGGCCCCGTGCCTCGCCCCGGGCTCGGGCGGCGAGCAGCTCGGCCACGGACACGCCCCGCAGCCCCCGGCGGCGCAGCCACGCCAGCTGCCGGTCGAGCCGCTCGGGCGTGACCGTGATGCGGTACGGGTCGTCGGAGCAGTCGCCCACCGAGTGGTACATCGCCACCCAGGGGACGGGGCCCCTGTGCGGGGCCGGGGGTCTGCCGGTGTCGAGGGAATCAACGGAAGCGGCCATGTGCGAGCCTTCGTGTGACGGCGCGTAGGGAGCGCAGAGCGGACGCGGAGCCCTGGGCACCGAGGGCCCAGGAGAGCGGGACGAAGACGAAGGTCACGGTCAGGGAGCCGGCCGCGAGGCCCGCCGCCGGGGAGTCCGGCCGGCTCGCGGCGAACGCCCCCGCGAGCGTGGCGACG
Organism: Streptomyces sp. NPDC008137; assembly: GCF_042957035.1. Classification (NCBI taxonomy): domain Bacteria; kingdom Bacillati; phylum Actinomycetota; class Actinomycetes; order Kitasatosporales; family Streptomycetaceae; genus Streptomyces; species Streptomyces sp. NPDC008137. The sequence goes on along the minus strand of NZ_JBIBHN010000001.1, from coordinate 484,493 downwards.
ACGGCCGCGCCCGCCAGTCTGCCCAGCTCGGCCAGGACCTGCGGGACACGGACCGAGACGCTGTGCGGGCTGTCGATCCGGCCCGTGCGCAGCCCGGCGAGCAGCAGGGCGGCCGTGACGGTGATGCCCAGCGCGTTGGCGGCGGCGATCCCTGCCACGCCCCAGGAGTGCACGGTCACGGCGCCGATGACGGACGTCACCGCGATGCCCGCCGTCATCGCGCCCAGGGGATACCAGGTGGCCCGGCCCGCCGAGAAGTAGGAGCGGACCAGAGCTCCCACGAGCGTCTGGCCCAGCAGTCCGAGGGCGTAGACGCGCATGACGTCCGCCGTCGCCTCGGTATCGCCCGCGGTGAACGCGCCCCGCTGGAAGAGCAGTTCGATCATCTGCGGGGCGCAGGCGATCACCGCGCACATGCCCAGCAGCACCAGAGCGGCGGCGAGCGCCAGGTCCCGCTCCACACGGCTGCGGGCCCGTGCCGTGTCGCCCTCGGCGAGCGCCCGCGCCACCACCGGGAAGGTGACCGTGCACACCATCAGCGACAGCGTCATCGGGATCTGGGCGACCTTCTGCGCGTAGTTCAGATGCGAGATGGCGCCGGCGGGCAGACCGGAGGCGAGGAAGCGCTCGGCGAGGACCTGCGACTGGCGGCACAGCGCGAAGAGCAGGACGGCGGCGACCAGCGCGACCTGCATCGGCCGCTCCTCGACGACGGCCCCGGCCTTGGCGAGCGGCTGCGCGGGCGAGGCCAGTCGCCGCCACAGCGACGGCACCTGCACGGCCACCATCAGACAGCCGCCCGCCGCCACCCCGACCGCTGCGGAGCGCACGCCCCAGCCCTCGGCGAGGAGGAACATCGAGGCGATGATGCCGGTGTTGTAGGCGACGTAGATCGCCGCGGGTGCGAGGAAGCAGCGGTGGGCCCGCAGGGCGGCGCTGCAGTACCCGGCGAGTCCGAAGGCCAGCACACAGGTCGCCGTGATCCGGGTGCAGTCGACGGCGAGCCCCGGGTCGGGCAGGCCCGGGGCCAGGGCCCGGACCAGATAGGGAGCGGTGCCGGCGACCAGCGCGGCCACCGCGGTCAGGGCGAGGCACAGCCGGGGCAGGGTGGCGCCGACCAGGTCACGGACCGGGTCGCCCGGGGCGCCCCGGGCGCGGCGGGCCAGCGCCATGCTGAACGCCGGGATCAGCGCGATCGCCAGCCCGTCCTCGATGAGCAGCGTGGCGGCGAACTCCGGCACGGTCCAGGCGACCAGGAAGGCGTCCGTGTCGCTCCCGGCACCGAACAGCCGCGCCAGCGACTGGTCGCGCACCAGGCCGAGCAGCGAGCCGGCGATGGACAGCGACGCCGTCACCAGCGCGGCCCTGGCCAGGAAGCTCCCGGAGACAGGCGCCGACACCGAGGCCGCCGGGTCGGCACCGTCCCCGGCCGTGACACCGTCCCCGGCCGTGACACCGTCCCCGGCCGTGACACCGTCCCCGGCCGTGACACCGTCCCCGGCCGTGACACCGTCCCCGGCCTTGACGGCGGCACCGGCACGCGCCGGGGGCACGGTCGCCGCGTCGTCCGTCTCGGGACCGGGGGTCTGCGAAGGCACCACCGTCATCGCGCCATGGCCTCCTCGGCGCGCTCCGGCACCCCTGCCCGGGGCAGGTCCGCGACGTCCGCACGCGCGTCGCCGGACAGCGCCCACCACGCCACGAGCCCCATGCCCACGGCGATCAGTACGGTCGCGGGACCGCCGATGTCCCCGTACGCGAAGTCGGTCAGCAGCCAGACCAGCAGCCCGCAGGCGACGAGCCCGCAGTCGAGCCCCGGGCCGCGGTCGCGCACGCGCAGCAGTCGCCGCACCCCGCACACCAGCAGCGCCAGCCAGCTCCCGGCGAGGGCGAGCAGCCCGATCAGGCCCTGCTCGCTCAGCACCAGCAGATACATGTTGTGCGGCGACAGCAGCGGCTGCCGCTGGTACGCCGCTCCCGCGCCGTCGGTCTCGCTGCCCGACGACAGCGCCAGCGTGGCGTGCCCGTCCCGGTACTCGGGAAAGCCCTTCAGCCCGACGCCGGTCAGCGGATGCCCGCGCCAGATGTCCGTGGCGGACGCCCACAGGGTGTACCGGTCGACGACGGACTGGTCGGGGGTGTCCGCGACCTGCGCGATGCTGTCGATCCGCTGCTGCAGCAGCGCCGAGCCCACGCCGAAGCCGCCCACCAGGATCACGCCCGAGGCGACCGCGGCCGCGGCCACCTTGAGCGCCCGCCGCAACCCGGCCAGCACCAGTTGCACGGTGCAGGTCAGGACGGTCGCGATCCAGGCTCCCCGGCTGAAGGACAGCGCGAGCGGCAGCATCAGCACCAGCGCGCACCCGGCGGCGGCGACCCGCTGCCGTACGGACGCCCGCCCCAGCGCGATCCCGACCGCGCACACCAGGCCGAGCGAGACCGCGGTCGCCATGCCCATCACGTCCTGCGGCCCGAAGGTGCCCACCGCCCGGATGTTCGCGCCCTGGTAGGAGGCGCCGGTCCGGGTGACGAACTGGTGGACGCCGACGGCCCCCTGACACAGCCCGAGCCCCACGAAGGACCAGGCCGCCAGCCGGAAGCCGGACCGGTCGCGGAGCAGGAGCAGCACGGCCGCCGGGACGAGGACGAAGGTCTGCAGATAGCGGCCGAGGCCGGTCAGCCCGGCCTCGGCCGAGAACGCCCCCATGGCGGCGAGCGCGAGGCCCACGACCGGAAGGCCCAGCACCACGGCCGCGACGGGCGACAGCGGGCGCCGCCGCTCGCGCAGCAGCCGGATCACGCAGTAGATCACCACGAGCCCGGAGAGCACGTCGGCGGGCCCCGCGCCGTCGGGCGTGCGCGGCAGGGCCAGCAGGGCGGGTACGGCCACCACGGGCAGGACCGGCGTCAGCGTGAGGAGGCGGCGGGGGAGCGGTGTCAGTGCGAGGCTCACCCTTCAGCTCCCCGTCGGACGTACCACCGTGGCCGCGGTGCGCAGCAGGATGCACACGTCCTGCCACAGGGACCAGTCGTCGATGTAGGCGTTGTCGAACCGGCAGCGGTCCTCGATGGAGGTGTCGCCGCGCAGCCCGTTGACCTGGGCGAGGCCGGTGATGCCGGTCCGCATCCGGTGGCGGACCGCGTAGCCGGGGTAGGTCTGGCCGAACTGCGCGACGAAGTAGGGGCGTTCGGGCCGCGGGCCGACCAGGCTCATGTCGCCCCGGAGCACGTTCCACAGCTGGAGCAGCTCGTCCAGCGAGGTACGCCGCAGCATCCGGCAGAACCAGCGCATCTCGTTCTCGTTCGCCACGCTCCACCGGGTAGCCGACTCGTGCTCGTCGACCGGGCGGTGCGTACGGAACTTCAGCAGCGTGAACGGCTCCCCGTTCCTGCCGATGCGCTCCTGCCGGAACACCACGCCAGGACCGTCGCTGAGCCGCAGCGCCACGGCGAAGGTCAGCAGCAGCGGGCTGACCAGCAACAGCAACGCCCCCGACACCAGGATGTCGAGGGCCCGCTTGCCCGCGCCGCCGTGCCGGGCGGGGGACATGTCCAGACGCCGGCAGGAGAACCCGGCCAGCCGCTCCCGTGTCGCGTACGACGGGGAGTCGGCGTCGACTTCCCAGACCACGCAGCCCGACTCGGCCAGCGCCCGCAGCAGCGGCTCCTGTTCGGCGCGTACCGAGGGATGCACGGCCAGCACCGCCCGCACCCCGTTCTGGATGACCGCCCGCTCGACCTCCTCGGCGGTCGTCAGCACCGGCAGGGTCCCGGTGCCGTCCGGCTGCTCGGCGACGATCCCCACCGGCCGTACCCCGCACCGCGGTTGACGCAGCACACCGGCGGCCACCCGCTGCGCGGTCGCCACCGGTCCGAGGACGAGCGCGGGGTGCGGGTGGCGCAGCAGCGCGGCCCGCCGCCGCGCGTGCACGGCTCCGCGCAGCGCACAGCAGGCCGCCGCCTGCAGCGCGAGCCCCGCCAGCACGGTCCGGAGGGACAGCGCGTGCTCCGGCCGGTACGCCGCGAGGAGCGCCGCGAGCGCCAGCCAGGCCACCGCGACACGGCCGCACACGGCGGGCAGTTCCTCCAGCAGCCCCGGCACCGGCGGCCGCCCGTCGCGCGGGCGCAGCAGCAGCGTCAGGGCGATCAGCAGGGTGACGAGCAGGGGCTGGCGCGGGACTTCGGCGAGCAGGGGCGCGCCCGCCAGGGCGGCGACGCCGTCCGCGGCGAGCAGCGGCACGGGTGAGACCGGCCGGGCCGGGCGCCGTGGGGCGGACAGCCGGAATCCGGGGGCGGTGCCGCGCGGCGGCATGACCGAGACTGGTGAGGATCCGTGCTCCCGTGGCGGTACGCCGGGGGAGGGCACGGTGCGTTCGGCGGTCACGAGTGGATGGACTCCCTGTACTCGGTGGTCTCGACGAGCTGCGTTGTCCGGTTCGGCTCGGCGCCATGTCCGGTGTCGAGCCGCCGGCCGTGCTCGGCGCCGGTGATGGCGGTCCAGGGGCCGAGCAGATCGCGATAGACGTCCGAGACGGCCTCGGCGGTGTGCCGCACGTCGTGGGTGGACAGCACGTGCCGGCGGCCCTGGTCGCCGAGCGACTCGCGCAGCAGCGGGTCGGTCAGCAGCTCGGTGACGGCCCCGGCCAGCGCCACCGGGTTCTCCGGCGGGACCAGGCAACGGGCGGAGAAGGCGGGCGGCAGGCTCTCGCGGGCGCCGTCGACGTCCGTGACGACCACGGGCCGCCCGCAGGCCATGGCCTCCAGCGGCGCCAGGGCCATGCCCTCCCAGCGGGACGGCAGGACGACGAGGTCGGCGACCTGGTACCAGGGGGAGGCGTCGGCGACGGCTCCCGTGAACACCACGGATTGAGGGGCGTCCTCGCGCAGCCGGTCGTGGTCCGGCCCGTCGCCGACCAGGACGAGACGGGCGTCGGGCACCCGCCGTACGACGTCGTCCCACGCCCGCAGCAGGACGTCCTGCCCCTTCTGCCGGCACAGCCGCCCCACGCACACCACGAGCGGTGCCGCCGGGGGGATGCCGGTGAGCGGCGGGAGGCCGGCGCGCACGAGGCCGGCGGTGGCCGGGTGGAAACGCTCGGGGTCGATGCCGTTGGGGACGACGGTCCACCGGCCGGTGATCCTGGCGCCCATGCCGGTCGCGCGCTCGGCCTCGCTCACGCACACCGTGCGCGAGGCCCAACGCGCCCCCCAGCGCTCCCACATGAGCGCCAGGGCCGCGGTGGGCCCGCCGACCGCCTCGAACGACCAGGCGTGCGGCTGGAAGACCGTGGGGATCCGCCCGCGTACCGCGAGACGTCCGGCGAGTCCGGCCTTCGCGCTGTGCGCGTGCACCAGATCGGGCCGCACCTCGTCGATCACCCGGGCCAGATGCCGCACCTCCCGGACGAGTGACGTACCCGGCGACCGCGTCGCGTGCCAGTGCCGTACGCGCGCGCCGAGCTTGCGCAGTCTCGCGGTGAGCACGCTGTCGGGGCAGGCCACGGTGACGTCCAGGCCGTCCGACAGCTGTGCCGCGACCAGATCCGTCACGACGCGCGCCACCCCGCCGTCCACCGGTTGGGTGAGATGGAGAACTCTGGGATTGGGGGCGGTGGATGACAGAGACATGTGCGCGGATTCCTCGCTCGCGATGGCGTTCGGGGCGGGCGGCGACGGACTCATCGCCGTGCGTCGACGGCGACGAAGAGCACGCCGGCCCATGCCGCGTCCCGCTGGGACTGGATCCGGAAGGTCGCCTGGTCGCCGCCCTGCTGCAGACCGCCGCCGAGATCGAACACATCGGAGTCGTAGCCGAGGGTGTTGGCGTGGGCGGGCACCCGCGACGCGTCCGCCCCGGGCTCGCTGATGGTGGAGTTGAGGACGTCGTCGCGGGGGTTGGCGGAGTTGGTGAGGGCGGTCCCGGACTGGCCGGTCGCCACGGTGAACGAGTCGCCGCCGGTGCCGCGGTCGCCGTTGTACGTCACCAGGCCCGCACGGCCCCAGGCGCCCGCGGCGAAGCCCAGGCCGCTCACGCGGACCTCCTGGGCACCGGACCTGAGCGAGGTGAAGCCGTCCCAGACCGCGAGGTGCCGCTGCGGCTCCGAGGGGTTCTCGTAGGCCACCACCAGCGTCCAGCCGCCCCAGGCCCCGGCTGCCGACCTGCCCATGGCGATGTTGATCTGCGCCACGGTGTAGAGGCCCGACCCGCCCTCCCGCACCAGGCCCGTCACGTCGGCCGAGGCCTGGAAGGCGTCCATGCCGTCCAGCACACGGTGGCCGACCAGCGTGTCGGCGAGCAACTGCTTGTACTCCCCGCCGGGTTCGGCGATCAGCACGCGCCCGTTGTCCTCCGGCGGCTTCTGCTCGCCCACGCGCAGGTTGCCGCCCCAGTAGAGACGCGCGTACGTCACCCGGGAGCCGCTGGGCAGGCGGACCTCCGAGCGGGAGGAGTTGTAGGTGTTGGGGTCGCGGTCGACGTCGACGTAGAACATGTCGAAGTCGCCGTTGACCGCCGTACCGCCCGCCTGAGCGTCCGGGCAGGCGGGCCGCTGGGCGGCGCGGCAGGTGATCGAGGCGTTGGCGGCGCGTACGATGCCGCCGTGCTGGAGCGCGCGGTACCGCTCGGCGAAGGCGAGGCTCTCGGCCTCCGGCGAGGGCGCCGCGGCCGGCGCGGCGGCCGGGGAACTGCTGGCTGCCCACAGGGCGGCAAGGGCGAGGGCGCCCACGGTCGCGCGGCGGAACAGCGGGCCCAGGGAATGGCGCATGACCGGTCGTTGCCCTTTCGGAACAGGTGGCCGTGGCGGCAGCGCCACGAGTGCGATGAGTCCGCGCTGGGGAGGCGTCGGGCGGTTCGCAACTCTAGTCATCAATCGGACATAGTCGATGAAATTCGGTGAAGTCTGACAAGTGTGTCGGAATCGTGAAATCGCAAGTGTTTGCTGGTTCCGGCCGCCGCCCCGGTGCCGGACGGCGCCTCCGCCCGGCGGGCGCCCGGCCTTTACTCCATCAGGGTTCGAGGGCGGTGCGGCCTGACAAAGCGTCTGATCAGGCCGGACGCGGCGAAAGGGGGAATTATGTATTCCCGAAAAGCCTATGAATGCTTGCGGAAATGCCGGGCTTCTTTCACGGTGGGCTCAAGATCCATCGCCGTCGAAAGGAATCCCCATGCGTGCTCTGCCCGCACGGCGCATCGCGTCCAGCGCACTGTGCGCCGCCCTTCTGGTCGGGATCACCGGCCCCGTCGCAATGGCGGCCGACTCGGCCCGCGGGCACGGCCATGTGGCCTCCGATGCCCGGCTTCCCGGCGCTGATGTGCGCCTCGTACAGATCCAGAGAATCAACTGGGGCACGCTCACCCCCGTCGCCGACCTGCTGAAAGCCGTACTCCGGGACAGCGACGGCCGGCTGACCGCCGCCGAGGCGATCAAGCTGGGAGACGCCGCGAAGGCCGCCCTGGCCGAGGCGGCAGCCGAGGACGACGCGCAGACCCCGTCCCCCGTGGCGCCCCTGACCCCCGCGCCGGTGATCCTGCCTGCTCCCGTCCTGCCCGCCCTGCCCGCCATGGTGCCCGAGCGGCGCGCCGCCGACCCGGTGACCGACCTGCTGGACCTCGTGCTGGGGGCTGTCGACGGCCTCCTGGACGCGATCACCGGTGGCGTCGGCGGCGTCCTTCCCCTGGTCGACGACCTGCTGGGCGGCGCGGACGAGCTCCTCGCCGAACTGACCTCCAGCGACCCGGCGCTCCAGGACGAGGACACCGTGACGTCGGTGACGTCCAGCACCTCGACGACCCCGGAGGCGGAGCCCGACGACTTCTTCTCGCCCCAGGTCTCGGTGCTGACGCCACTGCTGCCGCCGGCCCCGTGAACTCGTCCAGTCGTGGTGCCGGCCTCAGGGAGCGGCGCCACGACTGCTGTCCTTTCACAGCCTTAAGTACCGCCCGCAGTCCGGTCCTTTAATAGATCTCGTATGAGGTATTGGCAATCTTCGGCAGTTCCGGTTTCCGCCCAGGCCAGGGCTCGTTAGGCACGGCGACAGAAACCACTCCGGCGACGTGCGTTGCCGAAGAAAGGAACACGATGAAGTCTCTGAAGGCTGCCGCCGTCTTTGCCGGGTCCCTGATCGCCGCCGGTTCCGCGACCCCGGCGTTCGCCCAGGACGCCATGGTCGCCCCGAGCGCCCCCGCCGCTCAGAGCGTCCCGGATGTGCAGAGCGCTCCGGTGGCCCAGAGTGCTCCGGCCGCCCCGGTCGCCCAGTCCGCCCCGGTTGCCCAGTCCGCTCCGGCGCAGAGCGCTCCCGTCGCTCAGAGCGCTCCGGCCGCGCAGGCCGCCCCGGTCGCCCAAGCCGCTCCGCAGCCCGCTCCGGTCGCTCAGCCCGCACCCGCTCCCCAGCCGGCTCCCGCTGTGCAGAGCGCTCCGGTCGCTCCGCCCGCCCCGCAGCCCGCCCCGGTCGCTCAGCCCGCCCCGGCCCCAGCCCCCGAGCCCGCCCCGGCCGCCCAGAACTCCCGCGACCTGGCCTCCACCGACCTCACCGGCGGCGTGAGCACCAAGGTCCCCCTGGACGTGACCGCCGAGGGCAAGGAGTCGCTGGTCCACACCGCGAAGAACGCCGCCTCCACGGTCAACGACGCCAAGCCGGTGCACGGCAACCTGTGGTTCTAGGGCTGGAACCACGCCCCGCGGAGGGCCGGTCCTCGGAAAGTCCGAGGACCGGCCCTCCGCATGTGTCCGGGTACGCACACCGGTGATCACTTGTCTGGCCCTGCGGCGGTGACCGCGCGGCACGTCCGGCGGTTACGGCTACGACACCGCAACCGGACGAGGAGTGGGCCATGGCCGTCAGCATCGGCACAGGACCGGCGGGGGACGGGGCGCCGACCCCGGCGGCCCCCCTGTCGGCGGGCAGTACACGGCGGGAGGCGACGCGCGCCCTGCGCGTCGGCGCCCTCGCCGCGGCACTGGCGGCCCCGGTGGGCGCGGCTCTCTGGCCCAAGCGCCCCGGCCCCGGCGGCGTTCGGAAGGACACCGCCTTCACGGAGACCTACCGCGGCCGTCGCATCGGTGTGGAGTGGACCCCGCCGCACGGCCCGGCCGGGCAGGGCCGGTGCCATGTCACCGTGGACGGCCGCCCGCTGCATCTGATGCGCCGGGCCGACGGCACCTGGCTGAGCATGGTCGACCATTACTGCTCCTACCCGACACCGCTGGAGGCGGCCCGCGCCGCCGTCGACGCACTCGGCCCCGGCCGGCGGCTGCGCGCTCCCGGACCGGGCAGCGCGGGGCACGCGCACACGGAGGACCGGCGTGGCGTACGTACGTAAGGACGCCGCCACGCTCACCAGGGCCGAGCAGCGCCGGTTCGTCAAGGCGCTCCTGGAGGTCAAACGGCGGGGCGAGTACGACGAGTTCGTCCGGACGCACGTCGAGTACTTCTCCTCGGACGGCGAGCCCGGGCTGCGCGCCGCGCACATGGGGCCCTCCTTCCTGCCCTGGCACCGCCGGTTCCTGCTCGAACTGGAGCGCGCGCTGCGCCGGGTGGACTCCTCGGTGACGGTGCCGTACTGGGACTGGACACGCGACCGCACGACCACCTCCGCACCCTGGACGGACCGTCTCCTCGGGGGCGACGGGCGCCGCTCCGACCACCAGGTGATGACCGGCCCGTTCGCCTACCGGCACGGCAACTGGACCATCAAGGTGAACGTGACCGACAGGGAATTCCTCACCCGGGAGTTCGGACGCCCCCGCAGACCGGTCGACCTGCCCACGAAGAGCGAGCTGGCCTGGGCCCTGAAGGACCCCGTCTACGACGCGGCGCCCTGGGACTCGACGGTCACGCGGGGCTTCCGCAACAAGCTGGAGGGCTGGGACACCGGCCGGGGCGACACGGCCTGGCGCAACCACAACCGGGTGCACGGCTGGGTCGGCGGGGACATGCTCGGCGGCGCCTCCGTCAACGACCCCGTGTTCTGGCTGCACCACGCCTTCATCGACCTGCAGTGGTATCGCTGGCAACGCCGGCACCGCGGTGCCCGCTACCTCCCCGCGGCGCCGCCGCGCCAGGGCGACCGGCAGCACGGCCGCATCGTGGCACGGCGCCAGAGGCTGCCGCCGTGGGACGTGACGCCGGAGGAACTGGAGGACGTCGGCCGGATCTACCGCTACGGCTGAGGGGGCGGATACATGGGGAGAGCCCCGGCATTCGGGGGGCCGGGGCTCTCGGGTCAAGCGGACGTCCAGCGGACGTCAGTGGCGGTGGCCGTGCTTCTTGCCGTGCTTCTTGTTGTCCTTCTTGTCGCCGTCGCTGTTCTTGCACTCGTTGCCGACGGCCGGGTTGAGCAGGCCGACAATGTTCACGGTGTTGCCGCACACGTTGACCGGAACGTGGACCGGCACCTGAACCACGTTGCCGGACAGGACGCCGGGCGAGCCGATGGCAGCGCCCTTGGCGCCGGCGTCCGCCGCGGCGAGACCGGCCCCACTGAGCACCACGGCGCCCGTGCCGAGAGCAACAGCGCCAACCTTCGCGATGCGAGACATCACGTTCTCCCTTACTGACTAGGTAAGTGCGGCAGCAGTACGCGCTGCCGCACTGCCCGTTCAACGCGGCGGCCCCGGAGCGGTCACGAGAAATCTTCTACGGATCACCCATCTTGAACAGGGACTCCGCCAAACGGGTGCTGATCGCCGTCCGAGTGCGTACTCCCCGGCCGTCGCCGTGTCTACTGACCGGGACTGCGCTCCGTGAGGTGTGGACGGGCGGGTCCCGCCGGTCTCCCGCTCGTCGTGAGCAGTGGCCGCCCGAGCGGGAGTTGGCTCGGTGTGGCGGCTCCGGACTGGACCACCCGTGGAACCGTTTCAGCGCCGTGACGTGCACTTTCACAAGAAACTCACGCCACGAGGCGTTTCGCGTGGCAAAAGTCCCAAACGCCGCTTATCTTAGCGACTGTCAGTGACCGGACCATCACGGTCTGTGTCGATTCGAGAAATCGGAGAAGTAATGCGCAAGTACCAGAAGGCCGCGGTCGTCGTGGCCATGCTCGGCAGCGTCAGCTTCCTCGGCGCCGGCGTGGGTCACGCTGCGGGCGGGGACGGGAAGTTCAAGCTCGAGAACGAGCAGGCCCAGTCCTGCGAGCAGAACGACAGCACCCAGGGTCTGGTCAACGTCGACGACGTGAACGTCAACGTCGCCGCCCTGCTCGGCCTGGCCAACCAGGACAACAGCGAGCGCGAGTCGCTGAACTGCTCGCAGTCCTTCTCGCTGCGCGGCGGCCACTGATCGGATTGATCCAGGCAGGCCCCGGTGCTCGAACCTTGCGTCCGAGCACCGGGGCCTGCCGCCTGGCTAAAGGAAAAAGGTAGATGTTCAACTCGAAGAAGATCGCGGCGGCGGCGGGAATCCTGGGGGGCTTCGCCCTGATCGGCGTCGGCGCCGCCCAGGCCTCGGCGCAGGGTCCCGGCACCTGTGTCCAGGACAGCAAGGGTCACATCCGCTGTGTGCAGATGAGTGAGTACCAGGTCGTCAAGGACAAGGGCGGCAACGTCACCGTCGTCAACGAGTCGACGCAGACCTGCCCGACCGCGCACAGCCAGGTCAGCTGCGTCGACAGCGTCACGGCCCCCGCCCCGAGGGGCTGACGACTCCGTCGGTCTACGCGGTCGTACAACAGGTTTTATCCAGAAATTTACGCGGTTGGGCGTTTCGCCCGTCAAGAGATGCGAACGCCGCCTAAAGTTGGCGACTGTCGGTGACCAGCCCATCACGGTCTGTGTCAATTCGAGAAATCGGAGAAGTAATGCGCAAGTACCAGAAGGCCGCGGTCGTCGTGGCCATGCTCGGCAGCGTCAGCTTCCTCGGCGCTGGCGTTGGTCACGCTGCGGACGGCGACGAGCAGTTCAAGCTCGAGAACAAGCAGGCCCAGTCGTGCGAGCAGAACGACTCGCGTGAGGGTCTCATCAACATCGACGACGTCAACGTCAACCTCGCCATCCTGGGTCTCGCCAACCAGGACAACAGCGAGCGCGAGTCCGTGACCTGCTCGCAGGCCTTCACTCTGGGCAAGTAATCACCGACCAGGTGATCCAGGCAGGCCCCGGGGCTCGAACCAGGTGTCCGAGCCCCGGGGCCTGCCTCTTGGCTTCTCAGCCGGAATCGGCTTCTCGGCCGGAATATGCGTCCGGAACGACTCCACGTCCAGCGGCGGGGAGTCGACCGCAAAGGAACAGGTAAATGCTCATCTCGAAGAAGATCGCGGCGGCAGCGGGAATTCTGGGGAGCTTCGCTCTGCTCGGCGTCGGCGCCGTCCAGGCCTCCGCCCTCGGTGACCCCGGCAAGTGCGCCGACGACGGCAACGGGCACGTTCGCTGCGTGGACACGAGCCAGTACACGTACACCACCGACAAGGGCGGCAAGGTCACCGTCGTCAACAACTCGACGCAGGAATGCCCGACCGCGCACAGCCAGGTGTCCTGCGTCAGCAGCGCCGTCGTGCCAGGCAAGAGGGCCTGACTCCCGCCGAGTCCGAGGCGCCGCCCCGTCCACGTCGGCGCCCCTCGCGTGAGCCCACCGGCCCAGCGGAAGATGGCCGGGACCCGACACGGGTCCCGGCCATTGTCGTGTGTCCGGCCGACGTGCCCGTGTCCCGTACGGGCGTCAGGGCAGCCGCCGTACGGGCTCGCCCGCGAGAAACGCGCGGATGTCCTCCACCGCCTGGCCGTAGTACGTCGTGTAGTTGGCGTGCGAGACGTAGCCGAGGTGCGGGGTGGCGAGGAGGCGGGGGGCGGTGCGCATCGGGTGGTCGGCTGGCAGGGGCTCGATGTCGAAGACGTCGATGCCGGCGCCGGCGATCCGGCCCTCGTGCAGGGCGGCGAGGAGGGCTTCCTGGTCGACGATGGCCGCGCGCGAGGTGTTGATCAGATACGCGGTCGGCTTGAGGAGCGCGAGTTCGGCGGGCCCGAGCAGTCCGCGCGTACGGTCGCTCAGCGCGAGATGGACCGAGACGAAGTCGCTGCTCGCGAGGAGGTCCTCCCGGGAGGGGGCGAGCTCGACGCCGATCTCGTCGGCGCGCTCCTGCCCGAGGTTCTGACTCCACGCGCTGACGCGCATACCGAAGGCGAGGCCGACCCGGGCCACCCGGCCGCCGATCTTCCCGAGGCCGAGGAGCCCGAGCCGGCGGCCGTGCAGGTCGGCACCGACGGTGGACTGCCAGGGGCCGCCGGAGCGCAGGGCATTGCTCTCCTCCACCACGCCCCGGGCGAGCCCGAGCAGCAGCGCCCAGGTCAGCTCCACGGGCGGGGTGGAGGAACTGGCCGTCCCGCACACGGTGACACCGTGCTCCTCGGCGGCCGCGTAGTCGATCACCGAGTTGCGCATACCGGAGGCGACGATCAGTTTCAGCCGGGGGAGCCGGGCGATCAGCGCCCCGGGAAACGACACGCGCTCGCGCAGGGTGACGACGATGTCGAACTCGGCCAGCGCGGCGGCCAGGGCGTCCTCACCGTCCAGATGGCTGTCGAAGGAGACGACCTCCACCTCGCCCGCGATCGGCGACCAGTCGACAACCTCGGTCGCCACCTTCTGAAAGTCGTCCAGCACAGCACAGCGCAGCCGCACGTCGCACTCCTTCCCCGGCCCTCGGCCGCCCTCGGTCCCGTTCCAGGACCATGATCAGGCCTCAGGGCGGGCGGTGCAGCCAGAAGGGCCAGAAGGGATGTTTCCGATGAACAGGCAGAGGGCTCCGAAGATGCAAAAGCCCTGTGGCGGGGCACGGGCACGGACAGAGTGAGGTATTAGGCCAAAGCCGCCAGGAAGAGCACGCTGACGATGAGGCGCGCTGTTCTCCACGCTGCACCGTCGGTCCGCCGGTTCGGGGTTGAACCCGGTGTCGACGCCGTTGGTGGTCGTGGAGGTCAGGCCGACCGCGGTGTGGTGGAACCAGGTCGAACCCAGCTTGGTGCGCTTCCCGACCCACCAGACATCTCTCAACCTCTGACGGGGGCGGAACAGGCGAAGCCGTCACCGATCACTGCCAACGCGCTCTCACCTTCTCTGCCTCTGGCGGGAAATGGCCATGGCGGTCAGTGCCAGCCCTCCGAGAGCAGCAAGAATTCCAGCGCCCACGAGTACATAGTTCTGATTGAGGACGCCCAGGATGACGCAGAACAGTCCGAAGGCGGTGCCGATTACTACGAACACTGTCAACTTCTTGGCCGGGCTGATGGACATGGCACCCTTCTCTTCTACGTTCCGTGACGAACGGCTTGCGCCGGAAGCGCCGTCGGGGACTCTCATGCGCTTGTTACCCATAGGAGATGATGTCTGCCCCAATCAAGGCTGCCCCTGCACCCACGCCACAGGCGAGGACCCCGGCCGCGACACCACCTGGCGCTCCGAAGAAGCCCGTCGCCGCTGTGAGAATTCCGGATTCACCCGCGGCTCCGACTCCAGCGAGACATCCGGTGGCAGCGCTGAAGATCTTCTCCCCTGTATCGAGAGCGTCGGAGAGGCTGAAAAGTCCTGTGGGGTCGCTGTTGTTGATGAAGTCGCCGGCCGCGTAGAGGTAGGAGTTGGTCTCCTGCCCGGAGGGGTCGGGCTGGGTGAAGCGGCCCAGGGACGGGTCGTAGTAGCGGTGGCCCATCTTGTACAGGCCGGTCGGGTCGAGGTAGGCGCCGGTGTAGCGGTGGGGCTGGGGGGCCGCTTCGGTGGTGGTGCCGCGGGGCAGACCGGTGGGGCCGTACGCGTAGGTGTGGCTGCGCTTGCCGGTGTCGTCGACGAGGCCGAGGACGTTGCCCGTGGCGTCGGTGAGGTAGTAGTAGGACTTCCCCCCAGTCGTCATGGAGTTCAAGGTGCCCGCCGGTTCGCGGATGAATCCGGTGTCGACGCCGTTGGTGGTCGTGGAGGCCAGACCGAGCGCGGTGTGGTGGAACCAGGTCGAACCCAGCTTGGTGCGCTCGGAGTTGTCGGTGCCCGCGTGGACCAGGTCGTAGTTCTTGCCGCCTGCGGTGATGGCGGAGAGCTGGCTGTGGTCCGTCCAGGTCTCGTTCGTGCGGGCGGTGGTGCTCGCGCCCGCCGTCTCGTTGCCGAGCTTGTCGTAGGACCAGCCCGTGGTGGAGCCGTTCTTGCCGGTCAGCTCGCTCGCGTCGTCGTAGGTGTACGTGGTGCCGCCGGGGCAGGCGCTCTTGGTGCCGTCCTGGCTGGTGAGGTTGCCGGCCTTGTCCCAGCAGTAGAGCCACGACGCCTTGCGGGCACCCGCGGAGTCGGCTTCCAGGGCGTAGCGCAGGCGGTCCTGGGAGTCGTAGTCGTAGGTGGTCTTGTACTTGGTGAGGTTGTCGGTGCGGGTGCGGATCTTGGTGGTGTCCTTGCCCGCGGTGTTCTTGTAGCTGTAGGCGAGGTCGATCAGGGTGGTCGTACCCGAGGTGGTCTTGATGGCCTCGGGGCGGCCGCTCTTGTCGATCGTCACCGACTGGGTGGTGCCGCCGGGGTAGACGGTCTTGGTGCGCTTGTCGTTGTTGTTGTGGTCGAAGTCGGTCTTCTTGCCGTCCGGGGCGGTCAGGTAGTCCAGGCGGCCGGCCTTGTCCCAGGTGTAGTCGGTCTTGCCGGTCGGGTCGGTGTAGTGGTCGACCTCGCCGCCCGGGGTGTAGGCGAGGGCGGTCTGGGCGCCGTTCTGCAGGGTGCGGACGCTTTCGCGGTTGAGCTTGTCGTAGGTCCAGCCCGTGGTGCCGGAGGCGTCGGTGCGGGTCCTGACGTTGCCGTCGCCGTCGTAGGAGTAGGTGACCGTGGCGTTGGTGGAGGACACCTTCGTCACGCGGTCGCGGTTGTCGTAGACGTAGACCGTCTTGATGCCGCGACCGTCCGTGACGGTCTCCACCCGGCCCAGCGCGTCGTAGGTGTACTCCGTCTTGCCCAGCGGCGCGGGCGGGGTGACGGACTTGAGGTTGCCCTTGGCGTCGTAGGCGAACGAGGTGACCTTGCCGTTGCCGTCCTCGGCCGTGCAGCGCTGGCCCTCGAAGCCGCCGCAGGTCGGGGTGTCCTTGTTGTAGGTGTACTCGCGGGTGCCGCCGGCGGTGCCGGAGGTGGTCACCGACATCGTGTTGCCGTTGGTGTCGTACTTGAAGGTGTCCTTGCGCCCGTCGGCGGTGGTGAAGTCGTTGGGCAGGTCCGTGCCTGCGATCGTCTGGTACGCCGTCACGGACGCCGTCGCGCCGAGCGGGAGCTTCTGGGAGAGGGCGTTGTTGCGGCCGTCCCAACCGTAGGTGGTGGTGTTGCCACCGGTGCCGTCCGCACCGGTGCCCATGGCGTCGATCGCGCTCTGCACCAGGTGGTTGCTGTACTTGGCATGACGGGAGTGGCTCAGGGGGTCGGTGACCTTGGTGACCTCGCCGTCCGCGTTGTGGGCGTACCGCGTCTCGTCGCCATCGGGGTCGGTGACCGTCGTGGTGCCCGCGTCGGAGGGGGTGGCGGCGGTGTAGTCGTAGCGCCAGGTCGGACCCGTGTGACCGCCGCCGGAGGACTCGGTGGCGCGCTGCATGGAGGTGACGCGGTTGTGGTCGTCGTAGGTGAACAGGGTGACGGTGCCCTCGGGGGTGGTCACCTTGGTCAGGCGGCGTGAGGAGTCGTACGCGTAGGCGGTGGCCTTGCCCTCGGTGTCGGTGACCTTCGCCAGGTTACCCGCCGGGTCCAGGTCGAACACCGCCGTGCGGCCCGTCTGGTCCTTGGCCTGCCACTGGCTGGCGTTCGTCTTCACCAGGTCGACCCACCGGCCCGAGCGGGTCTCGGTCAGCTTGAAGCCCTTGTGCTCGCTGCCCTCGTCGTGCTGGCCGACGGTGATCGTGCCGTCGTTCTTGTCCGTGACCTTCGCCAGGGTGCCGTGCTCGTCGTAGGTGTCCTTCGTGCCCGACTTGCGGTCGGTCAGGGTGTAGGTGCCGTCCGTGTTCTTCTTCAGGTCCTTGGAGTAGCCCGTCGGCGTGGTCCAGCCGCCGGTGGACGTCTCCTTGAAGCGCAGGGCGTCGCCGGTGGCGTCGTAGACGACCACCTCACCGTCGCCGGCCTGGAGGTAGCGCTCGTACGCCTGCCACCAGCGCTGCGACACCTTCCCCCAGGGCGCCTCCAGGGAGTTGTAGGTGCGCGCCAGCTGCAGCTTCTGACCGACACCGGCGATGTCGAAATCGGTCGCGGCGAGCATCAGATTGCCGTTGGAGACGTTCACCCGCGCCACCAGCGCGTCGTTCAGACGCGTGTCGATGATCCGGTGCCAGGGCACCTCGCCCTGCCCCTCGGGGATGAACGGTATGGCCTCGGCGGCGACCCCCGCCCGCTGGGCACCCGCCTTGCCGCCCGTACGGGCCCGCTGCGCCGCCCGCCAAGCGGCGACCTCGGCCGACGGCTCGGCTTCCGCCTGTGATTCCGGCGCCTTGACCGGCCCGGCCGGCGTCGCGGGAGCCTCCACCTTGGTCGGTTTCGTCCAGGGGCTCTCCGGCTCCGGTAACTCCGGCTTCGGCACCGCCGCCAGACCGGGTGCCGCGGCGATCACCACGGTCGCCGTGGTGATCGCCGCGACGAGAGCGGTTCTGTGCGTTCTCCGAGCACGCCGAAACGACGTGCTTCCAGCACGTAAATGCATCAGCTTCCCCCCACAGGAAGTCAGACAGACAGTCAGAACCGGCAACCCACACGGTCACCTCGGCCACACAAGCTGTCACAAGAAGCACACAAGCCTGCGAGCCGTGCCCTGCAACACCCGTGTCATACGGGCCGGAACCAGCCCCACCACTTCGACCGGGCAAATATGGACACGGCGGAGCAAGCGGTCGTCACCTGAAGGGTGAATTCTCCATTCCGTTACCGTTTTGAACGGACATGCTGACCGAAATGCTTCGACTGCGCCTCAATCGGTGTGCCTCGACCGGCCACTGGCTACTTTTCGGTCAGGTTCAGACCTGACGGGGAGGCACGGAGAGAGCGCTTACCAGCCCGTGAACGCAAAACCACTCCGGCACAACTTGTCTCAGAGGCGACAGGCGGCTGGCGGGGTCGCTAGGGGCACAACTTCACTCCATGCACACTTACGGCGTCCGGCACCTTCCGACGCTGCCCACGCCCTGTGAAGGACTCCCCCGTGTTGAGCGAACCGGGCAGAACCCTGCCCTCCTGCCGCACCCACCCCGCCTCCGGCCGGCTCGCCCGAGGTGTCCGGTACACCGGCCGACTCGCGTGCTGGAGCCTGGCCACCGGTATGGCCACAGCAGCCACCGACCTTGTCCTCGAACCACACACCCCCTGGTGGACCGCGCTCTGGCCCGCCCCCTGGTACCTCACCGGCCTCTCCATCGCACTCTGGGCGGTCCTGCGCGCCCGCGAGAAGGCCGCTCAGCAACCCTGCGATCACGACGACTTCCCCGGGCACTTGGAAAAGGCCGCCTGACCGGCGACCCGCGGTGGGCCTCGTACTCGACGGCCCGACCGGGTCCGCCGCGCAGCGATGCCATCCAGCGCCGGACCCATGCCTTCCGGTGCGCGGCCGCCGCCGCCCGTCTCCGGCTCGCCCCCGCGTCCTGCGGCCTGACGACTCGTTGCGCCGTCCCCCGCCCCCGCCCCCGCCCCCGGTCGGCGCATCGTCGGGACCTGGCCCTACGTCCCCGATGAGTTCAAGAACACGTCACTCTGGCGCCTGATGGGAGACGCGAGTCATCCTCTTCGCGCTTCCTGCCCGGCCTCTTCGCGCTTCCCTCTGGCATCTCGGGGTGCCAGGCCGACACTCACAAGACGAGTCCCGGCACACGAGCGCTGCTTCTTGAGGTGGTCGGCCCATCTTTCGGCTTCGGGGAGCAGCCCCAGCTTGGACACCCCTCGGGGCGTGGCGGAATGCCTCGACGTGGGCAGCCGCTGTAGGAAATCGATCGCGCGTTCACCGTCAGGTGGCGGACCGGAGGTGTCCGGACCTGGTTGATCCGTCTGCCCGGCACTTCGGCACGTATGCGACACGGCCATCCGCAAGAAGGCGGTAGCAGCCGGACAGCCCCGGAGCCTGCCCTTGATCATCAAGGGGGCGCCCGGGGCTTCGCCTTGCCGCCCTGCACTCGTTCTGACCAGCAAAAAGCCCTCCCCAAGGGGAGGGCGGAGACTTGCGCCCCCGGCAGGACTCGAACCTGCGGCCAAGCGCTTAGAAGGTGCGCGGGCCCGAGCGATGTGCTCACCTGCGTGTTCGCAGGTCGTCCACGAACGGGAATCGTCAAAGCGCTTGCTGTCGATTCCGGGATCTCTGCTCGATGGGCGTCTCTGGTGGCGAAGGCGCGTGCCGTCGGCCGGAGCCAGGAGGTGCTCGAGTCCGGTGACGCTGCAACAACCCCACCATGAGGTACTTGGGTATTATGGCAGCGGAGGTGTGTCATCGATGACGACAGCGGCGAAGCCGGTACGCCAGTCCCCGCTGAAGGTGGACCCGGCGACGGACAAGTTGATCAGCCAGGGCGCTCATTTCCTGGGGCTGACGAAGAAGGACCTGGTGGCTGAGGCGGTCCGGGCGTATCTGGAGCAGCGCCGTGAGGATCTGCGGTCCGGCATGGTGGAGGCGCTCAGTGTGCTGGATGGATCGCTGAAGTCGGATGTGATGCTGCTGACCGGGCTGACCGCGGAGGAGATCGACGCGGTCGGGGGAATCGAGGAATGAGCGGACCCAGCGCGCTGCGCCCGGCCCGCCCGACGCTGCGCTGCTTACGCGAGGATTTGTGCCTCGCGGTGCCGCCGGTCACGGCGCCGCTGGACGAGATCGACCACCCGGTGCTGGCCAAAGCGTCCGAGCAGTTCGCGGACGAGGACGGCAAGCACGAGCGCATCCGGTCCGTGGATGACCAGGTGCTGTTCAAGGTCAAGGTGCAGCGGTGGCGCGGCGCGGTATGGCTGGACGCCGACCTGCCGTGGCTGGTCGCGGCGGGTCGGCGAGAGGACGGCTCGGGCGATGACTTCTATGCAGCCCTTGAGGCCGATGGCCGCGCTGCCCGGGCGCGCTACAACGCGGAACATTCCGACGGTCTGAAGACCACGACGCACACCGCTTACCTCCTGCCCGCGCGCGAGGACCACGTCCGATACCGCGCCGAGGCGGGTGTCCGCTTCGTGCGCCGCCTGCGGACGACTTTGTTGGACCTGGCGCACGCCACGCTGCGCGACGGCCGAGAGCACACGCGCGAGTTCGACACTTTCACGCTTGGCCTCCAGGTGCGGGCGGACGACGGCCACGAGACCTACCTCGCCGTCCGGATCACCGGCTCCGTTCCCCCGAACCTGACCGTGCTGATCCTGCGCAACGTCCCCGGCTGCGAGGCTGAAGGCTGGTATCCGGAGTATGCCCTGCCTGAGCGGGACCTGCTCCCGGCGGAACAGGCGTGGTCCAACCTCATGGACCCAAGCGCGGCCACCCAGGTGCTGGACGACGAGGAGGGGTAGCCAGGCGTCCGTCGGCGCGAACTACAACCCCGATGTCGGGGTTGTCCACGATCGTGGGCAGCCAAGGCGCTTGGTCTCACAGCGATGTGCATCCGGACATCAAAGAACCCCTCACGCGTTTCCGCAGGAAGAGGGTGTGTGCGCCCCCGGCAGGACTCGAACCTGCGGCCAAGCGCTTAGAAGGCGCCTGCTCTATCCACTGAGCTACGGGGGCCGGGTGTGGTGGCCTCTGTCGTGGTGCCCTGGTGTGGGCTGATCCGTGACGTTGCCGGGGACAAGGATAGGGCTCCCGCGTCCTTGTCCCTGTTGCTTCGCCTCCGTGGCTCGATGTGGAGGTTCAGTGAAGCGGTCCTGATAATCGCAGGCAGGTACGAATCGTGCATCGCTTTTGAAGCCTCAGGCACCGGGTGTTGTGCACTCGTTATGCCTGGAGTGTGCCTGTGTCCCAGTCGCCCCTTCCATCCCTTGTGTCCTGTCGGCGCGCAGACATGCTCATATGCTTCAGAATTCCCCTAAAATTGGGCATTCTTCACATGTGGTGACCTTGGACGTAAGGCCTCAGCTGCTCGACGCACTCTCCGCCCTGCGCGACCGTGTCGCCGCCGCACGCTTCCCGCTGCCCCTGGCGGGGGCCCCACGCGCGCGTGCCAACCGCGACGAACTGCTCGCGCAGCTCGACGACTACTTGGTGCCCCGGTTGCGGGAGCCCGAAGCACCGCTTCTGGCCGTCGTGGGCGGATCGACCGGAGCCGGGAAGTCGACGCTGGTCAACTCCATCGTGGGGCGGCGGGTCAGCGAGGCGGGCGTGCTGCGGCCGACGACCCGGACCCCCGTGCTGGTCTGCCATCCGGAGGACCATCACTGGTTCGGCGGGATGAGGGTCCTGCCCGATCTCACGCGCGTGTGGGCACCCCAGCAGAACGACACGGACGACCTGCTGCTCCCCGGCGAGGACCCCGCGCGCGTGCTGCGCGTCGAGAGCGCCGACACGCTGCCGCCCGGCCTCGCCCTGCTCGACGCGCCCGACATCGACTCCCTGGTCTCCGACAACCGCGTCCTGGCCGCCGAGCTCATCTGCGCGGCGGACATCTGGGTCATGGTCACCACGGCCGCCCGCTACGCCGACGCCGTGCCCTGGCACATGCTGCGCACCGCCAAGGAGTACGACGTCACCCTGGTCACCGTGCTCGACCGGGTGCCCCACCAGGTGGTCGCCGAGGTGTCGCGGCAGTACGGGGCGCTGCTCACCAAGGCCGGTCTCGGACACGTGCCGCGGTTCACCGTGCCCGAGCTGCCGGAGTCGGCCTTCGGAGGCGGCCTCCTGCCGCTCACCGCCGTCGCCCAGCTGCGCACCTGGCTGATCCACCAGGCCCAGGAGCCGGCGGCCCGGCAGCAGGTCCTGGCCCGCACGGCGTACGGCGTCCTCGACTCGCTCAAGTCCCGGATGCCCGAGCTGGCCGGTGCCGCCGCCGCGCAGTACTCGGCCGCGCTGCGGCTCACCAGCGCCGTCGAGGGGGCGTACGACGGCGAGCACAAGCGCGTGCGGGGCCGGCTGCAGGCCGGGGCGGTGCTCGCCGGGGACGCGCTCAAACGCTGGCGTGCCTTCCCCCTGGACTGCACCGCCGGTGAACTCCTCGACGCGCTCGTGGAGAGCCTCAGCGCGCTGCTGCTGTGCGCCGTCACCGCCGCCGACGAGCGCGTCGACGACGCCTGGCGGCGCGAACCGGCGGCGGCCGCCCCGGAGCTCGCGCCGCGCGACTCCGCAGCGGAGAGCGCCGAGCACCGGATCGGGCTGGCCGTACGGCGGTGGCGGCGGGAGCTCGAGGAGTACGCCGAGGACGAGGTGAGCGAGCTGGACCGCGGCGTCGCACCCGACCCCGAGCTGGTCGCCGCCCTGGTCGCCACCGGCCTGCTGGGCGGCCGCCGGGGCCGGATGGCGGGGGAGGGGCTCGCCGAGCGGATCGGCGCCCATGGCGCACTGCGGCTGCGCGACCGGGCCGGCCGGCTGCTCACCCAGCACGTCGACCGGGTCCTGTACGCCGAACGCGAGCGCCGGCTCGCCCCGCTCGACGCCCTCGACGTCCACCCCGAGCACCAGGCCGAACTCATCGCCGCGCTGTCCGTACTGCAGAAGGAGAGGTGACCGGTGACCGCCGTCACTGACCAGGACCACACCGAGCACGCCGATCAGCCGGGCGACGGGGACAGGGCAGGATCCGCCGGCAGCCCGTCCGCACGAGCCTCTCAGGCCGCCCAGCAGGAGCGCGCGGGCAACGACCTCCATGCGCGCGTGCAGGACGCCCGTACGGATTCCACGGGCGCCTGGGACGACGGGCTCATCGCGCGCCGCGTCAATGAGTCGGCGGACGGAAGCCAGTTCGCCGCCACGGACAGCAGGTCCGCCACCCCGCCCGCGATGAGACCCCTGGTGTACGACGGGGCGTTGCGCTCCCGCTTGGAGGCGCTGCGCGAACTGGTGGGGCTCTCCCGTACCCGGCTCGACAGCAGGACGCTGTCGGAGGCGGGCCGGGTGCTCGACGAGGCGTCCGCGCGGCGCAGGCTCTCCGGGCAGCACACCGTCGTCGCCATCGCGGGCGCCACCGGCAGCGGCAAGTCACAGCTGTTCAACGCGCTCGCCGGCGTGGCCATCTCGGAGACCGGAGTACGCCGTCCCACCACCGCGGCGCCCATCGCGTGCAGTTGGAGCGACGGGGCGGCGAGCCTCATCGAACGGCTCGGCATCCCGCCCCGGCTGCGCCGCCGGCCGCTGCCGACCGGGGACGCGGAGTCCCGGCTGCAGGGGCTGGTCCTGATCGACCTGCCCGACCACGACTCGGCCGCCGTGCAGCACCGGGAGCACGTGGACCGCATCCTGGCGCTCGTCGACGCGGTCATCTGGGTCGTCGACCCGGAGAAGTACGCCGACGCCGTCCTCCATGAGCGCTATCTGCGGCCGATGGCGGCCCACGCGGAGGTCATGTTCGTGGTCCTCAACCAGATCGACCGGCTGCCCGGGGAGGCCGCCGATCAGGTCCTCGACGATCTGCGGCGACTCCTTGACGAGGACGGCATCGCCCTCGGGGAGTACGGCGAACCGGGTACGACCGTGCTCCCCGTGTCCGCGCTCACCGGGGAGGGCATCGGCGACCTGCGCGAGGCGCTCGGCCAGTTCGTCGGGGAGCGCGGGGCGCCGGCCCGCCGTGTCTCGGCCGATGTGGACGTCGCGGCGGCGCGGCTGTGGCCCGTCTACGCCACCCGGCGGCGGACGGGGCTCAGCGAGCAGGCCCGGGAGGAGTTCGCGGACCGGCTCGCCGACGCGGTGGGCGCCACGGCGGCGGGGGAGGCGGCCGAACGGGCGTGGCTGCGCAACGCCAACCGCGCGTGCGGTACTCCCTGGCTGCGGCTGTGGCGCTGGTACCAGGATCACGGCGAGCCCACCACGGGCCGGCTTCCCTCGCGCACCCAGGCCGACGAGGAGGCGACCGCGCGGCAGCGGGTCGAGCACGCGGTCCGTACGGTGGCCGACCGGGCTTCGGCCGGGCTGCCTGCGCCCTGGGCGCAGGCGGTGCGTGAGGCGGCCGTCCGCGGCTCCCAGGGGCTGCCCGAGGCGCTGGACGAGCTGAGCGTGCGGGCGGGAGTGCCGACGGGGCGGCCGCCGCGGCCGGGGTGGTGGCCGGTGGCCGTGCTGTCCCAGGCCTCCATGACGATCCTTCAGTTCCTGGGCGGGCTGTGGCTGCTGGGCCAGATCTTCCAGATCATGTCGCCGAACCTGGGCGTGCCGGTGCTGCTGATGGTGATCGGCATCGTCGGCGGTCCGCTGGTCGAGTGGAGCTGCCGGATGGCGGCCCGCGGCCCGGCCCGCCGCTACGGCCTGGAGGCGGAACGCCGACTACGGAAGGCGGCGTCCGGGTGCGGCAGGGCCCGGGTGCTGGATCCGGTGGCGGCGGAGCTGCTGCGGTACCTGGAGGTGCGGGAGCAGTACGGGAGGGTGGTGGGTGCCGGGCGGTGACGGCGAGGGCGTTGCGGCTGTGACGGGCCGCGTGCGCGGGTACGGCGAGGGCGACGTCCGGTGGGGCGTCGCCCTCGCCGCGTCTGTGTGGGGCGGCACGTGTGGCCGGACATGTGGCTCGGCGTATGCCGGGCGTGTGGCTGGGCGTGTGCCGGGCGTGCGGCTGGACGTGTGGCTCGGCGTCACCCGTCGGGGTGGCGGAGTTTTCCACAGGCCGGCGGTGGTCCACAGCGCTCAGCGGGCTCGGCGCGGACGCGGCAGTCTGGCGGACACAGCCGTACGGGACCAGCCCGTACGAAGGCGGCCCGGCGCCGGAGCCCGGGCGAGGGAGGGGTTCGCGATGAACGAGACGATGGTCTGCGCGGTCGGCAGGGTGGCGACGCAGCCGGTGTACCGGGAGATGGCGTCCGGCCCGTCGGCGAGGTTCCGGATGGCGGTGACCGCGCGCTACTGGGACCGCGAGAAGAACACGTGGACGGACGGGCACACCAACTTCTTCACGGTCTGGGCCAACCGCCAGCTCGCCACGAACACGGCGGCGTCGCTGACGGTGGGCGAGCCCGTGATCGTGCAGGGCAGGCTGAAGGTGCGGACCGATGTGCGCGAGGGGCAGAGCTGGACCTCGGCGGACATCGACGCGATCGCGATCGGCCATGATCTCGCCTGGGGCACCTCGGCCTTCAGGCGCGGAGGCAAGCCGGAGGCGGCGGCGTCGCCGACCTCGCCGGCATCACCGGAGCCCAACTGGGAGACGGCACCCGACGATTCAGCAGAGTGCTCGGACGCATCCGCTCAACGGCTGCCGGAACCAGCTGTCCTGATGTGACGTCAGTCACTTTCAGTCTGTCCCAACTGCGGCTTATCGACGAGTGCGCACCATGCGACCCGGGGTGGATTTGTCGATAAGCCCTGCCCGCAAGGGATCTTGGCGATAACGATTCCGAGTCGGATCACTCATCCGACCGTCTGACCGGCGGGCGGGCTCCGACGCCTCCCTAGGATGCCGGACAAGGTTCTCGGGGGCTCCCGATGTCCGTGAGGCCTCTGATTTCTGCTGGTGGGACCGTACCCCCCCCACGTCAACGGGTCCTGCTCGAAAGGAAATTTGGTGTTTGCTTCGTTCTCGGCGTTGTTCGTACGCAGGCGAGGGGCGGCCCGCCTCGGCGCCGCGACGCTGGTGTCCGGACTCGTCGCAGCGGGCCTGCTGACCGGTGCCGGCCAGGCGGTCGCCGACGAGACGACGCAGGGTGAGGGCGGCGCGGCCGCGACCATAGCCGGGCTCAAGGCGTACGGCACCGCGGTGATACACGGCGGCACCGGGGACCAGCAGGTGTCGGCTGGCCTGTTCGAGATGTCCGTCGAGGGCGGCGGCATGCTGCAGACGTACTGCGTCGACCTCCACAACCCCACGCAGCGGGACGCCAAGTACCACGAGACCCCGTGGGGCGGCACGTCCCTGGGCGCAAACAAGGACGCCGGCCGGATCCGCTGGATCCTGCAGAACTCCTACCCCCAGGTGAACGACCTCGCGGCGCTCGCGCGGAAGGCGGGTGTACGTGGCGCGCTGACCGAGCAGGACGCGGCGTCCGGTACGCAGGTGGCGATCTGGCGCTACTCGGACGACGTGGCCGTCGACGCCCTCGACCCGCAGGCCGAACAGCTCGCGGACTTCCTGGAGAAGAACGCCCGGAACCTGCCCGAGCCCCGGGCCTCGCTCACCCTCGACCCGCCCGCGGTCTCCGGCCGGCCGGGCGAGCGGCTCGGCCCGGTCACGGTGCACACCAACGCGAGCGGCGTGACGGTCGCGCCGCCCGCGGACGCCGCCACGAGCGGGGTGCGGATCGTCGACGAGCAGGGCAGGGCCATCACGTCCGCGGCCGACGGCGGGCAGGTGTTCTTCGACGTTCCCGAGGACGCGGCGGCCGGCACGGCCGAACTGACCGTGCAGGCCTCGACCACCGTTCCGGTCGGCCGGGCCTTCGCCTCCCAGAGCCGGAGCCAGACGCAGATCCTGGCCGGCTCCAGCGAGTCGACGGTGTCCGCGACGGCGGGGGCGACCTGGGCGAAGCAGGGCGCGATACCGGCACTGTCGGCGGCGAAGAACTGCGCCAAGGGCGGTGTGGACATCATCGCGTCCAACCAGGGCGACGAGCCGTTCACCTTCGAACTGGCCGGCCTCGAGCACACCATCGCCGCGGGCGAGACCAGGACGGTGACGGTCCCGCTCCAGGAGGACCAGGCCTACGACTTCACGATCCATGGCCCCGGCGGTTTCACAAAGCGCTTCACCGGCATGCTGGACTGCCAGACCCGGAGCAGCGAGACGGGCACCGCCACACAGACCCTCAGCGAACCGAGCCCGGCCACGGTGGGCGGCACGGCCACCGACACCAACCTCGCCGAGACCGGCTCCACCGGCGTCACCCCGCTCATCGCGGGCATCGCCCTCAGCTTGGTCGTCATCGGCGGGGCCACCCTGATCGTGCTGCGACGCAAGGCGACACCGACGATCGACTGACCCGGGCGGACGGGCCTGTGGCAGCTCGACAGGGAAGCCACAGGCCTCACACTCCGGGCGGCGCTCGCCGTAGGCTCACCCCCATGAAGATCACGGTGCGACCGGCAACCGACACGGACCTGTCGGCGCTGTTGGACCTCTACCGCGAACTGAACCCGGACGACGCCCCGTTGTCCGAGGGGACTGCGGATGAGATCTGGGCGGCCATATCCGCGCAGCACGGACGCACCGTGCTGGTGGCGGATGCCGACGGCGCCGTGGCCGGGACGGCCGACTGTGTCGTCATGCCCAACCTCACCCGCAGGGGTCGGCCCATCCTGTTCGTGGAGAACGTCGTGGTCGCAAGTGCCTTCCAGCGGCGGGGTGTCGGACGGCAGCTGATGGAGGCGGCCGTGCGGCTGGGGGAGACCGCCGGGTGTTACAAGGCGCAGCTGCTGGCGGCGGACGACGCGTACGTCCACCGCTTCTACGAAGCGTGCGGCTTCACAGCCCTCGCGCAAGGGTTTCGCCGCTACGTCGAGTAGTCGCGCGATCCGCGCGGGGAACCGAACCGATCGCCCTGACGTGTTCCTGTGCGGGGGTGGGGTGCACGCTGCGATCCGATCAAGATCGAGGCAAGGCCGGTGCGGATGTCAGTGCCGGCAGCGATACTTGCGGTGACGGATGACCATGGGGGAGGTCACAGTGACACACCTGCCGAAGAGCAGCCCACCACCACCGGGCCCCAGCGTGCCCATTCTCCCGGCCGTTCCGGCGCAGTCGGCGCCTCCGGCCCGGCCTCCCGGCACCAGCACCGGCCCCGCTGCCTTCCCACCCCCACCCCCGGGGCCCCGCCGCACCGCCTTCGCGGAGGGCCTCGACCAACTCCGCGCCGCCGCCACCACCGAGCCCGGCCGCCTGCGCGTCATCGGCGCCCTCCTGGCCCTCCTCGTCGTCGCCTTCGGCGCCGTCACCGCCTGGCAGATGACCGACCGCGCCGCTGCCGCCGACGACGTCCTCACCAGCAGTCAGCCCCTCACCTCGGACGCGGCCGACATCTACCGCTCCCTCGCGGACGCCAACACCGCGGCCTCCAGCGGCTTCCTCGCCGGCGGCCAGGAATCTGCCGCCTCCCGCGACCGCTACGAGCAGGACATCCGCACGGCCGCCGACAAACTCGTCAACGCCGCCGCCAACGCCGACCCGGACTCCCCGTCCACCGCGACGATCGCCAAGCTCAACAAGCTCCTGCCGGAGTACAAGGGCCTGGTCGAGCGCGCCCGCACCTACAACCGCCAGGGCTTCCCGGTCGGCGGCGCCTACCTCCGCTACGCCAACGAGAAGATGCAGCAGCAGATGCTCCCGGCGGCGGAGGACCTGTACAAGAAGGAGAACCAGCGCCTGCGCGCGGACTACGCGGACGCCACGCCCTACCCCTGGGCGGCCATCGCCCTGGGCGTCGCCGCCCTGGCCGCCCTCGCCTGGGCACAGCACCGCAACTTCCGGCGCACGAACCGGGTGCTGAACCAGGGACTGGTCGCCGCCACGGCCACCGCGACCGTCGTCCTGCTCTGGCTGGTCGTCGGTCACAGCGTCGCCCGCGCGGGCCTGAACGACTCCTACGACCACGGCGTCCGCTCCCTGAACGTGCTGCACGACGCCCGCATCGCCTCCCTCAAGGCACGGGGCAACGAGAACCTGACCCTGGTGGCCCGCGGCGCCGAGACGAAGAAGGTCGGCGCCCAGACCTACGACGCCTACGACTACGACTTCCGCACGGACATGGCCGACCTCGGCAAGTACCTGGCGGACGCCGCGAACCTCGCCGACGACACCTCGGGCGAACGGCCCGTCACCGCGGCCGTCGGCAACATGGCGGAGTGGAAGAAGCGCCATACCGCGGCCCGCGAGCAGGACGCGAACGGCAACTACCAGCAGGCGCTGGACAGAGTCATCGGCACCAAGGACGCGACCGGCGAGTGCTTCGACAGCGTCGACGCGAACCTGCGCACGGCACTCGCGCACGAGGAGACCGAGTTCAAGCGCGCGGCCGACAACGGCCGGAACGCCCTGACGGGCCTGTCGGCGGGCGCGGCCGTCCTCGCGGTCCTGGGCGCCGCGGGCGCCGTCCTGGGCATCGGCCGCAGGCTGTCGGAGTACCGATGAACGGGGCGCGGGACACACCGGATACACGGCGAGACGTGAAAGGGGGCGTGAGCATGCGAGCACGACGTCTGCGGGCCAGCCTGAAGGGCTGGGGCGGGGTGGCCACGATGGCGGTCGTCTGCGCCCTGGTGGCGGTCTTCGCGCTCTGCGTCCCGCTGTCCGGGCCGGGCGTCGGTGACGGCCGGTCCGTCACCCATGCCTCCCAGGCCACCGTCGAAAAGGCCGAAGAGGACTGCGAGGCCCCCGAGAAGCAGACGCTCTCCCCCTCCTCCGCCGACGGCGACACCATCCAGGCGATCAAGGACCGCGAGGGCGAGAAGCGCAAGCTGATCGTCGGCGTCGACCAGAACAGCTACCGCTGGGGCTACCGCAACCCCAACAGTGGCAAGACCGCGGAGCTCGAGGGCTTCGACATCGACCTGGTCCACCGCATCGCCGAGGACATACTCGGCGACCCGGACGCCGTCCAGTTCAAGGCGATCCCCACCGACCAGCGCATCCCCGCGATCCAGGACGGCCGCGTGGACATGGTCGTCCGCACGATGACGATCAACTGCGACCGCATCGCGGACGTCGCCTTCTCCGCGCCCTACTTCAAGACGGGACAGCAGGTCCTCGCCCCGAAGTCCTCGCCCGTCAAGGGGTACGACGACACGCTCGCGGACCGCAAGGTCTGCACGGCGGCCGGCTCGACGGCGTACTCCACGCTGGAGGCCGCCCAGAAGGACGGCGAACTCCCTGCCAGCACCGACATCTCCACGACCGTTCCGAACCAACTCGACTGCCTGGTGAGGCTCCAGCTCGGCGAGGTCGACGCCGTGGTCACCGACGGCGCGCTCGCGGCGAGCCAGGCGGCACAGGATCCGACGGTCCAGCTCAAGGGCGACGCCTTCACTGCCGAGTACTACGGCGTGGCGATGAAGAAGGACGCCGACGATCTGGTACGCCGGGTCAACCAGATCCTGGTGGACTACCGCAAGGACACCGCGAACGGCTGGCAGGCCTCGTACGAGAAATGGCTGTCGGCGACACTGGGCAAGGATGCGAAGAAGTCGGAACCACCGGCTCCGCAGTACCTCCGCAGCACCTGACCCCTCGACCGCCCACCCCCGACCGAAGCCCCACCACCACCCCAACCACCAACCCAACCGGCACTACCGCAGCGAGAGGTGATCGATGGGCGTCACGGGATCCACCGGGCCGGTGATGGACCGGGACGAGGTGGACCGTGCGCTGGCGCGGCTCGGCGCGGAACACGAGGCGATCGAGACCTCGCTCCTCGCCCTGCAGGACCACGCGGGCCGCAGACTCCTGGAGGGCGCGGAGCTCACGGGTGTCACCCAGGAGCGCTGGACGTCCACAGAGGCGTCGATCACGCTGCTGTGGACGTACTTCGACGCGTACACGGACGCCCTGCGCACCGCCCGCGACATCCGCTCGCGCCGCCGCTGGTCCAGCCGCGAGGACCTGGTGGAGCTGACGGAATTGCTGACCGGCGAGTCCGTCACCGTCGCGGGCAGCGCCACCGCGACAGCCAACGCCCCCACCCTGCACGGCGCCGCGAACAGACTCAGCGAGCGCTACTCGCTCACCACCCTCGTCGACCGGATGAACGAGCTGTACGCGACGAGCCTGGACATGGTCGTCGCCGCCGACGCGGTCTGGTCGGCGCTGCCCGCCCGGATCGACCTGCTGGCGGCCGAACTCCAGCGCACCCGCCGGCTCGCCCACTCGGTGGGTGTGCGCCCCGGCGAGCACCCGGCGGGCGACGACCTGGAGCGCATCACGCGCACGCTGACGAAGCTGCGCGAGCAGGTGATCTCGGACCCGCTGGAGTTCTGGCTGGCGGCGGAGGGCAGTTCGGCTCCGGGCGGCGGCCGGCCGGACACGACGGTGTACGACCGTGAGGCGCGCGCCCTGGAGGAGGTACGCCGGGAGATCGACGCGGTCCTGACGGTCCGGCAGGACGCCGAGAAGAGGATCGTCAGGCTGCGGGACATCCTCAGCCGCGCGGACCGCACACTGGCCGAGGCGCGCACCGCCCGCGGCGAGGTCCTCGCGAAGATCGCGGCGACGGAGGTGCCGGTCGTCAGCGGACCGCCGACGGTGTTGCAGGAGCAGGTGGCGGCGGCAGCCGACTACCGCAGGCAGGGACAGTGGCACCGGCTGTCCCCGCTGCTGGAGTCGCTGGAGCAGAAGGCCGAGGACGAACTGCTGCGCGCCCGGGAGTCGTTGACTGCG
This sequence comes from Streptomyces sp. NPDC008137, assembly GCF_042957035.1. Classification (NCBI taxonomy): domain Bacteria; kingdom Bacillati; phylum Actinomycetota; class Actinomycetes; order Kitasatosporales; family Streptomycetaceae; genus Streptomyces; species Streptomyces sp. NPDC008137. The sequence goes on along the minus strand of NZ_JBIBHN010000001.1, from coordinate 453,141 downwards.
GTCACCGCGCCCCTGGCGGTCCGGGCCGAGCTGCGCGGCCGGCTCGACGCGTACAAGGCGAAGGTCGCGCGGCACGGCTTCGCGGAGGACACGCTGCTGGTGGAACGGTACGAGAAGGCGCGCCGCATGCTGTGGAGCGCGCCCTGCGACCTGCGCGCCGCAGAAGGGGCCGTGCTGCGCTATCAGCAGGCTGCCCTGGAGCTGCTCGGCGGCCCGCGGGTTCCGGACCAGGGCGCGGTCGAGGACGACCGGAGGGGGCCGGGCGCATGAGCGACGAGGGGGAGTCCATGACCGAGGCACGCAGCTGTCAACGCCCCACCTGCACGGGCGCCTACGAGGACGTGGGCGGCGGCGAGCTGTACTGCGACACCTGTGGCCTCGCACCGGTCGTCGGACCTGGGGGTCCCCCCTCTGGGGGAGGTCTGGTCGCCTCGCCCCCCACCGGCATCACCGCCGGGGGCAAGGGCGGCTCCCGCGGCTCGGGCGCCAGCGGCAGCTCCCGCTCCAGCGGCCGCAGTTCCCGTACGTCGTCCCAGTCGTCGAAGTCCCGCCGCTCGGTGTCGGGGCGCCTGTCGCGTTCCCTGTCGGGCAAGTCGACGAGCCGCTCGGTGTCGGTGCGCAGCTCCGGGTCCGGCGCCGGTTCCTCGTCCCGGGGCCGGCTGGGCGCCGGTCTTGTGCAGGTGCCGCCGATCCCGCGGCCCGACCCGCGCGAGATGGTCCTGGACAACCCCGAGGTGCCCGAGCGGAAGAGGTTCTGCTCGCGCTCCGACTGCGGAGCCCAGGTGGGCCGGGCGCGCGGTGACCGGCAGGGGCGTACGGAGGGGTTCTGCACCAAGTGCGGCCACCCGTACTCGTTCGTGCCGAAGCTCAAGTCCGGTGACGTCGTGCACGGCCAGTACGAGGTGGTCGGCTGCCTCGCGCACGGCGGCCTGGGCTGGATCTACCTGGCCGTCGACCGGGCGGTCTCGGACCGCTGGGTGGTCCTCAAGGGCCTACTGGACACCGGTGACCAGGACGCGATGGCCGCGGCGATCTCCGAGCGGCGTTTCCTCGCGGAGATCGAGCACGCCAACATCGTGCGGATCTACAACTTCGTGGAGCACCTGGACCAGCGCACGGGCTCCCTCGACGGCTACATCGTCATGGAGTACGTCGGCGGCAAATCGCTGAAGGAGATCGCCAACGGCCGCCGCACAGCGCAGGGCAGGCGCGACCCGCTGCCGGTGGAGCAGGCCTGCGCGTACGGCATCGAGGCGCTGGAGGCGCTCGGCCATCTGCACAGCCGCAACCTGCTGTACTGCGACTTCAAGGTCGACAACGCGATCCAGACCGAGGACCAGCTCAAGCTGATCGACATGGGCGCGGTGCGCAGGATGGACGACGAGGAGTCGGCCATCTACGGCACCGTGGGTTACCAGGCGCCGGAGGTGGCCGAGGCCGGCCCGTCGGTGGCGAGCGACCTCTTCACCGTCGCCCGTACGCTTGCCGTCCTGACCTTCGATTTCCAGGGCTACACGAACGTCTACGCGGACTCCCTGCCCGACCCCGACCACATCGAGGTCTTCCGGCAGTACGAGTCGTTCTACCGCCTGCTGGTCCGCGCCACCGATCCCGACCCGGCCCGCCGGTTCGCCTCCGCGCAGGAGATGACCGAGCAGCTGACCGGTGTCCTGCGGGAGGTGGTCTCCCTGCAGACGGGCCGCGCTCGGCCCGCCCTGTCCACCCTGTTCGGGCCCGAACTGCGGGTCACCGACACGGAGCTGTTCCCACGGCTGGACGGTGAGGTCTCCCGGCTGGGGGCGCGGGCGGTGCGGACCCGGCACGGTTCCCCGACCGCCGCCGCGCCGACCGCCTCCGTGCTGCCCGCCCCCGCGCCGTCCACCTCCGCGCTGCCCGCCGCCGCTTCGGGCCCGGCCCTCGCGCAGCTTCCCGCCGGCCTCGTCAGACCCGTCGACGCCCCCGCCGCCACCCTCGCGCTGCCCGTTCCCCGGGTCGACCCGACCGACCCCAACGCCGGTTTCCTGGCGGGCCTGATGACCTCCGCGCCGGCCGAGCTGCTCGGAGCCCTCGCGGCGGCCCCGGCCCCGTCGACCGAGACGCGGCTGCGGCAGATCCGGGCCTGGCTGGAGACCGGCGAACCGGCCGCCGCGCTGGAGGCACTGGTCACGCTGGAGGGCGAGCGGCCCGACGACTGGCGGGTGGTCTGGTACCGGGGCGTGGCCGCGCTGGTCACCGGCGACGACGAGGGTGCCGCGCTCGCCTTCGACGCGATCTACGACGCCTTCCCCGGCGAGATCGCGCCCAAGCTGGCGCTGGCCCTGTGCGCGGAGGTGCTGGGTCAGCTCGACAACGCCGCCGAGTACTACCGGCTGGTGTGGTCGACCGACCCGAGCTATGTGAGCGCCGCGTTCGGGCTGGCCCGCGTACAACTGGCGAGCGGGGACCGGCGCAGCGCCGTGACGACGCTGGAGTCGGTCCCGGAGTCCTCCATCCACTACACGGCCGCGCGCGTGGCGGCCGTACGGGCGCGGCTGAGGCAGCGCACCGCGGCCGCATCCGACGTACCGTTCCTGGAGGATCTCACGGCCGCCGCGGCCCAGGTCGAGGCGCTGGAGGCGTACGGTCTGGACCCGGCGCGGCGTGAGCAGTTGTCGGCCGAGGTCCTCGGCAGTGCCCTGGACTGGGTACTCTCCGGGGGCCAGGGTTCCGTCCCTCCCGCCGCCGGGGGACGGACGCTGCTCGGCAGCGGCCTGGACGAGCGGGGCCTGCGTTTCGGCCTGGAACGCTCGTACCGCACGCTGGCCCGGCTGGCGCGGGGCGGCGAGGAGAGGATCGACCTGGTGGAACGTGCCAATCGTTACCGCCCCCGGACGTGGGTGTAGTTGATGTCGCAGATGCCCCAGTTGTCCGCCTGCCCGAGTTGCGAGGAACCCCTCGAATCGGGTGACCGTTTCTGCGGCGCGTGCGGATATGACCTGTCCGCCGTGCCCGAACGGCCGCAGGACAACCCGACCATCACCATGAACGGCTCGGTGCCCGCCCAGGGCGCCCCGGCCGGTGACTATCCCGAGCGCCCCCCGGCGCCACCCTCCGGCGCGCCCTGGCCGGCGCCGGGACCGGCGGACGCTCAAGCCCCGGCCGCGGCCGTCCCCATGCCACCGGAGGCGCCCCCGGCCACCGGCGTACGGTTCGACCGGCGGCCCGAGCCCGAACAGACTCAGCCCGACGAGTACCTCCTCCAGGCACCGGACCCACGGGTGTCCGCCGAGCCCGCGGCCCCGGCCGCCGGCGCCGGCGGCAAGGTCTGCGTGGCCTGCCGTGCCGGCCGCGTGGACGACGACGGCTACTGCGAGAACTGCGGCCACGCCCAGCCGCGTGAACGGGACCACATGGAGCAGGAGTCCGGCCCGATGGCCGCGGTCAGCGACCGCGGCCTGCGCCACCACCGCAACGAGGACGCGTTCGCCATCGGCACCACCGCGCTGCCCGACGGCACCCCCGCCTCCGTGGCGATCGTCTGCGACGGCGTCTCCTCGGCGACCCGTCCCGACGACGCCTCCCAGGCGGCGTCGCGAGCCGCGAGCGAGGCGGTGCTGGCCGCCCTGCCGCGCGGCGCGCACCCGCAGCAGGCGATGCACGACGCGATCGTCGCCGCCTCACGCGCCGTCAACTCGCTCGCCGCCGAGCCCGCCACGGCCCTTGAGCAGGCCCCGCACCAGAACGCCCCGGCGTGCACCATCGTCGGCGCCGTGGTGACATCGGGCCTGCTGATCGTCGGCTGGGTCGGCGACAGCCGCGCCTACTGGGTCCCGGTCGACCGGAGCGCTCCCCCCGCCCGGCTCACCGAAGACGACTCGTGGGCCGCGCAGATGGTCGCCGCGGGCCTGATGAACGAGGCCGAGGCCTACGCCGACGAGCGCGCCCACGCGATCACCGGCTGGCTCGGCGCGGACGCCTACGAACTGGAACCGCACACCGCCGCGTTCAAGCCGGACCGGCCGGGCGTGGTGGTGGTCTGCACGGACGGGCTGTGGAACTACGCGGAGGCGGCGGAGGAAATGGCCCGGGTCCTCCCGCCCGACGCCGCCGCGCATCCGCTGCACAGCGCCCGGGTGCTCGTCGGCCATGCCCTCGACGGCGGGGGCCACGACAACGTAACAGTGGCTCTCGTGCCGTTCCCCGCCGTGCCCCAGGGGGCAGGATCGGCCTGAGGCCACGTACGGGGACGCCTCGGCGGGCCGGAGGGGACCGGTCCGCCTACCGTCATCACCCCGCTCCGGTGGGGGCTTTCGAGGGGGATCGAAGCAGGCATGGCCATTTTCTCGAAGTCGAACGTGCCGCAGTTCTCGGTGGACGTGTACCAGAACGAGTACCTGCCGGAAGGCGCCGGCGAGGTCAACGCCATCGTCACGGTGACGGCGACCGGCGGCGGCACGATCGGCAGCGCGGTCGCGGCACCCCACCTCTACTCGCCCGGCCAGGGCCCGTCCGCGGCCGTGGCGGTCATGGTCGACTGCTCGGGGTCGATGGACTACCCGCCGACCAAGATGCGCAACGCCCGGGACGCCACGGCCGCCGCGATCGACACCCTGCGCGACGGCGTGCACTTCGCCGTGATCGGCGGAACGCATGTGGCCAAGGAGGTCTACCCGGGCGGCGGACGCGTCGCGGTCGCCGACGCCACCACCCGCGAGCAGGCCAAGCGGGCGCTGCGCTCGCTCAGCGCGGGCGGCGGCACGGCCATCGGCACCTGGCTGAAACTCGCCGACCGCCTGCTCTCCTCGGCGGACGTCGCCATCCGGCACGGCATCCTGCTCACCGACGGCCGCAATGAGCACGAATCGCCCGAGGACCTGAAGGCCGCGCTCGACGCGTGCGCCGGGCGATTCACCTGCGACGCGCGCGGCGTGGGCACCGACTGGGAAGTGAAAGAAGTCACAGGGATCGCCTCCGCCCTGCTCGGCACCGCCGACATCGTCGCCGATCCGGCCGGGCTCGCCGCCGACTTCACACAGATGATGGAAACGGCGATGGGCAAGGAGGTCGCCGACGTCTCCCTGCGGCTGTGGACCCCGGTCGACACCACTGTGAAGTTCGTCAAGCAGGTCGCGCCGACGGTCGAGGAGCTGACGGGCAGGCGCACCGAGGCGGGCCCCCGCGCGGGCGACTACCCCCTTGGTTCCTGGGGTGATGAGTCCCGTGACTACCACGTCTGTGTCGAGGTCCCGGCCGCGCACATCGGGCAGGAGATGCTCGCGGCCCGGATCTCACTGGTCATTCCGCAGCCCGACGGCAGCGTCCAGAACCTTGGCGCGCAGGGTCTGGTGCGGGCCGTGTGGACCGACGACATGGTCGCCTCGACGTCGATCAACCCTCAGGTCGCCCACTACACCGGGCAGGCCGAACTGGCACAAGCCATCCAACATGGACTGGACCTTCGCAAAGCGGGGGATATGGATGGAGCAACGGCCAAACTGGGCCGGGCCGTTCAGCTCGCGAGTGCCTCCGGGAACGCCGATACTGCGAAACTGCTTGCGAAGGTGGTGGACGTGGTCGATGCCGCGACCGGTACTGTGCGACTGAAGGCGAAGGTTCAGGAGGCCGACGAGATGACGCTCGAGACCCGGTCCACCAAGACCGTTCGTGTGAAGAAGTGACCTAGAAGAGATCGAAGGAGGGACGGGCCGACATGCCGACCTGCCCGAACGGACACCAGTCGGGTTCCGACGACTGGTGCGAGGTCTGCGGTCACCGCATGGCGGGTGCCGTGCCTCCGCCCCCTCCACCGCCCCCGCCCGGCGGCTACGGCTTCCCGCCCCCCGGTGGTCCCGGGGGCCCTGGCGGCCCGCCCGGTGGTCCCGGTGGCCCGCCCGGTGGCCCCGGTGGACGCCCTCCGCACCTGTCCGCCGTACCGAACGCCGAGCCGGAGCTCTGCCCGCAGTGCCGTACGCCGCGTGAGGGCGGCGCGCCCTTCTGCGAGGAGTGCCGGTGGAACTTCCTGACGAACACGGCGACCTCGTACACCCCCGCGGCCCCGCCCCCGCAGGCGCCCGGCCCGGGTGTACGTTTCCAGCCTCCGGGCCCGCCCGGTCCCGGCCCGTCGGGTCCGTCCTACGGCGGCGGTGACTCGTACGAGTACCAGGGCTCCCGCCCGTCGCAGATGAACCGCCCGGCCGAGCCGATCCCGCCGTTCGGCAGCGACCCCTCGGGCCCGCCGCCTCCTCCCGGCGGCGGTTTCCCCGGCCCGGGCGGACCCGGTGGGCCCGGTGGTCCCGGCGGTTACCCCGGCCCCGGCGGTCCCTCCGGCCCTGGTGCCGGTGGTCCTCCCGGCCCTCCCGGGTTCGGTGCCGACCCCTCGCGGCCGGTCCCGCCGCCGCCCGGCCCCGGCGGACCTGGTGGTCCCGGCGGCCCCGGTGCGCCCGGCGCTCCGCAGGCCTTCCAGCAGTCCGGCCCGCCGGCCCCGCCCGGATTCCCGCAGGAGACCCAGCGGCCGCCGCAGCAGGGCGGTCCGTTCGGCGGCGGTGAGGACGACTGGGTGATCTCCCCTCCGACCACGGGTCCTGGCGGTCCTGGTGGCCCCGGCGGTCCTGGTGGCCCCGGCGGTCCTGGCGGCCCCGGTGCCGGTCAGGGCGGCGGCTACGGCTTCCCCCCGCCCGGCGCGACGCAGGCCCCGCCCGCTCCCGGTCAGGGCGGTGGCTACGGCTTCCCCCAGCCGGGCGCGACGCAGGCACCTCCCGGCCCCGGTCAGGGCGGTGGCTACGGCTACCCGCAGCCCGGCGCGACCCAGGCCCCGCCCGGTCCCGGCCCCGGCGGCTTCCCGCAGCAGCCCCAGGCGCCGCAGGGACCGTCGACCTGGACCGCGACCATCGGCCCGGACCGCGACTACTTCATGGCGATGATGCAGCGCTCCGGCCCCGAGGCCGCGGGCCTGAACCTGCCCGCGTACTCGCCCGAGCAGCAGCGCACGCTCACCGGCAACCAGATCACCATCGGCCGCCGCCGGCACTCCACCGGCGACACCCCCGACGTCGACCTGGCGGTACCGCCGGAGGACCCGGGCGTCTCGCACCAGCACGCGGTGCTGGTCCAGCAGCCGGACGGCAGTTGGGCGGTCGTCGACCAGAACTCGACGAACGGCACAACGGTCAACGGCTCGGACGAACCGATCCAGCCGTTCGTCCCCGTCCCGCTGCAGGACGGCGACCGCGTACACGTCGGCGCCTGGACGACGATCACGATCCGCCGGGGCTGAGCCCCACCAGGATCAAGAAGGGAGGGGCCAGGCGTACGGCCCCTCCGGGTCGTCCAGCCAGGCCCACTCGTGGTCGCCGCGGACCGTGATGCCGTAGCGTTCCCGCTGCGGCATGCCCTCCTGCTCCCACAGCGCGTGCGCCTCCTGCGGATCGAGGCTGCCGCGGGTCAGGGTCAGCAGGAAGCGGAACAGGTCGTCCTCCCTGGCCCGGCGCGGCACCCCGCCCAACTGGGCGGGTTCGCCCCAGGGCCGGCTTCCGCCGCGCAGCGGCACGAAGTAGGCGGGAGTGTGCAGGAAGCGCCCCTCGGCATGTCCGGCGTCGCTCACCGTCAGCACGACCAGCCCGGTGCCGAGCGGCATGAGGATCCGGCCGCCCGGACGGCTCTGCGCGAGCCAGGCGCGCGGCACGGTGTTCAGGGCGCAGGTGGCGATGATCCGGTCGAACGGCGCCCGCTCGGGCACGCCACGGGCGCCGTCGCCGGTGACGACGACCGGGTGGTACCCGGCAGCTGCCAGATGCCGGCGGGCCGACTCGGTGATCTCCGGGTCGAGGTCGACGGTGGTGACCTTGTCGTCGCCCAGCCGGTGGGCGAGCAGCGCCGCGTTGTAGCCGGTTCCGGCGCCGATCTCCAGGACCGCGTCCCCGTCCTTCACGCACAGCGCCGTCAGCATGTCCGCCATCAGGGAGGGCTGGCTGCTGGAGGAGAGCAGTTCGCCGTCGCGCAGCCGCGTCGCCAGCGGCGTGTCCTCGTACGCACCGCGCACCCACCGCTCACGCGCCCGGGGGTCGGGGCTCTCGCCCCAGCGCCGTTCGTAACCGCCGGCGACGCCGACGTAGTAGTACGGCACGAAGAGATGGCGCGGGACCGCCGCGAACGCCTCGCGCCACACCGGGTCGGCGGCCCAGGCCCCGCTCGCGTCGATCCGGCGCACCAGTGCCGCCCGTGCGGAGGCGGCGAGCCCGTCCGGTTCCGGTTCCCTGTCGGGAGCATGCCCGCCCATACCCCCACACTAAGGGCAGCGGGGCCCGGTAGTGGGCGGGTCCTAGGCCTTGAGTCCTATGTCCCCGCGTCTGAGAGCATGGAGGGCGTGAATGAGATTCGGCGCGGCACGCTTCAGGAGCAGACCTTCTACGAGCAGGTCGGCGGGGAGGAGACCTTCCGCCGGCTCGTTCACCGTTTCTACGAGGGAGTCGCCGAGGACCCGCTGCTGCGGCCCATGTATCCCGAGGAGGACCTGGGCCCGGCCGAGGAGCGCCTGGTGCTGTTCCTCATCCAGTACTGGGGCGGCCCGACGACGTACAGCGACAACCGCGGCCACCCGCGCCTGCGGATGCGGCACGCGCCCTTCACGGTCGACCGCGCGGCGCACGACGCCTGGCTGAAGCACATGCGGGTCGCCGTCGACGAACTCGGGCTGTCCGAGGAGCACGAGCACACGCTGTGGAAGTACCTGACGTACGCGGCGGCCTCGATGGTGAACTCGCCGGGCTGACCGGCACAAGGGACGGGGCAGCGGGTTCAGCGGACGCTGACGTCCAGCGCCCCGAGCCCGGCACGTCGTACGGCGACCGATCCGTACGGCGTGCGCAGCCGGAGCCACGCACCCGAGGAGAACAGCCCCAGCGGCACACCCGGGCGCAGGAAGCCGAGCGACTGCGCGGCGTGCACGACCCGCACGGGGAGGCCGGTGTCGCCGACCGTACGGGACCAGATGTCCCGCCCGATCCGGTCCAGCTCGGCCCTGGTACGGCCCTCGGACGGCAAGTCCTGGGTACGTGACCGGAACTCGGCGACGACGGCCGCGACCAGAGCCCGCAGCGCCTCCGGCGCCGGCAGCCCCGGCTCGGGCCGCCAGCCGCCGCGCGGCGGCAGCACGCCCGCCCACGGAGGCCCGGTCACCGCACCCGGCACCGCTGCCGTCGCGGCCGTCTCGTCCACCGACTCCAGCAGCTCACCGGCGGACACGGTCACGTCGAGCGTGACGTCCAGCCCGTTCTCGTACGGCTTCGCCAGCCGCACCGCGCGCACGGCCAGCACCTCGAAGGACGGCGGGCGTCCGAAGACGGCCAGTGCGGTGCCCGCGGCCTGCAGACGCACCGCGGCTCCACGGTCGTAGTGGAGCAGCCGGGAGAGGAAGGCCGCGAGATCCGCCGCCTCCCCCTCGTCGACGAGGTGCAGGACCGTCATGCGGCGACGGCCTCCTCCTCGGCGTCGTCCGTGTACTCCTGGAGGAACTCCCGTTCCTCCGCGGTGATCCGGCGCGGACGCTGGGCCTCGAAGTCGAACGGCACGACCACCGTCGAGGCCCGGACGTAGACCAGGTCGTCGTCCTTCACCTCGTAGCTGATGGTGAAGGACGCGGCCCGGATCTCGCTGATCCACAGCTCGATGTCCACCGGGTGGTGCCGGTGGACGAGCTGCCGCTTGTAGTCGATCTCATGGCGTGCCACCACGGACCCCTGCTGGAAATCCTTCTCCGGCCGGAAGAGGAAGTCGATACGGGCTTCCTCCAGGTAGCGCACGAAGACCGCGTTGTTGACATGGCCGTACGCGTCCATGTCCGACCAACGCAGCGGGCAGCGGTAGTTGTGCCGCAAGATCGATCAGCCCCGGGTCAGCTTCTTGTAGGTGGCGCGGTGCGGACGCGTGGCGTCCGGGCCGAGCCGCTCGATCTTGTGCTTCTCGTACGACTCGAAGTTGCCCTCGAACCAGAACCACTTGGACTCGCCCTCGTAGGCGAGGATGTGCGTGGCGACCCGGTCCAGGAACCACCGGTCGTGGGACACGACCACGGCGCAGCCGGGGAACTCGAGCAGCGCGTTCTCCAGGCTGCTCAGGGTCTCGACGTCGAGGTCGTTGGTCGGCTCGTCGAGGAGCAGCAGGTTGCCGCCCTGCTTGAGGGTGAGCGCGAGGTTCAGCCGGTTGCGCTCACCACCGGAGAGCACGCCGGCCGGCTTCTGCTGGTCCGGGCCCTTGAAGCCGAACGCGGAGACGTAGGCACGGCTGGGCATCTCGACCTGGCCGACGTTGATGTAGTCGAGCTCGTCGGAGACCACGGCCCACAGGGTCTTCTTCGGGTCGATGTTCTCGCGGCTCTGGTCGACGTACGAGATCTTGACGGTCTCGCCGACCTTGATGGAACCGGAGTCCGGCTCCTCCAGGCCCTGGATCATCTTGAACAGGGTCGTCTTACCGGCGCCGTTCGGGCCGATGATGCCGACGATGCCGTTGCGCGGGAGCGTGAAGCTGAGGTCGTCGATGAGGAGCTTCTCGCCGAAGCCCTTGCTGAGGTTGTTGATCTCGACGACGACACTGCCCAGACGCGGGCCCGGCGGGATCTGGATCTCCTCGAAGTCCAGCTTCCGCATCTTCTCGGCCTCGGCGGCCATCTCCTCGTAGCGGGCCAGACGCGCCTTGGACTTGACCTGACGTCCCTTGGCGTTGGAGCGCACCCACTCCAGCTCTTCCTTCAGACGCTTCTGCCGCTTGGCGTCCTTCTGGCCCTCGACCTTGAGGCGGGCGGCCTTGGTCTCCAGGTACTTCGAGTAGTTGCCCTCGTAGGGGTAGAGGCGACCGCGGTCGACCTCGCAGATCCACTGGGCGACGTTGTCGAGGAAGTACCGGTCGTGGGTGACCGCCACGACGGTGCCCGGGTACTTGGCCAGGTGCTGCTCCAGCCAGTTCACCGACTCGGCGTCGAGGTGGTTGGTGGGCTCGTCGAGCAGCAGCAGGTCGGGCTGCTCCAGCAGCAGCTTGCACAGCGCGACGCGGCGGCGCTCACCACCGGACAGGTTGGTGACGGGCCAGTCGCCGGGCGGGCAGCCCAGGGCGTCCATGGCCTGCTCCAGCTGGGCGTCCAGGTCCCACGCGTTGGCGTGGTCGAGGTCCTCCTGGAGCTTGCCCATCTCCTCCATGAGCGCGTCGGTGTAGTCGGTCGCCATCTGCTCGGCGATCTCGTTGAACCGGTCGAGCTTGCCCTTGATCCCGGCGACACCCTCCTGGACGTTCTCCAGGACGGTCTTGTCCTCGGTCAGCGGCGGCTCCTGCTGCAGGATGCCGACGGTGTAACCGGGCGTGAGGAACGCGTCACCGTTGGACGGCTGCTCCAGACCCGCCATGATCTTCAGGATCGTCGACTTGCCGGCGCCGTTCGGGCCGACGACGCCGATCTTCGCTCCCGGGTAGAAGCTCGTCGTCACGTCGTCGAGGATCACCTTGTCGCCGTGCGCTTTGCGCGCCTTGCGCATGGTGTAAATGAACTCAGCCAAGAGAAACCGTCCGGCAGCTTGAAACTGGCAGTGGGCAGATACACCCCATCTTGCCGTACCGCCAGCCCTGGGTGGAAACGCGTATGGGTGGGGGGCTGTGACCTGGGGGTTCGTGGTGGGCGGCTTGGACTCGCCTGTCACTGTCGGTCGCCGTTGGTCGGCCTCGGGCGCCCTCGCACGGCCCAGAGACGGCCCAGGAGCGATCACTTGATGGCAGCGTTGTACGAGGGTTGGGCCATCGTCGCGACGTGAAAGGCAGGGCTGACCGCCCTCACCGCTTGAGACGTGGACGTGCTGAAGGACCGGCACAGTCCGCCCGCGCGAAAGCCTGTGCCTACCGGTTGATCGGGATCTCGTAGACGATCTCGCAGTGAGCGGCGGGCACGACGATGTCCGCTGTCTCGACGGGCCGCCCCTGGTCGCTGTAGTACGTCCGCCGGATGTGCGTGACGAGTGCGGCCTTCTGGATGCCCAGAAGAGAGGCCTCCTCGGCGGTCGCCTGTCGCGGTTCCGGCTGCTCCACGGCGTGGCTGACGGTGACACCGATCGCGGCCATGCGGTTCACGACACCGGCCCCGGCGTACGGGCCTCCCTCAGGGAGAACGACCAGGGTGCCGGCGGTGAGGTCGTAGGGCTCCCAACTCGTCGACAGTTGCACCGGCCTGCCGTCGGCCAGGAACTCGTATGACGTCCTGACGCACAGGTCGCCCTCGCTGATGCCCAGCCGCGCCGCGATGTCGGCCGGGGCGGGGACCTTGGCGTCGGTCCGGCTCTCCCAATCTCCTTGCCTGCCCACGGCCTTCATGTCCGCCCGAAAGGGAGATCCGCTGGGCTGCTCGCGCGCAGACGACCGGACAACCCGCACCCGTTGCCGAGGCTCGGCGACGTAGGTCCCTGATCCGGCGCGACCTTCCAGCACGCCCTGGGAGATCAGCAGTTCCTGGGCCCGGCGAACCACGTTCTCGCCCACGCCGCACTCCTGGCCGATCTGGGCACGGGAGGGCAGCCGGTCCCCCGGCTCCCACACGTGCTCCGCGATCCGCCGCCGGAGTTCGTCGGCGATACGGAGGTAGGGCGGCTGCTCAGACATATGGAAAATCTAGTCCACTAGCTCTAATCTAGTTAACTAGCTTCACTTAAAGTGATCGCCGGTGACGGAGGCTGCCCTGTGCCCGCTTCGGGAGTTCGTGCGGCAGCCATCGCTGCCCGGCTGTCCGACCTTGGACTTCCCGCGCGCTTGGAAGAGCACGACCGGCAGACGTCGGTCGAGGCGGAGGTACCGGAATCACTCACCGCCGACTTATGGCGGGAGGTCCTTGAAGCGGTGGCTGAGGCCGATCGATTCGGGCTTCTCGCCACCAGCCTGAATGGCCGCACCCTCTGGGCGGTCGTACGCAAAGCGGTCCCCACGACGGGCGATGTCGGGGGACCGAGCCATCAGCGATAGGAGCTGACCAGCGTGCTCAACCGTATCCGCCGTGCCGCCTCGCTCACCAGAGCGCGGCACTTCCCCCGGGGCAGGCACCGCCGCCCCTTAACGCCCTTCCAGCCGACGTCTGCCCCCGTTTCCTCTGCATCTGCTGACGAGCCGACGGTCGTCCTAGGCCACACCCTCGACAAGGCGAGTCACTGGCAGCCACTCAGAGGCGAGGACACCGCACTCGTCCGTCCGTACGTACTGGCGCACGAAGAACGCGCACGGCGGCACCCGACTGTCGTCATCGCTCCCCAACTACCGACCGACGCCTGCTCGACTCTCCTGGGGGTCCACTGATGCCCTCGCAACGGCAGACTCTTGGCCCGGACACCTCGGCCACCTCGTACCGCTCGACTGCTTGCCAAATTGGCACGCACCACGCCTGCGCGGAGTCCTCTCCCGAGTCGGCGCCGGCCGACCTGCCCTTGATCTACGAGGCCTGCGACTGCCGGTGCCACTCGGCACCCGGTCAGTCCGGGCCCGGGAACCACGCGGTGAGCGACTCGGCATCCACCCGCGCGCCGGCACTCAACGCCGAGATCACCGAGAGGTGCACGCGGGGATGACGGCACAGGACGAGTTGAGGCTTCTCCCGTGGGTGGGGCCGGACGGCAAACCGTGCTACTTGAGCACCGACGACCAAGGTGGCTACGTCTCCCGTCTGGCGGACCACATCGAGGCGTTCCAACTGGGCATGGCGTCCCAATTGCTGGAGCGCTCACGTGAGGTACTCGACGACGAAACTGAAGACTTGGAGGAGTTGCACCTCCTCACCGTCCAGCTGACCAGCGCCCTGCAGGACGTGCTGCGCATAGCAACCAGCCGCGGGCGGGGATCAGCCCGCGCTGGCCACCCCTGAAGGAACTGAACAGTACCGACTGACAGTGCGGCAGGGAGCCTCGGAACGGTCCGGGCTCCCTGCTTTCGTCCGGCGTGCGATGTGCAAGGACAGCGCGGGCTTCAGGGATCGCTGCGCGGACTTGGAGTAGGTCAGCGTCATCGCACTGGATGGAGGTAGGTCCCCCTACGCCCCTCCTGTCGCCCATAGGACGGACGATCTTCCCTTTTGCTGGCAAGCAGACTGTTGCGGAGCCATACTGTCTGACCGGGACGCCAAATCTTCCGGGGGTGGCTTCAGTTGGGGAACGCGGGTCGCAAGAAGACCGTCGCCTTCTATGAGATCGTCAGGCCCAAAGAAGCGGGAGACCCTAGGTTTGATCACCTCGATTGGCCGAGAGTTCTAAGAAATCTAGGGCGGATTGAAATGCGTCAGCGTCGATACACGCATGGCGCCGATGTGTACGTTGGCGACCCCATATCAGTGCAGGGACGCCAACACCTCGTGCTTGCGAGACTTCGGGATGGCGATATCCAACAGATCGACTGGGAGCACAATCACATCTCCGACTTGAGGCTCGACGGAAATCGGAGCGTGGTCGACACTACAATCATCTGCTTCCTCCCATTCGGTAACGTGATCGGCGTGATTCAGGGAAGCGCATCCGCTCCCCGGCCACCAGCCTTGCAGCGTTGGCTAAATGCCATGAACGTAGTAAATGAAGACTTGACTGTTATGCCCTTGGTAGGAAAAAAGGCCTGGGAAAAGTTAAACAACGCCGAGGCGGTTAATCTTTTTGAAATGAGACTCCGTCCGGGGCAGATGATATTTCCCTCAGACGCAGAAGGTTTGGGTGATTTCTCGCGGCAGGCACACAAGCGGAACCCGGATGCATTGATCACGCTGACCATGAAGATCCCTAAGCGGCGCGGCTTCGGGCGGGACACGTCCCGGTCGCGCGGAGAACGACGACTGCGCGAGGATGTCCAGCATTTCATCTCAGACTTCGGCAGCCTGGTTGGGCCCGACGGAGCAGTAGATAGGGCAATTGCGCATGTGACGCTGTCGGCTTCGGACGGATCTCTTGTAGAAGATCAAATCAACTTCGTATCTGACCACATCACTGCCCAGAAGCCCGTCTTCCTGCGCCGGAGCGAAGGGCAAGCTCCCTGGTACGAGGCCGCGGTGCATGCGGTCCTCGACGTAGCTGCGGCCCACGACGCCGAGCTCCGGGACGCTGTCAGACCCGTGCCCTAGGCTCTCACTAGCCGGAGGGGGGCAGTGATGGTCAGCGGGATCCAATTGACTCGGAGAGCTCACAATCGGTGGAGCGAACACCCCTCCACCGATTGGATAGGCGCAGCAATTTGTGTATTGGCGCTCGGCTTATGGCAGCGGGGTCACGTTCTTACCGATCACTCCGCCGATCAACGCATGAACATTTACGCGACAGTCGCGTCCGTTGCGGCGATCGTCGGGGGTTTCGGAACTGCTGCGATTAGCCAGTATGCAACAAGTTCCGGCCGAAGGATGACGTTCTTACGGGAACGCTTTGGTGAGAGCCTTCGACGAAATTGGGTAAGTATCCTGACGTCGATGACTGCAGTAGCTGCCGGTTGTTTGGCTACCATGCTGGGCGATACGGGGAAAACCATCGGATGGCAGGGATGGATGGTCGAATTCCTGCTCTTCCTGGGGCTTCTTCGTGCGGTGCGATTGATCTGGCTATTCCGTCTCCTTATCGACGTGTCCGATCATGACGGAACAATCGCCGCGAGGAGCGAACCGGTGAGAATTATTGACCCCGACGAGTAGCCCGCGGGACCGCTTCGAGTTCGCTCGCCACTGTCCGGGCTTGTGGGCGGCATTAGGTCGGGCCGGCGAGCATCGCGGAGGACCGGAGAGGACCGTGTGAAATGCCGAGGGCGCCACCTGCGGCTCCCGGGAACTAAAGAATGGTGCGCGTTGCTGTCAAGGCGAGCTTGAGCGGGATCGGAGTGCTCGCGCTGTATTGGTGGAATCGCCACCACTGAGTCATGCCCAGGAGTGTGCTGCTTTGGGCCTGCTAGCGGCACACTCCTGCACTGTCAGCAACCCGATCACCCTGTCTGCTTCGGCCGACGGGCTGTAGACCCACAGCACCGGCTCGTTGTGGAGGAGGCCAGCCCGTTCGAGCCGGGCAGGCGGGCTGACATCTGGTGATCGGTCGTTGTGCGGTTGGTCTGTGTCGCAGCCAGCGAAAGCCAGCCACAGCCGTGGAAGCGTCAACCGATCAGGTGCGCTTCTACCTCGCTATACCCCCACTGGACTGGGCGACGACGTGACGCAGTCCGCTCCGCCGGCCCCGGTCCGTAGGTAGAGTTCCCGCTGTACAGAGGGGGATTGCTGATGAGTAGACGCGTCGTGAAGCTGCCGGACATCCCAGGAGCAGGTGAGGAGCTTGAGGACTACGTCGCCGCGCTGTTCCAGGCGTCGGGCCACTTCGTGGAGAAGCAACTAGTGGAGTCCGATCCAGCGGACCTTCTCGAGCTCGACATCGTTTCCACGGACTACACGCACGAAGAAGCTGTGCGGCAGCTTATCGAAGTCAAGGGGGGAGGCTGGGGCTACACCGATCTCTTCAAGGTCGTCGGGTTGATGCAGTACCTGAAGATCGATCGTGGTGCCTTTTTCATCACCAAGTGGGACAAGCGTGAGACTGCCCCGAGCCGGATGGAGCCGCTGGGGCTGAACGTCGTCTGCTTCAAGGACTTCAAGGTCGCTCCCGAGCAATTCACGCAGAAGGGTTTCGGAACCTTTGTTGAGCCGGAGCTGATCGAACTGTGGCAGCACTCTTACGGTGTGGAGCGCCGATTCATTAAGCTCCTAAATCAGCGAGCAAGGAAGAAGGGAGAGGAAGGGGCCAAGGCGGCGAAGATCTATCATCGCCAGATCAACAACGGGACCTTTTTTGCCCGCGCTCCGGAGGAGTCCTTGGCGATGCTATACGAAGCGTACAGCGAGCATCCGAAGTTGACGCGCGGCTATGCGCACGAGCTCGACGGAGGAGCGTTCGATCCTCAGTCTGTGAATCCCAACAGTGCGAGCTATACGGGCATGCTCCAGGGCAAGTTCCCGGAGCTTCAGGCCTGCTGCTACCTTGAGCATCGCGCCCGGCTTTCAATTTTGAAGTCGGCGGTTGACTATGCGCTTGCGCACCCAGATGGGGCCCCGGAGTTCGGGATGTCGGAAGACGGGAAGACGTGGTTCTTTGAGGGACTGATCTACCACGCCCTACCGGAGACGTTCCACAGCGGCATGGCTTGGTTGCGTGAGCAGCCAAATTTCCGCCGCTACGCAACCTTCTGGCAGCAACTCCTCTGGGGCTGGGGAGGGTTTTACCTTGACGATAGGGAACAGCAAGAGTTCGAGTGGATGTCGAGGTACTCGGGTATACCGGATGAGGAAATTCCAGTAGCTCTGGAGGCATTCGACAGGTTCTTCCCTATTCCCGGGGGCTGGTTCGTCACTGCCGGGAGGACAGACGTCCGTATGGTTAAGATGGTGCCGTGGATTTTCCAGGGAATCGGGGCTCATCACCGCCGTGTTCAGTATGGACAATCCGACCTATCTGGGCTGAACCCTAGCGCCCCCTATACCCTCAGCGATCTCGGCAAGCGCATCAATTGCGCAGTCGACTTCCTCTTGGACCAGTAGGGGTCTGGTCCCTGTTGAACGGAGTGGCGCGGACCAACGGCGGTCCAGACGGGTGGATGAGCACTGCTTTAGGAGTTCGATCCGGGCCCGCTCTGGGTGCTGCCGGCGACTGGCGCGACGGCACTTCACGCGCGTGAGGGAGGCCAGGCCGGTGGCTCCCTCTCGACCCCCGCCCGGACCCCTCTCACGCCCTGATGTCGAGCCGTACCAACCCCGTGGCCGACCGGCGCTGCACGTCCCCCTGAGAGCCTCTCAGCGGGGCCCCCGGGGGCTTCCGGTACCGAACCGCTGAGTCACCTCAAATCCGGTACGGGACGTGACGCGGGTCGTGCATGCTCAGCGCATGAACACCGCTCAGTGGGCACTCTTGGTGTCCTGCCTCGCTGCCCTCTTCACGGGGCTCAACATGCTGGCCTCTTGGATGACGTTCCGCAGAGCCAAGCCCCGCGTACAGGCTGGCTTCTCCGTGTTCGTCAGTGACGAGACGGATCTCGCCCTCGTAATTGACCTCAGGAACAAGGGTCAGTACCCCATCACGGTTACGGATCACGTGAAGGTATGGGTAACCCCGCTCAAGGAAAGGCCGCAGACAACCATACTCGGCAAGATCCTCGGCGCGGTATACCGGTCCGAGATGGACATGATGTTGGATGGTCGCCCCGGATACCCGTTGACCCTGGATATCCCTGAGGGTGAGCCTCGGGACATCCCGGCTTTCGGCGGTATCAGTATCCAGTGTCAGCTTGATACTGAGCGCTATGTGAACCAGTTCCCGCATGAGGTCCCGCTCTATGCTCGCGTGGATGTCACGCTGTCCAACGGCACCCAAAGCCGTACGACGTGGGTCGGTATCTGGGACCCCAAGTCGACTATGGCTAACGGCTATCTGCCGCGTAAGGGCTAACCGTTCACGGCATAGCTAAGAGCCCCGCCCTACCCTCTTACGAGTTGGAACGGGGCTCTCAGTGTGTGCGGCTCCCCATACGTCGACTCAGGGCGGCTCAGTCATCGGGCTTTAGGCGGCTCTGATGGAACTTGCGACTCATGGCCGTACGGCCATTGGACAGCAACACCCTGAAGCGACAACGCCCGCTCATTGGCACCGTGCGTACGGGCGCAGAGAATCCGTGCGTGATGCCGTCGAAGGGTGGCACCCGTTCACCTTCTCCCGGTAGAAAACGTTCGCCCTTGAGTAGGGGTAGCGTGTCTTTACGATGCCAACGGACATGCTTAACCAACTCAATGCGCTCAATCGATACCGGGTTAGCCCCCATGTTCCGGAACCTCAACACATACTGATACTCCTTCACCCCGTCTCGGTTGGTTACCACCGAGCGCCGGAAGATGCGTACCTTCACCTTTGGATGTACGCGCCTATAGGTGCGATACCCGACCACCACGTTGATACCGGTGAACAGAGCGCTTACCGATGAAATGATGATGGCGACAACCGGCAGCGTCTTGTCCATAACGCGAGTATGACGCTGCGCCCAGAGACAGCAAGGCACACCCGCCCAACCGGTTGACGCGGGCGTTCGTCTCTCCGGCATCCGACAGTGCCCCTCCAGACGCCCCTCACAGGCTCCTGGCCGGCCTCCGACCACACGGGAGCCGGGCTCTACCAGATCGGGCTTCAGCAGGCGAATCCGGGTTTTGAGACGAACGCGGCCCTCTGGCCTCGGCAGATCGTGTTTGACGGCTCGTCAAGAAGGCTGTGACCTGGCGTTTCTCTGCAAAGAACGATCTTGTATCTTGCGTCAATGACGTACGTCACACCCAGTAGCCGACATCGAGGGGTGACGTGTCCCGATCAAAGTGGTTTCGGACCCAAGTACCTTGCTTGACCTGGGAAGTTGGCCTGTCCACCCGAACGGGTTAGTGGTGAGTAACATCACAAAAGTGGGGTTGGGTTGTGATTTTCAGGCAGGCGTGCGTCTAGGGTCTCCTCAAGTCCTCGCCGTGTAGGCGAGGCGGCCCGGATGGACGCCGAGTCCTGCCACCATCCGGGCGTGCCTTAACGGGAGATTGGCAGGAGTGGAGGACCCAAGCACGACGGGTCGCCGGGACGGTCACGCCATGAACGGACCCGAGCAGCCCTTGGGGTGAAGCCGCGTCAGCGGCCGGGCAACTTCGCCAGCCCGAATCCGACAGGTCATCCTTCACAGGCGGCTGACGAAGGTGAAGGTTGCACATGAGTGCGACGCAGAGCGACCCCCAGGTGTCGGGGTCGAACGGCCCGCAGGTCTCGGGGTCGGGTCCCGGTTCGGGTTCCGGGGCAGGTTCCAGTTCCGGCTCGGGCAGCGGGAGCGGGGACGACGGGTCCAAGATCCGGAAGTTCGAGGCCGTGATCATCCTTCTCATCGGGCTGGTCGCCGGACTCGTCTCCGGAATCGCCGCGCGTACGTGGGGGCACTTCCCGTACTTCGGGGCAGTCATCGCGGGGGTCAGTGCCGGGTTCTTCGTTCCCGGCTTCATCATCATGATCATCAAGTACATCCGGAACCAGCATTGATCCGGTAGTACGCGCATCTCACCCGGCTCTCCGGCACCCCGGGGCAGCTAGGGCAAGAGCCGCATGATCTCCACGGCGACCCCGTAGGAGGCGCGGACCAGGGTAGAAGAGGTCTCGGCACCCAAGCCGGGACCTCTTTTCCGTGCCCTCGAAATTCCCTGCGGTGATCAGTTGGGCCGGCGGCCGTGACCTGCGACCGCCTTATCGATCAACGTCATGACCTGCCGCTGAGTCGTCGGTAGCTGTCGATGATGATCATCGTTGAGCGCCCTTCCACGGCCCGAGGACGGCCCCGGAAGGTGCTCCTGTATGTTCACTCGGATGCCGCAACTGGCGTTGCGGAGCGTTCTTGACAGTCACACGATCAAGACATGTCTCACGCGTCAGGCGGGCAGAAATAGTGAGCGCCTATGTAATTCTCGTCACGATGATTTATAAGGGTAAGTTGCTGGAGCCAGCATGGGATGATGGCGCCCCATAGGTTGGCGGAACGGCTTTGGGCTGGAGCTGATTTGGCGCGAGTGATCATGGCCCATTACGCTAGCCCGCGGATCGGGCAGGTTTGTGAGCCTGCCCGTTAGTGCCCGATCTTGGGCCATGATCTTCGAGGCTCGCGCCAAATTGGCTGCCTAAAGCCGTGGAGCCGACCGCCCCAGCCACAGAGGGTTTCCTGCCTCAGCCCGCATGCACGTAGCGCGCCGCCGGGCGCGGCCAGCCGGGGCGCAGACAGAAGGCAGGCCGCGCCGCAGAGGCGGCGCGCGCCCGCGCCGTGCGCGGGCCTTGATGAAGTAGGGAAAGTTGTACCGCGCTCTTGTTGATCACTGTGTCAGTCGGTGACTACTCACGTGAGTAGTCACACGGCTAGGCTTGTGTTGGCTACCCGACACGACGACAGGAGCGTGCTCACCGGATGGGACCGAAGTCGGAGCGGGTCTACCGCACGATTCGTGAGTGGATCGCTGAGGGCAGGTACTCGCCAGGTTCCAAGCTCCCGTCCGAGCGGACCTTGTCCGAGGACCTGGAGATCGGCCGCACGGCCCTGCGTCAGGTGTTGGCCAAGCTCGTTACTGAGGGCGTCGTCGAGGTGCATGGTCGTAGCTCGTACCGAGTGCCGGACCGATCCGTCACGACTGAGGCGCCGGCGGACGTCGAGCCATGGCAAATCCACGGTGAGCGGACGTTGTACGACAACCGATGGGTGAAGCTGAGCCTCGTTGATGTGGAGCCGCCCGGCGTCGAACGCTTCGAGCACCATGTCGTCAGGCTCCACCATGTGGCCATCGCCGCCGTCATTGACGACCAAGACCGGGTGCTCATGATGTGGCGGTACCGCTTCGTCCCTGATGCCTTCGGCTGGGAACTGCCAGGCGGCATCGTCGACGAGGGGGAAGATTCCCTTCAGACCGCCTTGCGTGAGGTCGAGGAAGAGACCGGGTGGCGGCCGAACGGACTGGAGCACGTGGTCACTTACCAGCCCATGGTCGGCATGGTCGACTCGCCTCACGACATCTTCGTCGGTGAGGGAGCGAAGCTCATTGGGGAGCCGACCGACTTGGAAGAGGCGGGGCATATCGCCTGGGTGCCGCTGTCTGACATTCCCGGCCTGATGGCTCGTGGTGAGCTGATGGGGTCCGGCACGTTGGTCGCCCTCCTCCATGTGCTGGCTACACGCGGGCGCGGCGCGTCGCCTACAACCGCTGCGTGAGCTGCTCGATCCGGCGCCTGTGACGTACTGACTTAGTTCGGCTTGCCACGAGTCGGGCTTGCCGCAGGTGCTTGCGCGCCTGGTCGTACTCCCCGCGGGCCAGGTGGGCTTGGGTCAAGTCGCAGTGGAGTCCTGCCGACGCCCTGACGAACGTCGGATCGGTCGTCTCCAGCGCGGCGTACAGGTTGTCCACGGCTTCACCATCTCCGATGAGGGCGAATGCGTTCCCACGCCACCTGGTGAGATGGCCTTCGTTCAGGAAGATGCTCAGCATGTCCGGATCACGGGCTTCTTCTCCTGAGGGCAGGTGACGCATAGCAAGGTCAAGAGCCCGTCGGCAGTCTTCCTGGAGCCCAGCTCGGGCGCAGATCTCCGCTTCGGCGGCGTGTAGCCACGCCTTGAGGCGCGGAGACATGCTCTGCCCTCCGAGACGCTGTGCTTCTCGAACAAGGTGCACCGCCATTTCGGGGCGCCCGGCGTCGCAGAGCACGTATGCCTGTTCGGCGGTGGCATGGGCGAGGTACATGGGCTCCTCGGCCTCTTGGGCGGCGCGCTTCCCCAGCTCGTAGTGACGCCACGCTCGTTCGACGGCTCCGACGTCAAGTGCCTGCCAGGCCGCGAGTGTTGCCGCACCGGTCAGTGCCAGAGCGACCGGGCGCCGGGTCTCCGGGAGCACGGCGAAGGTAAGGGCGTCCTCCAGCCGCGTCAGGTGGGCGGTCATCTGGTCGACCAGGCTTGCGGCGCCCATCTGGCGGTCGATGGTCCGGAGCAGTTCAGTCTGGTCCATGAACGTCTTCACCATGGTCAGGCTGACGTTCCGCGCCTCGTCGATCCGGTCTATCAGCTCGTCGTAGCCGTCTGCCATTGCGGGTGCCGGCGGCTGCGCTCCGCCTCCGAGCTCGGCGTCGGTGATGCCGAGGAGGGCACGGAGGATCTTGGCGTAGTAGTCCGAGATCGTTCGTCGGCCGTTCTCCCATTCCGAGACGTACACTCGCAAACTCGCGGTTGAGGCGACGGTGAGCATGTGCTGACGTGCATGGCGCTCGATCTCCCGCACCAGATGCTCCTGTGACCAGGCCCGTGCCGTTCTTGCTGCCCTGAGTCCGCTCATGTCGTACTGCCGTTCCTCCTGGGGTTGTTGAGCCGTAACAGCAGGATGCCTCACATCGACGCAGGTCGGGAGGGGTTAACCAGCCTCGTGTTAACCCCTGTTGCCTACCGGGGCGTTGTCTGGCGCGCTTTCCTGGAGCCGTCGCAGTCAGGCGAGTTGAGGTGCCGGCCCGCGACAGCGCTTGACATCTGGTGCGCACCAGATGCAACCTTCTGGTGCGCACCAGATGGTGGCGCGTAGCACTCCGTGGCTTTGCTGCGGCATTCCATCCGCGATCACAGGAGCGGCGACCCACCGCCAAGCAAGTACGCCGCTCCCGCCCCTCTCAAGGGAGTTCCATCATGCGTCAGATTCCCGTAGACACGTCCGCCGCGACTGTGATGGTCGCCAAGGCCCCGCAGCCCAAGGTCCGTGACCGCCGTACCGGCGAGATCGCCACCGACGCCGACGGCGTCAAGCTGATGACCGTGGACGTGATGTTCGCGGCCAACGACGAGGTCGAGATCCTGTCCGTCACCGTTCCGGAGCCCGGTATCTCCAGCGACTTGGCCATGGGCACCCCGGTCGCCTTGACGGGGCTGATCGCCCGGCCGTGGGAGAACGAGTTCAACGGCCAGAAGCGGCACGGCATCGCCTTCCGTGCGGTCGCGGTCACCTCGCTGGCTGCCACCGGTTCGGCATCCGAGGCGGCCTGATCATGACCTGGTTCATGGTCGCTGTGGTTGTGGTCGGCGCCGCTGCAGGGCTCCTGCGGTGGCGGCGCCCCGCCTGGTACTGGCTGACCTTCGGGGTGATCGTCGCCATGGTGCGGGTTCTGGTGCGCTACGCCTCGGTCATGGACGCCTGCGGCCTGACGGTCCCGCCTTCACGCTGGCGGCTGGCCTTGGCCCGGGTGGCCAACCGGCCGGTGCCGGAGTCCCGGGTGCCGCGCATCCTGCGGTTACGGCCGACCCGGACCGGTCTGGTCCTGCGACTCAAGCTCCGACCGGGACAGGACGCCTTCGACGTGTCGGCGGCCACGGACCGGCTGCGCCACTCCTTCGGGATGTACGGCGTCACCTCCCGCGAGGTCCGATCCGGCGTCGTTGAGGTGCGGATGACCGGCTACGACGTGCTCAAGCAGGTTCAGATGCCCGCGAAGACCGACACGCGTCCGATGCGGGTTCCGGTCGCGCTGCGGGAGGACGGCTCGGTGCACTACCGCGACTACCGTGCCGTCCCGCACGGCCTGACCCTCGGGGCCACGGAGTCCGGCAAGTCCGTCTACCAGCGCAACCTGGTCGCGGGGCTCGCCCCGATGGACGTCGCCCTGGTCGGCATCGACTGCAAGCAAGGCGTCGAGCTGTTCCCGCTGGCCCGGCGCTTCTCCGCCCTCGCCGACAACCCCGACACCGCCCTAGAACTACTGGAAGCCCTGGTGTCCCACATGGAGGAGGTCTATCAACTGATCCGCGCCGAGCAGCGCATCAGTGTCGCGGTGCCGGATGCGGAGATCGCCGCCGACATCTGGGACCTGCCCGACGACATCCGCCCCGTCCCGGTCGTGGTCCTGGTCGACGAGGTCGCCGAACTCGCCCTGTTCGCCAGCAAGGACGAGGAGAAGCGCCGCGACCGGATCATCACGGCCCTCGTGCGTCTCGCCCAGCTCGGCCGCGCCGCCGGCATCTACCTCGAAATCTGCGGACAGCGTTTCGGCTCCGAACTCGGCAAAGGCATCACCATGCTCCGCGCCCAGCTCACCGGCCGCACCGCCCACCGCGTCAACGACGAAACCAGCGCCAACATGGCCTTCGGCGACATCTCCCCGGACGCCGTCCTGGCCGCCATCCAGATCCCCGCCGAGACACGCGGCATCGCGATCGCTGGTGACTCGACCGGTGGCTGGCACCGCATCCGCGCCCCGCACACCTCGCTGCGCCAGGCCGTGAACCTCTGCAACAAGTACGCCGACCGCACTCCCGACGTGCCCGCGCTTGCGGCCTACCGGCCCGCGGTCGCCGCGCTGCCCTCGGCCCGGGTGCCGCTGTCCAAGACAGCCCCCGCCACCGCCTGACCTTCCCCCGCTCCACCGGTCGGCGCGACCGCTTCGCGCCAGGTCCCTACCCCCGCCATGCCACAACACCGGAAGGAGCCGTGATGGCCCGCCCCGCTCTCCGCATAGATGCCGTCCTGGTCCAGGCCGTCATCGCCGGGGCGCTGTCCTTCGCCCACCTCCACGACCTTGCGGCCGCCGCCGGGCAGGACGGCTGGAAAGCCTGGGCCTACCCGATCAGCGTGGACCTGCTCCTGGTCGCCTCTTGGCGCCGACTCCGCGTCGACGGGCCGTCCCGGCTGGCCTGGTGCTGGTTCATCGTCGCTCTGTTCGCCTCCCTCGGCGCCAACGTCGCCACCGCCGGACTCCTCGACCTGACCGACGTTCCGGCCTGGCTACGCATCCTCGTCGCCGCCTGGCCCGCCCTGGCCTTCATGGGCGGCACCCTCCTCGCACACTCCGCCACAGAACGAGTGCCGGAACCGCCGGCACCCGCAGCCCCGGTCACCGAACCGAACCCTGAGCCGGTTACCGAAAACGAACCCGAGCCTGTGCCTGAGCCGGTCCCGGCGGTCGACGACACCCCGACCCTTCCCGCCGCCGAGCCTGCCTTTGCCGAGCCCGCCCCGGCTGTGCCGGTCCCGGCCGCGCTGGTCGACCACGCCCGCAAGGTCGCCGACGACCACCGCGCCCGTACCGGTTCGCCGATCGACACCGACACCCTGCGTGCCCGCCTCGGCGTCCCGCCCCAGCTCGCCGACGCCATAGCCGCCCAACTCGCCTGACCCGAAGGGAGACCCACCGTCATGCCCGCTCGTGACCACTTCCACTCCGTGATGCGGATCGGCCCCGTGCAGATCGGCACCCACCGCGACCGCAACGGCCGGACCAAGCACGCCGCCGTGTGCACCGCCGACCGGTGCGGCTGGTCCGCCGACTACTCCAGCCAGTCCGCCGCCCAGCTCGCCGCCCGCACCCACCGCTGCCACGTCCGCTAGGAGGCCCACCGCCATGGAAGTACCGCTCTGGCTCGCCCTGCTCGTCGTCGGCTACCTCGGCGTCAAGCTCATCCGCCCGCCCGCCTGGCTCATCGCCGTCCTGCTGCTCGGCGGATTCCTCCTCGCCGACAGCGTCCTAGCCCCCGCCATTGACACCTTCATCAAGTGACCGCCTCCGGAAGGGAGTACCGCTGATGTTCCGTCCGAAGATCCCGACCATGCCCACGCCGACCGGCCTCGTCAGCCCGCCTGCCGTGGTCGAGCCGACCACCATCGTCCCGGCCGCTCAGCCCCCGCAGCCCGCCTCGGTGGCCCCGGCTCCGGTCCCGTCCCGGCCGACGGTGCAGATCCCCCCCGGCACGGCCCTCGCCCTCGTCGGCGGCGGTACCGCCGTGGTCCTGGTCGTCGGCGCCGTCCTGGTCTCCATGCTCCTGGCAGTCGCCATCACCGGCGCCTCGGTCGCCGTCTGCGCCGTCGTCCTGCGCTCCCTGCTCGCCTCGGAGACGAAGCGACGCTGACCGGCCCCCGGAGCGGCCTCAACCGCCAAGTCTCGTCCGCTCCGGGCGCCGTCCCTGTCCGATCTCACAACCGGAAGGAACCCCCAGCATGACGCACCCCACCACCACGCCGACGCCCCGCATCTGCCCCCACTGCGACGGCTTCGCCACCGCCGCCATCACCACCGGCAGCCGCGACCGGCACGGCCACCTGCGGACCGTCACCGCCAACTGCCCGGCTTGCAACGGCCTCGGCACCGTCCCCACCCGCCGCGTCCCGGAGGATGCGCATGCCTGACCTGCTCGACCCGACCACCCTCGGCGACCTGCTGAGGGTGGCTTCGGCCCCTGACTACCAACGCTGGCACGAGCAGATCCGCCGCACCGGCGGCTGCGCCGATCCCATCCACCTCACCGGCTGGACCCTTGCCAAGGACAAGACCACCGGCGAGACCCTGCACCACTACACCACCGCCAACGAGCCGGGCGGCCGTCTCCGCATCGCCTGCGGCAACCGTCGCGCCTCCCGCTGCCCCTCCTGCGCCTGGACCTACGCGGGCGACACCTACCACCTCATCCGCGCGGGCCTCGCTGGCGACGACCGCCGCGACGTCCCCTCAACCGTCCGGGACCACCCCCGGGTTTTCGCCACCCTCACCGCGCCCTCGTTCGGGCCCGTGCACAACCGGCCCGACCACGGCGTCTGCCGCTGCGGTGTCCGCCACCGCGCCGATGACCCAGACCTGGGTACGGCACTGGACCCGGCGACGTACGACTACACGGGCGCCGTGCTGTTCAACAACCACGCCGGTCAGCTCTGGCAGCGCTTCACCAACCGGCTCCGCCGCGAGATCGCCGCCCGCGCCGGCATCACTCAGCGGGAGCTGAAGGAGTGCGCCCGCCTGTCCTACGGCAAGGTCGCCGAGTTCCAGAAGCGCGGCGCCGTGCACTTCCACGCGGTGATCCGCATCGACGGCCCCGACGGACCCGAGACCGCCCCGCCCTCCTGGGCCACGACCGATGTCCTCGCCGACTCCCTCCGTGCAGCTGCCGCGCACTCCTACACCTCGGCTTCCGTCCCGGCCTCCGAGGACCAGCCCGCCCGTACCTTCCGCTGGGGCACCCAGCTCGACGTACGCCCCGTCAAGGCCTTCGGCGACTGCTCCCAGCTCACCGAACAGGCCGTGGCCTCCTACGTGGCCAAGTACGCCACCAAAGCCGCCGAGAACACCGGCACCCTGGACCGTCGCATCGGCGAACTCTCCGAGCTCGACCGCCACCACGTCCCGGACCACACCCGCCGCCTCATCAAGGCCTGCAAGGAACTCGACCCGCTCTACCCCGACCGTCGCCTGTGGGCCTGGGCTCACATGCTCGGCTTCCGCGGCCACTTCTCCTCCAAGTCGCGCCGCTACTCCACCACCCTCGGCGCCCTCCGCCAGGCCCGCGCCGACTACCGCGCCGCCCATGAACACGCCGCCCTCGGACTGGAGGAACGCGAGCCGGACACCGTCCTGGTCCTGTCCGACTGGCAGTACGCCGGACACGGCCATACCCCAGGCGAATCCGCACTCGCCGTCACCATCGCCCGCGACCTCCAGCTCAACCGCGAAACCGCCCGCGAAGCCCTACGCGACCAACTCACCGAAAGGGAGTACTGACCATGGCCTCAGAGCTGCCGACCCGGTTCCTGACGCCTGAGGACCTGGTCGAGATGTTCGAGCTGCCCAGCGTCGAGACGGTCTACCAGTGGCGCCGCAAGCGCACCGGTCCCCGCGGCTTCCGAATCGGCCGACATCTCCGCTTCGACCCGGACGACGTGCGGGCCTGGGTGGACTCCCAGCTTGGGGAGGCTGCCTGATGGCGGGGCACATCCAAGACCGCTGGTATCGGAACGAGGTCGGCCCGGACGGCAAGACACGCAAGGTCAAGACCGACCGCCACGGCACGGGCATGCGTTACCGCGCCCGCTACATCGGCCCGGACGGCACGGAGAAGTCGAAGAGCTTCCCGGACAAACAGAAGCGCTTGGCTGATGCCTGGCTGACCAACGTAGAGGCCGATATGGCCCGTGGGCAGTACATCGACCCAAGGGCCGCCCGCATCACCTTCCGTGAGTACACCGACCGCTGGCTGGCAGCCCTCACGACCGATCTCACCAGCCGGGCCGCCGTCGAAGGCAGGCTCCGCCTTCATGCCCTGCCCTACCTCGGAACGCGCCCCATCGGCTCCTTCCAGCCCGAGCACATCCGCGACTGGAACCGCCAGCTCGAAGACGCCGTGGCATCCGCCCAGTACCGGCGCCTCATCTTCGACGCGGTCTCCTCGGTGCTCAACGCGGCCGTGGATGACCGTCTCCTGGCCTCGAACCCCTGCCGGGTCCGATCGGTCAAGGCACCTCGCCCCGTGCCGTCACGCGTACATCCGTGGTCCGCTGATCAGGTCTTCGGCGTACGCGCCGGGCTGCCGGACCGGTACCGGGCCATGGTCGACCTCGGCGCCGGGTGCGGCTTACGACAGGGTGAGATCTTCGGCCTGGCCGTCGACAACATCGGAGACCTCGGCTGGCTCTACGTCCGCCAGCAGGTCAAGAAGGTTCGCGGCACGCTGGTCTTCGCCCCGCCCAAGCGCGGCAAGCTCCGTGACGTTCCCCTCGACCCCGAGGTGTCGGCGGCGCTCCGCGAGCACATGGCAAACTTCCCGCCCGTCGAAGTGACGCTGCCATGGCTCACCCCGACCGGCCCCAAGGTCACACACCAGCTCCTCTTCACGAGCGGCATCGGCGCAGCCATCTGGAGCCAGGCGTTCAACGACCAGGCGTGGAAACCCGCGCTCGCATCCGCCGGCATCATCCCGACCCCCGAAAAAGGCCAGCGCTACGTCGCCGCCCGCGAGCACGGCATGCACGCCCTGCGGCACTTCTACGCCTCGGTCCTCCTGGACGCCGGAGAGAGCATCAAGGCTCTGAGCCTCTACCTCGGCCACAGTGACCCGGGCTTCACCCTCCGCGTCTACACGCACCTCATGCCGTCCAGCGAGACCCGCACCCGGAAAGCCATCTCGGCGATGTACCGGGCAGCCGGTCACGCTCATGACGGCCCGGAGACGCCCGACGGCCCAGAGACGGCCCAAGCCGCCTGACACGGCCCCTCATCGGCACGGAAAGCGCTGGTGAGGGGCCTTTTCATGCCCTCTCGCGGCAAGTAACACCCCATCTTGCCGTACGGCTAGGCCTTGGCGGAAACGCGTATCGCCGGGGGCGGCTGAACTGGGGGTTCGCGGCCGGCGACGCTGGGGCGACTGTCGCTGTCGGTCGCCCTTGATCTATGAGTGCTATCTGAGGTCGAGCGTGGAGATCGGGGCGCCCCTGTGAGTGACATTGCGGCCCAGGCCGTCACGACCGCACGGCTGGATCTGCTGCCGCTTCTCGTCGAGCACGCGGAGGAGATGGCCGAGGTGCTGTCCGATCCGGCGCTGCACACCTTCATCGGCGGCACCCCCGACACCCCGCGAGCTTTGCGCTTGCGCTACCAGCGCATGACCGCGGGCTCGCCCTGCCTGACGGGCACGGTGCAGGCGACGATTACCTCCTCCGGTCACAGCACCGTCGCCGAAATCGCCTGGGTGGTGGGACCGCGTGGCAGGGAAGAGGCATCGCCACCGAAGCAGCCCTAGGACTCGTCGGCCGCCGCCGGGCTCACGCCCACCGACGAATGGCACGAAGGTGAGATCCGTTGGTGCCGGAGTATCGGGCGATAGCCTCGCCGGTCCACAGGTCTTGACGATGCCGTGCCGGCCCCCTCCGGCCTGGACCTCTCAGGGCAATACAGCTAGGGCCTGTCGTTTGGATCACGGCGCAGAGAATCGGCAGCACTTCTTCGACGCCGGTGAGCGGGGCCTGGTGCGTGCAGCTGCAAGGCGGAGGAGGGAGTCGACGCGGAGCGTCGGCGACCGACGAGAACGCGGCAGATGTGCGTGCCAGGCCCCGCGTCTGCGGCGTGATCCAAACGACAGGCCCTAGCCCTGCGGGCTGAACGGCACCGGCTGGGGTGTCTGGCCTGGGGTCGCGAACGGCTCGTCCTCTCCGAAGTCCGGGGCCTGGAAGGGGTTCATGGCCGGCGGGGGCGATGCTGTGGCAGGGCAGCTGGGCGGTCCGTCCGGGGCGGAGAACGGCGAGGTCAGGTCGATGAGAGGTCTCCCTTGGAAGCCAAGCCCCCCGTGGGGACCTGGCGTGCGGTGAGCGGGTGCTGCGGTCGGTACTACAGCTTGGTCATCTTCGCGTACGGGCTCAGGATCCGCTGCTCCACCGAGCCGCCGAAATTCACCAGCGCCGCGATTCCGTCCTCGATGCCGATCACGCGGCCGAGGCCGTAGATGTCGTGGGTGACCTGGTCGCCGACGGCGAAGTGCTTGGGAGCCGGCACGACCGGGGGCTTGAAGGGGCTGGTGGGCAGGTGGCGCTTCGCGGAAGGCTTTGTCATTGCCTCAGTATGCGCCCGCGCGTACCCCAGTCACAGCGCCTGTTCACGAACGCTGTTCGAACGCCCGCCCTCCGAGCCCCCGTCTCACGCCCCTCACACCCCGAAATGCGCCCGCAGCCGCCCCTGCGCCTCCTCCCTCGCTCCCGCCCTGTCCAGCCCGAGCAGGGCCGCGCCGAGGACCGGGCTGGCTGTGACCGTCTGCGGGATCGCCTTCGGGGCCCGGTCGGACAGGAGGTCCTGGATTCGGCCGTTCAGCCGGGGGTGCCCGGCCGCCAGGACGCCGCCGCCCAGCAGGACCGGTGTCGGTTCGTCCACCAGGTCGAGGCGGGTGAGGGCCACCACGGCCATGGAGACCACCTCCTCCGCCTGGCGGTCGACGATCGTGCGGGCGATCGGGTCTCCGGTCGCCGCCGTCGCGAACAGGACCGGCGTCAGCTCGTGGCGGCGGGATTCGGCGATCCGGTCCAGGTGCAGCGCCTCGATGAGCGCGTACATGGATGTCAGGCCGAAGTGGGCGGGGAGGGTCCGGGACAGGGCTGTGGCAGGCCCCCGGCCGTCCTCCGCACGTGACGCATGCCACATCGCCTCCTCCGAGAGCCCCCAGCCGCCGCCCCAGTCGCCCGAGACCCTGCCGAGGGCCGGGAAGCGGGCCGTGCGGCCGTCGGGACGCATGCCCACGCAGTTGATGCCCGCCCCGCAGACGACCGCGACACCCCGGGGTTCCGTCACCCCCGCGCGCAGGATCGCGAACGTGTCGTTGCGGACTGTTGCCGTCTCGCCCCAGCCGCGTGCGTGCAGCGCCGTCGTCAACCGGTCCTCTTCGACGGGGAAGTCGGCGTTGGCCAGGCACGCCGAGACATGCGTGACGGAGGTGAGGCCTGCCGTGGTCAGGGCCTGACGGACAGGGACAGCCAGCATGTCCATCGCCGTGTCCATGCCGACCGCCGGCGGGCGAAAGCCGCCCCCACGCGCCCTGGCCAGGACTTCTCCGTCCGCCGTCACGATCGCCACGTCCGTCTTGCTGTTGCCGGCGTCGATGGCGAGGACGGTCGCCGTGACGGTCGCGGTCAGGCCCACGCGAGGTGCTCCCGGTTGTGTGCGATCAATCGGTCCGTGAGTGTCTCGGCGTACTCGTACTGGGCGATGAGGGGGTGCGAGAGGAGCGCGTGGAAGACGCGCTTCCGGCCGCCGTGCAGGGCTGCCTCCAGGGCCAGGTGCTCGTACGCCGTCACGTTCGCCATCAGGCCCGCGTAGAGGGGGTCCACCGGGGTGACGGGGAGGGGGGACGCGCCCTTGGCGCCCACCGCCGCCTGTACCTCGATCACCGCGTCGTCGGGGAGGAACGGCAGCGTGCCCCGGTTGTACGTGTTCACCACCTGGTACGGCGTGCCTGCGCCGCCCAGCAGCGCCGCCGCCAGGTCCACCGCCGCCTCCGAGTAGTACGCGCCGCCGCGCTTGGCCAGCAGCTCCGGCTTCTCGTCCAGCGCCGGGTCCGCGTACATCGTCAGCAGTTCCCGCTCCATCGCCGCGACTTCGGCCGCCCTCGACGGCTTCGTCCGCAGTTCTCGTACGACTTCGTCGTGCGCGTAGTAGTAGCGCAGGTAGTAGGAGGGGATCGCGCCCAGATGGTCCAGCAGGGCGCGTGGGAGGCGCAGGTCGTCCGCGATCGTGTCGCCGTGGTCCGTCAACAGCTTGGGCAGGACGTCCTCGGCCTCCGGGCCGCCCAGGCGTACGCCCGTCTCCCAGGTGAGGTGGTTCAGGCCTACGTGGTCCAGGTGGATCTCCGGGGCGTCGACGCCGAGCAGCGCCGCGAACTTGCGTTGCAGGCCGATCGCCACGTTGCACAGGCCGACCGCCTTGTGGCCCGCCTCCAGCAGGGCGCGGGTCACGATGCCGACCGGGTTGGTGAAGTCGATGATCCAGGCGTCCGGGTTGGTGCGGCGTACCCGGTCCGCGATGTCGAGGACGACCGGGACCGTGCGCAGGGCCTTCGCCAGGCCGCCGGCGCCTGTCGTCTCCTGGCCCACGCAGCCGCAGTCGAGGGGCCAGGTCTCGTCCTGCTCGCGGGCCGCCTGGCCACCCACGCGGAGCTGGAGGAGGACCGCGTCCGCGCCGTCGACCGCGCGGTCGAGGTCGGTCGTGGTGGTGATGCGGCCGGGGTGGTCCTGGCGGGCGAGGATGCGGCGGGACAGGCCGCCGACCAGGGCCAGGCGGTCTTCGGCGGGGTCCATCAGGACCAGTTCCTCGATGGGGAGGGTGTCCCTGAGGCGGGCGAAGCCGTCCACGAGTTCGGGGGTGTAGGTCGAGCCTCCGCCGACCACGGTGAGTTTCATGCGTCTAACCCTTTACTCCGGTGAGCGTGACACCCTCTACGAACGCCTTCTGGGCGAAGAAGAACACGAGGATCACGGGGGCCATGACCAGAACGGTGGCGGCCATGGTGAGGTTCCAGTCGGTGTGGTGGGCGCCCTTGAACGACTCCAGGCCGTAGGAGAGCGTCCAGGCGCCCGGGTTCTCCGAGGCGTAGATCTGGGGGCCGAAGTAGTCGTTCCACGCGTAGAAGAACTGGAACAACGCCACTGCGGCTATGCCCGGTTTCGCCATCGGGAGGACGACCTTCAAGAGCGTGCGCAGGTCGCCGCAGCCGTCGACCCTCGCAGCGTCCAGGTACTCGTCGGGGATCGTGGTGAGGAACTGGCGGAGGAGGAAGATGGAGAACGCGTCGCCGAACGCCATGGGGATGATCAGCGGCCAGAGCGTGCCGGACAGGTCCAGCTGCTTCGCCCAGAACAGGTACATCGGGATGATGACGACCTGCGGCGGCAGCATCATCATCGAGATGACCAGCATCAACGCCAGATTGCGGCCCCGGAAGCGGAACTTGGCCAGGGCGTAGGCCACCGGGATCGAGGAGAGCACCGTGAGGGCCGTGCCCAGGAACGCGTAGAACAGGGTGTTCTTCCACCAGGTGAGGAAGCCGGGGGTGTCGAAGACCCGGCGGTAGTTGTCCCACTCCCAGGTGTGCGGGATCAGGTCGCGGCTGAGGGCCTGGGAGTCGCTCATGAGCGAGGTGAGGAGGACGAAGACAAAGGGGAGAGTGAAGAACAGGGCCGCCGCGATGCCCAGGGAGTGGATCGCGATCCATTCCAGGAGCGCCCTTCGGTGGGCCGTGCGTTCGGCCGGAGAAGGCGGCGCCTTCAGCTCCAGGGGCTTGTCGAGTACCTGCGTCATCGTTCACCCGCGTTGATCAGGCCGCCCTTGCGGCGCATCAGGAGTGCGGTGAAGGCCATGGAGAGGGCGAAGAGCACCAGGGCCACCACACAGGCGGAGCCGTAGTCGAAGCGCTGGAAGCCCAGGTTGTAGACGAGTTGGGGGAGGGTGAGCGTGGACTTGTCCGGGTAGCCGGGCTCGAAGAGCGTTCCCGCGCCCTGGATCACGCCCGAGGCGACCTTTCCGGCGATCAGAGGTTGCGTGTAGTACTGCATCGTCTGGATGACGCCGGTGACGACCGCGAACATGACGATCGGTGAGATGTTCGGGAGCGTCACGTAGCGGAAGCGCTGCCAGGGGGTCGCGCCGTCCAGTTCGGCCGCCTCGTACTGCTCCTTCGGTACGTCGAGCAGCGCCGCCATGAAGATGACCATCAGGTCCCCGATGCCCCACAGGGCCAGCAGGGTGAGGGCCGGCTTCGACCAGGCGGGGTCGTTGAACCAGCCGGGGGTGGGGAGCCCGGCCTGGTCCAGGAGGGAGTTGACGGGGCCTGTGCCGGGGTTGAGGAGGAAGGCGAAGGCCATCGTGGCCGCCACGGGCGGGGCCAGGTAGGGCAGGTAGAAGAGGGTGCGGAAGACGCCCGTCGCTGTCTTGATCTTGGTGATCAGCAGGCCCACGCCCAGGCCGAAGGCGACCCGGAGCGTGACCATGATGACGACCAGCCACAGGGTGTTGCGCAGGGCGGGCCAGAAGAGGGGGTAGTGCTCGAAGACGTACACCCAGTTCTTCGTGCCGCTCCAGGTGGGCGGCTTGAAGCCGTCGTAGCGCATGAAGGAGAAGTAGACGGTGGAGATCAGGGGATAGGCGAAGAAGACCGTGAAGCCGATCAGCCAGGGGGAGAGGAAGGCGAGGGTGCGTAGCGTCGAGCGGCGGTGTTTCGCCCGCAGCGTGTAGGTGCTCATGGTGCCACCAGGGCTCATGGTGCTCATGGCTACTTCGCCTGCGCGATGTCTGTGTCGATCTGTGCGGCCGCCTTCTTCAGGCCGGCCTTCAGGTCGGT
Source organism: Streptomyces sp. NPDC008137 (assembly GCF_042957035.1). Classification (NCBI taxonomy): domain Bacteria; kingdom Bacillati; phylum Actinomycetota; class Actinomycetes; order Kitasatosporales; family Streptomycetaceae; genus Streptomyces; species Streptomyces sp. NPDC008137. The sequence continues at coordinate 418,002 of NZ_JBIBHN010000001.1, read as the reverse complement.
CGCCTTGCCGCTCTCATAGGCGTAGCCGAACTCCTGGACGGTGGTGAGGTAGACGCCGCCGTTGACCGAGGCGGGGGCGGTGGTGGAGTCCGGGTTGGCGGCGATCTCCAGGAACGTCTTGAAGCGCGGGTCGTACTTCAGCTTCGGGGACTTCAGGGCCGCGAGCGTCGACGGGACGTTGTGGATGGCGTTGGAGAAGTTCACCACCGCGTCCGTGTCCGTGGTCATGTACTTCACCAGCTCCCAGGCCGCGTTCTGCTTCTTGCTGGTCGCCGCGATACCGGCGATGGTGCCGGTGATGTAGCCCTTGCCGTACTGGTCGGCCTGGTCGTCGGGGACGGGCAGCGGGGCCACGCCGATGTCGAACTTCGGCTTGGCGTCCAGGGCCATGCCCAGGCGCCACTCGCCGTCGAGCTGCATGGCGACCTGGCCGGTGTGGAAGGGGTGCTTGGGGCCCCACTCGTCGCCGAGCTTGGAGCGGTAGGTCTCCAGCTTGCGGTAGCCGCCGAGTTCGTCGACCAGCTTCTTCTGGACCGTGAAAGCGGCCTCGAACGCCGGGTCCTTGCCGACGAGTGACTTGCCGTCCTTGTCGAAGTACGTGGGGGAGAACTGGCCGAGGTAGTGCTCGGTGGTGGTCTCCCAGCCGTGGTAGTTCGGCATGAAGCCGAGCTGCTTGTACGAGTCGCCCTGGGGGATCGTCAGCTTCTTCGCGACGCGCTCGAACTCCGACCAGGTCTTCGGCGGGGCGGCGACGCCGGCCTTCTCGAACGCCGTCTTGTTGTAGTAGAGGCCGTACGCGTCGCCGAGGAGGGGGACCGCGCAGCGGTCGCCTTCGAACTGGGTGTACTCGTTCATCGCCTTCGGGAAGGTCTTCTCCGGGTCGACGCCGGACTTCTCGAAGAACGGGTTGAGGTCCACCAGGGCGCCGGAGGAGCAGAACTTCCCGACGCTGTTCGTGGTGAAGGACGAGATCACGTCCGGGGCCTTGGCGCCGCCGGTGCGCAGGGCCTGGTTCATCTTGTCGTCGGTCATGTTGCCGACGACGTTGACGTGGATGTTGGGGTGCGCCTTCTCGAAGCCGGCGACCAGGTCCTTGACGGCCTTCACCTCGCCCGGCGCGCTCCACGCGTGCCAGAAGTTGATGGTCGTCTCCTTGGAGGCGTCGTCGCTCGCGGCGGAGTCCGACTGGCCGGTGCACGCGGTGGTGAGGAGGGCGAGGGAGGCGAAGGTGGCGAGAATGATGGCTGTTTTTCTGGATATTCCGGGCATGGCAGAGCTCCCTGAGGTACGGGGGAAGGAGGGACTTACCAGGGGGTGGGACTGCGGTCAGCGGGAGGTGTCGAAGACCTCGTCGCGCGTCGACGCGAGCGCGCTCTCCAGCGCGCCGCACAGCACGGGGTGTTCACGGACGTCGCCCACGACCAGGCGGGGGCGTGACGCGGCCAGTTCTTCCAGTTCGGCCTGGACGAGGGCGCGCAGGGTCTCGCCGCCCGAGGTGAGGGACGCGCCGCTCAGCACGACGAGTTCGGGGTCGAGGACCGAGACGAGGGAGGCCAGGCCGGTGGCCAGCCGGGTCGCGTAGGTCTGGAGGAGGCGGCGGTGGGGTTCGTCGTCGCCCACCGGGTGCGCGGCTGCCTCGGTTCGCGCAGCCGCCCGGGCCACCAGTTCCGCCGCGGCCTCGGCGTACGGCCCCTGCGGGATGTCCTCGACGCCGAGTTCACGGGCCAGCCGGGGGACGGCCTGGGAGCCGGCCAGCTCCTGGTAGCCGCCGCTGTTGGCCTTGGTGACCTGGCGGACCAGGGGGGTGCCCGGCACCGGCAGGAAGCCGACCTCGCCGGCGCCGCCGCTCCAGCCTCGGTGCAGCCGGCCGCCGAGGACCAGGGCGGCGCCCAGGCCCTCCTGGTTCCACAGCAGCACGAAGTCCGCGTGGCCCCGGGCCGCGCCGAGCCGCTGTTCGGCGAGCGCGACCAGGTTGACGTCGTTCTCGTACTCGAACGGCATCGGCAGGGCGGCGGCCAGCTCCTCCAGGAGGGTGGGGGAGTGCCAGCCGGGGAGGTGGGAGGCGTAGCGCAGGCGGCCGGTGGTGGGGTCGAAGGCGCCGGGGGTGCCGATCACGAGGCGGTGGATGTCGCCCCGGGCGAGGCCCGCCGCCTTCACCGCGCCGTCCAGGGCGTCGGTGACCTGCTGGACGACCGGGGTGCCGGTGCGCCTGCCGGGGGTGGGCAGTTCGTGCCGGCCGACCGTGCGGCCGGTGATGTCGGAGACCGCGGCGAGTATCCGCTGCGGGGTGACGTCGAGTCCGGCGGCGTATCCGGCGGCCGGGTTGACCTCGTAGAGCTGGGCGTTCGGGCCCGGCCGGCCTTCGGTGGTGCCGGTGGCCAGGACGAGGCCCGCCGCCTCCAGGCGGGCCAGGAGCTGGGAGGCGGTCGGCTTGGACAGGCCGGTGAGCTTGCCGATCCGCGTACGGGACAGCTGTCCGTGCTCCAGCAGCAGGTCGAGGGCGGCCCGGTCGTTCATGGCACGCAGGACGCGCGGGGTGCCCGGCGTGCCGGCGGTTCCTGCCATGCGTGTCCACACCTGCCCTTCGGTCGCACAGCTTTTCAGTGATCGCGGAGGGAGTCCATCCGGTGACCACCCTCGACCTACTGTTAGGAAAGTTTCCTATCGGTGGTGAGGAAGCTAGACCCGGCACCTTCGGGAGTCAAGAGGGCATGAAGATTCAGCTCAAGAGGGCATGAGATTCAGGACTCAAGAGGGCATGAAGAAAGGGCGGCACCCGACCGAAGCCGGATGCCGCCCTCCCGGGAGGCTGTTACTTCGTCGTACTCGTCGGCGCCGCCGGCGCGAGCGGGGACGCCGCCGCCGACTGCGGAGACGTGGCGTTCGCGTACACCGACGGGGCCGCCATCCCCGCCGTCGGGTCGGCGAGCTGCTCCTCCGCCGGGGCCGTGGCGCCGCCGACGATCCGGATGCCCGCCGCGTCGAAGGCCCGCTTGATGCGCCAGCGCAGCTCGCGCTCCACGGTCAGGGACTTGCCGGGCATCGTCTTGGCCGAGACGCGCACGACCATGGAGTCCAGCAGGACGCTGTCCAGGCCGAGGACCTCGATCGGGCCCCAGAGCAGCTCGTTCCAGGGCTCCTCGGCGCCCATCTTCTCGGCCACCTCGTCCAGCGTGGCCTTGACCCTGTCCAGGTCCTCACCGGAGTGGACCGTGACGTCGACGTTGGCGGTGGCCCAGCCCTGGGAGAGGTTGCCGATGCGCTTGACCTCGCCGTTGCGGACGTACCAGATCTCGCCGCCGTCGCCGCGCAGCTTGGTCACGCGCAGGCCCACCTCGATCACCTCGCCGGAGGCGACGCCCGCGTCGACCGTGTCGCCGACTCCGTACTGGTCCTCCAGGATCATGAAGACGCCGGACAGGAAGTCTGTGACGAGGTTGCGGGCGCCGAAACCGATCGCCACACCGGCGACACCGGCCGAGGCCAGCAGCGGGGCGAGGTTGATCTGGAAGGTGCCCAGGATCATCAGCGCGGCCGTGCCGATGATCAGGAACGATGCCACCGAGCGCAGCACCGAGCCGATGGCCTGCGAACGCTGCCGGCGGCGTTCGACGTTGACCAGCAGTCCGCCGATCGCGCTGGTCTCCCCGGTCTGGTGGTTCCGGTTCATGCGGTCGATCAGCTTGGTGATCGCCCGTCGTACGACGACCCTCAGCACCACCGCTATCACCACGATGAGCAGGACCCGCAGGCCGATCGCGAGCCATGTCGACCAGTTCTGCTCGATCCAGCCTGCGGCGTTCGTCGCGCTCTCGTGGGCGTCCTCCAGCGAGGGCACTCTCGGGCTCTGCGTATCCGAGGGGGTCGGCGACGGCGTAGGGCCGGCGGCCATCAGAACGGCGTCCGCGGGGGACAGGGACACGGCGGGTACCTCCAGGTGCAGCGGTCTGCCCCGGTGGAGTGGTTCGGGGGTCTTCGGGAGTCAAGGTCACGACTGGGTCACCGAAGGGGCAGAACCACCACACTAACGGGGCATTGTGTGTGTTCCCTCGGAATGTGTGAAGGAGAGACCGTGCTCACCTGGGCTTGAACAGGCCATGCTCTGGGGGATGAATCAGATGTGGTCGAAAACACTCCCAGCCCGTTACCGGGACATGGTGGCGCTTCCACCAGGCATGAGGAGAGACTGACTACGAATCGTCCCGGCGCGAGCCACGCGCCGCCGGCGTCCAAGGAGGCATCCGTGCCGCATGTCCTGGTCCTCAACGCGTCGTACGAGCCGCTAGGTGTCGTACCGCTCCGCCGCGCGCTCGTCCTCGTCCTCGAGAACAAGGCCGTATGCCTCGAGGAGTCCGGCGCCTTTCTGCACAGCGCGACCGTCACAGTCCCCGCACCCAGCGTGGTCCGGCTCAAGCGATTCGTCCGGGTTCCCTATCGGGGGCCCGTTCCACTGACCCGCCGGGCGCTGTTCGCCCGCGACGGGGGCCGGTGCATGTACTGCGGTGGCGTCGCAACCAGCGTCGACCACGTCATCCCGCGCAGCCGCGGGGGCAAACACGTCTGGGACAACGTGGTGGCGTCCTGCCGCCGCTGCAACCACGTGAAGGCCGACCGACATCTCTTCGAGATCGGCTGGCGGCTGCGCCACAAACCCGCCCCGCCCTCCGGCCTTGCCTGGCGCATCATCGGGACCGGCCACAGGGACCCGCGCTGGCTGCCGTACTTGCAGCCGTACGGCGCGGAGGACGCCATGGCCCGGATCGACGGCATTCCTGCCTGACGAGGATCCGGGCTTTCGTATTGCCGGAGTGCGGCCGGGAGCGCGAGCGCAGGTGCCGACCGCGGCCGGACCGGCCCGGGGAACCCCCGTTCCCCCGGGCCGGCCTGTCATGGGCGGGGCCGGTCACGCGTACCGCAGTTCCCCCGGCCGCAGCGTGCGGCGCAGCAGGGGCAGTGAGGTGGCCGCGGCCAGCAGGCAGGCGGCGTAGACGGCGAGGGGCACCAGGGCGATCGCCCAGGGCACCGGCCGGCCGGAGAGCACGGCGTACCAGGTGCCGATGGCCAGGCCGCCCAGCCCGGCGAGCAGCACCGCGGGGGCCAGCGGCAGCGCGGTCTCCAGCAGCAGCGCCCGGCCCAGCACCGCGCGGGGCACCCCGGCGGCGGCCTGCGTGGCGAGGCCCCGGCGGCGGGTGGCCAGGGACTCGGCGGTGCCGACGGCAAGACCGGACAGGGTGATCGCGAAGGCGACCGCGATCGCGGCGCCGGTGAGGTCGAGGCCGGTCGTGTAGTAGGTCACGGACTCGCCGAGGTCCGTCCTGGAGCGCACCACATCTCCCAGCACCTGCCGGATGCCCATGAAGCCCGTCCCGACGACCGTCACCAGCAGCACCGCCGCGTGCGTGCGGGCGGCCGACCACGGGTCGTCGCGCAGCCGCTCGGCGGCGATCAGCGTCGCCGCCGACCGGGCCCGGGCCGCGAGAAGCCGCCCGGTCGCCTTCGCGGCCGCCCCGGAGAACCACACGGCGCCGGCGCCGACCGCGAGGGCCGCGCCCGCGATCCATAGCGGCGGTCCGCCGTTCGGCCGGTTGGCGGCGGGTGTGGGGGAGGTGGTCACGGCCAGCAGCGCCAGCGTCGCGACGAGCAGGACGCCGCCGAGGAACAGCAGCCCCGGCCCCCGTCCGGAGCGCCGTCCCGCCCGGCGCACCCAGCCGAGCGGCGAGGCCACCACCCGGCGCAGGGCCAGCGCGCCCGCCGTCGCTCCCAGCAGCGGTACGCCGACGGCGACCAGGGCGATCCCCGCCCAGGCCGCGGCGGTCGGCCGGTCCCACAGGCGCAGCAGGAGCAGCACCGAGAAGACGGTGGCGACGGCCGAGCCCAGCAGGCCGGCGAGCCCGGTCTCCAGCGCGGCGATCCGCCGCACCTGCCAGGGCGTCGCCCCGGCCAGCCGCAGCCCGGCCAGCCGCCGGTCGCGGTGCACCGCCCCGATCCGGGCGCACTGCCCGAGGAACCCGAGCACCGGCACGAGCAGGAGCAGCAGGCCGACGATCACGCCGGTCCGGGTGCCGGGCTGGTCCAGCAGGCCCGCGGCATAGGGCACGTGGTGGTGCCCCCGCAGCGAGGCCAGGGCGACGGCGGTGAGCGCGAAGCCCGTCGCGAGCGCCGCGCCCGTGGCTGTCAGGGTGACCCGCCACCACTCGCCGCGGTCGGAGCCACGGGTGAGCTCCCAGGCGAGGCGCAGATCGGCACGCAGGAAGTGCACGGAGCGCGGGGCGTGCGGGGAGCGCGGGGAGTGCGGGGAGTGCGACGAGTGTGAGGGGCGCGGCGAGTGCGAGGGTCGAGGGGATCGCGGGGAGGTCATGCCGTCACCCCCGCCGCCGCCACGCTGCCGTCCCGCAGCCGCACTTCCCGGTCCGCGTACGCCGCCACCTGGGCGTCATGGGTGATCAGCAGGACCGCCGTGCCCGACTCGCGGGCCGTGTGCACCAGGGCCGTCATGACCTGCTCGCCGGCGAGGGAGTCCAGCGCGCCCGTCGGTTCGTCGGCGAAGACCACCTTCGGGCCGGTGACCAGGGCCCGGGCGAGTGCGGCCCGCTGGGCCTGGCCGCCGCTCAGCTCGCCCGGCCGCAGGTCCTGCTGACCGCGCACGCCGAACCGCTCCAGCCACTCACCGGCCAGGTCCCGCGCACGGGCGCGGTCGGTGCCGGCCAGCAGCAGCGGCAGGGCGACGTTGTCCAGGACCGTCAGCTCGGGGATGAGCTGCCCGAACTGGAACACCACACCGAACTCGGTGCGGCGCAGCTCGCTCAGCCGCTTCTCGGACAGGTCGTCGAGGCGCCGTCCGTCGTACGTCACCGACCCCTCGTCCGGGCGGACGATCCCGGCGAGGCAGTGCAGCAGCGTCGACTTACCGCTGCCGCTCGCGCCGGTCACGGCGAGGATCTCGCCGGGGCGCAGTTCGACCGACGCGCCGCGCAGGGCGGGTGTCCTGCCGTGCGCCTTGGTGAGGCCACGGGCCGTGAGGAGAGGCACGGGTCTGCTCATGCTGTGTCGACCTCCGCGGTCAGGGTGGTGAGCCGGGCCGCCGTGGTGGTCATCCAGCGGAGGTCGGCGTCGAGGTGGGTGACGGCGTAGTCCGCCGAGAGCACGGTCGCAAGGTCGGCGCCCCTGGCGGCCTTGAGCGCGGTGAGTTCGCGCATCCGCTCCATGTGGGCGGCGCGCTGGGCGCTCAGGTAGCCGGCCGGGTCGCCGCCCGAGAGGATCGCGACGACGACCTTGGCGAAGATCTCGTTCGCCACGAAGGGGGCGGGCGGTGCGATCTCACCGGCCCAGCGGGACAGCTCGCGCGTGCCGTCCTCGGTCGCGCGGTACATCGTCCGCTCCGGGCCGCCGTCCGAGTCGGTGCCCTCGACCTCGGCGAGGCCGTCCCGGACGAGGCGCTGGAGGGTCGTGTAGACCTGCCCGTAGGCCAGCGGGCGGGCCTGCGGGAAGCGGTCGTCGTGGCGTCGCTTGAGGTCGTAGCCGTGGCTCGGCCCCGAGGCGAGCAGGCCCAGCAGGATGTGGCGGGTGCTCATGCCGATCATTATGCACTGAGTACATGTACTGAGTGAATAGTGATCGTCGAAGAGACCGAGAAGATCGCGCGCCACTGGTGCGCGACAGCTCACTCCGTGATGGCGTACGCCTCAGCCGACCACAGCGAATACCCGAACCGCGTGGCCCGCTTGTCGCCCTGCACCCGTACGAACCGCACGTCCCGCTCGTCCATGCGGACGCTCTCCCGGCCGCCCCGGCTGTCCCGGACCGTCGCCGCCGTGCGCCAGCGGCGGCCGTCCGCCGACACCTGGACGCGGTACGCCGAGGGGTGGGCGTCCTGCCAGCGCAGCACGACCTGGCCGATCCGCGCCGGGCCGGGCAGTTCGACCTGCCACCAGGCGCCGTCTTCCACGGGGGACGACCAGCGCGTGTCCGGGTCGCCGTCGTTCGCCGCCGACGCCGGGAAGTCGGGCGTCTCGTCGCCCGAGGAACCCGCCGTGCCCGTGCGGGCCAGGTCGGGGCCGCCGGTGGGCGGGACGGCGCGGACGGTGAGCGTGCGGGTCGCCCCCGCGAAGCCCAGCCGGATGTCGTACGACCGCATCGGCGTGCCGGGCTCGACGGTCACCTCGACGGGGACCTCCGCCCGCGTGCCGCGCGCCACGGTCAGCTCGCCCTTCGGCACCCGGACCCGCACGCCCTCGGGCGCCTCGACGGTGAGCCTGCCGCGGGCGTCGGCGGGCCGCAGCGAGCCCAGACCGGCCGTCAGCCGCAGGACCCGGCCGGTCTCGGCGTCCACCTCGTCACGCTCCAGCTCCAGCGAGGTGGCGGGGGAGTCCTTGAACCAGGGGACAAGGTGGCGCACCCGGGCCGGAGCCGGGCCGACGACCCGTACGGCGTCCACGGGCGAGTCGACCAGTGCCCCGCCCGTGCCCGGACCGGCGCCCCGACCGGCGTCCTGCCGGTCCCGCCCTGGCGCGGGCTCCCGCGCCCCGACCGAACCGGAGGCCCGCTCTTCCTGTCCCGGAGTCCGGGCCTCCCCGGCGTCCGGACCGGCGCTCCCGTCGGCGCCCCGGCTCTGAGCACGCGCGTCGGCCGTGCCCTGGTCGGCGGCCCCGTCGGCGCCCCGGCCCCCCACCCGCACCTCGGTCGCGCCCGACCCCGACAGCCGGCCGACCGGCCGCCAGCCCTGGCCGGGGACGTGTGCCTCGACCGTGCCCTCCGTGCCGGGGTCGGTGAGGACCGTCACGGCGGTCAGCGGGCGGGGGCGGGGAAAGCGCAGGGCACGGTCGTCCGAGGGGGCGCCGGGGTTGCGGGGCGGCTCGTGGTCGATGCCCGCCCAGGACGCGTACGCCTTCTGCGCCCGCCGCAGGAAGGGGTCCAGGACGTCCGTGCCGACCTCGGCCCGCGCCGACTCGAGACCGGCCCGCAGGGCTCCCAGCTCGCGGTACGCCGTCCAGGCCGCCGCCCTGTCCCCGGCGCGCTGCGCGTCCAGCATGTCGAGCGCGGCCGCGCCCGCCTCGCCGTAGCGGGCCAGCTGCTCCGACCAGGGGGCGACCTCGGCGCCGAGGGCGGTGTCCGACAGCCGCCGGGGCAGCTCGCGCAGCACGGTGAAGGCCTCGCGCAGCCGCCGCGCGGCGTCGCCGCCCGGCGCGGGGTCCCGCCAGTACGCCTCGGTCAGCGGGCGCAGATACGCCGATTCCTCGGCGTTCAGCACCGACGACGCGTCGTTCCCGGCGAGCGCCGCCAAGGCCTGCTCGCGGCGCCGGTCCCCGCCCGCCAGGTCGGCGATCGCCGCCCGCCAGGACTCCCCGGGGCTGTAGGAGCGGGGGTTCCACGCGTAGTCGGCGGCGGTGAACAGCGGGATGCGGGACGCCTCCGGCTGCTGCATCGCGTTGGCGAGCAGGGCGGCGGAGCCGGTGGCGACGGCGGGCTCGCGGCCCTGGTAGGGGCCGAGGAAGATGCGGCCCGGGTCGTAGTCGTTGACCGGGTAGTTGTCCATCGTGACCAGCGGATGCCCGAGCGCCTCGCGCGCGTCGGCCAGTTCCCCGCCCGTGATGGTGCGGGGCACCACCCCGACGCCCGTCCACGCCACCTCGACACCCTGGTCCAGCTCGCTCGCCAGCGCCCGCCGGTAGTCGGTCGTGCCGTCCTCGTAGTACTCGGTGGGCATCAGGGACAGACCGGCGGCGCCGGGGTGCCGTTCCGCCAGGTGCCTGGCCACCGCGTTCGCCACCCGGGACTGCGCCTTCGCCGCCGCCCGCGGGCCGGAACCGAACCGGTCGGCGTCCGCCTCGCAGTGCCACTCGCTGTAACTGACGTCCTGGAACTGGAGCTGGAAGGCCCGGAAGCCCAGCGCCCACATCGCGTCGATCTTGCGCGTCAGCGCCCGCACGTCCGCGTCCGACGCGAAGCACATCGCCTGCCCCGGGGCCACCGCCCAGCCGAGCTTCACATGGTTGCCGCGCGCCCGCTCCGCCAGCTCCCGGAACTCGGCCCGCTGCTTCGCCGGGTACGGCTCACGCCAGCGGGCCTGCCGGTAGAGATCGTCGCCGGGGGCGTACAGGTAACGGTTCTGCTTGGTGCGCCCCATGAAGCCGACCTGCGCCATCCGCTGCCGGTGCGTCCACGCGGTGCCGTAGAAACCCTCGGTGATGCCGCGTACCGCGGTGCCCGGCCAGTCGCGTACGACGGCCGCCGCGATCGTGCCGTCGGGCCGCAGCAGCTGCCGCAGCGTCTGTACGGCGTGGAACAGTCCGTCCTCGCCGGTTCCGGTGAGGGAGACGGCGCCACGGCCGACGGTCAGCTCGTAGCCCCCGGAGGGGAGGGCACGGCGGTCGGTCCGCCGGACCGGCTCCGTGCCCGCCCGGACGACCAGGGCGCCGGGCGCGGCGGCATCCGTGACGCGGCGGGCCCCGGCCTGCCGCAGCAGCGAGCGCAGGGCCTCGACGGCGTAGGGGTCCGCCGACGGGTCGGTGAGCAGCGCGACCTCGCCGGTGACCGCGACCGGGGCGCCGTTCGCGCGCAGCGACTGCGGGCGCGGCCAGACGGAGAGGTCCGGTCCGGCCGTGTCGGGGGAGAGCTCCGGTCCTGCCGTGTCGGGAGTCGGGGTCGCGGCCCTGCCAGGGGCGGGCGGATCCGCCACCGCGACGGGCGGGGCGCCGAGGCTTCCGGCGACGACGGCGACCGCGAGGGCGACTGCCCGCTTCCCACGCCGCAGTCCCACAGGCCCCCTCCAGAGGTGTCCGACAGCTGTCGGCAGATGTGTCCGACCGGGACGACGAGCCCACCACCCGCCCGGTGAAGGTGTCAACGAGAGTGGCCGATGTGACCGAATTACCGGAATCTTGACAGAGTGGAGGAGAGTGGAATGTGAGCAGGAGCACGATGTTCGGCCTTGGACGTCTGCCATCGCGTCGACTGGGTAGGGCTGCGATAGCCATCGAAAGTTGAACCCGACAAGCTCGATCAGGAGGCCCCCGTGGCTGCGATGACTTTCCTTCCGCTCCCGGCCCCGTCCAAACCCGTGGCGGACACGTCCGCCGAACTCGACCCCCACTACGACGATCCGCGCTACGAAGACCCCCACTACTGCGTCTTCAGCTCCGAGAACACCTGCGCCGAGCCCCCGCTGACGAGCGAGCCCCCGCTCCCCGACGCCGAGCCCCTCACCAGCGAGCCCCCGCTCGCCGAGTCCGCCCCGCTGACCAGCGAGCCCTCCGCCTTCCTCACGGACTTCTCAGGGATCTAGAGGCCCAGATGACCGCACCGCGGCCGGCCGAACCGCCTTCCGAGGACCTGTCCCGCCTCGCCGCCCTGCACGGCGTCGCCACCTCGTACAGCCCGTCCCCGGACCGCACGGTCGCCGCCTCGGCCACCGCGGTCACCCTGACCCTGGCCGCTCTCGGGGTGGACGCGAGCACGCCCGGCGCCCTCCGCGCCGCGCTCGCCGCCCGGGAGCGGGAACAGGCCGCACGACTGCTGCCGCCCACGGTGGTCGGCTGGGGCGCGAGCCCCCCGGCCGCCCTGGCCGCCCTCCCCGAGGGCACCCGGCTGCGCGTCGAGACCGAGCAGGGCGAGACCCGCGCCTCGGCCGAGCAGCTCCCGCCCGGTGTCCACCGGCTGACCGCCACGGCCCCCGACGGCCGCGCGGCGGACGCCCACCTGATCATCGCCCCGGCCCGCCTGCCCACGCCGCCCGGACGCTCGTACGGACTGCTCGTCCAGCTCTACTCCCTCCTCTCCCGCCGCTCCTGGGGCATGGGCGACCTCGGCGACCTCGCCGAACTGGCCGGCTGGGCCGGGCGGTCGCTCGGCGCCGGGTTCGTCCAGGTCAACCCGCTGCACGCGGCCGTGCCCGGCGCGCCCACCGACCCCTCCCCGTACCGTCCCTCCTCGCGCCGCTTCCCCGACCCCGTGCACCTGCGGATCGAGGACATCCCCGAGGCCGCGTACGTCGAGGACCCGGCGCGGCTGCGCGCACTGCTGGAGAGATCCGGCCGGCTGCGCGAAGCGGTGCTGGAGAAGGGCGCCCTCATCGACCGGGACGCCGTGTGGGAGCTCAAGCGGGAGGCGCTCGGGCTGCTGTGCGAGGTGCCGCTCGGCCCCGGCAGACGCGCCGCCTACTGCGACTTCCTCGCCGAGCAGGGTCAGGCTCTGGAGGACCACGCCACCTGGTGCGCGCTCGCCGAGGTGCACGGCCCGGACTGGCACCGCTGGCCGGCCGGCCTGCGCGACCCCCGCTCGGCCGACACCGACCGCGCCCGGGCAGGCCTCATGGACCGGGTGGACTTCTGGTCCCGGCTCGCCTGGCTCACCGACACCCAGCTGACCGCGGCGCAGCGCGCCGGCCGGGAGGCCGGGATGCCGGTCGGGATCGTGCACGACCTCGCGGTCGGCGTCCACCCCGGCGGCGCCGACGCCTGGGCCCAGCGGGACCACTTCGCCGCCGGCATGTCGGTGGGCGCGCCCCCGGACGCCTTCAACGCGCGCGGCCAGGACTGGGGCCTGCCGCCCTGGCGGCCCGACCGCCTCGCCGAGTCCGGATACGCCCCCTTCCGCGAACTGCTCCGCGCCCTGTTCCGCTACGCCGGAGCGCTGCGCATCGACCACGTCATGGGCCTGTTCCGCCTCTGGTGGGTCCCCCAGGGCCATCCGCCCACCGAGGGCACCTACGTCCGCTACGACGCCGAGGCCATGCTCGCCGTCCTCGTCCTGGAGGCCTCCCGGGCCGGGGCGCCCGTGATCGGCGAGGACCTGGGCACCGTGGAACCCGGCGTCCGCGAGGCGCTGCGCGAGCGCGGGGTGCTCGGCACGTCCGTGCTGTGGTTCGAACGCGACTGGGACGGCGACGGCCGCCCCCTGCCCCCCGACCGCTGGCGCGCCGACTGCCTGGCCACCGCCACCACCCACGATCTGCCCTCCACGGCCGCCCGCCTCACCGGCGAGCACGTCGAACTCCGCGACGGGCTCGGCCTGCTCGCCCGCCCGCTGGAGGAGGAGCGCGCCGAGGCCGCCGCCGACACCGGCGAATGGCTCTCCCTGCTCGCCCGTCTCGGCCTGCTGTCCGGCACCGGCGGCGGCACCGACACCTCCTCGGAGGAGGCCGAGATCCAGGCCGTCCACCGCTTCCTGCTGCGCACCCCGGCCCGCATGGTCGGCGTCTGGCTCCCGGACGGGGTCGGCGACCGCCGCCCGCAGAACCTCCCGGGCACCTGGGACCAGTACCCGAACTGGAGGCTGCCGATCGCGGACGCGGAGGGCCGCCCCGTGACGCTGGAGGAACTGGCGGCCTCACCGCGCCTGCGCGCGCTGATCGAGGTGTTGCGGGAACCGCCCGGCCCGTCCGGGGGCTGAGGCGACTCTTACGGCACCCCGGGCGCGCGGCCCCCAGGGGCGTTGGATACTTTTGACACCGTGGACAAGAAGAACGCCCTGCGCGCCGGCGCCCTGGCAGCCGGTACGACGCTCATGATGCTGCTCGTGTCGTCCCCCGCCTTCGCGGTCAGCCGCGACGACGGTGACGACCCCGGCCCGGGCCTGAGCGTCATCGAGACGCTGGGCCTCTTCGTCGTGGCCCCCATCGTGCTGTACCTGGTCATCCACGGTCTGGTGATGATCGGCGACAAGTCGCACCAGAAGAAGGACCCGACCAGCTCCAACATCGCGACCAAGGCCAAGGCCGAGGTCAAGGCCGACTCCAAGGCCTGATCAAGGCCGACTCCAAGGTCTGATCGGGGGCGATGGTGGAGAGGCGGTCACCGCCCGGCCGCCCCCTCCGTCCCCGCCAGCAGTTCCCTCAGCAGGCCGGCCAGTTGGCCGGCCTGTTTCGCGTCCAGGCCGGACAGGGCCTCCGTCTGGACCGCCAGCCCCGCGACGGCCGCCTCGTCGACGATGCGCAGCCCCTCCTCCGTGAGCGTCACCTGAAGGCCCCGCCGGTCGTGCGGATCGGGGGAGCGGCGCAGGAACCCGGCCCGCTCCAGCTTGTCCAGCCGGCCGGTCATCCCGCCCGTGGTGAGCATCAGCGTCTCCGACAGCCGGCGCGGTGAGAGCGTGTAGGGCTCGCCGGAGCGGCGCAGGGTCGCCAGGACGTCGAACTCGCCGCGCGAGATCCCGAACCGGCCGTAGGTGCCCTCCAGGCGGTCCGCCATCGCACGGGCGAGCCGGGAGACCCGGCCGAAGACCTCCATCGCCCGGGTGTCGAGCTCGGGCCGGACCGTCCCCCACTGGTCGATGATCGCGTCGACAGGGTCCCTGCGCTGCCCGGGGTGTTCGTTCATGGCACGAGTATCGGCCGCCACTCGGTCACCCGCAAGAAAGTAGCTTGACGGAAAGTTGCTTAACGCTAAGCTACTTTCTACCGACCTACTTCGAAGGTTGCCTCCATGGCCTCCTCCCGCCCGGCGCTCATCGCCCTCACCGCCCTCGCCCCCGTCTCCTGGGGCACCACCTACGCGGTCACCACCGAGTTCCTCCCGGCCGACCGCCCCCTGTTCACCGGGCTGATGCGCGCCCTGCCCGCCGGACTGCTGCTGCTCGCCCTCGCCCGGGTGCTGCCGCGCGGTGCCTGGTGGTGGAAGGCGGCGGTACTCGGCGCGCTCAACATCGGCGCCTTCTTCCCGCTGCTGTTCCTCTCGGCGTACCGGCTGCCCGGCGGCATGGCGGCGGTCGTCGGCTCGGCCGGGCCGCTCCTCGTGGCCGGCCTGGCGGCGCTGCTGCTCGGGCAGCGGCCGACCCCGCGCACGCTGCTGACCGGGGCCGTGGCCGCGTTCGGCGTCAGCCTCGTCGTCCTGCGCGCGGCCGGGGCGCTGGACGCGCTCGGCCTGCTGGCCGCCCTGGCCGCCACGGTCTCCATGTCCACCGGTACGGTCCTCACCCAACGCTGGGGGCGGCCTCCCGGCGTCGGCCCGCTCGCCCTCACCGGCTGGCAGCTCACCGCGGGCGGCCTGCTCATCGCGCCGGTCGCCTTCCTGGCGGAGGGCGCGCCCCCGGCGCTGGACGCCCGGGCGGCCGGCGGCTACCTCTACCTCGCCGTCGCCAACACGGCGGTCGCGTACTGGCTGTGGTTCCGCGGCATCGGCCGCCTCACCGCCACCCAGGTCACCTTCCTCGGGCCGCTCTCCCCGCTGACCGCGGCCGTCATCGGCTGGGCGGCGCTCGGCCAGGCGCTGACGGCGGTGCAACTGGTGGGCATGGGGCTGGCGTTCGGGGCGACGGTTGCGGGGCAGATCGGGGGGCGGGGCGCGGCGGCCCCGCGAACGTTCAGCTTCTCTGAGAAGAGCCGTCGGAAGGATTCGACGGACCTGACGGAAGGGGCGCTGCGCCGGTAGACCCACCGCGCTCACCGACCGGGTGCGAGAAGACGGCGAAGGGGCGCCCGGCACATCGCCGGGCGCCCCTTCGCCGTAGCCGTAGCCGTAGCCGTTGCCGCTGCCTACCGGCCGGCCGCCGCGTCCGCCTGCTGGGCCCGCAGTGCGCGTTCCACGCCCGCGCGGGACTCCGAGACCAGGCGCCTGAGGGCCGCGTTCGGCGCCGCGTCGGTCAGCCAGGCGTCGGTCTTGTCCAGGGTCTCCTGGGAGACCTGGACCGTCGGGTAGAGGCCGACGGCGATCTGCTGGGCCATCTCGTGGGAGCGGGACTCCCAGATGTCCTTGACCACCTCGAAGTACCGGTCCGCGTACGGGGCGAGCACCTCACGCTGGTCGGTCTGGACGAAACCGCCGATGACCGCCTCCTGCACGGCGTTCGGCAGCTTGTCGGAGTCGACGACCGACGCCCACGCCTCCGCCTTGGCCTCCTCGGTCGGGCGGGACGCCCGGGCGGTGGCGGCGTGCCGCTCACCGGCGGCCGTGCGGTCACGGTCGTACTCGTTCGCGATCTCCGCCTCGTCGAACCGGCCGACCGCGGCGAGCCGCTGCACGAACGACCACCGCAGCTCCGTGTCGACGACCAGGCCCTCGATGGTCTGCGAACCGTCCAGCAGCGCGTCCAGCACGTCCAGCTGCTCGGGCGTGCGGGCCGTCGCGGCGAACGCGCGCGCCCACGCCAGCTGGTGGTCGCTGCCCGGCGCCGCCGCCCGCAGGTGCGCGAGCGTCGCGTCGGTCCAGCGGGCCAGCAGCGCCTCCCGGGCGGCCGGGTCGGCGTACAGGTCGATGGCCAGCTTCACCTGGCGCTGCAGCGACTGGACCACGCCGATGTCCGACTCCTTGCCGATGCCGGACAGCACCAGGGCCAGGTAGTCGCGGGCCGCGAGCTCCGCGTCGCGGGTCATGTCCCAGGCCGACGCCCAGCACAGGGCACGCGGCAGCGAGGACTCGAAGTCGCCGAGGTGCTCCGTGACGACCGCCAGGGACTGCTCGTCCAGGCGGACCTTCGCGTACGACAGGTCGTCGTCGTTGAGCAGGATCACGGCCGGGCGGCGCTTGCCGACCAGCTGCGGCACGGCGGTCAGTTCACCGTCCACGTCCAGCTCGATCCGCTCCTCGCGGACCAGCTTGCCGCTCTCGTCGTCCAGCTCGTAGAGGCCGACGGCGATCCGGTGCGGCCGCAGCGTGGGCTCGCCCTTCGCGCCCGTGGGCAGGGCCGGGGCCTCCTGGCTGATGGCGAAGGACGTGACGACGCCGTCGGCGTCCGTTTCGATCCGCGGGCGCAGAACGTTGATCCCGGCCGTCTCCAGCCACGCCTTCGACCACGATTTCAGATCACGCCCCGAGGTCTCCTCCAGGGCGCCCAGCAGGTCGGACAGTCGCGTGTTGCCGAACGCGTGCGCCTTGAAGTACGCCTGCACGCCCCGGAAGAACTCGTCCTCGCCGACGTACGCGACGAGCTGCTTCAGAACGGAAGCCCCCTTCGCGTAGGTGATGCCGTCGAAGTTGACGAGCACGTCGTCCAGGTCGTTGATCTCGGCCATGATCGGGTGCGTCGACGGCAGCTGGTCCTGGCGGTACGCCCACGTCTTCATGGAGTTGGCGAAGGTGGTCCAGGAGTGCGGCCAGCGCGACTCGGGGTGGGCCGCCTGGCAGGCGATCGACGTGTACGTGGCGAACGACTCGTTCAGCCACAGGTCGTTCCACCACTCCATCGTCACGAGGTCGCCGAACCACATGTGGGCCAGCTCGTGCAGGATGGTCTCCGCGCGCACCTCGTACGCCGCGTCCGTCACCTTCGACCGGAACACGTACTGGTCGCGGATCGTCACCGCGCCCGCGTTCTCCATCGCGCCCGCGTTGAACTCCGGTACGAACAGCTGGTCGTACTTCTCGAACGGGTACGTGTAGTCGAACTTCTCCTGGAACCACTCGAAGCCCTGCCGGGTCACCTCGAAGATGGCGTCCGAGTCGAGGTACTCGGCGAGCGAGGGACGGCAGTAGATGCCGAGCGGGACGGACTGGCCGTCCTTCTCGTACACGCTGTGCACGGAGTGGTACGGCCCGACGATCAGGGCCGTGATGTACGACGAGATGCGCGGTGTCGGCTCGAACGCCCAGACGTTGTCCTGGGGCTCCGGGGTCGGGGAGTTGGAGATGACGGTCCAGCCCTCCGGCGCCCTCACGGTGAACTGGAAGGTCGCCTTGAGGTCCGGCTGCTCGAAGCTCGCGAACACCCGGCGGGCGTCCGGGACCTCGAACTGGGTGTAGAGGTAGGCCTGGTCGTCGACCGGGTCGACGAACCGGTGCAGGCCCTCGCCGGTGTTGGTGTACGCGCAGTCGGCGACCACCCGGAGGATGTTGCGCCCCTGGAGCAGGCCGGGCAGGGCGATCCGGGAGTCCGCGAAGACCTCGGCGGGGTCGAGGGAGTCCCCGTTCAGGGTCACCTCGTGCACGGCCGGGGCGACGAGGTCGATGAACGACTCGGCGCCGTTCTCGGCGGTCACGTCGAAGCGCACCGTGGTCACGGACCGGTAGGTGCCGCCCTCCTGCGCGCCGGAGAGATCGAGTTCGATCTCGTACGAGTCAACGGCGAGCAGCTGCGCCCGCTGCTGCGCCTCTTCGCGGGTCAGGTTTGTGCCAGGCACGCGGTCATCTCCTCGTTATGGGTGGCTTGCGTCATCTTTCCACGGCAGCCTGGCATCATTCGACGATCCGGGCGGCTCCTAGGGATACCCCTCGACGGACCGCTGCCCGACCGCTGTCCGGCGGGAACGCGACGTCCGGAATCCGCCGGTGAGGCGACCGGGCGAGGCGGAACCTGGAGCCATGACACCGACGTACCTGGCTCGTCCCATCACCCCGCGCGTCCTGAAGGACCTCCGCACCACCGACGACGCGGGCCGCCCCACTACCCCCTTCACCGCCCCCGAGGGCGGCGCCCCGCTCCGCTGCTGCCTCCGCCACAGTGAGCCGGGCGAACGCCTCGCCCTGGTCTCCTACGCCCCACTGCGCCGCTGGGCGGCGGAGACGGGCGTCGACCCCGGCGCGTACGACGAACAGGGCCCCGTCTTCATCCACGCCGAGGAGTGCGCGGGGCCGGACACCGACGCCCTCCCCTTCACCCACAGCCATCGCACGGTCCGCCGCTACTCGGCCGACGGGCGCATCCTGGGCGGTCGGCTGGTCGGGGACGGCGCCTTCGAGGAGGCCTTCACGGAAGCATTCGACGACCCGGCCGTGGCGCTCGTCCACGTCCGGGCCGTCGAGTACGGCTGCTTCTACTACGAGGTGCGCAGGCCCTAGCTAGCCCTTCAGCTCCGCCGCCACCAGCTCCGCGATCTGGATCGCGTTCAGGGCCGCGCCCTTGCGGAGGTTGTCGTTGGAGAGGAAGAGGGCCAGGCCGTTGTCCACCGTCTCGTCGCGCCGGATGCGGCCGACGTAGGAGGGGTCCTGGCCGGCGGCCTGGAGAGGGGTGGGGATGTCGGTGACGACGACGCCCGGGGCGTCCGCCAGCAGCTCCGTCGCCCGCTCGGGGGAGATCGGCCGGGCGAAGCGGGCGTTGACCTGGAGGGAGTGGCCCGAGAAGACCGGGACGCGCACGCAGGTGCCGGAGACCTTGAGCTCGGGGATCTCCAGGATCTTGCGGGACTCGTTGCGGAGCTTCTGCTCCTCGTCGGTCTCGTTCAGGCCGTCGTCGACGATGTTGCCCGCGAGGGGCAGCACGTTGAAGGCGATGGGGCGCTTGTAGACGCCCGGCTCGGGGAAATCGACCGCCGCGCCGTCGTGGGTGAGCTGGTCGGCCTCGGCGACGACCTTCTGCGTCTGGCCGTGCAGCTCGGCCACGCCCGCGAGACCGGAGCCGGAGACCGCCTGGTACGTGGCGACGACCAGGGCCTCCAGGCCCGCCTCGTCGTGCAGCGGACGCAGGACCGGCATCGCGGCCATCGTCGTGCAGTTCGGGTTGGCGATGATGCCCTTGGGGCGGTCCTTGATCGCGTGCGGGTTCACCTCGGAGACGACCAGGGGCACCTCGGGGTGCTTGCGCCACGCGGAGGAGTTGTCGATCACGACGGCGCCCTGGGAGGCGACCTTTTCGGCCAGCGCCTTGGAGGTGGCACCGCCCGCGGAGAACAGCACGATGTCCAGGCCGGTGTAGTCGGCCGTCGCCGCGTCCTCCACCGTCACACCGTCCAGCTCGGAGCCCGCCGAGCGGGCCGAGGCGAACAGGCGCAGCTCGGTGACCGGGAAGTTCCGCTCCTTGAGGATCCTGCGCATGACCGTGCCCACCTGTCCGGTGGCTCCGACGATTCCGACCCTCACGGTGACTCCCTCTCGTGCGTCTCTTCACATGCTCGTTGCTTGGCCGAGGCTTTTCCATCATGCGGCCGACCACGGCCCATCTGTCCACTTCTTTCCCCGGGCCGTCCGGTGAGTGGGACGCCGTGTCCCGCTCCTCGGTTGCGGACCTGCGGTGTCAACCGCTCTGAGCTGGAGAAATTCGTTCGACAGGGGTAGTGCGCCGCAAGCTCACCTGCCCCTCCCTCCCTCCGCCACACGGGAGTGTGACGTATACCTCTGTCGCCCTGGCGGAAATCCTTCGGAGGACGACCGAACGTTCCGGGCCGGGCCGGCGTCGTAGGAGAAACACGGCGAGGGGGGTGGCTTGTGCTGCTGCGCGGAAGGGCCCGGCGGGGCCGGGAGAGGCCGCGGGCCGGTGGCGGTGACGATCCGCAGGGCGCGGCTGATCCGCAGGGCGCGACTGATCCGCACCGGACGGCTGATCCGCTGGACGCGGCACAGGAACGCCGGGTGCGGGCGGTGCTCGCGCTGGGCGGGGTGCCGCAGGCGGACCTGCCGGACGGGGTGCAGCAGGTCCGCCTGCGGCTGCTGGAGCGGGCCGCGAGCGGACGGGAGGCGCCGCGGGACGTCTCGGCGTGGGCGGCGGTCGTCGCCTCCAACCTGGCCATGGACTGGCACCGGGCCAAGCGCCGCCAGGAGCGCCTCGGGGAGCGGCTGGCCGCCCTGCGCCAGCCGGCGGCGCACCCCTCCGGCGAGGACAGCAGCGTGCTGTCGGTCGCCGTCGCCCAGGGCCTGGACGAGCTGCCCGACGCCCAGCGCCAGGTCGTCGTCCTGCGCTTCTACGCCGACCTGCCGGTCCGGTCCATCGCCGAGCAGCTCGGCGTCCCGGAGGGCACGGTCAAGAGCAGGCTGCACACGGCGGTACGGGCTCTGCGCGCCCGCCTGCACGAGGACGAGGTGGTGTGACGTGACCGCCCGGAACGATGACGACCGGCGTCATGGAGAGTGCGACGACGGTGGCGAGTACGACGGCATGGACGCGCTGATGGCCGCGATCGTCGGTGCCCCCGTACCGGAGGCCGCCCGGCAGGACGCCGAGTACACGGCGGCCCACCGCGCGGCCGCGTCTGACGTCGCGCTGCTGCGGGAGCAGCTGACGCTGCTGGGGGACGCGCTGGCGCGCGGCGACGAGGCCCGGCTCGAGGCGCCGGGGGAAGCGGCGGATCCGGCGGGGCGAACCGTGGCGGCAGGGCCCACAGCAGGCCCGCGGGCTGCCGCGCACGGCGCCGGGCCGGGGGCGGCCGCCGACCCGGCGGTGAGAGTGCTGCCTGTGAGGTCGCGGCGCGACCGTCCCCGGCCGCTCTCCCTGGCCCTGCGCGGGCTCGTCGCCGCCGCGGCGGCCACCGTCGTCGTGGGCATGGGGTGGCTCGTGGTGCAGGGCGGTGTCGGTACGGGTGCCGGGGACGACTCCGCGGGGAGCTCGGCCGCCGACGCCGCGGCGAGTCCGCAGCACGGCAGCAAGGGCGCCAAGCTCGGTCACGCCGGCTATCTCGCCTGTGCCCGGATCGTCGTCGAGGGCACCGTCGCCGAGGTCGAACCGGTCCCCGGCACCGGACAGGACCGCGTCACGCTCGACGTGGAGCGCTCCTACAAGCCCGCCGAGGGCCAGCAGCGGGTCGTCTTCCCGATGGGCGAGGACGTCGACCCCCGGCCGCGGCCGGGCGACCACGTCCTCGTAGGGATCACGGGCGGGCAGGCCGAACCGGACCTGTGGAGCGTCGGGGAGAAGGAGATCGCCCGCGAACGGGCCTGGATCACCGCCGCGCTGCCCGAGTCGCGCACGGTCCCGTGCCAGTAGGCATGAGAAAGGGCGGGCGTCCGTCGGACGCCCGCCCCCGGTAGCCGTGATCCGCTACGGAACGACCTTCTCGATCTTCACATTGCCCAGGCCCGCGACCGTGCCGCGCGCGTTGACCAGCTGGACCTGCCCGAAGAACTCACGCCCCTCCGGAGCGGCCGCCGCGGCGGTGACACTGCCCGAGACCGTGGCCGACGCGCCCGTGCCGAGCTTCACCGGCGCCGAGCCGTCGACGCCGACGCTGCCCAGGGACGAGGAGAAGAACACGTCCTGGTAGTCGTAGGCGGTCGTGCCGGCCGGCACCGCGTAGCCGACGACCTCGACGGTGTACTTGCCGGCGGCCGGGGAGGGCACGGAGACCGACTCCTCCGAGTCGCCGTCGGCGGAGCTGCCGACCTGCGTGCCGGCGGCGTTGTAGACCGCGAGGTCCAGGTCCGCCGCGTTGTCCGAGACACCGCCGATGGCGACGTCCAGGGACTCCGCGCCCGCGGGCACCTCGACCGTGGTGGTCTGCGTCTCGCCCTGCTTGATCGACGGACGGGTCGTCTTCGCCGAGCCGAGCGGGCCGCCCACCAGCTTGCCGTCGATGGCGGCGAAGCCGTTCGTCACCTTCCAGGAGGCGGCGGCCGGGGTGCCGACCTTCGCCTCGGGCACGGTCACGGTCTCCGGGTCGAAGGCCGCGCCGAGCACGGCGACGTCCAGCTTGTACGGGTTGTCGAGCAGCGGCGACGTACGGCGCGACTCGACCTCGATCTCCCACACGCCCGGCTGCGGGTTCGCGTACGAACGCAGGTCGGGGCGGCAGGTGTTGGCCGGGTTGGCGTAGTTCGGGTAGCAGTTGATCGTCGACGTCGGGTCGGACGGGACGCCGTAGGGGTGGACGGAGATGAACCGGGTCTGGCTCTTGTCCTTCAGCCCGCTCATCGCGACCTCGAGGGTCTTGGCGCCCTCGGGGACCGTGACGTAGTAGTGCTTCGAGCTGTTGCGCTGCACCGAACCCTGGGCCGAGTACGTGTACTTCAGCGGCTCGGAGACGACCACCGTGTTCAGGACCTGCTTGTCGATGCCCTCGGTCTTCGGGTCGTCGACCTCCAGGATCGCGCTCTTGATGCCGGCGGACTTGGGTGCGGCCTGGACCTTGACGGTCACCGGCTGGTTCAGCGGCAGCTTCACCTCGTCGGAGCCGACGATGCGGAACGTGCCGCCCGCGTTGTTCTCGAAGTGCAGCTCGTGCCGGATCGCCTTGTCGGCGCCGGACGTACGGGTGACGGTGACCTCGTAGGTCTTCTTCTGGCCGGCCTTCAGGCCGCCCTCACGGTCGTAGAGACCGGTGCCGTAGCCCGGGGTCTTCAGGAACTGGTCGATCGCGGTGTCGACCGGCGCCTTCACCGTGTAGGCGTGCGCGGTGGCGTCGTCGCGGATCGAGTCCCAGGCGTCCTCGATGTTCATGAGGCCCGCGCCCTCCTCGTACGCCTGCACACCCTTGATGTGGTCGGCGGTCGAGGTGAGGGCCGTGCGCAGGGTCGCCGGCGTGAGGTCGATCTTCTTCTGCCCGGCGGCCGAGAGGAGCAGCGCGGCGGCACCGGCGGCCTGCGGGGAGGCCATCGAGGTGCCCTGGAGCATGCCGTAGCCGGCCGGCAGGGTGTAGCCCGCCTCGGCGACCGGCTGGCCCGGCATCCAGGTCTGGATGGTGTTGATCGCGGCACCCGGGGCGACCAGGGTCGGGGTGAAGCCGCCGTCCTCACGCGGGCCGCGCGAGGAGAACGGCATCAGCGCGTACTTCTTCTCCACGGCCGAGCCGTAGTTGGCGGCCCAGGTCTCCTTGGAGACGGACGCGCCCACCGAGATGACCTTCTCGGCCAGGGCCGGGTCGCCGATGGTGTTGGTGCCGGGGCCGGAGTTGCCCGCGGAGATCACCAGCTGGACGCCGTACTCGTCGATCAGGCGCGTGTACAGCTCGGCGCGCGCGTTGTTGCCGTCGTTCAGCGCAGGGAGGCCGCCGATGGACATGTTGACGATGTCGACGCCGCGCTTGGTGACGAGGTCGATCATGCCCTCGGTGAGCGCGACGTTGGTGCAGCCGCCGGACCAGGTGCAGGCGCGCGAGGAGACCAGCTTGGCGCCCGGAGCCGCGCCGTCCATCTTGCCGCCGAACAGGCCGTTGGCGGCGGTGATGCCGGCGACATGCGTGCCGTGCTCGGACTCGATGACGCCGATGTTGACGAAGTCGGCCTTCGCGCCGGCCGCGTTGACGACGACGTCCTTGCGGATCTCGACGACGAACGGCTGCCGCTCGGCGATGTCGGTGGCCGGGTTGTCGGTGCCGAAGTACCCGATCTGGAAGCCGTCCTTGTACGGCTTCATCGCGGTGTCGTCACCGAAGTCGTTGTTGTTGTTCAGGTCGACGCGGACCGTACCGGACGCCGCGTCGTACAGCACGCCCCAGGCGTCGGTGGTGTCGCCGTCCCGGTTGGCGTCGCCCGCCGCGTCGCCGCCGGTGGTGTACGACTCCAGGAAGGTGCTGACCTTGTAGGAGCCCGCCGGGGCCGTCCAGGTCTTCCCGCCGTAGGTGAAGGTGGGCCCGGACACCGAGGCGGTCATCGGGCGCCAGGTGCGGTCGCCGTCGACGACCGGGTCCGTCGCCGTCACCCAGTCGACGATCTTCCGCTCGCCGGTCGTCGTCTTCTGCAGCGCCGGGTGGCCGAGGTCCACGCCGGAGTCCAGGATGCCGATGGTGACGCCGCGGCCGTCCGCCTTCGGGTGGTCCTCGACGAAGTCGACCGCGCCCGTCTCGAAGGACGGGTTGTACGGGTTCTCCGCCGGGGTCTTCTTGCCCGGCGCGGGGTACGTGCCCTTCGCGGCCTTGGCGCCCTTGGCGGTGTCCGCGCTCGGCGTCGGGTCGTCCAGCGGGATCTCCTCGCGCAGGTCGATGCCGTGCACGGAGGAGAGCTTGGCGGCGGCGGCGATGGCCGAGTCCGCCCGGGACGTCGGGACGGTGGCGCGGACGTAGCCCAGCTTGTCGTCGGCCCGGCCCACCAGGCCGCCCTTGACCGCGTCCAGCTGCCCGGCGACCTGCTCGGTCTTCCCGGGCGCGGTGGCGATCATCATCGTGACGGTCTTGTCGCCGTCGGCCTTGGCCTCCGCGAGGAGGTCCGCGTCGTCCGAACCGAGCTTCTCGGGTGCGGACTTGACGTCCGGGTCGGCGGGGGCGGCGGCGCCCGGGCCGTCGGCGGCGAAGGCCAGGGGGATCGGCCCGGCCGCGGAGAGCGCGGCGACGAGACCGGCGGCCACGGCTATGCGGGCCACACGTCTCGGGCCCGATATCGGGTCGCGCTGGGGGGTGAGGGTCATCGGCATCCCTTGTTGGTAAAGGAACGAGCGGGAACGACCAGGACCGATCGACCCTGGTCGTAACGGTCCGAACGCGAGCCCGGACGATCGCACAGCTTTGCGTAAGGGCACGCTCTTTGGGGACCGTTGACCGAAACGAGATGGATGTATGGGGAAAACCCGCGATGCGTTTTGCGGGCATCAGTCCTGAAGACGGCGAAATCGGTTAACGTCCCGGAGTGAGAGAGAAGTTGAGGGTGGCGGCCTACGCCGTATGCGTCCGTGACGGACAGATCCTGCTCGCCCGCTCACCCGCCCAGGACGGCACCCCCGAGTGGGTCCTGCCGGGCGGCGGCATGGAGCACGGCGAGGATCCCTACGACACCGTCCGACGGGAGGTGGAGGAGGAGACCGGGTACCGGATAGAAGTGACCGGACTGCTCGGCGTGGACTCCTCCCACCGCGTCTTCCGCGACGGCTTCGGCCGCTCCGTCGACCATCACGGCGTCCGGTTCGTCTACGAGGGCCGTATCACCGGCGGCGAACTGCGCTACGAGGTGGGCGGCTCCACCGACCTCGCCGCCTGGCAGGACCTGGACGCGGTGCCCGGACTGGTCCGGATCGGGCTGGTCGACACGGCGCTGCGGATGTGGCGGGAGCGGCCGGTCACCGGGCGGCTGGAAGAGGCCGTGGACTAGGTGCAGTACCCAGGAAGATGAACGCCGAGTGACCGGCTCCGGGCCGTTCCCGGAGCGGTCGTCGACGCGGAGGGTGGCCAAGATCCACGTACGGTGATCGGCGCTGCCCGTTGCCGTCGCGTTTACGTACAGGTCATTCCCGGTGCCAACGATCCAGTGTGAGCGGAGTGTTCGTACGGCGAACGCTCCGCGACCACTGCCGACGCGTTCGTACTCGGGGAGAGAAGCGCATGTCGCGCACACGCTCAGTCGCAGGATCCGGCCAGGGCATCCACCGTCGTTCCGTCCTCGCCGCCGGCGGCGCGGTCGCCCTCTCCGCGGGCGTCGGCTACGCCCTGCGGCCCAGCGACAGCCAGGCCGCCACCGCAACGGCCAAGGAGGCGACCGAGGCTGTAGCGGCCTCCTCGCGCCAGGCGCCGGCCGCGCCGCTGGCCCCCTACACCAAGGGCACCACCCTCGCCTCCGTCGCCACCCCGCGCGGCAGCGGCGGCTCCGGCTACCGGCGCCTCGGCGACGGAGCCGGCTGGCAGCGCGTCGTGCGCTCCGACCTGGCCGCGCCCAAGTCCGGCCGCGCCGGGCGCCGTACCCCGCTCGCCGCGTTCGTGCAGCTCACCGACCTGCACATCATCGACGCCCAGCACCCGCTGCGCCTGGAGTACCTCCGCTCGGCCGACATCCACGCCTGGCGGCCGCACGAGGCGCTGACCGTGCAGGGCGCCATCGCGCTGGTGGAGCGGATCAACGCGCTGCGCGGCGCCCCGGTCACCGGCGCCCCGCTGCACTTCGCCATGACCACCGGCGACAACACGGACAACAACGCCAAGTCCGAGCTGGACTGGTTCCTGAAGATCATGAGCGGTGGGCGCATCACGCCCAACACCGGGAATCCGCGCCAGTACGAGGGCGTCCAGAACAGCGGCCTCAAGCAGTACTGGCAGCCGGACGCAGCGGTCCGCGACAGCGACAAGCAGGTCGGTTTCCCGCGGCTCGACGGCTTCCTGAAGGCCGCGATCCGGGAGGTCCGCAGCCCCGGCCTCAACCTGCCCTGGTACTCCACCGTCGGCAACCACGACTCCCTGCCGATGGGCTGCTACGCCTCGCACGGCGACTCCTACCTCACCGAACTCGCCGTCGGCGGCAAGAAGCTGATGGACGTGTCCGCGGCGGAGGCGCAGCAGCTCCAGGCGCAGATCAAGAAGGCCCGGGACCCCCAGGGCGTCCGCTACCACGACTTCCTCAAGTCCCACGCCCGCTCCATGCGCTCGGTCACCCCGGACGAGAGCCGCGCCCCCTTCACCCAGGCCGAGTACCTCCAGGCTCACTTGGACCCGGCCTACCGCGGTATCGGCCCGGCCGGTCACGGCTACTCCTCCGCCAACCTCGACGCGGGCACCCAGTACTACGTCTTCCGCATCTCCGACGACGTCATCGGCATCAGCCTGGACACCACCGACGCGGGCGGCCACTACGAGGGCTCCCTCGGCACGGCCCAGATGAAGTGGCTGGAGAAGACCCTGCGGGAGAACAAGGACTCCCACGCGGTGATCTTCAGCCATCACACCAGCAAGACGATGACGAACCTCCGCGACGACCCGTCCCGGCCGGGCGAGCGCCGGCACAGCGGCGAGGAGGTCCTGGCCCTCCTCGGCGCCCACCGCAACGTGCTCGCCTGGGTGAACGGCCACATCCACAAGAACGTCATCACCCCGCACTCGATGTCCGAGGGCGGCACCTTCTGGGAGATCTCCACCGCCTCCCACGTCGACTTCCCCCAGCTGGCCCGGGTCATCGAGCTGACCGACAACAAGGACGGCACGATCTCCCTCTTCACCACCCTGGTGGAGTCCTCGGCCCCGCGCCGCACGGACTTCTCCGACCTCTCCCAGACCGGCCTGGCGGCCCTCTACCGCGAGCTGTCCCTCAACGCCCCCGGCGCGAACCCGAACCTCGGCGGCGACCCGGAGGACCGCAACACCGAACTGGTGCTGAAGAAGGGCTGATTACCGCTCAACCGGCCCGGGCCGGTCAACTCCGGGCCGCCGGCTCGTGGTCCCACTCCCTGACACCGCTCGACGCTGACGGGGGTACAGGGGCATGACCATACGCGCACGCACGATCCTTACGGCGGTGACGGCCACGGCGCTGTCGGTCGCCCTGGCGGGCCCGGCGCTCGCGGCCCCGCCCACCGGCGGCCATGACGCGACCCGACGGGCGGTACGGGCCGCCGTCGCCGAGGGCGTCCCCGGGGTGACCGTGACGGTGGGGGAGCAGGACGGCGGCACCTGGGCGGCCACCGCCGGAGTGGGCGACCTCAGAACGGGCGAGCCGCGTTCGACGCGAGACCACTACCGCATCGGCAGCGCGAGCAAGACGTTCATCGCCACCGTCGTCCTGCAACTGGAGGCGGAGGGGGAACTCTCGCTCGACGACACGGTGGAGAAGTGGCTGCCGGGTGTGGTGCACGGCAACGGCCACGACGGCAGCCGCATCACGATCCGCCAGTTGCTGAACCTCACCAGCGGCGTCTACGACCTGCTGGCCGACAAGACCTTCCAGCAGACCTACATGCTCAAGGAGGGCTTCTTCCGGCACCGTTTCGACCGGAGGACGCCACGGGAACTGGTCGCGATGGCCCTGGCCAACCAGCGGGACTTCAAGCCGGGCACGTCGTGGAAGTACTCCAACACCAACTACATCCTGGCCGCGATGGTGATCGAGAAGATCACGGGCCACCCGTACGGCGACGCGGTCGAACAGCGCGTCATCGAACCGCTGAACCTGACGGCCACGTCCGTCCCTCGTAACCGGATCACCGTGCCCCAGCCCAGCAGCCGCGCCTACGGCAAGCTGGCGCGGACGACGACCGGCCCGACCTACGACGTCACCAAGTTCCGGCCCTCCTTCGCCTACTCGGGCGAGATCATCTCCGACTCCGCCGACCTGAACACCTTCTTCTCGGCACTCCTGCGCGGCGAGGTGCTCCCGCCGCGGCAGTTGCAGGAGATGAAGACCACGGCCCCCACCACGAAGGAGAAGGAGGGCTACGGCCTCGGTCTCCGTTCGTACGAGCTGACCTGCGGCACGACCGTCTGGGGTCACGGCGGGGACATCCACGGCTCCTCCACCATGGCCGTCACCACCGGCGACGGCCGTCACTCGATGGCCGTCAACTTCAACGGGGACTGGGCGGGGGAGACCAAGGCCGTCGTCGAGGCGGAGTACTGCGGCGACCGCTGAGCCGGTCCGGCTCGGCAGGACAACTCGATATGACATGGGGAAACGGGGACATGAAGAGACACATACGTACGGCCCTGACGGCGGCGACGGCCGTGGCGCTGACCGCGGCGCTGGCCGCTCCGGCGCTCGCGGCCGCTCCCAGCAAGGCGCCCGGCGACCACAACGCGACCCGGCAGGCGGTGCGGGCCGCGGTCGCCGACGGCGTGCCGGGCGTGACCGTGACCGTGCGGCGGGGGCACGGCACCTGGGCGGCCACGGCCGGCGTCGGCAACATCCAGACAGGCAAACCGCGTTCGACGCAGGACCACTACCGCGTCGCCAGCATCACGAAGACGTTCGTCGCGACCGTCGTCCTGCAACTGGAGGCCGAGGGGAAGCTCTCGCTCGACGACACGGTGGAGAAGTGGCTGCCGGGCCTGGTCCGGGGCAACGGCCACGACGGCCGGAAGGTCACCCTGCGCCAGCTCCTGAACCACACGAGCCGCATCTACGACTACCTGGACGACACCGGGTTCCAGCAGAAGTACATGACCGCGGACGGCTTCATGAAGCACCGTTTCGACGAGGCGACCCCCGAGGAACTGCTCGCCTTCGCCATGGCGAACGAGCCGTATCCCGAGTCGGGTGAGTCGTTCAACTACTCCAACACCAACTACATCCTGGCCGCGCGGGTGATCGAGAAGGCCACGGGCAGCGACGACTACGGCGACGAGATCGACCGCCGGGTCATCGCCCCGCTGAAGCTTGCCTCCACGTCGGTGCCCATCACCCAGGTGACCCTGCCCCGGTCCAGCAGCCGCGCCTACTCCAAGCTGGCCGGGACGGCCGAGGGCCCGACGTACGACGTCACGGAGCTGAACCCGCGCCTGGCCTACGGCTCCGGCCAGATGGTCTCCAGCTCCGCCGACCTGAACCGCTTCTACTCGGCCCTTCTCCGGGGCAGGCTGCTCCCACCCGAGCAGCTGAAGAAGATGAAGACCACGGTCCCCTCCAGCCGGGACACCAGCCGCTACGGCCTGGGGCTCGTCGACCGCGAGCTCAGCTGCGGAGTCCACGTCTGGGGCCACGACGGCGGCATCACCGGCTCCAGGTCGAGCGCGGTGACGACCGAGGACGGCGGGCACTCTCTGGCCGTCAACCTCAGCGGGGACTGGGCGGTGAGCACCGACGCGATCATCGAGGCGGAGTTCTGCGCCAAGTAGTCGCCGCTACGGGTTCTCTTCCCGGCCGACGTGGGCGAGGAACCGAGTCGGTGGTGGCCGATGTGCTCCGATCGGCTGCTGTGAGGCATCCGGCTGGTGAGACACCCGCTCACGTTTTGAGAAGTAAGCGGCACCTTCCATACCTCGGCCGCCCGGCTACGAATCCCCAGTGAGGCAGAGCAGAAAGTCGGCAGCCGAGGGGGTTCTCTCATGGCGGGACAGCAGCTCCAGGAGGTGGTCAGGGGTTCCGCTGTCGCCGAGCGGTTCGCCGTGCTGCTGGCGGAGGTCGCTCACCTGGAGGAGGTGCGGGTCGACAGCGACTTCTTCGACGATCTCGGTGCCGACTCCCTGGTGATGGCGCACTTCTGCGCACGGGTGCGGAACCTGCCGGATCTGCCGGCGGTGTCGATGCGCGACGTCTATCGGCATCCGACCGCCGGGGGCCTGGCGGCCGCGCTGGTCGACAGCGCCCCGCCGCCTCCACCAGCCGAATCCGAGACGTCCAGCCCATCGGAACTGCCCAGGGCGCCGGTCCCGGCACCGGCGCCCCCGACCGGCCGCCCGCACCGTGTGCTCTGCGGCGCGCTCCAGCTCCTGGCCTACCTCGGCTATGCCTTCCTCCTCGCGGCCATAGCCGCCCGGGGCTATGAATGGATCGCCGCGCAGGAGCACCTGCTCGACGCGTATCTGCGCAGCGTCGTCTTCGGCGCCTCGCTGTTGGTCGTGCTGTGCGCCCTGCCCGTGATCGCCAAGTGGGTGCTGATCGGCCGGTTCAGGCCACGGCGGTTCCGCGTCTGGAGCCTCACCTACTTCCGGTTCTGGCTGGTCAAGACGCTGATTCGGTCGAGCCCGCTGGTCCTGTTCGCCGGCTCGCCGCTCTACCCGCTCTATCTGAGGGCCCTGGGTGCGCGGATCGGCAGGGGGGTGACGATCCTGTCGCGCAGCGCCCCCGTCTGCACCGATCTGCTGACCGTCGGTGACGGCGCACTCGTCCGCAAGGACGTGCTGTTCAGTTGCTACCGCGCGGTCGACGGTGTGATCGAGACCGGGCCGGTCGCCCTGGGCCGGGGCGCGGTCGTCGGTGAGGTGACGGTGCTGGACATCGGGACCCGGCTGGGGGAGGGGTCCCGGCTCGGGCACGCGTCCTCCCTGCAGACCGGGCAGTCGGTCCCCGACGGCGAGCACTGGCACGGTTCTCCGGCCCAGCGCGCGGACGGGGCCTTCCCGGAGGTGGAGCCCGCCCGGTGCGGCACCGTACGGCGAGCGGCGCACGGCTCCCTGATGCTGCTCACGGCGCTGCTGGTGTATCTGCCGCTGGCGGTGGGCTGCCTGGACGTGCTGCTCTCCCGGATGCTGGAGGGATCCGCCGTACTGAAGGGCGGGGCGACCGTGCTCTGGGTCGACCTGCTGGTGGTCACGGTCGTGGTGTTCTTCGGCGGGGTGCTCGCCGCTCTGGTGGTCCTGGCCACCGTGCCCCGGCTGCTGGGCAGGTTCGTCCCGCCCGGCCGGACGTATCCGCTCTTCGGCTTCCGCCACACCGTGCACCGCACGATCGTCCTGCTGACGAACAGGAAGTCCCTGACCCGGCTGTTCGGCGACAGCAGCGGCATCGTGCACTACCTGCGCTGGATCGGCTACCGCCTCTCCCCGGTGGAGCAGACCGGCTCCAACTTCGGCACAGCGGTCAAGCACGAGAGCCCCTTCCTGAGCAGGGTCGGCACCGGGACCATGGTCGCGGACGGGCTGTCCCTGATGAACGCCGAGTACTCCAGCACCTCGTTCCGGCTGTCGCAGACCGCGATCGGGGCGCACAACTACCTCGGGAACCGCATCGCCTACCCGGTCGGCGGCCGGACCGGCGACAACTGCCTGCTCGGCACCAAGGTGGCCGTCCCCGTCAGCGGGCCGCTCCGGCACGACGTGGGACTGCTCGGCTCGCCCTGCTTCGAGATCCCCCGGTCGGTGGCGCGGGACAGCACGTTCGACGACCTCAAGGACGGGAACGGCATCGGCCCCCGCCTCGCGGCCAAGAACCGCCACAACGCCGTCACCATGGCCTGGCATCTGCTCACGGGATGGCTGTTCTTCTTCTGCGTCGTCCTGATCTTCTCGCTCGCCGCGAGCCGGTACCCGGTGTGGGGCACGGCGTCTCTCGCCCTCGCCAACGCCGTCGTGCTGCCGTTCACTCTGCTGTACTACGTCCTCCTCGAACGGGCCGTCACGGCGGCGCACCCGCCGGAGCCGCTGTTCTGCTCGATCTACGACCGCCGGTTCTGGGTTCGCGAGCGGTACTGGAAGGTCCCCTCCGAGACCTATCTGCACAGCCTCGACGGCACGCCGTTCAAGAGCCTCGTATGGCGCCTGCTCGGCGTGCGGATCGGGGCGCGGGTCTTCGACGACGGCTGCGCCGTGACCGAGCGGCCCATGGTCCGGATCGGGGACGACTGCACCCTCAACTCGGGCAGCGTCCTGCAGTGCCACTCGCAGGAGGACGGCACGTTCAAGTCGGACCGCAGCGCGCTCGGTGCCGGCTGCACCCTCGGCGTCGGGGCGTTCGTGCACTACGGCGTGACGGTGGGGGACGGCGCCGTGCTGGCGGCTGATGCCTTCCTCATGAAGGGCGAGACGGTCCCCGGGCACACCCGCTGGGCGGGGAATCCTGCCCGCCCCCTCGACGAGAGAGACGACGAGAGAGACGAAAGGGGAGGTGTGCGGTGATGGCTGCGACGGTGACGGCCGTGCCCCGATGGGCGAAGGACGCCGTGCCCGGCACCGGGGAGCAGGTCAGCCGTGTCCCCGGCGAGGTGACGGCGGCCCTGCGGGCGCGGGCCCGTGAACTCGGCGTACCGCTCACCGCGATCCTTCTCGCGGCCCACGCGAAGGTGCTCGCCCTGCTCTCCGGCGACCCCGAGGTGCGCAGCGGCTGCCTCTCCCCGGCCGGAACGGGGATCTTCGAGCTGACCGTCAGGCCCGGTACCTGGGGTGAGCTGGTGCGGGAGACGGGGTCGGCCGTATTGGCGGTGCCGGCGCCCGGGCCCGGCCCCGAGGTGGTCTTCGCTCCCGCCGGGGACGAGGTCACCGTCCCCGCGGACGGCGGTGTGCTGCTCGGTGTATCGGCAGTCGAGGAGAACGGCGGGCTCGCGCTGCGCCTGCGGCACCGGACCGACCTGCTGGACGGGGACTGTGCCGCCCGGATCGGGGGGTACCACCTCGCCGCGCTGGAGGCGATCGCCGCCGACCCCGGCGCCCGCCACGACCGGGGCAGCCTGCTGTCCGCGGACGAACTCCGGTTCCAGCTCGACGGGCTGGCGGCGGGGCCGCGCCGTGCGCTGCCGGACCGGCGGTTCCACGAACTGTTCGAGGAGCGGGTGCGTCGGAATCCGGACGCCGTCGCCGTGGTCCACCAGGGCCGCGGCCTCACGTACGCGGACCTCGACACCCGGGCCAACCGGGTGGCCCGGGCCCTGCTGGCGGAGGGGCTCGCCGCCGAGGACACGGTCGCCGTGGTGACCGAGCGCGACCTCCACTGGGCGGCCGGTGTGCTCGGCGTCCTCAAGGCCGGCGGTGTGTACCTGCCGGTCGACCCGCATCACCCGCCCGGCCGTATCGGCGCGATGCTCAGCCGTGCCGACTGCTCCTACGTTCTCACCGAACCGGGCAGTACCGCGCAGCTGGACCGGGCACTCGCGTCACGTCCCGGAACCCGGCGGCTGCTCGTCCCGGACCTCGTCGACCGGGCGACCGACGGATCGGACCTCGGCCTGGACATTCCGGCGGAGCGGCTCGCGTACGTCTTCTTCACCTCCGGCTCCACCGGAGAGCCGAAGGGCGCGCTGTGCGAGCACGCCGGTCTGCTCAACCATCTGTACGCCAAGATCGAGGATCTGGGCATCGGCGAGGGCACCGTGGTGGCGCAGACGGCCTCGCAGTGCTTCGACATCTCGCTGTGGCAGCTGCTCGCCGGGCTGCTGACGGGCGGACGGACCCTGCTGGTCGAGCAGGACGCCATCCTCGACGCCGACCGGTTCCTGGACCGGATCAGCGAGGGGCGCGTCAACATCCTCCAGGTCGTGCCGTCCTATCTCGACGTCATCCTGTCCGCGCTGGAACGCGACCCCCGGGACCTGCCCGACCTGCGCTGCGTCTCCGTCACCGGCGAGGCGCTGCGCGGTGAGCTGGTCCGGCGGTGGTTCGCGGCCGGACCCGCCGTACGCCTGGTCAACGCCTACGGGCTGACCGAGACGTCCGACGACACCCACCACGAGGTCATGGACCGGGCGCCCGACACCGACCGGATCCCGATCGGGCGGCCCATCGCCAACGTGCGCCAGTACGTCGTCGACGAGAACCTGCATCCGGTGCCGCTCGGCGCGCCCGGCGCCATCGTCTTCTCCGGGGTGTGCGTCGGGCGCGGCTACGTCAACGACGCCGAACGGACCTCGCTCGCCTATCTGGAGGACCCGCACCGCCCCGGCCAACGGCTGTACCGGGGAGGCGACTTCGGCCGCTGGCGGCCCGACGGGAAGCTGGAGTTCCTCGGCCGCCGGGACGCGCAGGTCAAGATCCGGGGGTTCCGGGTCGAGATCGGCGAGGTCGAGAACACGCTGCTGCGGGTGCCCGGCGTCACGGACTGCGCGGTGGTGGTGACCGGCGCGGAGGGGCACGGCCGCCGGCTCGCCGCCTTCTGCGTGAGCGAGGGCGCGGTGAGCGCCGAGGACCTGCGGGAGCGGCTCGCGGACCTGCTCCCCGCGTACATGGTCCCGGCGTTCTTCCACCGGCTGGACCGCCTGCCGCTCACCGCCAACGGCAAGACCGACCGCAAGGCGCTCACCGCGCTCGCCGAGGACCTCGGCACGGCCCGGGACTCCGGCGGCACCCCGCGGACACCGGCCGAACGGCGGCTCGCGGAGCGATGGGAGGCCGAACTCGGCCTGCCGCCCGGACGGATCCGCCGCGACGACAACTTCTTCGACCTGGGCGGCACGTCCCTGACGGCGGTACGGCTCGCCGTCTCGCTGGACCGGGTGATCTCCCCGCGCGACCTCGCGGGCCGCCCCGTACTGGCCGATCTGGCCCGGCTGATCGACACCCGGACGACCGGCGGAGAACCACGACAAACACAAGGAGCATGAGAGGGGATCGACATGCTGTCGGCACTCTTCCGCAAGAACAGGCCCACCACGACGGAAACGACAGGGGCCCCGGGCGCCCTTCCGGTACTCGACGCGGAAGACCTCCCGGACGCCCGGGCCGCGCTGCGCGAACTCGTCGCCGAACACGGGGCGGTCATCGTCCGCGGCCTCGGACCGCGCACCCCGGCCGACGTCGAGTCGGTCCTCCACCGGGTGGCCGAGCGCCCCATGACGGAGCGGGAGGCGTTCGCCGCCCGCGACCGCCACGCGGACGGCGTCTACTCGTCGTCGGCCTGGCCGCCCACCCAGCCCATGTGCATGCACCATGAACTCAGCTACGCCGTCGAGTGTCCCGGGC
The DNA here is from genome assembly GCF_042957035.1 of Streptomyces sp. NPDC008137. NCBI lineage: Bacteria > Bacillati > Actinomycetota > Actinomycetes > Kitasatosporales > Streptomycetaceae > Streptomyces > Streptomyces sp. NPDC008137. The sequence goes on along the minus strand of NZ_JBIBHN010000001.1, from coordinate 382,490 downwards.
TGATGCTGTTCGCGTGCCTGGAGCCGCCCGCCGAAGGCGGTGCGACCGCGGTGGCCGACGCGACGGCCGTGCTGCGGGCGCTGCCCGCCGACCTCGTCGACCGCTTCGCCCGCGAGGGCTGGCTGCTCACCCGGGCCTACAACGAGGGGATCGGCGCGACACTCGGGCAGTCCTTCGGCAGCGAGGACCGCGGCGAGGTCGAGGCCTACTGCCGTGCCCACGCGATCGACTGGTCCTGGCAGCCGGACGGTTCGCTGCGAACCCGGCAGCACCGGCACGCCGTCGTACGGCACCCGGTCTCCGGCCGGAGCTGCTGGTTCAACCAGATCGCGTTCCTGAACGAGTGGACGATGGCCCCCGAGGTCAGGGAGTTCCTGACCGACGAGTACGGCCCCGACGGCCTGCCCTTCAACACCCGCTACGGCAACGGCGACCCGGTGCCCCCGGACGTCGTCGAGCAGATCAACAAGACCTACGAGGCCCACACCGTACGGCGGCCCTGGCGGCGCGGGGACCTGATGCTCGTGGACAACATCCGCACCGCGCACAGCCGGGAGGCCTACCAGGGGCCGAGGGACATCGTGGTGGCGATGGCCGACCCCGTGCGTCCCGGCCTCCCAGGACCGCGGCCGGGGAGGGAAGCGGCATGACCACCACGCACACCGTCCCGCAGACCGCCATGACGGACACGGACACCCCGGTGGTGCCGTCCTTCGCCGTCATCCCCGGGAGCCAGGTCAAGGAGGTGCTCCAGGGCCGGGAGAAGACCGTGGTGGAGGTCGTCGAGGCGACGTACCGCCTGCACGGCTCCGGCCGGACGGTCAATCCGCCGTCCTCCTTCCTTCGCTTCCCGGAGCGGCCGACGGCACGGATCATCGCCCTGCCCGCCTCCCTCGGCGGCGAGGGCCGGCCGGACGGCCTGAAGTGGATCTCCAGCTTCCCCGCCAACGTCGCCTCGGGCATCCCCCGGGCGTCCGCCGTCCTCATCCTCAACGACCCCGTCACGGGCTACCCCTTCGCCTGTATGGAGAGCTCGATCATCAGCGCCGCCAGGACCGCCGCGTCCGCCGCGTCCGCCGCCGACCGGCTCAGCAGGGGACGGCCCCGCCCGGCCCGGCTGGGGTTCGTCGGGGCGGGGCTGATCGCCCGTTACATCCACACCTACCTGGAGGGCACCGGCTGGTCCTTCGACGCCATCGGCGTGCACGACCTGTCCGCCGACAGCGCCGCCGGATTCCGCACCTACCTGGAGCAGTCCGGGGCCGTCGGACGCGTCACCGTGCACGGCAGCGCCGAGGAGCTGATCCGCCTCAGCGACCTGATCGTCTTCGCCACGGTCGCCGACCGGCCGCACATCACCGAGCCGTCGTGGTTCCGGCACAACCCGGTGGTGCTGCACGTGTCGCTGCGCGATCTCGCACCCGAGGTGCTGCTCGGCGCCACCAACGTCGTCGACGACATCGACCACTGCCTGCGGGCCGCCACCTCACCGCACCTCACCGAACGCCTCACCGGCAACCGCGACTTCCTGCTCGGCACGCTCGACGACGTGATGGCCGGACGGGTCACGGTCGCGGCGGGCCGTCCGGTGGTCTTCTCACCCTTCGGCCTGGGCGTGCTCGATCTCGCGGTCGGCTCCTACGTCTACGACGAAGTGGCCCGCTCCGGTGAACTGCGGGTCATCGACAACTTCTTTCACGAACTGAGCCGGCACGGCTGAGGGCGGAACCCGTCCTCCGTCCGGCCCCGTACGAGGAGAACATCGTGCCTGTCATATCCGTACCCCACGCCTTCAACGAGGAGGACCTGTACGTCGACCTCGAGCCGATGACGGGACACCGGCTCTTCCTCAAGTGCGAGGGCTTCAACTTCGCCGGTTCGATCAAACTGAAGGCCGCGACGGAGATGGTGGAGTCCGCCGAGCGCAGCGGAACCCTCAGGCGGGACTCGATCCTGGTCGAGTCCTCCTCCGGCAATCTCGGCGTGGCACTGAGCATGATCGCGGCGAGCAAGGGCTACCGCTTCGTCTGTGTGACGGACTCCCGGTGCAACCTCGCCACGCGGCTGATGATGGAGGCCCTGGGCAGCCAGGTCCACGTCGTCTCCGAAGAGCACGCCACCGGCGGTCTACTGGGCGCCCGGCTGGCTCACCTGCGCGCCCTGTGCGCCTCGGACGACCGCTATGTGTGGCTGAGTCAGTACACCAACCCCGACAACTGGCGGGCGCACTACTTCCGGACGGCCCCGGCCATCGCCCGCTGGTTCCCGCGCCTGGACGTCCTGTTCATCGGCGTCGGCACGACCGGCACCCTGATGGGCTGCGCCCGCTGGTTCCGCTCCTGGCACCGGCCGGTGCGGATCGTCGCGGTGGACAGCGTCGGCTCCGCCATCTTCGGCGACCCGCCCGGACGGCGGATGATCCCCGGCCTCGGCATGAGCCTGCGGCCTCCGCTGCTCGACGAGAGCTACGTCGACGAGGCGGTGCGCGTCGAGGAGGCCGAGACCATCCGCACCTGCCGGGACATGGCGAGGCGGGGCTTCCTGTTCGGCGGGTCGACCGGCACGGTCGTCAGCGGGGCGACGAACTGGCTCGCCCGGCACGGCACACCGGGCCTCACGCCCGTCGCGATCGCCCCGGACCTCGGTGAGCGCTACCTCGACACGATCTACCAGAGCAACTGGGTGCAGGCCCTGTACGGCGGCGACGCCATCGCGGACCCCCGCGCCGTGCGAGCGTCGTCCGAGTGACGGAGGATGGCCATGCCATGTGCCTCCTCCGCGCGAGACCGCCCCTGCGTCCCGAGCGTCTGACACCCGCCGCCTGGGCCCGGCCTCCGGAGCCGCCTCGCCCAGGGCGGCCCCGTGTGTGGCTGGCCCGGGTGGAGGACCTCCTCGGCGTCGTGGCCCCGCTCGCCGGCACGCTGCTGGACAGCGGGGAACGGGCACGGGCCGCGGCACTGCGCCGGCCGGCGGACCGGGACGGCTACCGGGTCGCCCATGTGTGCCTGCGCCTGCTCCTCGGCGCCTACCTCGGCATCGAGCCGTCGGACGTGACGTTCGTACGGCGACCGTGCCCGCTGTGCCAGGGCCCGCACGGCCGTCCCGACGTGCCCGGCGTGCCCCTGTGCTTCTCCCTCTCCCGGACCGACGGACTCTGCCTTCTCGCCTTCGCGGACACGGCGGTCGGCGCGGACGTCGAGCGGCTGCCCGCCCCCGAAGCCGTCTCCGCGCTCACGGCGACGCTGCATCCCCGGGAGGCCGCCGAGATCGCCGCGTGTCCGCCGGACCGGCGCCCCGCCGCTTTCGCCCGGGTGTGGACCCGCAAAGAGGCTTATCTGAAAGGGCTCGGCACCGGCCTCGGACGTGACTTCGGCCTCGACCACCTCGGCTCCTCCGTGCGCGGGGCCCGCAGGGTGCCGGGCTGGCGGATCGACGACGTGGCGGTGGGGAGGGGGTGTGCGGCCGCCGTCGCGGTGGCCGGGCGGTGACCGTCACGCGGGGACGGAGATGACGCCGACCGGGCGGGTGGTGGGCTGCCGGGAGCCGCCGGCCGGTTCCACCGTGACACAGACGGCGGTGGCCCCGCCGAGGCGCCCTTGCAGGACATCGGCGTGACCTCCGCCCTCGGTGGACAGCAGCCCGGCCGGCCGGTACCGCCCCGACTGGGCGTACCAGAGCTGGTAGATCCGGTCGCCGGTGAGCGGCGGCAGCCCCGCGGAGAACACCGCGGCCCGGCTCTCCGCCCGCGAGGCGACCACGCTCGCGGTCCCGCCGCGCGAGAGCTCCTGGGTGCTGAGCGTGGCGTCAGGTGCGGTCAGGACATCGGCGAGTTGCCGGTACTCGGCGCGCTCCTCGGCGGACTGCTCTCGCTCGCTGTCGGCTTCCGAACTCTGCCACAAGGCGATGCCTCCGAGAGCCGCGGCCGCCGCCAGGGACGCCGCGAGCGCCAGCCGGAGACCCCGTTCCCGGCGGCGCCGGCGCCGGGACTCCGCCGCGAGGGATCGGTCCTGAGGTACGGCCGCGATCCGCTCCAGCACCCGGCGGCGCAGGTCCGCCGAGGGCGTTTCCGTCTCGGCCGCCCCCATCCCGACGGCCGCCACGGACAACTGATCGACCTCCGCACGGCACGGGGCACAACCGGCCAGGTGCTCCTCGAACGCGGCTCTCTCACCGGCCGGCAGCGCGTGCAGCACATACGCGCCGACAGCGAGGTGGGGGTCATCGGTGAGGTTCACGAGCCGGCCTCCATGCAGTCGTGCAGACGCTGCAGCCCCTGACGCATCCGCGACTTGACGGTGCCGGCCGGCATCGAGAGCGCCTCGGCGACCTCCGCGTACGTCAGCCCCTCGTAGTAGGCCAGCACCAGGGGCAGCCTCAGCTCGCGGGTCAGCTGCGTCAGGCAGCGGAAGACCACCCGCCGCTCCTCCCGCGTCTCGACCTCCTCGGCGACGGTGTCGAAGGAACGCTCCTGCTCCCGGACGGCGGCGCGCAGCTCGCGGGCGCGGCCGGCGGCGACGGACCGGACCCGGTCCACCGCGCGGCGGTGCGCGAGGGTGAGCACCCAGTTCCGGGCGGCTCCGCGCGCCGGCTGGAAGCGGTCGGCGGTCCGCCACACCTCCACCATCACGTCCTGGGTCACCTCCTCCGCCTGGGCCTTGTCCCTGACCACGCGGGTAGCCAGTCCCAGCACCGTGTGGGCCAGGGCGTCGTACAGTTCGGCGAAGGCCCCTTCGTCGCCGTCGGCGGCGCGGATGAGCAGCCGGTCCAGGCCGGGGTCGTCCGAGGCCCCGGCTCGTCCCCCTTGTGTGTCACCTTCCCTCTGGGCTCCTGATCCTCGGTCCATCGCGCCTCCTCGGCTCAGCTCGACACTGACCCTCTTCCGCGCGGAGCGCATCCGGTCCAAAGCCGTCCGTCTGACGGATTCACCTGTCTGCCGCAGCCGACGTCGGGCTGGTCTCACGCGCGGCGAGGCGGCGCGTTTCCACTGCTGGTTCGTAGCCGCCGGCCCGGCAGATCAAGATCAGGGGCCGCGGGAACACGAGGAGGGGCCGCCGGCGACTCCGGCGGCCCCTCCTCCCCCCTCCTGGTCCCGCCCCCTCCTGGCCCCCCAGGTCCCTCCCTACCGGGGCAGCACCACGACATACGCGGCCGGTTCGCGGTCGGCCGCCGCCATCAGGGCCGTGCGGACCACCGCCGCCTGCTGCTCCACCGAGTCGCGGAGCTTCCTGGGCGTGATGTGGACGACCGTGATGCCGAGCCGTTCCAGGTGCTCGCGCTTGCGGGCGTACTCCGACCACTGCGCCTCGTCGTTCTGCCGGGGCGCGCGGGTGTCCAGCTCCAGGGCCACCGCATGGTCCGGCCAGTAGGCGTCCAGGCCGCCGAGGTAGGGGCCGCCGGGCAGCCGCAGGTCCACGTTCCACACCGGGTCGGGCAGGCCGTGCTCACGCACCATCCGGTACAGGCGGTCCTCCGCGATCGCCCGGCCCTCGGCCAGCAGGGAATCCACCGCGTCCACCACGTGCGGGCGGCTCAGCAGCCGGGCCTGGTTCAGCTCCCGCACCACCGCGGCAGGCTCGCAGTACGCGCCGCGCACCGCCTCCGTCATCAGCCTCCGCACGATCACGGCGTCCGAGAGGCCCGCCACCGCGTCGGCCAGGGCACGGGCGACGGGCGCGACCGGCAGCCCGGTGACCTGCTCGGGGGCGGGCAGCGAGAGACCCCGGACGATGCGCGCACAGCCCGTCGAGCGCAGCCGGCGCATCCGCGGGACCAGGACGTCGATCGCGTCCAGGGACGGCAGCGGGGGAGTGGAGGAGAAGCCGTGCAGCGTCAGCGCGGCCAGTCCCGTGATCATCGCCTCGGGCGGGGCGGGAGCGCCGGAGCCGTCCGCGGCGGGCTGGGCGGGAACACCCGCGCCGCGCTCCCGGGCCGCGTACATCAGCACCGCGTGCAGCCGCTCCTCGCTGGTCGGCGGGCCCGGGTGGAGCAGGACGACGCCGGGGAGGAGTTGCTGCCAGGGGCCGCTGGGAACGCACTGCTCGGTCACCTGGGCCGTCGGGACACCGTGCGCGCGCAGCCGCGCGACCGTCATCACCCGGAGCCGGCCGCGGCCGGTCAGGTCGTGCAGGGGGCGGGGGGAGAGGGGGGTGTTGTGCGTCATGACCGGCAATTTCCCGCTTCGGACCCGCCTTTTAACCCCTGTTACAGGCCCGTCGACACATACGGACAATCCGGCACTAAAGGACGGATGTTCGGATGCCGAAACGCCCTGGTCCGTTCGGGTGCGGACCAGGGTTACGGCTGTGATTGCCTGTATTCCGTAACGGTGACGGAACCCGAAATCTCAGGCCAAAGGTGTCAGGGCCCTGTCTACCCGGCCGCCGCGTCGCACGCCTGCCCCCGCAGCGCTCGCGCCAGATCGTCCCGGGCCTCCAGGACCAGCCGGCGCAGCGCCGGAGCCGCCTCCCGGTGGGACTCCAGCCAGGCGTCCGTGGCGTCGAGGGTCTCCTGGGACTGCTGGAGCGACGGGAACAGGCCCGACACCACGTGCATCCCGATCTGGATCGACCGCTCGGCCCACACCCGCTCGATCGCCGCGAAGTACTTCGCCGCGTACGGCGCGAGCAGATCGCGCTGCGAGCCCTGCTCGAAGCCCGAGATGGTCGCCTCCACCATGGCGTTGGACAGCGTGTCCGACTCCACGACCTGCGCCCACGCCTGTGCCTTGACCGCCTCCGCAGGGCGGGCGGCCAGACAGCGCACCTGGTGACGCTTGCCCGAGGCGGTGTCGTCCCGCGCCAGCTCCTCGGCCAGTACCTTCTCGTCCACCACCCCGTGTGCGGCCAGCGGCTCCAGGAAACCCCACCGCAGCTCCTGGTCCAGGTCGAGGCCCTCGACCGTCACCGTGCCCGTCAGCAGGTCCCGAAGCAGCTCGAAGTCGGCGTCGGCGGCGGCCACCCGGGCGAAGAACCGCGCCCACGCGAGCTGGTGCTCGCTGCCCGGCCCGGCCGCGTACAGCTCGCGCCGCGCGCCCTCGGAGAGCAGTCGCTCGCCCGTCTCCCGCCAGGCGGGCGCCGCGTAGTGCGTGACGGCCGACTCGGCCCACGCGTGCAGCATCTGGAGCACGCCGATCTCGGACTCGCGCCCCGCGAACCGCAGCACCAGGTCCACGAAGTCCCGCGCCGGGAGCAGCGCGTCCCGCGTCATGTTCCACAGCGCCGACCAGCACAGGGCGCGCGCCAGCGGATCGGTCACCGACCCCAGGTGCTCGCGCAGCGTCGCCAGCGACGTCGCGTCGAAGCGGATCTTGCAGTACGTGAGGTCGTCGTCGTTGACCAGCACCAGATCGGGGGCGTCGGCACCGGCCAGGTCCGCCACCACCGTCCGCGCACCGTCCACGTCGGTCTCGGTGCGCGCGTACCGCTCCAGCGTGCCGCCGTCCGTCACCCGGTACAGACCCACCGCCACCCGGTGCGGCCGCAGTTCCGGATGCGACTCGGCGGCCTCCTGCACCACCGCCAGCTCCTCGACGCGGCCCTCCGGGCTCAGCAGCACCTGCGGGGTCAGCGAGTTGACCCCGGCCGTCTGGAGCCAGGACCGCGCCCACGCGCTCATGTCCCGGCCGCTGGTCTCCTCCAGCACCGACAGCAGATCGCCCAGGCGTGTGTTCCCGTACGCGTGCCGCTTGAAGTAGCGCCGGGCGCCCTCCAGGAACGCGTCCTGCCCGACGTACGCCACGAGCTGCTTCAGCACCGACGCGCCCTTGGCGTACGTGATGCCGTCGAAGTTCAGCTTGGCGTCCTGGAGGTCGCGGATGTCCGCCGTGACCGGGTGCGTGGAGGGCAGCTGGTCGGCGCGGTAGGCCCAGGACTTGCGGCGGTTGGCGAAGGTGATCCAGCCGTTGGTGAAGCGGGTCGCGCCCACGAGTGAGAAGGCGCCCATGAAGTCGGCGAAGGACTCCTTCAGCCACAGGTCGTCCCACCACTCCATGGTGACCAGGTCGCCGAACCACATGTGCGCCATCTCGTGCAGGATGACATTGGCCCGTCCCTCGTAGGACGCCTGCGTCACCTTCCCGCGGAAGATGAACTCCTCCCGGAACGTCACCAGGCCCGGGTTCTCCATCGCGCCCAGGTTGTACTCGGGCACGAACGCCTGGTCGTACTTCCCGAACGGGTACGGGTAGTCGAAGTGGTCGTGGAAGAAGTCCAGGCCCTGCTTGGTGACCAGGAAGACGTCGTCGGAGTCGAAGTGGGGCGCGAGGCCCTTGCGGCACAGCGCGCCGAGGGGGATCTCCAGCGTCGTGCCGTCCGCGAACGTGCGGGAGTAGGAGTCCGTCACGTAGTGGTACGGGCCCGCCACCACACACGTGATGTACGTCGAGATCGGCTTGGTCTCCGCGAACCGCCAGACGCCGTCGCCGAGTTCGCCGACGCCGTTGCTCCACACCGTCCACCCCTCCGGCGCCCGCACCTCGAAGCGGAACGGGGCCTTGAGGTCGGGCTGCTCGAAGTTCGCGAACACCCGGCGGGAGTCGGCCGGCTCGTACTGCGTGTACAGGTACACCTCGCCGTCCTCGGGGTCGACGAAGCGGTGCAGGCCCTCGCCGGTGCGGGAGTAGGCGCACTGGGCGTCGACCACCAGCTCGTTGTCGGCGGCCAGGTCCTCCAGCGTGATCCGGGAGCCGTCGAAGACCTCACCGGGGTCCAGATCACGGCCGTTGAGTGAGACGGCCGTCACGCTCGGCGCGATCAGGTCGGCGAAGCTGCTCGCCCCGGGCTCGTTGCAGCGGAAGCGGAGGGTGGTCACCGAGCGGAAGGTGCGGGGCCCGGCACCGTCGTCCTCGCCGACCGCGGACCGCAGGTCGAGGGACACCTCGTACCCGTCGACGCTCAGCAGGGCGGCCCGCTCCCGGGCCTCGTCGCGGGACAGATTCTCACCGGGCACGGGCGGCACTCCTCAGATGTCGTGGGGCAGGGCTGAACTGCACCGATCCTGCCACGTGCCCCTGACACCAGGGGCCGGGAATGACCGGAGCGAGCACCGGCGTTCCCGGAGGAAACAGTTTCCTCCTGAGGAGAGACATGTCGGACAAGACCCCCGTCGACTTCTGGTTCGACCCGCTGTGCCCCTGGGCGTGGATGACCTCCCGCTGGGTGCTTGAGGTGGAGAAGGTCAGGGACATCGAGGTCCGCTGGCACCTCATGAGCCTCGCCGTCCTCAACGAGCCCAAGCTGGACGAGCTGCCCGAGGAGTACCGCGAGCTGCTGGAGACCAAGGCGTGGGGCCCCGTCCGGGTCGTCATAGCCGCGCAGCAGGAGCACGGCCCCGAGGTGCTCGGCGACCTCTACACCGCGCTCGGCACCCGCATCCACAACCGGGAGGAGGGCCCCGGCAAGGAGACCGTCGCCGCCGCCCTCAAGGACGTGGGCCTGCCCGAGTCCCTCCTGGAGCACTGGGACTCCACCCCGTACGAGGCCGAGCTGCGCGCCTCCCACAAGGAGGGCATCGACAAGGTCGGCCAGGACGTCGGCACCCCGGTGATCGCCGTGCCCGGCGCCGACGGCGAGCAGATCGCCTTCTTCGGCCCGGTCGTCACCCCGGCCCCGCAGGGCGAGGAGGCCGGCCGCCTGTGGGACGGCGCCCTCGCGGTGGCCTCGGTCCCCGGCTTCTACGAGATCAAGCGCACCCGCACCAAGGGCCCGGACTTCTCCAACCTCTAGGACTCACACCGAGGCGTCGGCTCCCGGGTTCTGCAACTCCTCCGGGAGCCGGCCCCCGCCGGCCTGATGACCCCAGGGCTGGTACCACCGGCAGCCCGGGGCGGTGCAGCGCCACAGGTCCGTACGGCCCGTCCCGAGCGCTTTCAGCTCCTCGGGCTTGAGCGGCGTGAACACCTGAGTGCCGCTGCCGCCGCAGGTCGGGCAGTGCTTGTCCTTGAAGAACATCAGCCCCTCCTCGCCATCACCGCCAGGTCGGGGAAGTCGGTCACCACCGCATCGACTCCCATGCGGTAGTACAGCGCGTACTCGGCGAACGCGTCCCCGAAATCGTTCGGTCCGCTTCCGCGCCGGAACTGTGCCGGCAGGAACTGGTTCTCCGCGCGGAAGGTGTACGGGCCCACGCGCAGCCCCGCGGCATGGGCGTCCGCGAGGAGGGACGTGCCGACGAGCGACGACTTGTCCGGCCCGATCCAGTCCGCGTACTCGGCGATCTCCGCCAGCCCCGCCGGCGTCATCATCTCCTTGTAGGTCCTCCCGGGCAGGTCGTACGGCCCGCCCGTCGTCCCCAGCGCCTGCCACAGCGGCACACCCAGGCCCGTCATGCGCTTGAGGCTCGTCGGCTCGAAGGACTGCACGACGCAGTCGCGTCGGCCGAGCCGGTAGCGGCGGATCGCGGCCGCGAGCTTCGGCTCCAGCGGCAGTCCGAGGGACCGGAAGTACGTCGGATGCTTGGTCTCCGGGAAGACGGCGATCGTCCGGCCGTGGGTACGCGACAGCCGCCGCGCCAGCTCCACGACCTCCTGGAAGGTCATCACCTGCTCACGGCCGTCGAAGACCGTGTTGCGGTTGCGGACCTGCGGCAGCCGCTCCACCGCCCGCAGCGTCTTCAGCTCGGCGAGGGTGAGGTCCTCCGTGAACCATCCCGTCACGGCACGGCCGTCGACCGTCTTCGTGGTACGGCGGTCCGCGAACTCGGGGCGCAGGGCCACGTCGGTGGTCTGGGAGATCTCGTTCTCGTGCCGGACGACGAGCACATGGTCCTTCGTCGGCACCAGGTCCGGTTCGATCCAGTCCGCGCCCGTCTGCACGGCGTAGGTGTAGGAGGCGGCCGTGTGCTCGGGGCGCCAGCCGGCCGCGCCGCGGTGGCCGATGACCACCGGGCGCCTCTCGGCGGGGGCCGCGTGGGCGGGTACGGCCGCGGCCGCCGGTGTGGCGGCGGCCGCGAGCAGGAGAGATCGCCGTCTCAGGTGCATCCAAGTCCCTCTCGTCATACGGGTGTTCAGGCCCTCGCGCGGGTCCGTGCCTCGGCGAGCCGGTCCAGGTGTTCCTCATAGCCCTTCGTGTAGAACGCGGCCCGCCCCGGATCCGGCTCGACGACCTCCGTCGGCCGCGTCCACTCCGCCGCGTCCAGCGGCACCCCGTACCGCTCCGCCGCCGCGAGGACCGCGCCCCGCGCGCCCACCTCGCCCTCGACGACCCGCAGGGGCCTGCCGAGGACGTCGGCGAGCAGCCGCATCCACGCGGGGCTGCGGGTGCCGCCGCCGCAGACGGCCAGGTTCCCGTCGAGGCCCGCCGCCTGGAGGCAGTGCCGGGCCGCGTACCCGATGCCCTCGCAGGTCGCGCGGACCAGATCGCCCCGGGTCGACTCCAGGGAGACACCGAGGAGTTCGGCGCGCAGGCGTGGCTCCACGAACGGGGCGCGTTCACCGGAGGGCGCGAAGTACGGCAGCACCCGGACGCCGTTCGCGCCCGGCGGGGTCTCGGCCAGCAGGCCGTCGACCTCCTCGTGCGCCACGCCGGTCGTGGACAGCACCCAGTCGAGCGCCGCGGTGCCGACCATCGCGGGCATGGCACGCAGCCAGTGGCCGGGCCGGTCCGTGGAGATGTACAGGCCCGCCGGCTCACCGCTCAGATCCAGCTCGGTCGTGGCGACCAGGCTGGCCAGACAGGTCCCGACGATCAGCAGACCGTCGCCGGGGGACGTCACCCCGGCGCCCAGCGCGCAGGCCGGCAGATCGTACGGGCCGTTCGCGATCCGGGTGCCGGACGGCAGACCCTCACCGAGTGCCTCGGCCGTCGCCACCGGGTCGCTCACCGGGGCGAGCAGACCCCGGCGGTGCGTCAGCCCCAGCAGTTCGACCACCCGGTTGTCGTACGTCCGGGTCCGCGGGTCGAGGAAGGGCATCGAGGCGTCCGACACATCCGTCGTCGGACCGGCCCCGGTCAGCCGCTGGAACACCATGTCCTTGCAGTACAGGGCGGCCTTCGCGGCATCCAGCGTCTTCGGTTCGTTGCCGTCCAGCCAGGCCAGCAGTGGCCCCGGACACCCGGGGAACATCGCGCTGCCCGTCCGCCGGAACACCGTCTCGAACGTGCCGTCCGCCAGCCACCGGTCGACCAGTTCGTGCGCCCGCCCGTCCATCCAGGAGGCCGCGGGCCGCACCGGCCGTCCCTCGCCGTCGACCAGCCACACCCCGTCGCCCTGCCCGGTGAGCCCGGCCAGCTCGACCGGTTCCGGGACCCGTTCGGTGACCTCGCCCAGGACGGCCACGACCGCCCCGTACACCTCCTCCATGTCCTGCTCGACGACCCCGCCCCGCAGCGACAGCCCCACCGGGCGTGATTCCACGGCCAGTTGGCGCCCTGCCGCGTCGAAGGCCGCCGCCTTGACCATGGACGTGCCCACATCGATACCGACGTACATGCGGCTCTCCTCCCGGTCCTCAGGTCAGGCAGTGCGCGAGCGGCTCCCCGCGCACCCAGCGGCCCACCTCTTCGGCGGCGATCCGCGCGGCCTTCTCCGCCACCGCGCGCGACGCCCCGCCCAGGTGCGGGGTCAGCACCACGCGGTCACCCAGCGCCGGCAGCCGGGACTCGGCAGGCAGCGGCTCCCGCTCGTAGGTGTCGAGCGCCGCCGCGGACAGCCGCCCGCTCTCCAGGGCGTCGCACAGCGCGCCCTCGTCCAGCAGAGGGCCCCGCGCCACGTTCACCACCGCCGCGCCGGGCGGCAGCAGCCCCAGCTCCCGGGCGCCGATCAGTCCCCGGGTCTCCGGGGTGAGCCGGGCGTGCAGGGTGATCACCCGGGAGTCGCGCAGCAGGTCGTCGAGGGAGTTCACGCGCAGTCCGTGGATCTCCCCGTGCACATACGGGTCGTACACCATCACCCGCGCCCCGAACGCGCACAGCACCCGGGCGACCCGGCTGCCGACGGCCCCGTACCCGACGAGACCGACGGGCAGGTCCTCCAGCTCCAGACCGCTCCGCTCGTACGTGTAGTACGTCGCGCCCTCCCAGCTGCCCTGCCGGGCCAGCGGCTCATGTGCCTGCGGGATGCGGCGCAGGGCGGACAGCATCAGGCCGACGGTGAACTCGGCGGTGGCGGCGGCGTTGCGGCCCGGCGCGAAGCACACCCGCACGTCATGGTTCTTGGCCGCGTCCAGATTGACGTTGACCGGCCCGCCCCGGCACACCACGACCAGCCTCAGCTCCGGGCAGGCGGCGAGCACCCGCTCGGTGACCGGCCCCATCTGCGTGACCAGGACCTCCGCCCCGGCCAGCGCCTCGATCAGCTCGTCCTCGGCGTCACTGGCCTCCCGCACCTCGGCTACCGGCCCGAAGGGCTCCAGCGGCCAGCCGAGTCTCACTTCCCTGACGTCCGCCCGCTCGACCTCGTGCTCCACCGCCCGGGTGATCAGCGACGGCAGGACGAAGTGGTCACCGGCGGCCACGACACGCACGTTCTCTCCGGAGGTCATCGCAGTGAGGCTCCTGTCTCGGCGTCGAAGACATGGGTGTGGTCGGGATCGGCGGCGACCCGGACCCGTTCGTCGTGGGCGAGCCGCACCTCGGGGTCGGTGAGGACGACCAGATGGTGTTCGACCCCCTCCAGGGCGAGGGTCGCCAGGCCCCATTCCAGGAGCGGTTCGTGCGCGACGACCCGGGCGGGCAGGCCGCCTTCGGCGGTGAGCGAGACGTCCTCGGGGCGGATCCCGACGACCACCTCCCGGCCTGCCTCCACGGACACCGGCACGGGCAGCGCGATCCGCACCGAGCCGGAGAGACGGGCGTGCCCGTCGCCGGTGGCGATGCCGGGCAGCAGGGTGATCGCGGGCTCGCCGACGAAGTCCGCGACGAACACGTTGGCCGGGCTGTCGTAGATCTCGTACGGCGTGCCGAGCTGCTGGATCACGCCGTCCTTCATCACGGCGATCCGGTCGGCGAGCGAGAGTGCCTCCTCCTGGTCGTGGGTGACCAGGATCGTGGTGTGGCCCAGGTCCTGCTGGATGCGCTTGAGTTCACGGCGGGTGGTGTCGCGCTGGGCCGCGTCCAGGTGGGACAGGGGCTCGTCGAGGAGCAGCACGTCCGGTTCGCGGATCAGGGCCCGGGCCAGGGAGACCCGCTGCTTCTGGCCGCTGGAGAGGCCTGCCGGCCGGGCACCGAGGAGGTCCGTCAGACCGACCCGTTCGGCGATCTCCTTCACCTTGCGGTCGACGTCACCGCGTGCCGCTCTGCGCCGGGCCCTGAGCCCGAACGCCAGGTTCTCCGCGACCGACAGCGGCGGATACAGCGCGTAGTTCTCGAACGCGACCCCGATGTTCCGCTGCTGAGCGGGCCGTTCGACGACCGAGTCCCCGCCGACCAAAATGTCCCCGCCAGTCACCGGCTCGAGACCGGCGATCATCCGCAGGGTCGTCGACTTGCCGCACCCGGAGGGGCCGAGCAGCCCGAGCAGTTCCCCGGACCGGAGGCTCAGATCGATGCCGCGAACGGCCTCCACCGAAGGCCGCCCCCGCGACTGATACGTCTTACGGAGTTCACGTAGCTCCAGTCCCGTTCCGCTCGCCATGGCCGTCCCCTCTCTTGGCTCGTTCGCCTCCAGGGCGCTTTCAGCCGTTGTCGAGGCCACGACCGTGCTCGACCCTTCGGGCCTCCGCGCGCTCGCACCCTCGACAACGGCGCACCCCTACGGCTCACGAGCGGGCGTCGCGCAAACCTCGTAACGGACCTTGTGCTCGTCCAGATCCCGCAGTGCCTCCGCCGACGCCCCGTCGTCCACCAGGAGCGTGTCGAAGCGGGACAGCGGGACGACCCGGTGCAGGGCGACCCGGCCGAGCTTGGTGTGGTCGATCAGCAGGACGTTGCGTGCCGCCGCGTCGAGCATCGCCCGCTTCACGGACACGATGTGCTGCTCCTGGTGGTAGGCGTAGCCCCCGTGCACGGCCGACGTCGACGCGAAGCACACGTCCACGCGCAGCTGCTCGACCGCCTCCACGCAGGACACCCCCAGGAAGGAGGAGTGCAGCGGGTCGTAGTCGCCGCCGAGCGCCATCAGGTGGATGCCCCGCTGGTCGGAGAGGAGGTTGATGGCCTCAAGGAAGTTGGTGACGACCGTCAGCGGCGTGACCTCGCCCGTGCGCAGCCGCCTGGCTATCTCCAGGGTGGACGTGGAGTCGTCCAGCAGGATCGCCATGCCGGGCTCCACCATCCGCAGCGCGTGCTCGGCGACGGCGGCCTTCTCGGCCCGCATGGTCTTCAGCCGGTACTGCACGTTCGACTCGAAGACCCCCGACGGCTGCGCGGTCACCCCGCCCCGGGACTTGCGTACGATGCCCTGCCGTTCGAGCTCGTCGAGGTCGCGGTGGATGGTCATCAGGCTCACCCCGAACCGCTCGGCCAGCTCCGCCGCCGTCGCCGAACCGTCGGCCAGCACCTGCTCGGCCATCGCGGCCTGCCGTGCCGCGGGCCCCTGCTGTCCGCCACTGCTGCTGCTCATGATCGTGTCTCTATCCGTCGTCCCGGGCGCTCCGGCCGGTCGGCCTCGAACAGCAGCAGGTTCTCAGGCCGGACCGCGAGCCGTACGGGATCGTCCGCACGAAGGCGTGCCGCGTCCGCCCGGGGGGCTACGAGCGACACCCGCTGCTCGCCGGTCCCGAGCCGGACGGTGACCTCGACGGACCGTCCCAGTACCTCGGTGACGTACACGGTCCCGGTGAGTCCGTGACCCTCGCCGTGCAGGGCGATGTCCCGGGGCCGCAGGCCGACCAGGACGTCCGTGCCGGGCGCGGCCGATGCCCGCACCGGCAGCTCCACCCCGCCCTCCGCCCGTACCCCGCTCTCCGTGACCACCCCGGGCAGCAGATTGATCCGGGGCCGCCCGAAGGCCCGCGCGACCTCCGTGTCGTACGGCTGGTACCAGATCTCCTCCCGCGTGCCCGTCTGCACGATCCGCCCCTGCCGGATCACCCCGATCCGGTCGCCGAGCGCCAGCGCCTCGACGGAGTCGTGGGTGACGTACAGCGTGGTGGTGTGCTGCACGGCCCCGATCGCCTTCAGCTCGGCCCGCATCTGCTGGCGGAGTTTGGCGTCCAGGTGGGAGAGCGGCTCGTCGAGCAGGAAGGCCCGGGCGGGCCGCACCAGCACCCGCCCGAGGGCGACGCGCTGCCGCTGGCCGTTGGACAACTGGCCCACCGGCCGGTCCAGCAGGGCGGAGATGCCGAGCAGTTCGGCGACCGCGCCGATCCGCTGCCGGGCCTCGTCGGCGGGCAGCCGGTGCCGGGGGGAGCGGAGCGGCGAGGCCAGGTTGTCGTAGGCCGAGCGGTGCGGGTAGAGCGCGTAGCTCTCGAAGCACATGGCCACGCCCCGGTCGTAGGGCTCCACGCCCCGCATGTCCTCGCCGTCGAGCACGACCGTGCCGGAGTCGGGCGGTTCGAGCCCGGCGATCGTCTTGAGCGTCGTCGTCTTGCCGGCCCCCGACGGTCCCAGCAGGCAGAAGAACTCGCCTTCCCTGACCTCCAGTTCGAGTTCGTCGAGCGCGACGGTCTTCCCGTACGCCTTCCGTATCCCGCTCAGCGTGATCACGATTTCACCGCCCCGAACGACAGGCCCCGCACCAGATACCGCTGGATCGTCAGCGCCAGCAGCAGCGGCGGTACGACGGAGACCAGCGCCGCTGCGGCCGTCAGGTTGTACTTGGGCCGGTCCCCGCCGAGGAAGGACAGCGCGCCCACGGTCACCGTCTGGGCCTCGTTGGAGGTGAGGATCAGCGGGAAGACGAAGTTGTTCCAGGCGAAGATGAAGGCCAGCAGCGACACGGCCGCGATGCCCGGCTTGACCAGCGGAAGGGCTACACGGAAGAAGGCCTGCTTGCGGGTGTAGCCGTCCAGCAGGGCCGCCTGCTCCAGCTCCGGTGTCAGATCGGCGAAGTAGGACCGCATGATCCACACGATCAGCGGCAGCGTGACCAGTTGCAGCACCCACACCATGCCGAGGTACGTGTCGAAGAGCCCGAGCTTCTGGTAGAGCACGAACAGCGGGATGATCACGGTCAGTTCGGGCGCGAAGCGGAACGACAGCAGCGTGAACATCAGGTTCTCGGAGCCCTTGAACCGCCAGCGCGCCGAGGCGTACGCCGCCGGCAGCCCCACCACCAGCGAGAGCACGACCGCCCCCACCGACACCACCAGGCTGTTGACGAAGAACCGCACGAACGGGATGCCCTCGCTGTCGCCGAGGACCGTCCGGTAGCCGTCGAGGGTGGGGGAGAAGGAGAAGTAGGTGGAGAAGAGCTGGTCGGCCGGCTTCAGCGACAGGATCACCATCCAGGCGATCGGGAACAGCGCGAAGACGAAGTAGAGGACGAGGGCGGTGTCGCACAACCACCCCACCAGGCGTTTCCTCATGAGGACACCTCCGCGGCCTTCCGCTGGATCTTCCCGAGGTGCTTCACCAGCACCATCGCGGCCAGATACACCACGGCCCACAGCACGATCGTGTAGCTGATCCCGAAGGAGTACCGCTGGAAGCGGATGGCTTCGAGATACGCCCGGATCTGGAGGACGACGGTCGAGTCACCCGGCCCGCCCTCCGTCAGGGCGTAGATGATGTCGAACACCTTCAGCGAGTCCATGAACCGGAAGATCACCGCGACCAGGACGTACGGCCACAGCATCGGCAGGGTCAGCCGCCGGAAGGTGTACCACCACCCCGCGCCGTCCACGGCCGCCGCCTCGAAAGGGGAGGCGGGCAGCGACCGCAGACCGGCGAGGGCGAGGATCGCCACGAACGGCGTGTACACCCACACGTCCACGGCGATCGACGACAGCAACGCGCCCGTCGGGGTGTCGGTCCACTGCACCCCGCCGAGCCCGAAGGGCCTCAGCAGGTAGTTGACCACCCCCACCGACGGCTGGAGCATCAGCTTCCAGATGATCGCCGCGATCACCGGGGCGATCATCAGCGGCAGGATCAGGATCTTCTCCAGGACCCGGCCCAGCAGGGTCGAGCGGTGCAGCAGCAGGGCGACGGCCACCCCGAGCACGGTCTCGACGAGGGCCGCCCCGACCGCGTACAGCACGGTCACCCACGCCGAGTTCCAGAACGCCTCCTGCGTGAAGACGGTCGAGTAGTTCTCGAACCGCACCATGTCCGGCTGCGGTTTGCTCGCCGAGAAGTCGAACAGCGTGTAGTACAGCCCGAGCCCGAACGGGTACAGGATCCCGCAGGTCAGCAGCAGGGCCGGGACGATCAGGAGGTACGGGCGCAGGGCCAGGCGCATGCGCTACCCCACCTTGTCGGCGAGGTCGTCCGCCAGCCCGTCCAGGACGGACTTCGCGCCCTGGCCGCCGTAGATCTCCTGGAGGGCCGCCGCCCAGCTGGTCGTCGCGTCGAAGAACTGCGCCTGCGGGGTGAACTGGATCTTCGTCTGGTCGACGACCGTCTCGAAGGTCTCCAGGAAGCCCGGCAGATGCCGCATCTTGTCCTTGTACGCGGCGTCGTCGGCGACCGACTTGCGCACCGGGTCGATGTGGTTGTGGGTGATCGCGCTCTTGCGCAGGTGCTCCTTGCCGGTCGCCCACTGCAGGAACAGCCAACTGGCGCTCTTCTTCTTGCTCTTGGCGTTCATGCCGAGCGACCAGATCCACATGTTGGTGGCCAGCGACCCGTCCGGCCCCTTCGGCCCCGGGTGGAAGGCGATCTTCCCGGAGGCGGGGCTGGCGCCCTTCACCGCCTGGAAGTAGGCGGCCGTGTCGGCGTCGAACAGCATCCCGGCCTTCTTCGCGCCCAGGTCGCTGGAGCACTGGTACCAGGTGTACGACGTCCAGGACGGCGGGCCGCCCCGCTTGACCATCCGCGCCCAGTCCTCGGTGAAGGCGACGGCCTCGGGGCTGTTCATGGCGGGTGTGAGCTTCCCGTCGTCGACCGTGAAGTCCTTCAGCCCGTTGCGGGCGTACATCGTCATGAAGCCGGGGTGGATGGTGGCCCAGCTCCGGGACCCGCGTACGGCGATCCCGTACATGCCGTCGTAGCCCGCGCCCGGCGCCTTCCGCTTGATGGTCTCGGCGAGTTCGGTCAGCTCGTCGAAGGACTCGGCCGGCTTCACACCGAGCTTCCCGAACACCTCGGTGTTGTAGGCGACGACGTTCGTCTCCCAGCCCCACGGCAGCGCGTACTGCCCGCCCTGGCCGAGCGGCGCGCCCGCCTTCAGCGACCACTGGTCGGCCTGGAGCAGGTTCGGGAAGAAGTCCGCCTGGTCCCATTCACCCCCCGTCGCCGAGGAGTTGCGCATCCAGGGCCCGAGGTCCTCCAGCCAGTTCGGCGGCCCGTACTGCCACACCATGTACGCGCCGAGCATGAACACGTCGTAGGAGGCACGTCCGCTGGACAGGTCCACGGTGAGCTTGTCGAAGTAGTTGTCCTCGGGGAAGACGTCGTACTCGACCTTGATGCCGGTCTTCTCGGTGAAGGACTTCAGGTCGGCTATCAGGGCGTCCGTGTACGGGTGCTTGTTGAGCAGCGCCTTGACGGTGGTGCCCTTCTCCCGCTTCCAGTCGAAGGAACCGGTGATGTCGTCCGCGGCTGACCCGTCGCTCTTGCTGTCGTTCCCGCCGAATCCGGAGCCGCAGGCCGTGAGCAGCGGGGCGGCGGCGGCCCCGGCGGCGAGGGCGAGGAAGCGCCGGCGGTCGTGCACGTGCGTGTCCATCCGTACCTCCACGTGGAGCCTGGTCAACACGTCGAGTCGACTCGTTAACAGAGGGTGGAACGGCTGAAGTTGGGCGTCAATCCCTCGCGCAAGGGAAAATCTCAGGACAGAGTGTGAACTTCACGGATTCGTATGTGCGGGAGGCCGTATGACGGACGAGCACGAGGCCTGGCTGGGGATCGACCTGGGCACGCAGAGCGTCCGCGTGCTGCTCGTCACCGCCGACGGCACGGTCCTCGGCAGCGGCTCGGCCCCTCTGGCCGGGCGGCGGGACGGGGTGCGGCACGAGCAGGACCCGCAGCACTGGTGGCAGGCACTGTGCGCGGCGTCCCGGACGGCCCTCGGCTCCGCCCCGCCGGGCCTGCCGATCGGCGGACTCGCCGTGTGCGGCACATCGGGCACGGTCCTGCTCACGGACGGCTCGGGCCGCTCGGTGAGCCCCGCACTGATGTACGACGACGGACGCGCGGCGGCGGAGGCGGCGCGGGCCAGGGACGCGGGGCTCGCCGTGCAGGACACCTGGGCGCTGCCGAAGGCGCTGTGGCTGATGGGGGAGTACGGTCCCGGACTGCGCCTCGCCCACCAGCCCGACCTGATCGTCACCCGCCTCACCGGCGAACCGCCCCCGGCCGACTCCAGTCACGCCCTCAAGACGGGCTACGACCTCCACCGGGAGGCCTGGCCTGAGGCCGCCCTGGCCCAACTGGGCGTATCCGGCCGCCTGTTGCCCGACGTCGTACGCCCCGGCACTCGCCTCGGCCAGGTCAGCGCACAGGCGGCCGACGCCACCGGCATCCCCGCCGGCACCCCGGTGCTCGCCGGCATGACCGACGGCTGCGCTGCCCAGATCGCCTCGGGCGCGCTGCGGCCCGGCTCCTGGAACTCGGTCCTCGGCACCACGCTCGTCCTCAAGGGAGCCGCCCGGGACCCGGTCCGGGACCCCACCGGCGTGGTCTACAACCACCGCGCCCCCGACGGCACCTGGCTGCCCGGCGGGGCGTCGAGCGTGGGTGCCGGGGCCCTGGCGGCGCACTTCCCGGATGCCGACCCGGCGGCCATGGACGAGCGGGCCGTGGCCTTCGAGCCGTCCCGGGCGATCGCCTACCCGCTGGTGTCACCGGGGGAGCGGTTCCCGTTCCGGGCGCCCGAGGCCACCGGGTTCGTCCTCGGCGACCCCGCGGACGACGCCGAGCTGTGGGCCGCGCTGCTCCAGGGCGTGGCCTTCGCCGAACGCCTCTGCCTGGACTACCTCCACCACCTCGGCGCCCCCCTCGACGGCCCGCTCACCTTCACCGGCGGCGGCGCCCGCAGCCCCTACTGGAACCAGCTCCGCGCCGACATCCTCGGCCGCCCGGCCCGCGTCCCGGAGCAGACGGAACCGGCCCTGGGAATGGCGGCGTTGGCCGCGTACGGAGTGTCGGGAGCCGGCACACTCCCCGACATCGCCGAGCGCATGGTCCGCGTCCGGACGGTGCTCGAACCCCGCGCCGAGCACACGGCCCGCTTCGCCGACCCGTACGCTCGCCTCGTGAACACGCTGGAGGCCCACGGCTGGCTCCCCCCGTCCGTCGCGGAACACGCCCGTACCCGCCTGCGTACGAACCCGAAGCAGCCATGAAGACAACGGCCCTGCCCCGCCCCCACGCGGGCGCCCCGGCGGCGCCGCCTGGCGCCGGTGGCGGGAGCGGTCTGGCCCGGCTTCGCCTCAGTGGGCGGAGCGCCTTCGCGTCGCTCGGTGTCGGTGCTCCGATCGTTTGGCTGCCGTCCCGGGGTGCGACGGCTCTGGCGCGGTCCCGTGCGGGTGCCTTGGCCGTGGTGGCGTGGCCTCACGCTGGTGGCGGGGGCGGTCTGGCGCGGCTTCGCCTCAGTGGGCGGAGCGCCTTCGCGTCGCTCGGTGTCGGTGCTCCGATCGTTTGGCTGCCGTCCCGGGGTGCGACGGCTCTGGCGCGGTCCCGTGCGGGTGCCTTGGCCGTGGTGGCGTGGCCTCACGCTGGTGGCGGGGGCGGTCTGGCGCGGCTTCGCCTCAGTGGGCGGAGCGCCTTCGCGTCGCTCGGTGTCGGTGCTCCGATCGTTTGGCTGCCGCTCCGGGGTGCGACGGCTCTGGCGCGGTCCCGTGCGGGTGCCTTGGCCGTGGTGGCGCGGCCTCACGCTGGTGGCGGGGGCGGTCCGGCGCGGCTTCGCCCCGGCAGCCGGTCCGGCCTGGCGCTGTCCGGCATCGGTGCTCTGACCACCTGGCTGCCGCTCCGGGGAGCGACGGCTCTGGCACGGTCCCGCGCGGGCGCCGCGGGCGCCGCGGGCGTGGTGGCGCGGCCTCACGCTGGAGGCGGGAGCGGTCTGGCCCGGCCTCGCCCCAGTGGGCGGTCCGGCCTGGCGCGGCCTGGTGCCGGTGACCGAAGCGGGCTGGCGCCGCCTCGTCCCGGCGGCCCGAGCACCACCCTGGCGCCGCCCGGCACCAGCGCTCCGACCACCCGGCTGCCGCCCCGCATCGGCGCCCCGACCACGTACGAACGGACCGGCCCATGACCACGACCCTCCTGCTGGCCCGGCACGGGCAGACCGTGTGGCACGCCGAGAACCGGTACGCCGGGGTCAGCGACATCGAGTTGACCGACACGGGCCGTGCGCAGGCCGAGGCCCTCGGCCGGTGGGCCGCCGCCCACCCCGTCGACGCGATCTGGACGTCCCCGCTGTCCCGCGCGATCGCCACCGCCGAGCCCGCCTGCCGCGCCCTGGGTATCGCCCCGGAGGTCGAACCGGCCCTGCGTGAATGCGACTTCGGCGTTGTCGAGGGCCGTACGCTCGCCGAGTTCGAGGCGGAGGACCCGGAGTGGGCCGCGGCCTACCGTGCCGACCCGGTGGCCCACTCCTTCCCCGGAGCCGAGGATCCGCTGGCGGCAGCGGCCCGGGCGACCCGTGCCCTGCGGGGCATCGCCACCGCCCACACCGGCGGGCGTGTCCTGGTCGTCGCGCACAACACCCTGCTGCGGCTGGTGCTGTGCACGCTGCTGTCGATCCCGCCCCGGGAGTACCGCAGAGTGCTCCCACGGTTGCGGAACGCGGCGATCAGCGAACTGCGGATGAACTCCGACGGTTCCGCCGCACTCCTCTCACTCAATGTGCCCTGCGAGGCGGAAGTGCCGTAGCACTATGGGCCCATGACGCAGATCGACACCTCGGTGCCGCACTCGGCCCGGATCTGGAACTACTGGCTGGGCGGCAAGGACAACTACCCGGTGGACGAGGCGGCCGGTGACGCCTACACCGCCGTGTTCCCCGGCATCGTCACCATCGCCCGCGGCAGCCGCGCCTTTCTCGGCCGCACCATCCGCCACCTCGTCCAGGAGGCGGGCGTACGGCAGTTCCTCGACGTCGGCACCGGCCTGCCCACCGTCGACAACACCCACGAGGTGGCCCAGCGCCTCGCCCCCGAGTCGCGGGTCGTCTACGTCGACAACGACCCCCTGGTCCTCGCACACGCCCGCGCCCTGCTCACCTCCACGCCCGAGGGTGCGACGGCCTACGAGCCCATCGACCTCTACGAGCCGGAGGCCATCGTCGAGGCCGCCGGCAAGACGCTGGACCTCACCCGCCCCACCGCCCTCATCCTCAGCGGCATCCTGGGCCACGTGGCCGACTACGACCAGGCCCGCGACCTCGTCCGACGCCTCCTGGCCGGACTGCCCGCGGGCAGCTACCTCTCCCTCAACGAGGGCTCCCGCGGCACCGACCCGGCCTACGAGCGGGCCCAGGACGCCTACAACGAGACCGGCGCGGTCCCCTACTTCCTGCGGCCGGTGGAGCAGATCGAGGCCTTCTTCGAGGGCCTGGAGCTGGTGGAACCGGGCGTGGTCCCGGTACCGCTGTGGCACCCCGAGCCCGGCGCGTCCACGGAACCGATCGGCCAGCACGGCGGCCTGGGCCGCAAACCGTAGCCCTCACACGGGAAAACCCCCGCGAGTCACGTCCTCGCGGGGGTTTCCCTCCATCCGCCTGCCAGGTGAAGGGTGAGAAGACGATCACGAGGCAGGACGCTTCATACGACCTCAGGGGGCTCGGTGTGGCGCCCCGACCGACGTTGCCCTGGTGGTCGTAGACCTGCTCCACGATCCGCCGTACGTTCAGCGGCTCGTAGGTGGGCACACCCCAGCCGGACCCCTGCGTGGTCGCGGAGACTCCTCGGAGCTCTTATTGCAAGCTGCTTGCAACTGCACGCTAGCAGCAAGATGGCGGCGATGGGTGCCCAGGGCGCAAGAAAGGCCCCCGCTCGTGTCGCGGGGGCCTTCACCGGGGGCCTTCACCAGGGGATTTTTGCCGCCTGGGCTACTGCCTGGGGCGCGCCTTCTGCCACGCGTACCCGACGGCCGCCAGCACCAGCGTCATCGCGCCCGTCGAGTACAGCTGCACCCGCGTGTCCGGCTCCCGGGCCATCAGGACGAAGATTGCGGCCATACCGGCCAGCGCGGCCCACGTCAGCCACGGGAACGCCCACATCCGTACGGCCAGCTTCTCCGGCGCCTCGCGCTCCAGGCGGCGGCGCAGACGCAGCTGCGAGACGGCGATGAAGATCCAGACGACCAGGATGACCGCGCCGATCATGTTCAGCAGCCAGGCGAAGACGTCGTTCGGCCGCCAGTAGCTCAGCAGCACGCACAGGAACCCGAAGACGGAGGACGCGAGTACGGCGATCCGCGGCACCCCGCCCGAGACCCGGCCCAGCACCTTCGGGCCCTGGCCGCGCCGCACCAGGGAGTAGCCGATGCGCGAGGCGCCGTAGACGTTGGCGTTCATGGCGGACAGCAAAGCCACCAGCACGACCACGTTCATCAGCTGCCCGGCGCCGGGGATGCCCAGCTCGTCGAGGGCTGCGACGTACGGCCCCTTCTCGACGACCTCCTTGGAGTTCCACGGCACCAGGGTGACGATGACGGCCATCGAGCCGACGTAGAACAGCGCGATGCGCCACATCGCCGTACGGACCGCGCTCGCCACGCCCTTGACGGGGTTCTCCGACTCGGCCGCCGCGATGGTGACCGTCTCCAGACCGCCGTAGGCGAACACCGAGGCGAGCAGGCCGATGACCAGGCCCTCACCGCCGTTCGGCATGAAGTCGGTGAGGTGGCTCGCGCCCGGCGAGTCCGTGCCGGGCAGGACACCGGCGATCGCCAGGACGCCGAGCACCAGGAACAGGGTGATCGCGCCGACCTTCAGTGCGGCGAACCAGAACTCGAACTCGCCGAAGTTCTTCACGGCCGCGAGGTTCGTGCCGCAGAAGACCACCATGAACAGCGCGACCCACGCCCACTCCGGGGTGCCGGGCAGCCAGCCGCTGACGATCTTCGCGGCCCCGATGCCCTCCAGGCCGACGGCCGTGCAGAGGAGGACCCAGAACGCCCACCCGACGGTGAATCCGGCCCAGGGCCCGATCGCCCGCTCCGCGTGCGCCGAGAACGAACCCGACGAGGGATGCGCGGCCGACATCTCGCCGAGCATCCGCATCACCAGCATCACGAGGAGACCGGAGAGGGCGTAGGCGACCACGATCGACGGACCGGCCGCGGCGATACCCGCACCGGAGCCGACGAACAGACCGGCGCCGATCACCCCGCCGAGGGCGATCATCGACAGGTGGCGCTGCTTCAGGCCATGGGAGAGGGAGGCGTCGTCCGTGTGGGGCGGCGTCCCGGTGGTGGTGCTGCTGGGCATGGGCGCGGCTCGTCCAATGCGTGAGAGGCGAGAGAGGGCAAAAACGCCGCCAGTCTGGGCGGTCCCCGCGCCCGGGAGGGAGGGTTGTCCAGTATGCGGACACCTGGAACGCTCGCCGTGAGGCCCCGGGAACGGAGAGTGGACGCACGCCACGGAAGCCATCGGCATCCGCTCCGGAGGGCATTTGGCGAAACCCTACAGTCCGCTTCTTCGGCGAGTCCGTGACCGAAGCCTCGCTGCCAGCGTGACCGGTATCACGTCGCCGTCGGTGTAACGCCCATCCTTTGTCCGAAGCCAACCAACCGCACGTCGGCGCCTTTGTCGAGCGCTGACGGTGATCAGGGCGAGGGTGCTGGGATAGCGTCACCGTGTCCCGACCGACCCTCACCCTCGCGGAGTCCCCATGAGCACCGCCGCCGTCCCCGTACGCACCGGCCAGGTCCTCGCCGACCTGCTCCCCTCCTCTCGTGTCCGGGACGCGGCCCTTGTGCTCGGCGGCGCCGCGCTCACCGGTCTCGCCGCCCAGCTCTCGGTGCCCGTGCCGGGCTCCCCGGTGCCGGTGACCGGTCAGACCTTCGCCGCGCTGCTCGTCGGCACCTCCCTCGGCGCCGGCCGCGGCCTCGTCGCGCTCGCCCTGTACGCCGTGGCGGGCGTCGCGGGCGTGCCGTGGTTCGCGCAGGGCACCTCGGGTGTCGCCCCCTCCTTCGGCTACATCCTCGGCATGATCCTCGCCGCCACCGTCGTGGGCGCCCTGGCCCGCCGCGGTGCCGACCGCTCGATGCTGCGCATGGCGGGCGCGATGCTGGTGGGCGAGGCGATCATCTACGCCGTCGGCGTGCCCTACCTGGCCCTCTCCACCGGCATGTCCGCCACCGCCGCGATCGCGGCCGGCCTCACGCCGTTCCTGATCGGCGACGCGCTGAAGGCGGCGCTGGCGATGGGGGCGCTGCCGACGGCCTGGAAGTTCGCGAACAAGCGCTGAACCCGCAGTCGTTACCGAGAGGCCCGCCGGGTACACCGCCCCGGCGGG
The DNA here is from genome assembly GCF_042957035.1 of Streptomyces sp. NPDC008137. Classification (NCBI taxonomy): domain Bacteria; kingdom Bacillati; phylum Actinomycetota; class Actinomycetes; order Kitasatosporales; family Streptomycetaceae; genus Streptomyces; species Streptomyces sp. NPDC008137. The sequence continues at coordinate 356,056 of NZ_JBIBHN010000001.1, read as the reverse complement.
CCTCTCGTGCGTACGCGAGCCCGGCAGGGCCGACTCAGCCCTGCCGCACCCCCGCCTGCCGCCGCTGCGACCACCACATCCCGGCCGCGCCCGCCGCGAGCAGCGCCGCACCGGCCGCGCCCAGCGGCAGCAGCTCACGCGCCGAGCCGGTCTCCGCCAACTCCTTGCCGCCGGGGGACTCCTTGCCGCCCGGGGACACCGGCTTGTTGTCGGTGCCGAGCAGCAGGGGCGTGGCCGGGGCGTCCGGCGACGGGTTGGTCGTGCCGAACGGCACCGGTCCTTGCTGCCAGAACGTCTTCTTCCCGTCGGCGGTCTGGACGGGCAGACAGATCTTCCCGGCCTTGCTCAGGTCGTATGTCGCGTCGACGGCGTACGACTTCGACTTACCGGCCGCGAGATTGTCGAGAGGGCAGGCGAAACCGCTGTTCGAACCCTCCGGAAGGCTGTTCTCGGGTATCGCGGAACAGCCCTCGACGTTCTTGACCACAAGCCCGTCGAATCCGACGACCAGCAGCCTGATCTTCCCGCTGTCCTTGCTCCCCTCGTTCTTCACGGTGGCGGTAATCGCCGTCTTTTTCGAACCGTTGGCGACCGAGATCTTCTCGGGCAGCAGCGTGGTGAGCTTCACCCCCGCCGGTGCCGCGTCAACCACCTTTCCCCCCTCGCTGCTCGCGGGCCCTCCGTCCTCCGCCCCGGCGGTGCCGGAAAGGATCAGCACCGCCGAGAATGATGCCGCGACCAGCGGCCCCACGACCACGGCCGTACGACAAGAACTCATGTTCGCCCCCCTTGTGTCCCCCTGCACTGCGCCTGAATTCGCAGCACTGAAAGAGGTACCACAAGATTTCACCGCACTATCCTGGTACGGCGCGAAGTGTGACCGTTGTGTTTCACTGGAGACGGTCGCGGCGTCGTGGAGGGGGTGCAGCGGATTGCCGGGGAATGCGAATAGCGGCGGTGTTCCAGGGATATTGGTGACGGGGCGCTATCGGTTGGTCGAAAGTATCGGCCAGGGGGGAATGGGGCGGGTGTGGCGAGCCGCCGACGAAATACTCGACCGTCCGGTCGCCGTCAAGGAAATGCGGATCGACGGTCTCGACGCGGAGGACAACAGGACGCGCCGCGAACGCACCCTGCGCGAGGCCAGGGCCACCGCCCGCATCGACCACCCCAACGTCGTACGGGTCTACGACGTGGTCGACGAAGGCGAACGTCTGTGGATCGTCATGGAGTTGGTCGTCGGCCGCTCCCTCGAACGCATCCTCGCGGAGGACGGCCCCCTGAGCCCCTGCGAGACGGCCCGGATCGGCCTCGGCCTGGTCGCGGCGCTACGGCAGGTGCATGCGCGGGGCGTCCTGCACCGGGACATCAAGCCCGGGAACGTCCTCGTGGAGAACGCGGCCGGACCGGCCGGTCCGGCCGGAGCGGGACGCCGCGACGGCACGGTCTCCGGTCAGGGCCCGGCCCCTCGCTCCCATGAACGGCGCGTCGTCCTCACGGACTTCGGCATCGCCGCGATCCAGGACGCCAAGGCACTCACGATGGTCGGGATGCTGGTCGGCTCGCCCGACTACATGGCCCCCGAGCGCGTCTCCGGCCGCCCCCAGGGCCCGCCCTCCGACAACTGGTCCCTCGGTGCGACCCTCTGCGCCGCCCTGGGCGGCCGTTCCCCCTTCGCCCGCGACACCACGCTGGCAACCCTGCACGCGGTCCTCTACGAGGAGCCCGAACTCCCCGCCGCCTCGGGCCCGTTGCGCGACATCCTGACGGCCCTCCTGCACAAGGAACCGTCGGCCCGCCCGACACTGGAGGACCTGGAAACGGCCCTGGAGGCGGTGGCGTTCCCGGTTCCCACACCGACGGTGTCGGTGGGGTGGGGGGCGGTGGGGGCGGCCGCCCTGGAGGAGACCTTGGGGGGAGAGGGGCTCGGGCAGGGGCGGCCGGAGCGGGATGCGGAGCCGGAGCCGGAGCCGGAGCCGGAGCCGGAACCGGAGCCGGAGCCGGAGCCGGAGCCGGAGCCGGAGCCGGAGCCGGAGCCGGAACCGGAACCGGAAGCGGACCGGCGACAGCCCCCGGAACCGCGACCCGAGGAGGACCAGCAGCCCGCCCTGGAACCGGAACCCCGGACGTCGGCCCCGACCACGGCGCCCCCACCTCTCACCGGCCCCACCACCCCACAGGGGTCACGCGACTCGCAGCAGTCACACGATCCACAGCAGTCACGGGCCTCCGCCCAGGTACCCCAGGTACCAGCCCTGCCGCAGGATCCCCGCCGACCCGCCCCGGTCCTGGAGGTGGCACCCCGCCCGGGCCCCGTCTCCCTCGCCCGCGCACAGGCGGCGACCCAGTGCCGTCCCCACCCCACGCCGCCACCCTCCCCGATGCCGCCGGGCGAACTCCCCGGCCCCGCGGTCCCGGCCGTGCCCCGCCCCCGCGCGGGCCACCGCCGCAGGACGCTCGCCGCCGCGGCGGCCACGGTCGCGACGGCCGGTGCCGTCGCGGGAATCATCCTGGCGACGTCGTCCGGCTCACCGGGCGGCGACGACACCCGCGCGGGCTCCTCGACCTCCGCGACCTCCGCGCCCGACAAGAAACCACCCACACCCACCGTCGAGGGCACATCCCGGCCACAGAGCCTCCCGCCGGGCACGCGCCGGGAGGCCGGCGGGTTCGCCTGGGCGACACCGGAGGGCTGGCGGCGGGACGTGAAGACGGGCGCGGAGGTGCACTACACGTCCCCGGACGGCGCCCAGGAACTGGTCGGCAAGTCCGCCCTGGCCCGCGGCGACCTCCTGGAGACCTGGCAGACCTCCGAGCGCAGCGCCCATCAGGGCCAGGACTACCGCAAGATCCGGCTGGAGGAGACGACGTTCCGTGAGCACCCGGCGGTGGTCTGGGAGTACACGTTCACGCTGGAGGACGTCCGCTGGCACGCCCGTCTGCTCGGCTTCAACGTCGACGGGAAGTCGTACCAGGTCAACACCTGGTACCAGTCAGGGATCGAGGAGGAGGCCCTGAGCACGTACGAGAAGGTCAAGGACAGCTTCACGGTGCTGTAGGGACTGTGGGGACCGCTGAGCCACAAAAAAGAGGCCTGCGGCGCGTGTCCCGCAAGGGAGAACACGTACCGCAGGCCCCACAACAGGAAGAGGCGAGCGCCCGCCGGTCAGCCGGCCGAGACCTCGTCCCGGCCCTGGTCCTGCACCTGCGCGGCGTCCGCTTCGCGCGTGCCGCGGCCCCTGTGCTTCACGAAGGCGATGACGAGCACCACGGCCGCGACGAGCAGCGACAGCAGAATGGTCTGGCGTCCGTCGTGCTCGGTGTCGGTGAGCATGTAGCCGAGGATGAACACGATCAGTGCGGCCGTCGCGTAGGTCAGATACGGGTACAGCCACATCTTGACCACGAGCTTCTCCGGCGCCTCCGCCTGGATGATCTTCCGCATGCGCAGCTGGGAGAAGCAGATCACCAGCCACACGAACAGGGCGACCGCGCCACTGGAGTTCACGAGGAAGAGGAAGACGGAGTCCGGGAACTTGTAGTTGAAGAAGACGGCGACGAAGCCGAACGCGACGGAGGCGAGGATCGCCGTCCGGGGCACGCCGTTGCCGGTGGTGCGGGCGAAGGACTTCGGCGCGTCGCCGCGCTGGCCGAGCGAGAAGGCCATGCGGGAGGCGGTGTAGAGGCCGGAGTTGAGACAGGACAGCACCGAGGTCAGCACGATGAAGTTCATGATCTGACCGGCGTGCGGAATGCCCAGGGAGTTGAGCGCGGCGACGTAGGAGCCGTCGTCGGTGATGGACTTGCTGTCCCACGGCAGCAGGGCCACCACGACGAAGATCGAGCCGAGGTAGAAGACGGCGACTCGCCAGATGATGCTGTTGGTGGCCTTGGTGACGGCCTGCTGCGGGTTCTCGGACTCACCGGCCGCCAGGGTGGCGATCTCGCTGCCCATGAAGGAGAAGACGACGAGCAGCACACCGGTGAGGATCGCGCCGGCCCCATGGGGCAGGAAGCCGCCGTGCTCGGTGAGGTTGCTCAACCCGGCCTGCTCACTGTCCACGCCGGGCAGCAGCCCGAAGACGGCCAGCCCGCCGATGACGATGAACGCGGCGATCGCGACGACCTTGATCCCGGCGAACCAGAACTCGAACTCGCCGTACGACCCGACGGAGACCAGGTTGGTCGCGGTGAGCACCAGCATCACGATCAGGGCCCAGGCCCACTGCGGCACGGCCGGGATCCAGCCCTCCAGGATCACGGCACCGGCGGTCGCCTCGACCGCGAGCACCACGACCCAGAAGAACCAGTACAGCCAGCCGATGGAGAAACCGGCCCAGGGGCCGAGCGCGCGGTCGGCGTGCGCGGAGAAGGAACCCGACGTCGGGTTGGCGGCAGACATCTCACCCAGCATCCGCATCACCAGCACCACGAGCGTGCCGACGAGGGCGTACGACAGGAGAATGCCGGGGCCTGCGGTGGCGATACCGGAGCTGGACCCCACGAAGAGCCCGGCTCCGATGACGCCACCGATGGCGATCATCGACAGATGCCGGTTCTTGAGCCCGGCCTGCAGTCCGGAGCTGCCCTCCGGCCCGCCGGGTTCTCCGGGGTCGTTTCCGGTCGTCTTCAGTGTCGGCTGCGAGGTCATGGAACGGATTTCCTTTGCGCCGGGGGAGCTGTTCTTCCGTACGAAGCCGCACGAGCCGTACGAACGGGGTGTGTCGCGGCATGACGGTGTACGGGGCCTCGTACGAGCGGGTGTACGAGCCGGTCCAGTGAATCGGAGGCGAACGTTTTCGAGAACCTTTGAATCCAGATTGTTACTTGAGGTTTTCCTGAGGTTCCGTAATGCGGCTCACATTCGCCTCACGTTTTCATGAGCGCCACCCCGCGCGCCTTCCCCGAAACACCCGTGTCACACTCATCCCATGCGCGTGTACCTCGGCTCGGACCATGCCGGCTACGAACTCAAGAACCACCTCGTCGACTGGCTGAAGGCGGCGGGTCACGACCCCGTCGACTGCGGCCCGCACATCTACGACGCCCAGGACGACTACCCGCCGTTCTGCCTCCGCGCGGCGGAGCGCACGGCCGCGGACCCCGACGCGCTCGGCGTCGTCATCGGCGGTTCCGGCAACGGCGAGCAGATCGCCGCGAACAAGGTCAAGGGCGTCCGCGCGGCCCTCGCCTGGAGCGAGGAGACGGCTGCCCTCGGCCGCCAGCACAACAACGCCAACGTCGTCGCCGTGGGCGCGCGCATGCACTCGCAGGACGAGGCGACGGCCTTCATCGAGACGTTCCTCGCGACACCGTTCTCCGGTGACGAACGTCACATCCGCCGCATCGACATGCTCGCCGAGTACGAAACGACCGGCGCCCTCCCCCCGATCCCGCCGCACCACCCCCAGCAGGGCCCTGACGCCTGACCGGCTGAGACAAACCACGTTCCTCCACGGTTCCGCCCCGACCCCGACCCCGACTCGGGCACGGCTGAGGCGCACCGCGAGACCAGGGCGGTCTCCGTCAACAGGCCCGGCGCGGCGCACAGGGCGCAACCGCCTGGCGGGCAGGGGCCATGGGGCGCGGCCCCCAGTGCGGTTCGGGGCGGCGCCTCAGAGGGGCGTTGCCTTTGCCCGCCCGACTCGGTCGGTCGAGAGGCTGGACTCGCCAAGGAGAACCCCGTGCCGGAAGGCCACACCATCCACCGCCTGGCCCAGGACTACGCCGCCGCCTTCCTCGGCACAACCCCCCACACCACCAGCCCCCAGGGCAAGTTCACCGACGCCGCCACCCTCCTCACCGGCACGGAACTCACCCACACCGAAGCCCACGGCAAACACCTCTTCCTCGGCTTCCGCGACACGGACTGGATCCACATCCACCTCGGCCTCTTCGGCAAGGTCACCTTCGGCCCGGCCCCCGCACCCCCGCCCACCGACACCGTCCGCCTCCGCCTCGCGAACGACACCGCGTACGTAGACCTCCGCGGCCCCACCACCTGCGCCCTGATCACACCCCCGGAGAAGCAGGCGATACACGACCGCCTCGGCCCCGACCCCCTCCGCGACGACGCCGACCCGGACACCGCGTACCGCCGCATCGCCCGCAGCCGTACGACGATCGCCGCCCTTCTCATGGACCAGAAGGTCATCGCAGGCGTGGGAAACGTCTACCGCGCGGAAGTCCTCTTCCGGCACAACATCGACCCGTACCGCCCCGGAAGGGACATCACCCCCACCGAGTGGGAGTCGATCTGGACCGACCTGGTCGACCTCATGCACGAGGGCGTCCGCCACAACCGCATCGACACCGTCCGCCCGGACCACACCCCGGAGGCGATGGGCCGCCCACCCCGCGTGGACGACCACGGCGGCGAGGTGTACGTCTACCGCAGGGCCAACCAGCCCTGCCACCTCTGCGGCGACGGCATCCGCACCGCCGACCTCGCCGCCCGCAACCTCTTCTGGTGCCCCACCTGTCAAGGCCGCCCCTGAGGAACCGGAACCCCCGGCCTCAGAAGCCGTGCGGCAACCACGGCTCCACACCGCCCGCCCCGAACCCCAGCGAGGCCTCGGCCAACGCCCCCCGCCGTACCTCCCGCACCCGCCCCGCCGCCCCCAACGAGGCCAGCGACACACCCCCCAGGTACGCCGCGCTCAACTCCCGTACGGACAGAACGACATCCGCCGCGTCCGCCGTACGCTCACACAACGCCCCCTTCGCGTCCCCGCTGAGCCGCCAACGCCCGGCGTTCCAGGGGCAGAACGCGTCCTCCACCTCGAACACCACATCCACCGGCGCCTGATACGTCCGCGCCTCCAGCGCGGCTCCCAGCTCGACCGGCCGTACGTACAGCGAATCCCCCAACCGCGGCCGGCACCGCCGGATGTCGGACACCCAGTGCCGCCACGCGTCGTCCACCGGCCGCCCCCGCCCTCGCACCACCAGCGACGACGTCAGGTCGATCCCGAACAGGAACCGCCACAGCGCCGCGTCCGCCGCGGGGTCCAGCGCGGCCGAGTCCTCCAGGATCACCGTGCCCTCGGGCCCGGCAGCCTCCCAGCCCGGCTTGACGCGGTACCGCGCGTACCCGACCGTCTCGCCGTCCCGCTCGGCGACGACACACTGCAGCGGCGACGCCCCCTCCCGGTCGCCCTCCGGATCGAGCAGCGGGAGCCGCTCCCAGCCGGGCTGCCGGGCCAGCATCCCGGGCCGCGACGGCACCAGCCGGGCGTACACCGCCTCGCACGCGTCCAGGACACCGGCGGGATCCGCGTACCGCACACGTACGTCATCCGTCCCCGCGGGCAGCGACGTGAGCCGTACCCGGGCCGTGTCGATCTCGGCGTTCAACTGGAAGGTGGCGCACCCGTATCCGAACCGGCCGTAGATCGCCGGCTCGGACGCCGTGAGCACGGCCAGCGGCTCACCCCAGGCCCGGACGTCGTCGAGCTGCCGCCGCATCATCGAGGTCAGGACCCCGCGCCGACGATGCGTCGCGGCGACGCTGACCATGGTGACGCCCGCCGCCGGCACCGAGGCGCCGCCGGGCACCGTGAGCCGGAAGCTGAACGCCCCGGCCGTCCCCACACACTCGTCCCCGTCCCAGGCACCGAGCGAGCGGTCGAGCTCGGTCAGCGAGTTCCACAACTCCCGTTCCTCGGCGGACTCCGGCACTCCGCCGAAGCCCCGGATCAGGGTGTCGTACCACTTGTCCCAATCGTCCCGCCGCAGCACCCGCAGCTCGGTCGCGGACCCGGTCGCGTCAGTCGCCATGGCCCATGCCTACCAGGGCAATGCGGGACGAGCGAGGGAATTCCTCCCAGCTGGCAGCGGGGCGGCGCGCGGTGAAGTTCACTGTGAAGTCGGCCCTCGGACGGGGGACAAGTAGGACCTCCCGTGCCAAGGGGCTGGTCCGATGGATAGGGTCCCGAACTAATGGCATCAGGACGAGAGCGGCGCGCGGAAGCCGACACGTTCACGGCCCGGTTGAAGAAGCAGTGGCACCGGGCTCGCGTCGGCGTGCGCCGAGCCGCCGTGGACTACTTCCGCGGCGACGGCTCGGACTGGATCGCCCTGGCCGGTCTGCTCCTGACCGTCCCGCTGCTCGCGACGGCGACGCTGGCGAACTCGGTGTGGTTCTCACCGGCCGCGCTCGTCCTGCCCGTCGTCGTGGGCGGCCTGCTCCTGCGCCCGGCCAGTCTGCTCGGTCTGTACGCGGCGGCGGCCACGGCACTGATCGTGGAGTCGGTGCAGCTGGGCCCGTACACGGAGGGGCCCTCCCGGGTCACTCCGGGCATCGTGCTCGTGGTCGCGGCCTGCGGTTTCTTCGGGCTGCTGCTGGCCCAGTTCCGCAGCCGGGTCGGTGTGCCCTGGCGGCGCGGCGGCACCATGCTCTTCGACCTGCGCGAACGCATCCGGGTGCAGAGCCAGCTGCCCGACCTGCCGGGCGGCTGGCACCAGGAGATGGCGCTGCGCCCGGCGGGCGGCCAGTCCTTCTCAGGCGACTTCGTCGTCGCGGCCCGCACCAACGGCGGCCGTACGCTCGAGGTCGTCCTCACCGACGTCTCCGGCAAGGGCATGGACGCGGGCTCCCGCGCCCTGCTCCTGTCCGGCGCGTTCGGCGGCCTGCTGGGCTCCCTCCCGCCGCACGCCTTCCTCCCCGCCGCGAACGGCTATCTGCTCCGCCAGGACTGGGACGAGGGCTTCGCCACCTCCATCCACCTGGTCCTCGACCTGGACTCCGGCGACTACGAGCTCTACTCCGCGGGCCATCCACCGGGCCTCCAGCTCAGCGCCGGCACCGGACGCTGGGAGGAGAAGGCCGCCGAGGGCCCCCTCCTCGGCGTCTACGACGGCGCCCAGTTCGACCCCGTCAAGGGCTCGCTGCGCCCGGGCGACGTACTGATGCTCTTCACGGACGGCCTGGTGGAGACCTCCGACCGCGACATCGTCGAGGGCATCGACCGCCTCACCGGCGAAGCCGACCGCTACGTGGCCGGCGGCTTCCACGGCGCCGCCTGGCACCTCATCGAAGCGGTGGCCAAGGACGTCAACGACGACCGGGCCCTCCTCCTCATCTGCCGAGAGGGCCCGACGGCGGCGTCCGCCCGCTGACGCCCACACTGCAAACCAACACTTGGTCATGTTTTCGTGCCGCTTCTGTGAGCGGCTCGGACCCAGATTGCATTGGCAACTTTCCTGTTGATAGACATTGCCGAGAGACTTGAGGCGGCTTTGAGAGCTGCCGTTGGGGCCCATACGGGGGAGGCGAGCCAGCAGGATGAAGTTCGACATGGGCGCGCAGACGCTGTCGTCGTTGCAGCGTGACACACGTGGTTCGACGGATGACCTGGGTGGTCTGGTCCGGCAGTTGGTGGCGGCGGCGCAGCCGCTGGAGGGCAAGTTCAATGGTTCTGGTCGTGTGATGTTCGACCAGTTCAAGACGCGGGCGGACCGGATCGCATCGGACCTGAACTCGTCGCTGTCGGCGATTCTGGGCGGTCAGTCCGGCATGGATTCGGCGTTCTCCTCGGGTGACCAGGAGCAGGGGGACAACGCGCGTCAGCAGATGTCGGCGGCGAACTTCGACGCCGCGCGCTTCCGCTGACCCGTCTCTTCTTTCTCTGCTTGGTTCTGTCTGTTCGTTTTTCGGGGAGTGGTCTGTGATGGCAGGCGCGGGTTCGGATCGTCGGTCGTATGACCTGGGTGCGTCGACGGATGCACAGTCCAACATTCAGGTGGTGATCGGCCGTCTGGAATCGTTGATCGCCCAGCGTGACAAGCAGGTGAAGGCGGCGATGGCGGACTTCACGGCGGATGGTGTGGCGGATGAGTACCACGGCAAGGAAAAGCGGTGGAACAACGCCTCGCAAGAGGTGAAGAACATCATTCATCTGCTGAAGTCGACGCTGGAGAAGAACGACGGCACGGCGCAGTCGACGATTCAGCGGGCGAAGGCGGCCGTGGACAACATCGGCTGAGCGCCGCTGGTTTCGTGTCCGTTTTCTGTTCGGTGTAGTCGGTAGTGGTGTATGACGGGGGTTTGTGGTGCCCGGCTGGGATTTGAAGCCGCAGGGGATTTCTCATGTGCTGACGACGACGGGTGACGCGGCGTCGAAGCTGGAGAAGTACGCAACGTCGTTCGGGGAGCATCTGACGTCGGCGGCGTCCAGCGCGGGCACGGTTTCCGCCGAGGGCGGCGGTGAGGGCGGCGAGAAGGCGCAGGGCGGTCTGGTGGCTCTCGCGTTGTCGCAGTTCGCGGAACACGCGGCAAAGGATCTGAAGTTCGTCGCGGCACGGACGGGTAAGTCGTTGCAGGGCGCGGTGGATGCGACCACGGCATATCTGAACGGTGACGAGGAGATGGCGGCGGAGGCGCAGCGCAACACGCTGAAGGCGCCCCCGGTGGATCTGCCGGGAGTCGGTAAGAAGTGATTCAGCCGGAGAAGATCCCGCAGTTCACGGGGAACTTGGAGCAGCTGGAGACGGATTACGCGGATCTGAAGAAGGACGCGGGTCATATCCGGGATACCGGTGCCGACGTCCATTCCCGGTTCCAGGGCCTGTCGGCGTTCTACACGGCTCCGGAGGCGGAGCGGCTGTTCGCCACGACGAAGCCGGTGAAGGAGAAGGCGGACGCGTTCGCCGACGATCTGGAGACCGTGTCGGGTGCGCTGTCGTCGTATGCCACGGAAGTCCGGCCGCTGGTGGCGAAGCTGAAGCGGTTGAAGACGGATGCCGCGGCCTTCGTCTCCTCGGTGAAGGACGACGACGAGTGGGAGTACGACGAGGACAAGGTCGACGAGCACAATCAGCTGCGGGACGACATCACCGCGACGGTGGCGGCGTTCTGGGCGGCGGAGCGGACCTGCCACAACAAGATCACCGCTCTGTGGGGCGGGACGCAGATGGTGGCGGGGGACGGTTCGAAGAAGAAGAACCAGTACGGCTTCAACGCCGGGGACATGAAGGACGCGAAGCTTCCCTGGGGTGACCCGGTGGAGGAGAAGCACAAGTGGTACGAGGTCGGCCACTGGGTGAAGTCCTTCGTGTGGGACGGCCTGATCGTGGACGGTGTGTGGGGCACGATCAAGGGCCTGGGCACGCTGGTGGGCTTCGGCGGCTGGGATGCGATGAAGCAGGCCTGGAAGGGCCTGGCGCAGCTTGCGACCGGCCTGGTCATCACCGCGATCCCCGGGGCGAACGCCGCTTTCTGGACGGCGTCGGACAAGGAGCTGCCGTCCTGGCTGCGTGACTCGCGCACGGCGATGAAGGAGACGGGCAAGGCGCTGGTGGCGTGGGACGAGTGGGGCAAGAACCCCGCCCGTGCGGCCGGTGCGGTCACCTTCAATGTCCTGACCACGGTCTTCACCGGTGGTGCGGGTGGTGCGGCGGCGGGTGCGGGCAAGGCGGGCGCGGTCGCCAAGGCCCTCTCGGTGGCGGGCAAGGCGGGCCGGGTCATCGACCCGATGACCTACATCGCCAAGGGCGCGGGCGCGGGCCTGTCGAAGATCGGCGACATCACCAAGGGCCTGAAGGGCGTCGGCAACATCGACATCCCCACCCTTCCCGACGGCTCGGTCCACCTGCCCGACGGCCACCAACTGGCCCCGAACGGCAACCTCGTCGCGCCCACCGGCACCATCGACGCGACGCCGGTGCCGCACGGCACCGGCCCTGCGGTCCCGCACGGCACCACGCCGACGGTCCCGCACGGCAATACCCCGACGCTTCCGGCTCACTGGACGACGCAGGGCGCCCAGACGCCGTCGTACGCGGGGGCCAGCGGAGCCGCGCACACGGTGGACAACGTGGCCGACGCGGGGCACTACAACACGCCGCCCACGGCCCCGATCCACGCCCCGGGCGGCGCCTTCGATCCGACGCCGGCCCCATCCGCGTACGACCACGCACCGACCGGTTCGCCGTACGGCCACGCACCGTCGCCGGGCGCGTACGATCAGGCACCAGCTCCGTCGGCGTACGATCACGCACCGGCCCCGTCGGCGTACGACCAGGCGCCTCCGCCCTCGGCGTACGACACGACCCCGACCACCACACCGCACACGGGCGGTCACCCTGGTGCGGGGACCCCCTGGTACAGCCAGACCACGGGCGCCAACCCGGCGCACAGCGTCCCATCGGCCCCGCACACGGGCGGCCCCGACGTTCCCGGCAGCGGTGCTCACCCTGGCTCCTCGACGCCGTGGTACCACCAGGCCACCGGCCCGGCGCACGACGTCCCGACCGCACCTCACCCCAGCGGCCACGACATCCCGAGCACCGGCGGTCACGGCCCGGGCCACGATGTCCCCGGCGCCAGTCATGCGGACGACGCCTCGCACGGCGCCGGGCACGGGGACGAGGTGGCGCACGCCGGCGACCACGGGGACACCGGCCATGACGTGACGGATGCTGCCGCACACCACGGCACTGATGCCCCATTCGCTCCGGGGCACCAGGGCGCGGACGCGACGGGCGGCGGTGCTGCGGAGCCGTTCGAGTACAAGCCGGTCATGTCGGCGAAGGACTTCGATAACCTGGCCACCGATGCCGAGCGGCACGCGGTAGCCCTGGCGGAGCTAGAGCGGGGAACCAACGGCCACCCCAGCACCAGCAACCGCGCGGGCCAGGAATACGGCGACGCGTACTGGAACGACTTCCTGGACGACTTGCCCGCGGAGTCACGTCAGGCACTGAAGACATACAGCGGGAACGACTACGACGCGATCAACAGTCACCTGCGCTTCGGCGACTTCCTGGACGACTCGCTCAAGCACACCATCACCGAGATGGACAAGGTCATGGGTGCCCGCCCGGTGCCCGAAAATGTCATGGTCGTCCGCGGTACCGGTGTCGGTCACGTAAAGGTGAACGGCCGCCTGATCGACTCACCTGCCGATATGCTCGGCGGGACCTTCGACGACCCTGCCTTCACCTCCACAGCGCTGGGCAAGACCCCACCGCCGCCGTTCGACCAGAATCCCGTGTGGATGCACCTGCGAGTACCGAAGGACACCCCAGCCCTTTGGATCGATCATCTCTCGAAGTATCCCGGAGAACGTGAATTGCTCCTGGCGAAGGGTTCTGAGTACAAGGTAACTCGTGTGTTCTTCGACGAGGCACACGGCAAGTGGCACCTCTACGGCGAGGTGCTGCCGAGGTCGATGCCACAGCGGTAGCCGCGTTGAGGGCCGGGCAGAGTTAGGGAAACGTGGAGTCCATGAGTAGCGAACGACCGATCAATCCGCGCTTCGCCGAGGATGTGCACTTCAACCTCGTGAGGCAGGGACCGCCGAAGTACAACTTCTGGACCGACAAGCCGGTCCGCTACTTCACGGTGGTGGACAAAGAGGGCGGTGCGCCTCTCGGCTATGTGTGGGGGAGCGACGAGGACGATGCCGCCACATGGGTACCGCGCGAAGCCGCCGGCGGGCGAGCCCTCGCAGAGACCGGTCACTGGCACGCCCGCTTGCAGGACGCCAAGGAGCGAGGTCTCCTGCCGTCCCAGGCCCTCGAGGAGATGCTGTCGAACCCGGAGGGCAACCGAGGCCGGGCCTTGCCGGGCTCCCTCACCGACGCCCCGAACGCCGACGCGGTCAAGGCACTCGCCAAGACTAAGTAGAAGAGGCGCGGTGGGAGCGCTGGCCAGAGGGGAAGCGCAGCGTGATCAGTGGGTAGTCGAACAATTCGCGCTTCGCGGAAAACTTGCAGTTCAAGCAGGCGGCAGGCCTAGGGGCTGTCGTTTGGATCACGCCGCAGGAAAGTGACGCTGTCTTCCAGCGCCGTGAGCGGGGTCTGGTGCGTGCAGCTGCAAGGCGGAGGAGGGCGTCGATGCGGAGCATCGGCAACCGACGACAACGCGGCAGATGCGCGTGCCAGACCCCGCGTCTGCGGCGTGATCCAAACGACAGCCCCTAGCAACGGACAGCATCAACACCGAGGGGTCCATCGCGTGCCTGAGCGCCGCAGGCCGAAGCGCCATGGTCATCGGTTACCTGTGAGCGAATGACGCCCCGAACGCGGCCAGTCGAGGCCCTTGTTGCGAGCGACCAGCCCGCAGTCGGCTGATCCGCCTCCGAATGAGAAGCCATGAGACAGCAGCATGACCAACCCCGTGCACTACATCACCGTCACCGCCCCCCACGGCGAGGTGATCGGATACGCCTGGGCAGAGGCCGGCTCCGATGACGTCGAGTGGATCCAGCGGAAGGCGAGCAGCGTCAGCGCCTACGAGGCGAGCACGGCGTGGTACAGCCGGATACGTGAAGCCCGCGGACGTGGGCTCACCCCGCTCGGCGTCCTCCACCTGCTCAGCCACGAACCCGGCGTCGGCCCCGTCACCGAAACCGCCGACGCCGCCACCGTCGAGGAACTCGCCCGCATCGTCACACGGGCCGACGACCAGCGTCTCCTCGACCAGCTCGACCGGGACAACCCTGAGGCGTGGAGGGAACTCGCCGACGCCTTCGAGTCGCTCACGGACGAGGACCGGGACGTGCGGTGGGGCGGTGGGCAGAAGTCGCCGAGCGGTGCCATCCACGTGCCGTTCCCCATGTACAGCCAGGGGGTGGACCGGGCCGTCGACGCCCTCCTCCGCGTCGGGGCCGTCACGCCCGAGCACCGGTGGATCGACAACCCTGTGCCGACGCCTTCGCCGGACGGCACGCTGCGGCCCGCCGACGCCGTCCGGGCCGCCACCGCTGTGATCCGTGGGGAGAAGTTCTGCGACGGGTCCATCGACAATGCTCTGAAGAGCGGCCTCCTGGACGCCGTCGTCGCATCACTCCGTGCCTGGTACGCCGACCCTTCCGCTGTGCAGCCCCCTGATGCGCCGGCCGACGCCCGACCCGACAACGGCCAGGCCCGCCGCCTCCCTGATCAGGACCTCCCGGAACCCCCGGATCCGTCCTCCCTCATGTGCAGGTTCTGCGGAGGTTCTCCCGCCGCGGACGTCGCGTTCCGGGCTCATCGGGGACTCGTCGTCCTCATGGGATTCCGGAGGACGGACGGCCCGATGTGCATGACCTGCGGGCTGGCCGTGTACCGCGCGCTGACCACCCACACCCTCGCCTGGGGCTGGTGGAGCCCCCTGTCCCTCTTCGTCTTCGCACCGTTGACGCTGATCCGCAACGTCCTGGCCGTACGCAAGGTGCGGAAACTCCCCGCACCGGGGCCGGGCACGCTCGGCCCCCGCTACGACCCCGGCGTACCCGTGCGGCGACGGCCCCGCGCGTACATCGCGTTCATCCCCCTGCTGTGGGTGCTCTTCATGATCGTGACGGGGCTGTCCGGAGGTGTGTGAAGACGCTCGGGGGGACGGCCGCACCGGTTGTACGGGTGGCGCGTTCGTGTCCTATGTTGCGGAAGCGAAGCTAGGGGGAAACGCATGCCACAGGAGATGAGTCTCGCCGAGGTCGAGGCCGTCGCTCGCGCCGCGCACGCCGGACAGACGGACAAGGCCGGGCGGCCGTACGCCGAGCATCTGTGCGCCGTGGCGGATGGCGTGCGGGCCCGGGGCGGAGGCGACGAACTGGTCGCCGCCGCCTGGCTGCACGACGCGCTGGAGGACGGCGTCCTCAGCGAGGAGTGGCTCGACGCGGCCGCGCTCACGCAGCACACCAAGGACGTCGTACGAGCCATGACCAAGCGGCCGGGTGAGGAGCCGGAGGCGTACGCGCGCCGGATCCTGGCCACACCGGGCGCCCGGCTGGTCAAGACGGCCGACCTCGCGCACAACGCCGACCCCCACCGCCTCGCCGCACTCGACGAGCACACCGCCCGGCGGCTCACGCAGAAGTACGCCGCCATGCGGAAGCACCTCGGTCTGACCCCGGCCGACTGATCACGCACCAACAAGGCACAGGACGACTGAATGGCACGGGACTACGACAGCCAGCTGCTCGAGTCGGTGGCGGTGCGCCGGCGCCGGATGCGCGACGCACTGCTGTTCGGCGCGCAGCGCGCTCGGCGGACGGTGGACGAGCGGTTCGGCAAGATGTTCGCGGGCATCGCGATCGCCGCCGTACTGTGCGCCGGCTGTATCGGCTGGTCCTTCCTGCAGGCCACGCTGGCGAAGCAGAAGGCGGCGGAGAAGCAGCAACAGCAGCAGGAGCAGCTGTACAACCCGACGCCCAGCGCCTCCGCGAGCGGTGCCGGCGGCAAGGGTGCGGAGAAGCAGTGAACGGGGTGTGTGCGGTCGGCGCTACCGGATCGGAGCGCGGCCGTGGCCGAAACAACGCGATGGTAGGTTCCGGCAAGTGGTGAGCGCAGCAACGATGCCCCGGACCCAGCTGAGCCGGGTCACCCTGATCGGCGAGCGACGACGAGCCGACCTGGTACTCCCGTCCGACACGCCGATCGGCCAACTGCTTCCGGACATACTCCAGTTGCTGGACGACCGGGCCGCCGCCCGGCCGACCACCCGGCAGCTGATCACCTCCGACGGCTCGGCGCTGCCCCATGACGCGACGCTGTCCTCGGCCGAGGTGCCCGACGGTGCCGTGCTGCGCCTCGTGCGGGCCCATGCCGCGCCGCCGGCGCCGGTCGTGCACGACGTCACCGACCAGGTCGCGGACGACCTCGACCTGCGGACCTGGCGCTGGCGCCCGGCCGCCCGCCGCATCAGCGCCGGCGTGGCGACCGTGGTGTTCGCCGTGGCCGCGGCCGTCCTGGCCCGGCAGGAGTTCTCACTGGAGTCCCTCACCACGGGGCTCGCGGTCGTCACCGTGCTGTTCCTTCTCGCCGGTGCGGCCATCGCCAGGGTCGGCGACGGCAACCAGGGCCTGGCCACCGCTCTGCTGCTGGCCTCCGGCGGGCTCGGCCTGCTCACCGCCTGGACCGCCGCCGACGCCTACGACTGGGGTGGAACGGCCCGGCTGGCCGGGGTCGCCGCCGCACTGGTGATCACCCTCGTACTGCTGTCCTACTGTTCGCCGCTCGGCAAGGGCGGACTGATCGGGGCCGGTGCGATCGTGGTCGTCGCCCTGGTGTGGGAGGCGGTCGCCCTCCTCCAGGACCGGGCGGACCGGATCGGCGCCGTTATGGCCGTGTTCTCCATCATCCTGCTGGGGCTGCTGCCCCGGTTCGCACTGATGGCCTCCGGACTCACCGCGCTGGACGACAAACGCTCGACGGGGACGTCCGTGAGCCGCCACCAGGTCGCCAACGCCCTCGCCGCCACCCACCGCGGGCTCGCCCTCGCCACCATCGTCACCGCGGCGTCGGCCGCCCTCGGCGGCTGGATGCTGACCACCGCGAAGGAACCGACGGTCTGGACGGTCGGCCTCGCCTCCCTCGTGGCAGTCGTGCTGCTGTCCCGGGCCCGGGCCTTCCCCCTGGTCGCCGAGGTCGTCGCGCTGTTCGCGGCGGCGGCGTTCCTCGTCGTACGCCTCGCGGTGCTGTGGCTGGACCACGCCGGGGGCGCCGGAGCCCTGGTGCTGCTGGGTGCCGCGGCACTGTTGCCGCTGCTGGTTCTCGGCATCGAGCCGCCCGATCACGTACGGGTCCGGCTGCGCAGGTTCGCCGACCTGATCGAGTCCCTGGGCGTGATCGGGCTCTTCCCACTCGCCATCGGGGCGTTCGGCATCTACGGGCAGCTGCTCAACAAGTTCTGAGGCTGCGAAGACCAGACGCCCACCCGCTGTCGCTCCCGCGGAACGGCAGGGCGGGGCGTGGCAGGAGAGAAGGGCGACATGCCGAGCGGGGACAACTGGCAGAACGACGTGCTGCGCGACCTGAGGGGCGGCACGCCTCAGCGGAGTGCCGTGCAACAGGGCGGACAGACACCACACACGCCCCAGCAGGCGCAGGAGGGCACGGCCGGTCCGTACCCCCAGGGGCAGGGGCAAGGACCGGCACCGGGCTACGGCTACCCGCAGCAATACCAGCAGCCCGTTGCCCCGGATCAGCAGTACGCGCAGCAGCCGATGTACGCCGAGCAGTACGCCGCTCAACAGCATGGCCAGCAGCCGCACCCCCAGGCCTATGCCCACCAAGCCCATCCGCAGCAGCAGGCCTACGCCGAGCAGCAGGCTTACGTCGAGCAGCAGGCCTACGTCGAGCAGCAGGCATACGCCGAGCAGTACGCCGCCCAGCAGCAGGCCTCCTCCGGCCAGACGCAGCCGCAGTCCGCCCAGCAAGGCCCGAACCAGAGCCGGCCGCAGCAGTACGCGGAGTCTGCCCCCGCCCCGCGCGCCCGCACCTCACGCTCCGCCCCGGACAGCCGCCCGGTCGTCGACAAGAAGCTCCTCGGTGCGGACACCGGACCCCGGCGCGGAGAGCCGTTCGCCGCCCGCGCCCTGCGGGCGGTACGCCGTACCGTCGCCTCCTCGGCCGCCCGTGAGGTCGCCGAGACCACCGCCACCGCCGAGACACTGCAGCAGCCGGTCACCACCGGCCGGCAGATCGCGGTGACCTCCATCCGCGGCGGCTCGGGCAAGACGACGGTCGCAGCGCTGCTCACGGCCACCTACGCCCACTACCGCCAGGACCCGGTCCTCGCCGTCGAGGCCGATCCCGCGCTCGGCTCGTTGCCGCTCAGGCTCGGCGCGGAGAGCCTGCGCTGGACCACCGGCGATCTCGCCGATGTCGTCGAACCGCAGATGACGCTCCTCGACATCACCGGATATCTGGTGCAACTCCCCGAGAACGCCTGGCTGTTGCCCGGCAGCCAGGGGCAGGTCGGGGCCATGCTCGACACCAAGGGGTACGAGCGGATCATGGTGGCGATGCGCCGCTACTTCGGCGTGACCGTGGCCGACTGCGAGACACTGCCCGCCGAGGTCGCCCGCACCGCGCTGTCCGCCGCCCAGGCCCGCATCCTGACGGTGCCGGCCACGCTCGACGGAATCGCGAGCACCCACGCCGTCCTGGAGTGGATGTGCGGCCTGCCCCGCGACATCACCACCTCCACCGTCGTCGTGCTCACCAAGACCGTGCCGCACACCGGCATCGACCTCGAGAAGGCGGCCGAGCAGCTGAAGGCGACGGGGGCCAGTGTGTGCGTCCTGCCCTACGACCGCCATCTGGCGGCGGGCGGCACCATCCGCACCGAGCTTCTCGCGCGGGACACCCGGCAGGCCGCCGCCCGTCTGGCGGCCGAGGCCTTCCAGCTCTCCCACAGGCGCCGCTGACATCGCCCTGCGCGAAGGGACCTCGAGGACTCACAGGACAAGGCAGCAAGATGAGCACCCGACTGATCCACCGGCCGGCCCGCACCACACGGCCCCCGGCCGCCCCCGAAGCGCGCACCATCGAGGCGCCGCCCAACCTGCCGGACGGCAAGACGGGCTCGATAGCGACCGCGCTGCTGCCCGTCGCGGGTGTGATGTCCTCCGTCGTGATGATGACGGTCGTGCGCAACAGCCAGTTCGCGGGGCTGGGCGCGATCATCCTCGTCGTCACCATCCTCGGCTCCCTCGTCATGGTCTTCTCGCAGCGAGGAAAGGCCCAGCGCACGCGCCGTACCCAGCGCGAGGCCTACCTCTCCTACCTGGAGGACTTGCGGGAGGAGCTGTCGAAGGAAGAGCGGGAGCGGCGTGAGAGCACCCAGGTCCTCAGCCCTCCGCCGGACGCGCTCTACGACATCGTGCGCGACCCGGCCCGGTTGTGGGAGCGGCGCCGCATGGACGCGGACTTCCTGCGGGTACGCGTCGGCACCGGCGAGATGCCGGTGCGCGATCTGAAGGTGGCCCCGCCGGGATCGTCCGTGCTCACCCCACCCGACGAGTTCATGCTGAACGAGGCCTCCGCCCTCGTCGCCCGCTTCGGGAACGGGACCGAACTGCCGCTCACCGTCCCGCTCGACCGCGTCGGCAACATCACCGTCATCGGCCGCCGCGAGGACACCCTCCGGGTCGCCCGCGCGTTGATCGCACAGGCCGCGGCGACCCACGCGCCCGACGACGTGGCGATGGCTCTGGCCGTACCCGGCGACCGGATCGGCGACTGGGAATGGACCAAGTGGTTGCCGCACCTGCTCGAAAGCGACCAGTTCGACGGACCCGTCGCCGCTCGCCGGTTCGCGCCCTCCCTGCCGCAGCTGGCCCGGCAGATCGGCGGCGAGCTGCGCCGCCGTGCCTCGTACGCGGCCGAGGTGCGCCGCGGTCTGTCCGGCAAGGACGCCCTGGCCATGACCTCCCGGCTGCTCGTCGTGGCCGACGCGCACGGCGACGACGCGGTGGACCTGCCGCGACCCGATGACGCGGTGGGCCTGCACGACATGAGCGTCACCGTGCTGCACCTGCTCGACCAGCGCGTCCAGGAGCCCGGCAGCGTCGGGGTCCGCATCACGGTCGACGGCGAGCGCGTCGTCATCGAGGACCTGCGCGCGAAGGAGCCCATCAGCGCGCACGGCACGGTCGACGAGATCGGTGTCCCCTTCGCCGAGGGACTCGCCCGGATGCTCGCCCCGCTCCGCCTGTCCGCCGAGTCGATGGCCGACGCACCGCTCTCCGGCCCGGTCGACTTCGCCGACCTGCTCGGTATCGACGACGTCGCCGGGCTCGACCTGAGCCGACTGTGGGCCCCGCGCGGTGAACGGGCCTTCCTGCGGGTGCCGATCGGCGTGAGCGACGCCAAGGAACCGGTGCTCCTCGACCTGAAGGAATCCTCCGAACTCGGTATGGGACCGCACGGCCTGTGCGTCGGCGCCACGGGTTCCGGCAAGTCCGAGCTGCTGCGCACCCTGGTCCTCGCCCTGGTCGCCACCCATCCGCCGGAGGACCTGGCCATGGTCCTCGTCGACTACAAGGGCGGCGCCACTTTCGCCCCGTTCGCGAACCTGCCGCACGTCTCCGGCGTCATCACCAACCTGGAGAACCAGGCCGGCCTGGTCGAACGCGTCCACGCGTCCCTCGCGGGCGAGGTCAAGCGCCGTCAGCAGGTGCTGAAGGACGCGGGCAACGTCGCCGACATCGGCCACTACGCCGCGCTGCGCGCCGAGCGGCGGCCCGACCTGGAGCCGCTGCCCCACCTCTTCGTCGTGATCGACGAGTTCGGCGAACTCCTCACCGCCAAACCGGACTTCATCGACCTGTTCCTGTCCATCGGCCGGATCGGCCGGTCCATCGGTGTGCACCTGCTGCTGTCCAGCCAGCGCATCGAGGCCGGCAAGCTGAAGGGACTGGAGACCTACCTGTCGTACCGGCTGGGCCTGCGCACCTTCTCCCCGGACGAGTCCCGTACGGTCCTCGACACCACGGATGCCTTCCACCTGCCCCCGCTGCCCGGTTTCGGCTACCTCAAGGTCGACACCAGCCACTATGAGCGGTTCAAAGCCGGCTATGTCTCCGGCGCCTACCGAGGCCCCGTCCGGCGCGAGACCGAGGACACCGGGCCACTCGTCCTGGAGTACGAGGCCTACAACACCCTCGGCCGGGAAGACAGCGCCTCCCCCGAGGAGCCGCAGATGCGGCGCCGGGAGACCGGACCCACGGAGATGGGCGTGATGATCGACCAGCTGGAGCGCTCCGGTGCCGGCTCGGTCCGCCAGATCTGGCTTCCGCCGCTGCCCGCCGCGGTCCCGCTCGACAAGGTCGCCGGCGCCGTCGAGGTGGGTCCGCGCGGCATGCAGTTCGCCCGGCGCCGCGGCCCGCTCCAGGTACC
Organism: Streptomyces sp. NPDC008137; assembly: GCF_042957035.1. NCBI lineage: Bacteria > Bacillati > Actinomycetota > Actinomycetes > Kitasatosporales > Streptomycetaceae > Streptomyces > Streptomyces sp. NPDC008137. Next base: position 334,444 of record NZ_JBIBHN010000001.1, on the reverse strand, counting down.
GCTGGGCCTCCTCGACGATCCGACCAGGCAGTGGCAGGGCCAGTGGTACCTGGACCTCACGCTCGCCGGTGGTCACGCCGCGATCATCGGCGGTCCCCAGTCCGGCAAGACCACCCTGCTGCGTACGCTCGCGCTCTCCCTGGCCCTGACCCACACTCCGCAGGAGGTTGGCGTCTACGGCCTCGACCTGGTCGGCGGCGGCCTGCAGGCCCTCTCCGGGCTGCCGCATGTCGGAGGGATCGCCGGCCGCGCGGACCGGGAGCGTGCCGCCCGCACCATCGACTCGGTGCGTGCCATGCTCGACCAGCGCGAAGAGCTCTTCCGCGTCCACAACATCGACTCGCTGGAGCAACTGCGCACCCTGCGTGCGGCGGGACGGGTGCCTGAACTGGCCAGCACCGAGATCGTGTTGCTCATCGACGGGTTCGGCGCGCTGCGCGACGACTTCGAGGACCTCGACGACCCGGTCGTGGACATCCTCAAGCGGGGCAGCGGCTACGGCATCCACGTCGTCGCCGGCATGCTGCGCTGGAACGACGTACGCATCGCCACCCAGTCCCAGTTCGGCACCCGAGTGGAACTGCGCCTGAACGACCCGAGCGAGTCCAGTATCGACCGCAAGCTCGGCGAGACCCTCTCACCCGAGGAGAAGGGGCGCGTCCTCCTCGACCGCAAGCTCTTCGCCCAGGTCGCCCTGCCCCGCACCGACGGCCTCGCCGACACCGCCGACCTCGGCGCGGTCCTGGAGACCACCGCCCGCACGATCCGCGCCACCTGGACCGGTGAGGTCGCCCAGCCCGTCCGCGTGCTGCCGCACGTACTGGAGGCGCGCCAGCTGCCCGGCCCCGCCGCGGAACCGCGCCGCGTCCCGATCGGCCTGGACCAGACGCGGCTGGCCCCCGTCCTGCTCGACCTCTTCCACCGCGACCAGCACCTGCTGATCATGGGCGACAGCGAGTGCGGCAAGACCAACCTGCTCAAGGTGATCGCCCAGAGCCTGATCGAGCGCCACGGAGACCACGAACTGGTCTTCGGCGTCTTCGACCCGCGCCGTGGCCTGCGCGGCGTCATCCCGGAGGAGTACCGGGGCGGTTACGCCTACAACACCAAGCTGTGCGCCGGCCTCGCCGCGGGCATCGCCGCCGAACTGGACAAGCGGCTGCCCGACGAGACCGCCGACGGCGCCGACCTGGAACCGGGCAGCTTCTCCGGCCCGCGGATCGTGATCCTCGTCGACGACTACGACGTCCTCACCACCGCGGGGCAGCAGCCGCTGGCGCCCTTTGTGCCGTACATCCCGTCGGCCGTCGACATCGGACTGCACTTCGTCCTCACCCGCCGAGTCGCGGGGGCCTCCCGGGCCATGTACGAGCCGTTGCTGCAGGGCCTGCACGAGTCCGGTGCCTCGGCGCTGGTGATGGCGGGGGACCGCGGCGAGGGGCAGCTCTTCTCCGGCGTGTACGCCAGTCACCAGCCGCCCGGCCGCGGCGTGCTGGTCCGCAGGGGCGAACCGAGTCGGCTCATCCAGACCGTCTACCAGGGGACCAGGTGAACGCGTGACGAAGGATGTCATCGCCCTCACGAAGAAGATGCCCGACCCGCTCAGTGTCCTCGCGGGCCTGCTCTCCGGCGGCCCGGACCTGTTGGTGGGTGCCGAGGGCGAAGGGGCTGTGGTGCAGCTCTGCGACCCACAGGGCCGGCCGCTCGTCTCCGTGGAGGCGCCGCTGCTCGTGCAGGTCAGGGGAGAGGCCGAGAGGCTGCTCGGGGCGCGCGAGCCCGAGGTGCCGTACTGGTGGACCGAGGCCCGCGCCACGACCGGGGTCAAGGAGGCCGAGGAACTCGCCGGAACCTTCGCCGCCCGCATCGCCACGCTGGTCGGTGGCACGGCCTGGCCGCCGCAGACCGCGTGGTCGCTGGCCGTGGTCAAGACGGACGGGATGACCGTGGCGCCGGCTCCGGCCGCCGCCCAGCCCGCCGTGGACGTGCTCACCGACAAGGTCGCCGTCGTCATCCAGGACCGCCCCGTGGTCGCGATGACGGCCTGGCTGTCGGATGCGTTCCGTGCCGTCGCGAACGCCGGTCTCGGCCTTCAGATCGTCACCCCGGCGGGCACCCGCCTCTCCCCGGCGGTCCGGGGCAGCCTGCCGGGCTGGCCCTCCCGCTGGGTGGTGCAGGACGAGCGCGACGGCTACTACGACGGTCTGACCGGAGCGGTCCTGCGGTGGAGCGACGGCCTGTTCGTGACGGTCGATTCGCCGGAGGCCACCCTCGAGGATCCGCGTACACCCATCGCCGCGTCCTTCCAGCCGGAGACCGGCGACACGGGTGAGCGCCAGCTGGCGATCTCCTTCCGCGCGGTCCACCCCGCCGACGACCGGCTCGTTCTCGGCGGTGCCGTGGAAGCCGTCTGGCAGGAGATCACCGGTGAGCCGCCGGCCGGCTGGGGCACCGAGGAGCCCGCCAACCTCCCTTGGTCCCTGCGGCAGTTGACCGATGTGGCGCACGAGCGCGCACCCGAACCGACCTGGCTGGTGGTCGTCGGCACCCCGGAACGTCCCGGTCTCGCTACGGTCCGCATCACCCGGACTCAGGGCGGTGTCGAAGAGGACGTCACGATGGTCTTCGGCTACGGGCCGGGCGAGCAGGTCCCGACGGACTCCGTGGCCGCCGCTGCGGAGGCCCTGGCCACCCGGCACGATCTGCAGTCCATGCTGGTCCAGATCCGCCGGGCCCGCCGGGACCTGTCCGTCCCGCCCCGCTTCGAAGGCCCCGGCGTGCCCTACGCCTTCGTCCTGGGTGCCGAGGAGGTCCGCGCGATGCCGGGTGACCGGGCCCGCCGCACCCCGCTCGCCGAGGCCCCGCGGGAGCTGGGCCCGAAAACCCGTCCGGCGCTGTACTACGCGTTTCCGGGCAACCCGTCCGACCTGTCGGGCTGGCAGGACTTCGAGCACTTGATGAGACACCTGAAGGGCAACTAGTCCCGCCGCCCCGCCGACGCCGCGACCCCGTCGGCAAGCAGACGGCCCCGCACTCTCCGATGAGTGCGGGGCCGTCCGTACGGGGACAGGTGGGGTCAGCCCACCGCAACCTTCTCGCGTTCGCGCCGCTCGGCACTCTGGCGCCCGCGGGCGACCTCGGCCGCGTCCTGCTTGAAGGCCCACGCCATCTTCGGCTCCATCGCGAACCGGAACATGCGCTGCACCGGCTTGGTGCACAGCACCGTCACGACGGCGGCCGCGAGGACGGTCATGGTGATCTGCCCGGCCGGCTGGTGGAACCAGCTCGCCTCGAACCAGCCCTGGTAGTCGCCGGCCTTCACGAGGAAGCCGTGCAGCAGATAGCCGTAGAGCGTGCCCGCGCCGAGCGCCGTGAACCACATGTGGCGGCGCGGCACCCAGGCGAAGAAGCAGGCGGTCAGCACCAGCGAGCAGCCGAACATCGCGAGCACCATGACCGGGCCGGCCCACCACGGCGCGCCCAGTTCCTGCGCGGCGTCACGGTGGTAGAACCACGCGGTGTTCATGCGCGGCACGGCCCACCAGCTGAAGGCGAGCGCGGCGGCGAACACGGGCACCGCGGCGATCCGCACCGAACGGCGGCGCACCATCTGGAAGTGCTCGGGCTTCATCACCAGGCCCAGCACGAAGAACGGCAGGAACTGCAGGACGCGCTGGAGGTCCAGGTCGTCACCGATCGACGGGGTGACGGTCGCCAGCATCGCGAGTCCGAGCGCGATCGGCAGCGGCCAGCGCACCAGGTTCCAGATGGGGGTGGTCAGCCGCCAGATGAACAGCGCGACCAGGAACCAGGTCAGGTACCACGGGTCGAGGAGGCTGATGTCCTGACCCGGGTCGTCGTCGATCCACCGCTTGAAGAGCGGGTAGGCCGTCTCGAAGATGATGTACGGCACGGCCACGCCCGTGATCAGGCGCTTGAGCCGGTCGGGCCGCATGTCGAAACTGCGCGAGAAGTAGCCGGAGATGAGGATGAACGCCGGCATGTGGAACGCGTAGACGACCTGGTACGCCGCCTCGAGTATCCGGCTGTCGCCCTTGAGCGGCTCCCAGACATGGCCCATGGCCACGAGCACGATCGCGAGGTACTTCGCGTTGTCGAAGAACGCGTCGCGCTGCTTGCCGTTCTGCTTCTTCTGGGGGCTCTGCGGCGAGCGCGGGCTCGGCACTCCGCCTGCCGGCGACTGTGCCGGGGGAAGTGGCGCCTTGCGGTCGCCGTTCGGTCGCAGCGAGTTCGTCACAGACCCTCCCACCAGGAACTCGGGGAGACGATCCGGGACCTCGCTGCACTTGCGGGGGACGAGGCAGCGTGGAACATCTGAGGCACCCTAGCCTTCCCTGCGGCTATTCGTAAAACGCCGGACGTCATTCCTGGCTATTCGCTGTGGGTACCCCGGATTTCGGGTAGTTGACGTCCCTGTCGACGTGATGACCAACACATCTTCGGCATCGAGTTGCGCCCGTCACAGGTGCCCTGCTTGTCGTGATACTTCCGGACTAAGCGGCGCATAAGACCAGCAGGCGACTCCAGCGGAATGTCCGCTTCAGCGCTCTTCGCAAGCCTCTCCGCAGGGTTGTTGAGGAGCCTTGGGCAGCAATTCGAATTAGCTGCGAACGCGTTGTGTGGAGACGGAAACGATCCGGCCCAATTCCCTGTGCGGGTGGTACATCGAATTGCCGTACGAGTCCCTGCTGTCGAGTCCCCTCCCACACGCGGTGTACACGGGCCCGGACGACACGGGTGCGGTCGATGCGTCACCGGCCGCATAGCCCGGCCGCGTTGGTGGCACGATGGTTCTGGCGGGGGTGTGCCGAGGCGCGCTCCCGGGCCGGGAGAGCGGACCGACCGAGGGTGTGATCAGTTGTGGCCATTTCACTGTCTGTGGTGCTGCTGTTGGCGATCATCCTTGTGGTGTTGCTGAGAGGGGGATCCATCAAGGCGGGTCCCGCGATCGTGGCGGTCCTCTTCGGCTTCTTCCTCGCCTCGACCGGCATGGCCCCGTCCATCCAGCGCTTCCTCAACTCGATAGCGGAGACGGTCAACTCCATCAGCTTCTGACCGGGCCGCTGCCGCGGGCCCCGGGAGCGTGCGGTTACTCTCCTCCCGACGGGACGGTGCGTGACGGGGGGAACGTACGGGGATGGCGCTGCGCGATTCTGACCCCGCGGAGGTGGGCGGCTACCGCATCGAGGACCGCCTCGGCTCCGGCGGCATGGGTGTCGTCTACCTCGCCCGCTCGGCCTCCGGCCGGCGCCTCGCCGTCAAGGTGGTGCACGGCCAGTACGCCGACGACGACGAGTTCCGCGCCCGTTTCCGCCGCGAGGTGGCCGCGGCCCGCCAGGTCAGCGGCGCCTTCACGGCCCCCGTCGTGGACGCGGACGCCGACGCGTCGCGCCCCTGGATGGCCACGCTCTACATACCGGGCGCGGACCTCGGCACCCACGTCCGTGAGCACGGCCCGCTCTCCGTGCCCCGGCTCCGTGAACTCGCCGCCGGCCTCGCCGAGGCACTGCGCGACATCCACCGCGCCGGAGTCGTCCACCGCGATCTGAAGCCGGCCAACGTGATGCTCGCCGAGGACGGCCCTCGCGTCATCGACTTCGGCATCTCCCGCGCCGCCGAGTTCGCCGCCGCCGACGTCCTCACCCAGACCGGCCGTGTCATGGGCACCCCGCCCTTCATGTCGCCGGAGCAGTTCTCCGCCCCGCAGGACGTCGGCCCGGCGGCCGACATCTTCTCCCTCGGCTCGGTCCTCGCCTACGCCGCCACCCGCCGCGGCCCCTTCGACAGCCCGAGCCCCTACGAGACGGCCGTCCGGGTCGTCGAGGGCGAACCGGCCCTCGACGGCGTACCGGACGAACTGCTCCCCTTCGTACGCCTCTGCCTGGAGAAGCACCCCAAGTCCCGCGTGACCGCCGACGAACTCCTGACCCTGCTGCGCGACGGAGACCGGGCCGCCCTGCTCCCGGCAACCGGGGAACTGAGTGGGGTTTTGCCCCGGCGCGCGCCCGAGACCACGCCGCAGCGCGACACCCCGCTCGCCGACCCGCCGCCCGAGCCCGCCCGGCCGCGCGGCAGCCGAAGACGCCGCTACCTCCTCGCCGCGGCGGCCGCGACGGCCGTGGCCGCCGTACTGGCCGCCGCCACCATCGTCCTCGGCGGCGCCCTCTCCCGCGACGGTGAGCCCGGCCCCTCGGGCTCCGCGGCCCCCAGCGACCTCCCCGAGGGCTGGCGGTCCTGGGCGACCGCCGCGAAGGCCCCGAAGGGCAGCGAGCGAGTCCTGGGCGGGGCCGACAGCGCTCTCAAGGGTTGCGCGGCCATCGACAGCTCCCTCGTGTGCGCAGGCTCCGGCCTCATGGCGACCCGCTTCGATCTCGCCGACGGCCGCAACACCTGGGGCCGGCCCGTGGACCCCACACCCGACGGCTCCTCCAGCGACGCCGGCGCGCTCATCGGCACCGCCGGCAGCCGTGTCTACGCCTACGAGGCAGAGGACGGGGAGACGACGGCCGGCCCCCGGTTCAGCTACACGGTGTACGCCCTGGCCGCCGACACGGGCGAGGAGCTCTGGCGGACCCGCACCGGTACCGGCGAGATGGCGAGCGTCCCCGACAGCACGCAGGACGCCGCCACGACCGTCCCCGAGGGCGTCGTCACCTTCTACGGCTCCCAGGGCGACCGCTACGCCCTGCTCGACGCCGAGACCGGCGACGTCCGCTGGAGCCGCCCCAAGCCGCATGCCCCGGGCGCCTCGGCCGACTGCCTGCTGCGCTCGGCGGCCGGCAACGCCTACCTCCTCTGCGCGATCGGGCTGTCGGAGCAGTCGGAACAAGGAGCCTCCAGGACCACCGTCTCCCAGATCGACCCGGCCACCGGAAAGGCCCGCTGGACCGTCGAGGCCAAGGGCGCCCAGTACCTGCTCGGACAGCACGACGGAAGCCTGGTTCTCGCGGACACCGGCTCCACGGGCCGCGGCCTGACGCTGATCGACGTCTCCTCGCGGGTGCTCACCGTGCGACGGCTCGCGGAGCCCCGGCCCGAGGACGCGGACGCGTACCTGGTCCGCGGCACGGTCTACTTCACGCGCGACAGCGGCGGCGTCCGCGCGGTCTCGCCCCGCACCGGCCGGACCCTGTGGGAATCCAACTCGAGCGTGGAGAAACAGGGGCCGCCCACAGCCTCCGCCACCCACGTGTACTTCGCGTCCCCCAGCGGCCGTCTGGCCGCCCTGGACGCCGGTAGCGGCGAGGTCACGGGCACCCGGCCCGGCCGCGACGACGGCGGCAGAACCGACAGCATGCTCCTCACCTCGGGCGCCCCGCTCGTCCTCGTCGGCGACGCCCTGTACGTCCCGTACGGCGTCCGCTCCGTCTACACGGTGGACGTACGCGACCTCTGAATCCTCGGAACACCGGTGAATCCCTGGAACACCGGTGAGAAACACCTCGGGCCCGGTTCCGAAGAACCGGGCCCGAGCCGTTCAGAGCGGGCGACGGGAATCGAACCCGCGTAGCTAGTTTGGAAGACTAGGGCTCTACCATTGAGCTACGCCCGCACGCTGCGCGCTGCTGGTCGGGTGACCGCGGCACGCAAGCATCGTAGCGGGTTGTGCGCCCTCGTCGCACACCGCATTCGGATCCCGGCCTTCCCGGCGCGGACGCAGCGGAAATGCGGCGGCCGTACGGCCTCGCGCCATGTACCCTACGTGTCGCACCAGACGGGGTGTGGCGCAGCTTGGTAGCGCGTCCGCTTTGGGAGCGGAAGGCCGTGGGTTCAAATCCCGCCACCCCGACCAGCCGGCAGATCATCTCGAGTCATCCCGGGTGATCGTCTTCCGGTCACTCATGTGATCGCCTTTTGGGCGGTGTAGTCGCTGCCGTTACTATGCAAGCTGCACGCCCGTGTGTCATCAGCGTCTGAAGTCTCCGGGCGGCGAAATCCGCCGGGCCGCTCTGGCCCCGGCAGAACCCAAGAAGTCAGCCACAAGGAGACCGAACCGTGAAGAGCGCCGTGGAGACCCTGAACCCGACTCGGGTTCGGCTCACTGTCGAGGTGCCCTTCGAGGAGCTCAAGGACAGCCTCGACGCGGCGTACAAGAAGATCAACCAGCAGGTCACGGTGAAGGGCTTCCGCAAGGGCAAGGTCCCGGCCCGGGTCATCGACCAGCGGTTCGGCCGCGGTGCGGTGCTGGAGGAGGCCGTCAACGACGCGCTGCCGAAGTTCTACACCGACGCGGTCAACGAGGCCGAGCTGAACCCGCTGGGCCAGCCCGAGGTCGACATCACGGAGCTGAAGGACGGCGAGACGCTGAACTTCACCGCCGAGGTCGACATCCGCCCGTCCATCGAGATCCCGGACTACTCCGGCATCGAGGTCGAGGTCGACGCGGTCGAGGTCACCGAGGAGGACGTCGACAAGGCGGTCGAGGAGCTGCGTGAGCGCTTCGCCTCCACCGCTCCGGTCGAGCGTGCCGCCGAGGACGGCGACGTCGTGACGATCGACCTGGAGGCCAAGGTCGACGGCGAGGTCCTGGAGGACGGCGTCGCCGACGGCGTCTCCTACACCATCGGCTCCGGCGAGCTGCTGGACGGCATCGACGACGCCGTGAAGGGCGTGGAGGCCGGTGGCGAGGCCACCTTCACCTCCGAGCTCAAGGGCGGCTCGGCGGCCGGCAAGGAGGCCGAGGTCACCGTCAAGGTCACCCAGGTCGCCAAGCGTGAACTGCCCGAGCTGGACGACGAGTTCGCGCAGCTCGCCTCCGAGTTCGACACCATCGAGGAGCTGCGGGCCGACAGCCGCAAGCGCCTGGAGAACATGAAGCAGTACGACCAGGCCACGCAGGCCCAGGAGCGCGTCCTGGAGAAGCTGCTCGAGCTGGTCGAGGTGCCGGTCCCGGACAAGCTGCTCGAGGACGAGGTCAACACCCGCAAGCACAACCTCGAGCACCACCAGCTCGGCCAGATGGGCCTCGACCTCGAGAAGTACCTCGAGATCCAGGGCAAGACGGCCGAGGAGTTCGACGCCGAGACCAAGGAAGCCGCGGTCAAGGGCATCAAGACGCAGTTCGTGCTCGACGAGCTCGTCAAGCAGGAGAAGCTGAACGTCAGCCAGGAGGAGCTCACCGAGCACCTCATGCGCCGCGCCGCCTCCTCCGGCATGTCCCCCGACCAGTTCGCCCAGGCCGTCGTCGAGGGCGGTCAGGTTCCGCTCCTGGTCGGCGAGGTCGCCCGCGGCAAGGCCCTGGCCGTCGTGGTCGAGAAGGCCACGGTCAAGGACACCAACGGCGAGGTCGTCGACCTGGACGACGAGGAGGACGAGACCGAGGCCTCCACCGAGGAGACCCCGGCCGAGGCCGCCGAGTCCACCGAGGAGAAGACCGAGGGCTGAGCCCCCGGCTCCGACTAGGTCACAGGGAAGGCCCTGGGGTGCGAACCCCAGGGCCTTCTTGCTGCCCGTGGGGGCAGCGCGCCCCAGGGGCGCGGGGAACTGCGCGGCAAGCCCCCACGCACCCGCAGCCGCCCACGGCCCGAAACCGCCCCCGGCCCAGCCGCGCGGCGCTACGCCCCCGGCGAACACTCCCATCTCCGGGATTCCCCGAAGGGACCCGCGCGTTAGGGTCCATGAATACGAGGGCAGTGGAGTCCCCGAACGGCTCCTAGCCCCTAGGGAAACGTGAGACGGCCCGGCGCCGTCGTAAGACGAGCAGGTGGATACGTGACGAATCTGATGCCCTCAGCCGCCGGCGAGCCCTCTATCGGTGGCGGCCTCGGCGACCAGGTCTACAACCGGCTGCTCAACGAGCGGATCATCTTCCTCGGCCAGCCGGTCGACGACGACATCGCGAACAAGATCACCGCACAGCTGCTGCTCCTTGCCGCGGATCCCGACAAGGACATCTACCTCTACATCAACAGCCCCGGCGGTTCGATCACGGCCGGTATGGCGATCTACGACACCATGCAGTTCATCAAGAACGACGTGGTGACGATCGCCATGGGTCTCGCGGCCTCGATGGGCCAGTTCCTGCTCAGCGCGGGCACCCCCGGCAAGCGCTTCGCGCTGCCGAACGCCGAGATCCTGATCCACCAGCCCTCCGCCGGCCTGGCCGGCTCGGCCTCCGACATCAAGATCCACGCCGAGCGGCTGCTGCACACCAAGAAGCGCATGGCCGAGCTCACGTCCCAGCACACGGGGCAGTCGGTCGAGCAGATCACCCGCGACTCGGACCGCGACCGCTGGTTCGACGCCTTCGAGGCCAAGGAGTACGGCCTCATCGACGACGTCATCCCCACGGCCGCAGGTATGCCGGGCGGCGGCGGCACCGGGGCCTGAGAGGTCCCCACGGGGCCTGTGGCGCCCCGTGAGGCCCCCGGAGCCCTCCCGGGCCCCAGCGACCCCAGACAGCCCCAGCCGACCGCCTCAGCCCTTTTCAGGAGACACCGTGAACCAGTTCCCCGGCAGCGGGATCTACGACCGTATGAACGCCGTGCAGGACATGAGCGGCTCGCAGGGCCGCTACACCGGCCCGCAGGCCGAGTCCCGCTACGTCATCCCCCGCTTCGTCGAGCGCACCTCCCAGGGCATCCGCGAGTACGACCCGTACGCGAAGCTCTTCGAGGAGCGCGTGATCTTCCTCGGCGTCCAGATCGACGACGCCTCCGCCAACGACGTCATGGCGCAGCTGCTGTGCCTGGAGTCGATGGACCCCGACCGTGACATCTCGGTCTACATCAACAGCCCCGGCGGCTCCTTCACGGCGCTCACCGCGATCTACGACACGATGCAGTACGTGAAGCCGGACATCCAGACGGTCTGCATGGGCCAGGCCGCCTCCGCCGCCGCCGTCCTGCTGGCCGCCGGTACGCCGGGCAAGCGCATGGCCCTGCCGAACGCGCGCGTTCTGATCCACCAGCCGTACAGCGAGACCGGCCGCGGTCAGGTGTCCGACCTGGAGATCGCCGCGAACGAGATCCTGCGGATGCGCTCGCAGCTGGAGGAGATGCTGGCCAAGCACTCCACCACGCCGGTCGAGAAGATCCGGGACGACATCGAGCGCGACAAGATCCTCACGGCCGAGGACGCGCTGAGCTACGGGCTGATCGACCAGATCATCACCACCCGGAAGATGGACAACTCGAGCCTGCGCTGAGGCGAGAGGCTGTATCGTCTGCCGCCCCTTGGCACGGTTTGGCACGGTGCACGTCAAAGTGAACCGCGCCAAGGGGGGCCCGAACGAGGGGCCCGGCAAGGTACCGTCGGACATAAGGCTGCACCAGGAGCCGTTGGACGTCGCGTCGACGTCCAGTCGTCTCCCAGGCGAAGGGGAAGCACACCGTGGCACGCATCGGTGACGGCGGCGATCTGCTCAAGTGCTCGTTCTGTGGCAAGAGCCAGAAGCAGGTCAAGAAGCTCATCGCAGGGCCCGGTGTGTACATCTGCGACGAGTGCATCGACCTCTGCAACGAGATCATCGAGGAAGAGCTGGCCGAGACCAGCGAGGTCCGCTGGGAGGAACTCCCGAAGCCTCGCGAGATCTACGAGTTCCTCGAGGGGTACGTGGTGGGCCAGGAGGCCGCCAAGAAGGCCCTCTCCGTAGCGGTGTACAACCACTACAAGCGCGTCCAGGCCGGTGAGAACGGCGGGGGCAACGGCCGTGACGACGCCATCGAGTTGGCGAAGTCCAACATCCTCCTCCTCGGCCCCACGGGCTCCGGGAAGACCCTCCTCGCGCAGACCCTCGCGCGCATGCTGAACGTCCCCTTCGCGATCGCCGACGCCACGGCGCTGACGGAGGCGGGATACGTCGGCGAGGACGTCGAGAACATCCTCCTCAAGCTGATCCAGGCCGCCGACTACGACGTCAAGAAGGCCGAGACCGGGATCATCTACATCGACGAGATCGACAAGGTCGCGAGGAAGAGTGAAAACCCCTCGATCACGCGCGACGTGTCGGGCGAGGGTGTCCAGCAGGCCCTGCTGAAGATCCTGGAGGGCACCACGGCCTCGGTCCCGCCGCAGGGTGGCCGCAAACACCCCCACCAGGAGTTCATCCAGATCGACACGACGAACGTGCTGTTCATCGTGGGCGGTGCCTTCGCCGGCCTGGAGAAGATCATCGAGTCCCGGGCGGGTGCCAAGGGCATCGGCTTCGGCGCGCAGATCCGCTCCAAGCGCGAGATGGAGTCCAAGGACCAGTTCCAGGAGGTCATGCCGGAGGACCTGGTCAAGTTCGGCATGATCCCCGAGTTCATCGGCCGGCTCCCGGTCATCACCTCGGTCCACAACCTCGACCGCGAGGCCCTGCTCCAGATCCTCGTCGAGCCGCGCAACGCGCTCGTCAAGCAGTACCAGCGCCTCTTCGAACTCGACGGCGTGGAGCTGGACTTCGAGCGTGAGGCCCTTGAGGCCATCGCCGACCAGGCGATCCTCCGCCAGACCGGCGCGCGCGGCCTGCGCGCCATCATGGAGGAGGTCCTCCAGGGCGTGATGTACGAGGTCCCGTCCCGCAAGGACGTCGCCCGGGTCGTCATCACGGCGGATGTCGTCCAGTCGAACGTCAACCCGACGCTCATTCCGCGGGATGCGCGGGGGCGCGGGCCGGGCGAGCAGAAGACGGCGTAGTCACCCACCGCACGCGAAAGGCGCCCAGCACAGCCGCTGGGCGCCTTCGTCGTTGTCCGCGTCAGGCCGGGACGCGGACTTCCTTGCGGGCCTTGGTGGTGAGGTCGATCGCCACGTCCTTGGTGACGCCCCGCGCCGCCTCACCCGGTGACACGAGGGCGATCGTGCTGTAGTCGGCCCACGCGCAGAACCAGTTGGTCTTCTCCTTCTTGGACAGCTCGTCCCGCCCCTTGACCGACTGGCACTTCATGACCGCGCCGTCGAGATCCGCCTCCTCGGGCTCGCCGATCAGTTCGGGCTTGGTGGACCCGGACGCGGCCTCCTTCTCGGACGACTTCTTGAAGTTGGCGAGGAACAGGTCGAGCGTCGCCTCCGGATCGGAGATCTCGCCGTAGGCACCGGCCACCGTGAGTGTCTTGGCCGACGCCATCTTCGCCGCGGACGACGGATCGTCGGGGTCGTAGTCGCTCATGTCCACGTTGGAGTAGAGGGCCGCCGACGTCTTGGCGTTCTTCACGCCGCTCTTCTCCAGCTCCGACTTCTCTTCGTCACCGGTGGTCTGCCCGTCCTTCGTGGTGCGCTTGTACTCGCTGAGCACCGTCGCCGGGGTCGACAGCTTGTGCGGCCCGTCGTCCTCCAGACCGCCACCGCCCCCGCCGATCACGAAGTACGCGCCCACAGCGAGGGCCGCCACGACCGCGACCGCGCCGAGGATGATGCCCGTCTTCTTCTTGCCGCCGCCCGGCGCCGGGGGCTGCGGGACGCCGTACTGGGGCTGCTGACCGTAGGGCGGCTGCTGGCCGTACGGGGGCTGCTGGCCGTAGGGGCCGGGCTGCTGGGGCGGGGCGCCCTGCGGGTAGCCGTAACCGGGCTGGGGCGGAGGGGCCTGCTGAGGGTAGCCGTAGCCGGGCTGGGGCGCCTGCGGCGGCTGGCCGTACGGGCCCGGCTGGCCGTACGGACCGGGCTGCTGAGGCTGCTGCCCGCCGTACGGGCCCGGCTGGTTGTAGCTCATGTTCTGGGTTCCCCTCCAGATGCTTATGTGTTCCGGACATCCTGGCGCAGACCCGTCGTGTGCATGGCATCGGGGTCCCCGCCGTTACAAAGCGAAACGAGTTTCGGGACGGGGGAGTGACACCCCTAAACTGACCCCCGTGACCGAGAACGCTCAGCAGCAGCCACCAGCGCCCAGCACCGACCTGCCGACCCAGTACGCGCCGGCCGACGTAGAGGGGCCGCTGTACGAGCGCTGGGTGGAGCGGGGTTACTTCGAGGCGGACGCGAAGAGCGACAAGCCGCCGTACACCGTCGTCATCCCGCCGCCGAACGTCACGGGCAGCCTGCACCTCGGGCACGCCTTCGAGCACACCCTCATCGACGCCCTGACGCGTCGTAAGCGCATGCAGGGCTTCGAGACGCTCTGGCAGCCGGGCATGGACCACGCCGGCATCGCCACGCAGAACGTCGTCGAGCGGGAGCTGGCGAAGGAGGGCAAGTCCCGGCACGACCTGGGCCGTGAGGCCTTCGTCGAGCGGGTCTGGCAGTGGAAGGGCGAGTCCGGCGGGCAGATCAGCGGACAGATGCGGCGGCTGGGCGACGGTGTCGCCTGGTCCCGCGAGCGCTTCACCATGGACGAGGGCCTCTCCCAGGCCGTCCAGACCATCTTCAAGCGGCTCTACGACGACGAGCTCATCTACCGCGCCGAGCGCATCATCAACTGGTGCCCCCGGTGTCTGACGGCCATCTCGGACATCGAGGTGGAGTACCAGGACGACGACGGCGAGCTCGTCTCCATGAAGTACGGCGACGGGGACGAGACGATCGTCGTCGCCACGACCCGCGCCGAGACGATGCTCGGTGACACGGCCGTCGCCGTTCACCCCGGTGACGAGCGGTACAGGCACCTGATCGGCAAGCTGGTCAAGCTGCCGCTGACCGACCGTTCCATCCCGGTCGTCGCCGACGAGCACGTCGACCCGGAGTTCGGCACGGGCGCCGTCAAGGTGACCCCGGCGCACGACCCGAACGACTTCGAGATCGGCCAGCGCCACGACCTTCCGGCCCTGACGATCATGGACGAGCACGCGGTCATCACGGCGCACGGCCCCTTCCAGGGCCTGGACCGGCTGGAAGCGCGGTCGGCGATCGTCGCGGCCCTGCGCGCCGAAGGGCGGATCGTCGCCGAGAAGCGGCCCTACGTCCACTCCGTCGGCCACTGCTCGCGCTGCAAGACCACCATCGAGCCGCGGCTGTCCATGCAGTGGTGGGTCAAGGTCGGTCCGCTCGCGAAGGCCGCCGGTGACGCCGTCCGCGACGGACGCGTCAAGATCCATCCGCAGGAGATGGAGAAGCGCTACTTCGACTGGGTCGACAACCTCCACGACTGGTGCATCTCGCGGCAGTTGTGGTGGGGTCACCGGATTCCGGTCTGGTACGGCCCGAACGGCGAGGTCGTCTGCGTCGGCCCCGACGAGGAGCCGCCCGGCACCGAGGCCGAGGGCTGGCGCCAGGACACCGACGTCCTCGACACCTGGTTCTCCTCCGGCCTGTGGCCGTTCTCCACGATGGGCTGGCCCGAGCAGACCGAGTCGCTCGCGAAGTTCTATCCGAACTCCGTCCTGGTCACCGGCTACGACATCCTCTTCTTCTGGGTCGCCCGGATGATGATGTTCGGCCTCTACGCCATGGACGGCACCCCGCCGTTCCACACCATCGCCCTGCACGGCATGGTCCGCGACCAGTTCGGCAAGAAGATGTCGAAGTCCTTCGGCAACGCGGTCAACCCGCTGGACTGGATGGACAAGTACGGCAGCGACGCGCTCCGGTTCACCCTGGCGCGCGGCGCCAACCCGGGCGTCGACGTCCCGATCGGCGAGGACTGGGTCCAGGGCTCCCGCAACTTCGCCAACAAGATCTGGAACGCGACGCGCTTCGCGATGATGAACGGCGCGACCGTGGACGGCCCGCTGCCGGACCCGGCGAAGATGTCGTCGACCGACCGCTGGATCCTGTCCCGCCTCAACTCGGTCGTCGCCGAGGTCGACGCGTTCTACGAGGACTACCAGTTCGCGAAGCTGTCCGACGCCCTGTTCCACTTCGCGTGGGACGAGGTCTTCGACTGGTACGTCGAGCTGTCCAAGACGACGTTCCAGGCGGGCGGCGAGGCGGCCGAGGTCAGCAAGCGGGTCCTCGGCGAGGTCCTCGACGTCACGCTGAAGCTGCTGCACCCGGTGGTCCCCTTCGTCACCGAGACCCTGTGGACCACGCTCACCGGCGGCGAGTCGGTCGTCATCGCCGAGTGGCCGAGCGACAGCGGTTTCCGTGACAAGGGCGCCGAGCAGGAGATCGAGTCGCTCCAGTCGGTCATCACCGAGGTCCGCCGCTTCCGCGCCGACCAGGGCCTCCAGCCCGGCCAGCGGGTCCCGGCCCGGCTGGCCCTCGACGGCACGCCGTTCGCGGCCCACGAGGCCGCCATCCGGCAGTTGCTCCGGCTCCAGCCGGAGGGCGACGCCTTCACGGCCACGGCGACCCTCCCGGTCGCCGGCGCCGAGGTCGCCCTCGACCTCTCCGGCACGATCGACGTCGCGGCGGAGCGCAAGCGCCTCGCGAAGGACCTCGCGGCGGCGGAGAAGGAGAAGGCCCAGGCGACGGGCAAGCTCGGCAACGAGGCGTTCCTGGCGAAGGCCCCGGATCATGTCGTGGAGAAGATCCGCACCCGCCTCGCCAAGGCGGACGAGGACATCGCGCGGATCCAGGCGCAGCTGGACCGTCTGCCGCAGGCGTAGCGGTTCGTACGGTCGTGAAGGCTCCCGTGCTTGTCAGCGCGGGGGCCTTCACGCAGTTCAGGGGCGCGGGGAACTGCGCGACAAGCCCCCACAATCCCGCAGACAAGGCACGACACAGGCCACCCCCGACCATTGTCACTGCCCCTCCGTAGACTGGGCCCCGTGAGCGAGCTCCCTCCAGACCACAGCGACGACCAGCCCGACCCCCTCGACAACTTCGACGAGATCATCGCGGAGGAGACCACCCGCGACCCCGACCTCGCGGTCATCGAAGCCGGCAGCCGAACCCTCCGCACCCAGGGCGGCCCGCCCGAGGCCGACATCCCCGCCAGGCCCGCCGACCCCGAGGTGGACAAGGCCCTGCGCGAGGTCGAGGCGGAGCTCGCCTCGCGCTGGGGCGAGACCAAGCTGGAGCCGTCCGTCAGCCGTATCGCCGCGCTGATGGACGTCCTGGGCGAGCCGCAGCGGTCGTACCCGTCGATCCACATCACGGGGACCAACGGCAAGACCTCCACCGCCCGCATGATCGAGGCCCTGCTCGGCGCCTTCGAGCTGCGCACCGGCCGCTACACCTCGCCCCACGTGCAGTCGATCACGGAGCGCATCAGTCTGGACGGCGCCCCGATCTCCGCCGAGCGGTTCATCGAGACGTACGAGGACATCAAGCCGTACATCGAGATGGTCGACGCGCAGCAGGAGTACCGGCTGTCCTTCTTCGAGGTGCTCACCGGCATGGCCTACGCGGCCTTCGCCGACGCGCCAGCGGACGTCGCCGTCGTCGAGGTCGGCATGGGCGGCTCCTGGGACGCCACGAACGTGATCGACGGCGATGTCGCCGTCGTCACGCCCATAGACCTCGACCACACCGACCGGCTCGGCACCACGCACGCCGAGATCGCCACGGAGAAGGCCGGCATCGTCAAGCAGGGCGCGACGGTCATCCTGGCGCAGCAGCCGGTCGAGGCGGCGCAGGTGCTGCTGAAGAAGGCCGTCGAGGTGGACGCGACCGTGGCCCGGGAGGGCCTGGAGTTCGGTGTCGTCGACCGGCAGGTGGCCGTCGGCGGGCAGCTGGTGACGCTGCGCGGCCTGGGCGGTGAGTACCCGGAGGTGTACCTGCCGCTGCACGGCGCGCACCAGGCGCACAACGCGGCCGTGGCGCTCGCCGCCGTCGAGGCGTTCTTCGGGGTCGGCGCGCAGCGGGCCGACGCGCTGGACATCGACGCGGTCCGCAAGGCGTTCGCGGCCGTGGCCTCGCCGGGGCGGCTGGAGGTCGTGCGGCGCTCGCCCACCGTGGTGCTCGACGCCGCCCACAACCCGGCGGGCGCCCGGGCGGCGGCCGAGGCGATCGGGGAAGCCTTCCAGTTCAGCCGCCTCATCGGTGTCGTCGGCGCGAGCGGCGACAAGAATGTACGGGGGCTGCTGGAGGCCTTCGAGCCGGTGTTCGCCGAGATCGTGGTCACGCAGAACTCCAGCCACCGCGCGATGGACGCCGACGAGCTGGCCGGTATCGCCGTCGAGGTCTTCGGCGACGACCGCGTCCAGGTCGAGCCGCGGCTGCCCGACGCGCTGGAGGCCGCGATCACGCTCGCCGAGGAGGAGGGCGAGTTCGCGGGCGGCGGTGTGCTCGTCACCGGTTCCGTCATCACCGTCGGCGAGGCCCGACTGCTCCTGGGGAAGGGCTGAGACCCGTGCGTACGCTCTGTTCCTCGACCCTGATCGGCGAGTTCTTCGTCATCGGCTTCGCCGGTCTGGTCGCCATGAAGGACCCCGACCTGTCCATGACGACGGTGTGGACGGTCAGCGGTGTAGCGATGTTCCTGTGCCTGGTGCTGTGCGGCCTGGTGACGCGCCCCGGCGGAGTCGTGCTCGGCTGGGCGCTGCAGCTCGCGCTCATCGCGTCGGGCTTCGTCGTGCCGATCATGTTCTTCCTGGGCGCGATCTTCGCGGCCCTGTGGTGGGCGTCCGTGCACTACGGGCGGAAGGTGGACGAGGCCAAGGCGCGATTCGCCGCCCAGGGGGCCGAGGCGGGTCCTCCGGGTCCCTCCACACCTGACGCTGCGTAACGAGCGCCCCGACACGCCGGGTAATCTCGTCTTTCCGTAAAACCTTGACGCATACCTTGACGCATAGGAGCCCGTCGTGACCCAGCGCACCCTCGTCCTGCTCAAGCCCGACGCCGTCCGTCGTGGCCTGACCGGCGAGATCATCGGCCGCATCGAGCGCAAGGCGGGCTGGCGGATCACCGCGCTGGAACTGCGCACCCTGGACCAGGACACGCTGGAGCAGCACTACGGCGAGCACAAGGGCAAGCCCTTCTACGAGCCGCTGGTGGAGTTCATGGCCTCCGGTCCGGTGGTGGCGCTGATCGTGGAGGGCGAGCGGGTCATCGAGGGGCTGCGCGCGCTCGCCGGCCCGACCGACCCGATCGCCGCCGCGCCCGGCTCCATCCGCGGCGACTACGGCGTCATCGTCCGCGAGAACCTGATCCACGCCTCGGACTCGGAGGAGTCCGCGGAGCGAGAAGTGAAGATCTTCTTCCCGGGTCGCGCCTAAAGCGCGAAGGGCGAGCAAAGTCCGGGAGCGCCGCTCCCGGACTTTCCTGGCATATACGTGCCGATCGAGGGAACGATCGCCCCCGAACGCCCGTCTCCACAAGCGAACCCGCACAGCATCTGCTGACATTGGCGGAGACCCTCCCGCAGTGTTCGCGAAGGCGCGTCTACGATGGAAGCCTTCACGTCACAGCACCCACCTTTGCCTACCTGAAAAGCCCTCAAAAGCTAGTGGGAAGGCCAGACGAATCCTGATGGGGAACTCAATGTCGTTCATCGGCCGTGACATGGCTGTCGACCTCGGGACCGCCAACACGCTGGTGTACGTCAGGGGTCGCGGGATCGTACTCAACGAGCCGTCCGTCGTCGCGATCAACACCAACACCGGTGGCATCCTCGCGGTCGGGGCCGAAGCGAAGAAGATGATCGGGCGCACGCCCGGCAACATCGTTGCCGTACGTCCTCTGAAGGACGGCGTGATCGCCGACTTCGAGATCACCGAGCGGATGCTCCGCTACTTCATCCTGAAGATCCACAAGCGGCGGTATCTGGCTCGTCCGCGGGTCGTCGTCTGTGTGCCCTCGGGCATCACGGGCGTCGAGCGCCGCGCCGTCATCGAGGCGTCGTCCCAGGCCGGCGCCCGCCAGGTGCACATCATCGAGGAGCCCATGGCCGCGGCCATCGGTTCCGGCCTGCCGGTCCACGAGGCCACGGGCAACATGGTGGTCGACATCGGCGGCGGCACCACGGAGGTCGCGGTCATCTCCCTCGGCGGCATCGTCACCGCCCAGTCCATCCGCGTGGCGGGCGACGAACTGGACAACGCGATCATCCAGCACATCAAGAAGGAGTACTCCCTCCTGCTGGGTGAGCGCACGGCCGAGCAGATCAAGATCACGATCGGATCGGCGTACGACCTCGACTCCGACGAGCACACCGAGATCCGCGGCCGGGACCTGGTGTCCGGGCTGCCGAAGACCGTCGTCATCTCCGCGGCCGAAGTCCGCAAGGCGATCGAGGAACCGGTCAACGCGATCGTCGACGCCGTCAAGACGACCCTCGACAAGTGTCCGCCGGAGCTGTCCGGCGACATCATGGACCGGGGAATCGTCCTGACCGGTGG
Source organism: Streptomyces sp. NPDC008137 (assembly GCF_042957035.1). NCBI lineage: Bacteria > Bacillati > Actinomycetota > Actinomycetes > Kitasatosporales > Streptomycetaceae > Streptomyces > Streptomyces sp. NPDC008137. Next base: position 314,351 of record NZ_JBIBHN010000001.1, on the reverse strand, counting down.
CGGGGCGTTGCTGCGGGGCCTGGACGAACGGCTGCGCCGGGAGACCGGTATGCCGATCCATATCGCCGAGGATCCGCTGGACAGTGTGGCTCTCGGTTCCGGTAAGTGCGTCGAGGAGTTCGAGGCGCTCCAGCAGGTGCTGGACGCCCAGCCGCGCAGATGACATAACTCTTCGATTCCGCCGTACGGGACGATCTCCTCTCGTGCGGCGGATCGTTGATATAGAGGCATAAGCTCCCACAAAGCAGCCCCTCGGGTTTCCCTGGGGCTCCCCCGAATTCCTATGAGGAAGGGCACGGCCGCCGCACGTGAGGGACACACGAGAGAGTCGGCTGCTCCTGGTGCTGCTGATCGCCATCGCGTTCGCTTTGATCACGGTGGACATCCGCGGTGGAGAGGACTCGCCCGTCGACGGTGCCCGGCAGGGCGCGGCGACGGTCTTCGGCCCGATCGAGAGCGGTGTCTCGGCCGCGGTCGACCCGGTCGGCAACGCGGTCTCCGCCATCCGTGAATCCGGCGACCGGCACGACCGGCTCGCCGTGCTGGAGGAGGAGAACGCGGCCCTGAAGGCGAGGCTCGGCAGCGACGACCGCAGCCGCAGCCGCCTCAAGCAGCTCGACAAGATGCTGAAGGTCGCCGGTCAGGGCCAGTACGGCATCAAGGGCGCCCAGGTCATCGCCATCGGCGCCGCGCAGGGCTTCTCCTGGACCATCACCGTCGACGTCGGCGCCAACGACGGCATCAAGCGCGACATGACCGTCCTGAACGGGGACGGACTCGTGGGCCGGGTCACCACCGTCGGGCCCGACACCGCCACGGTCCTGCTCGCCAGCGACCCCGACTTCACGGTCGGCACCCGGATGGAGTCCGGCGACGAGCTCGGCTTCGCCTCCGGGCAGGGCGACCGCCCGCTGCGCGTGGAACTCCTCAACGGCAAGGCGGAGGTGAAGAAGGGCGACCGTCTGGTCACCTTCGGCTCGCAGGCCGACCGGCCGTTCGTGCCCGGCGTGCCCGTCGGCGTGGTCTCGCGTGTCGACCCGTCCGGCGGCGGCCTGACCCGCACGCTCTATGTCACGCCGTACGCGAGCTTCACCAAGCTCGACATCGTCGGTGTCGTCGTCGAGGTCCCGAAGAAGGACCCGCGAGACACAGTGCTCCCGCCCAAACCCAAGCCCACCCCCAGGCCGACGGTGACGGTGACCGTGACGCCGTCCGCCGAGGCACCGGCAGACGGCCAGAACCAGCAAGAGCAGTAGGAGCTGTCACCTCATGCGCGTCAACCGGATCCTGCTCTCCTCCGCCCTGGTCGTCGTCGCCCTGGTGATCCAGGTGAGCGTCCTCGCCCGCCTGCACCTGCCGGGCGCCGTGCCCGACCTGATGCTCCTCACCGTCCTCGGCCTCGCCCTGGTGTACGGCCATGTGGGTGGCGCCCTCGTCGGCTTCGGCGCGGGACTGCTGGCCGACCTCGCCCCACCCGCCGACCACGCCGCCGGGCGGTACGCCCTGGTGCTGTGCCTCATCGGCTATCTCGCCGGCCTCGTGAAGCCGGAGACGGGCCGGCTGCGGTCCGCCACCGGCCCCATGGTCGTCGTAGTCGCCGCCGCCGTCGGCACGACCCTGCTGTACGCCGGGGTCGGCGCCCTCGTCGGGGACACCGCCGCCCGCCATGTGGGCCTCGGCAGCCTGCTGTTCACGGCCGCCCTGTACGACCTGCTGCTCGCCCCGTTCGTCGTGCCGGGAATCATGGCCCTGGCCCGGCGCGCCGAGAACGATCCGCTCGCCGACTCGGGCTCCGGCGCCAAGGCCACCGACATCTCCAACGGCTGGCTCTCCGGCGGCACCGGCCTGAAGATCGGCAGCCAGCGGAACGGGCTGCGGGTGAAGGCGGCCCGGGCCCGGATGGCGCGGGCCGGTCGCATCAAGGGGGTCAAGCGGCTGTGAACGCAGGGAAGTTCACCCGAACGGGGCGGTCCAGTAGGAACGTCGGCTCATGGGCCGGCCGTTCCTCACATGTCACAGCCCGTCCGCCATCCGTCGTCACCACACACTCGTACGCGCACTGAGAGGGGGAGGCAGCCGCAGTGACCAACATTCCCGAGACCGGCCGGAACACCCGGGTCCAGGTCCGGCTCGTCGTCATCCAGGTTCTCGTCGTCTCCCTCCTGCTCACGCTCGGCGGACGCCTCTGGTACCTCCAGATCCGTGAGGGCGCGGCGTACGCCAAGGAAGCGTCCGGGAACCACGTCCAGCAGGTCGTCCAGCCCGCCGTCCGGGGTTCGATCCTGGACGCGCGCGGAGTGGCCCTCGCCGACAACGAGACCCGGCTGGTCGTCTCCGCCTCCCGTACCGACCTGCTGAAGATGCCGGACGACGGCAAGGACGTCCTCGCCAAGCTCGCCAAGGTCCTGGGCATGAAGCCCGCGGAGGTCATGGCGAAGGTCCGGCTGTGCGACTCCGAGACGCCCCAGCCCTGCTGGAACGGCTCGCCGTACCAGCCCATCCCCATCACGGACGAGGCCACGCCCAAGCAGGCCCTGCAGATCCGCGAGCGCGCCGAGGACTTCCCCGGCATCACCGCCGAGCCGGAGGCCGTGCGCCGCTACCCGAGCCCGGGCAAGGCCAACACCGCCCAGGTCCTCGGCTACCTCTCACCGGTCACCGACGAGGAGATCAAGGAGGCGCAGAACACCAACTCGCCGTATCTGCGCTCCGACCAGGTCGGCCGCTCCGGGCTTGAACGCCAGTACGACAAGCAGCTGCGCGGCAAGGCCGGCGTCACGCGCTACGAGGTCGACAACCTCGGCCGCGTCATCGGCCAGGCCGAGGCCGACCCCACCGAGCCGGGCGACAACCTCGTCACCAGCATCGACTCGCGCGTCCAGCGGATCGCCGAGTACCAGCTGAACGAGGCCATGAAGGAAGCCCGCAAGCAGCACGACCGGAACACCGGCACCAACTACAAGGCCGACTCCGGTGCCGTCGTGGTGATGGAGGCCAAGACCGGCCGGGTCGTCGCCATGGCGTCCAACCCGAACTACGACCCGAACGCCTGGGTCGGCGGCATCTCCGCCAAGGACTACGCGCGACTCACCGGCAAGAGCTCCAACTACCCGCTGCTCAACCGCGCGATCCAGGGCCAGTCGGCGCCCGGCTCGATCTTCAAGGTCATCCCGACCGCCGCCGCGGTCAATGCCGGGTACTCCTTCGACGGCCCCTACCAGTGCTCCAGCTCGTACTCCCTGGGCGGCCAGGTCTTCAAGAACTTCGAGTCCAAGGGATACGGCCCGATCAGCCTCGGCCGCGCCCTGGAGGTCTCCTGCGACACCGTCTTCTACCGCCTCTCCCACGAGGAGTGGAAGCGCGACGGCGGAGCCAAGCCGAAGAAGAAGGCCAACGACTGGTTCTACAAGACCGCCCACCAGTTCGGCCTCGGCGAGGAGACCGGCATCGACCTGCCCAACGAGGTCACCGGCCGCATCCCCGACCGCCAGTGGAAGCTGGACTACTGGAAGGCCAACAAGGACGTCTGGTGCCGCACCGGCAAGCGCAACGGCAGCTACGCCGAGAAGATCGCCTACGAGAACTGTCTCGAGGGCAACCGCCTGCGCGCCGGTGACTCCATCAACTACTCCATCGGGCAGGGCGACACCCTCGTCACCCCCATCCAGATGGCCACCATCTACGGCGCCATCTCCAACGGCGGCACCCTCTACGACCCCTCCGTCGGCAAGGCCGTCATCAGCGCCGACGGCAAGACCGTCACGCCGATCAAGCCCAAGTCGCACGGCAAGCTGCCGATGTCGAAGACGACGCGCGACCGGATAGACGATGCCCTCGCGGGAGTCGCCACCCGCGGTACGGCCGCCTGGAGGTTCGGCGGCTGGCCGCAGGACAAGATCCCGATGCACGCCAAGACGGGTACGGCCGAGGTCTACGGCAAGCAGACGACCTCGTGGTTCGCCACCTACACCAAGGACTACGCGATCGTCATGACGATCGCCCAGGGTGGTACGGGCTCCGGCGCCTCGGGCCCCGCCGTCCGCAACATCTACAACGCGCTGTACGGCGTCTCCGAGGACGGGAAGATCGACAAGAAGAAGGCCCTGCTGCCCATCCCGCAGGAAACCCTGCCCAAGGTCAGGACGGACGGCACCATCTCCTCCCCGAAGGTCTCCAAGGACCCGGCCAAGGACCAGCAGGCCAAGAAGAAGGACCCCAACGCCCCGGCCGACCCGCTCCAGCCGGCGACGGCGGCCCCGCCGACGCCGGAGAACCGTGACACCCGAAGGCGGCGGCGCCGGAAGGGAAGCCGGAGGTCCACGACATGACCGGCGGAGTGAACAGCTTCCAGGTCTCCGGCTACGGGCCCGAGCGCTCCGGCTGGACCCGGCTCCTCGCCCGCGACTCGGTCATGCGGCGGCTCGACTGGCCGATCCTGCTGTCGGCGCTGGCCCTGTCGCTGCTCGGCACGCTCCTCGTCTACTCGGCGACCCGCAACCGCACAGAGCTCAACCAGGACGACCCCTACTACTTCCTCGTCCGCCACCTGCTGAACACCGGCATCGGCCTCGCCCTGATGGCCGGCACGATCTGGCTCGGCCACCGCGCCCTGCGCACGGCCGTGCCGATCCTGTACGGCGTCTCGGTCCTGCTGATCCTGCTGGTGCTCACCCCGCTCGGCTCCACGATCAACGGCGCCCACTCGTGGATCAAGCTCCCCGGCGGCTTCTCCCTGCAGCCCTCGGAGTTCGTGAAGGTCACGATCATCCTGGGCATGGCGATGCTACTGGCGGCCCGGGTCGACGCGGGCGACAAGCAGTACCCCGATCACCGCACGGTCGTGCAGGCCCTGGGCCTGGCCACGGTGCCCATGCTGATCGTGATGCTCATGCCCGACCTCGGATCGGTCATGGTCATGGTCATCATCGTGCTCGGTGTGCTGCTCGCCTCCGGGTCGTCCAACCGCTGGGTGTTCGGCCTGCTCGGCGCGGGCACCCTCGGGGCGGTCACCGTATGGCAGCTCGGGGTGCTCGACGACTACCAGATCGCCCGCTTCGCCGCCTTCGCCAACCCCGAGCTCGACCCGGCGGGCGTCGGCTACAACACCAACCAGGCCCGGATCGCCATCGGCTCCGGCGGACTGACCGGCTCCGGCCTCTTCCACGGCTCGCAGACCACCGGCCAGTTCGTGCCCGAGCAGCAGACGGACTTCGTCTTCACCGTGGCGGGCGAGGAGCTGGGCTTCCTGGGCGGCGGCCTGATCATCGTGCTGCTCGGCATCGTCCTGTGGCGGGCCTGCACCATCGCCCGGGACACCAGCGACCTGTACGGCACCATCGTGGCCGCGGGCATCGTCGCCTGGTTCGGCTTCCAGACGTTCGAGAACGTCGGCATGACGCTCGGCATCATGCCGGTCACCGGCCTGCCGCTGCCCTTCGTGTCGTACGGCGGCTCGTCGATGTTCGCCGTGTGGATAGCGGTCGGGTTGTTGCAGTCGATCCGGGTGCAGCGGCCGATGTCGGCCTAGCGACCTGAGAGGGGGGAGCGGAGTGTCCGGGGAGTATGTGGCCCGGTGCCCGGTGACCGAGGAGCTGGCGGTCCAGCTCCTCGCGGTGGCGGAGCTGGACCTGACCGACGGCGACGCCATCGAGGCGAGGATGCGCGAGGCCGGCTGGCCCGACTGGTCGCAGGCGGTGCGTGGACCGGCGTACGAGGACGCGCCCGATGTCCCCGACGCCACCCACGTCACCCCGCAGGGACACTTCGTCACCTGCGACGGCGACGGCTCGCTCCACCTGCCGTTCGCCTACCTCTACTCGGTCGACGGCGGTCTGCTCGACGAGGACTGCTGGGGCCCCATGCCCGGCTGGACCAGCGAGGAGGGTGCCTGGCGGCCGGAGTTCGACGCACACTTCGCCGCCGTGGTGCGGCGCTTCACCGAGCGGCTGGGCCTGCCGGACCACGACATCCGGCAGCCCAGGTACGACACCCGGCACGTCAGCTGGCGGCTGGAGCACAACGCGCTGATCGTCGGACAGGGCCCGGAGCCGCTGTCGTACCACCAGTTCGAGGACGCCCATGTGTACCTCGTCTCCCGGACGGCGCAGGACGCGCCGTTCCCGGACGGCGCGGAGATGCGGGCCCTGCTGACGACCTGAACGCGGCAACCCTTTCGGGGCGCCCACCACTGCTTTCCCGGCCGGTCAGCCACTAGATTTGGTTCATGGCGGAGACGAAACGCGAGATCGAACGCAAGTACGAATCCGATGACAGTGGGCTTCCCGACCTCACCGGCGTCGCCGGGGTCGCGGCCGTTGTCGACAAAGGTGTCGCCCACCTCGACGCCACCTACTACGACACAGTCGACGAACGCCTCGCCGCGTCGTCCGTCACCCTGCGCCGCCGCACCGGCGGCTCCGACGCGGGCTGGCACCTGAAGTTCCCGATCGCCCCGGGCGTCCGCGACGAGATCCACGCCCCGCTCTCCGACACCCTCCCCGACGAGCTCGCCGGGCTGGTCCGCTCCCGGGTCCGGGGCGGCGAACTGCTGCCCGTCGTCCGGTTGCGCTCCGAGCGTGATGTACGCCACCTAGTCGACGCCGACGGCGGGCTGCTCGCCGAGGTCGCCGTCGACGCCGTACACGCGGAGCGGCTCACACCCGGCGGCGCCGAGACCCAGTGGACCGAGATCGAGGTGGAACTCGCCGACGGAGGCGACCCGGCCGTACTCGACAAGGTGGAGAAACGGCTGCGCAAGGCGGGCGTACGACCGTCGGCATCGGCGTCGAAGCTGGCCCGCGCCCTCGCCGAGACGGCGCCGGCCAAGAAGCGCCCGTCCGGCACCGGCGGGAAGCCGGTCACCGCCGGGGACCATGTGCTCGCCTATGTGCGCACCCAACGCGACGCGATCGTCGAACTCGACCCGGCCGTCCGCCGGGACGCCGAGGACTCCGTGCACAGCATGCGCGTGGCCACCCGACGGCTGCGCAGCACCTTCAAATCGTTCGGCGGTGTCCTCGACCGGACCGCCACCGACCCGGTCGCCGACGAGCTGAAGTGGCTCGCCGGTGAGCTGGGCCTGGACCGGGACCGCGAGGTGCTGAGCGAACGGCTCACGGCCGCCCTGGACGAGGTGCCCGCCGCCCTGGTCCGCGGCCCGGTGTCCGAGCGGCTCCACTCCTGGTCGAGCGCCGAGCACAGCGGCGCCCGCGGCAAGCTCCTCGGCGTCCTGGACTCCCACCGCTACCTCGCCCTGCTCGACACCCTGGACGCGCTGATCGCCGACCCGCCGCTGCTCAAGGCGGCCGGAAAGAAGCCCCGCAAGGTGATCGCCAAGGCCGTGAAGAAGGACTTCCGCAAGGTCACCGCGCTGGTCCAGCAAGCACGGGAACTGGAACCCGGCACCGACCGGGACGTCGCGATCCACGAGGCCCGCAAGAAGACCAAGCGCACCCGCTACGCCGCGGAGGCCGGCAAACCGGCCCTCGGCAAACCGGCCAAGAACCTGGTCAAGTCCATGAAGGCGCTGCAGAACCTGCTCGGCGAGCACCAGGACAGCGTGATGGCCCGGGAAACCCTGCGCGAGCTGTCGGCGGTCGCCCACGCGGCCGGGGAGAGCGCCTTCACCTACGGCCTGCTCCACGAGCGCGAGGCGCAGCGGGCAGCACACGTGGAGGCCGAACTGCCCGGGTTCTGGGACGCGATCAAGGACGGGACGGCGAGCCTCTGAGCCTCGGGCGTACGAGGACGCCCCGCGATCACGTTAGGCTGGATGGTCACCCCTGTCAGTACAGTCCAGCCCACGAAGGTGCGCGACATGCCTGCCGAAGTCGCTGCGTCGGTGTTCCCGCAGCTCGAAGCTCTGCTCCCGCATGTGCAGAAGCCGATCCAGTACGTCGGCGGAGAGCTCAACTCCACGGTCAAGGAGTGGGACTCCTGTGACGTCCGCTGGGCGCTCATGTACCCGGACGCCTACGAAGTCGGTCTGCCCAACCAGGGCGTCATGATCCTCTACGAGGTCCTGAACGAGCAGCAGGGCGTCCTCGCCGAGCGCACCTACAGCGTGTGGCCGGACCTCGAGGAGCTGATGCGGGAGCACAAGGTCCCGCAGTTCACGGTGGACAGCCACCGGCCGGTCAAGGCCTTCGACGTGTTCGGCCTGTCCTTCTCCACGGAGCTGGGCTACACGAACATGCTGGCCGCCCTCGACCTGTCCGGCATCCCGCTGGAGTCCAAGGACCGCGGCCTGGACGACCCGATCGTCATGGCCGGCGGGCACGCCGCGTTCAACCCCGAGCCGATCGCGGACTTCATCGACTGCGCGGTGATCGGCGACGGCGAGCAGGCCGTCCTCGAGGTCACCGCGATCATCCGCGCCTGGAAGGCGGAGGGCCGCCCCGGCGGCCGCGAGGAACTCCTCTTCCGCCTCGCCCGCACGGGCGGGGTGTACGTCCCCGGCTTCTACGACGTCGAGTACCTGCCGGACGGCCGGATCGCCCGTGTCGTACCGAAGCGCAAGGGCGTCCCGTGGCGGGTCTCCAAGCACACCGTCATGGACCTCGACGAGTGGCCGTACCCCAAGCAGCCCCTGGTCCCGCTGGCCGAGACGGTCCACGAGCGCATGTCGGTGGAGATCTTCCGCGGCTGCACCCGCGGCTGCCGCTTCTGCCAGGCCGGCATGATCACCCGCCCGGTCCGCGAGCGCTCCATCACGGGCATCGGCGACATGGTCGACAAGGGCCTCAAGGCGACGGGCTTCGAGGAGGTGGGCCTGCTCTCCCTCTCCTCGGCGGACCACACGGAGATCGCCGACGTCGCCAAGGGCCTGGCGGACCGCTACGAGGAGGACAAGATCGGTCTGTCCCTCCCCTCCACCCGCGTGGACGCCTTCAACATCGACCTGGCGAACGAACTGACGAGGAACGGCCGCCGCTCCGGCCTCACCTTCGCCCCCGAGGGCGGCTCGGAGCGCATCCGCAAGGTCATCAACAAGATGGTCTCGGAGGAGGACCTGATCCGCACGGTCTCCACCGCGTACGGCAACGGCTGGCGCCAGGTGAAGCTGTACTTCATGTGCGGCCTGCCCACCGAGACCGACGACGACGTCCTCCAGATCGCCGACATGGCGACCAAGGTCATCGCCAAGGGCCGCGAGGTCTCCCGCTCCAACGACATCCGCTGCACGGTCTCGATCGGCGGCTTCGTCCCCAAGCCCCACACCCCCTTCCAGTGGGCCCCGCAGCTCTCCGCCGAGGAGACGGACGCCCGGCTGCAGAAGCTGCGGGACAAGATCCGCGGCGACAAGAAGTACGGCCGCTCCATCGGCTTCCGCTACCACGACGGCAAGCCCGGCATCGTCGAAGGCCTGCTCTCCCGAGGCGACCGTCGCATCGGCGCGGTCATCCGCGCGGTCTACGACGACGGCGGCCGCTTCGACGGCTGGCGTGAGCACTTCTCGTACGACCGCTGGATGGCGTGTGCCGAGAAGACGCTGCCGGACTTCGGGGTCGACGTCGACTGGTACACCACCCGCGAGCGCACCTACGAGGAGGTCCTCCCCTGGGACCACCTCGACTCCGGCCTGGACAAGGACTGGCTCTGGGAGGACTGGCAGGACTCCCTCGACGAGACCGAGGTCGAGGACTGCCGGTGGACGCCGTGCTTCGACTGCGGGGTGTGTCCGCAGATGGACACGGAGATCCAGATCGGCCCGACGGGCAAGAAGCTGCTGCCACTGTCGGTCAAGAACGCCGGCCCGGCGCCCGCTTCGAGTGGGCACGCGCACTGAGGGTGTCGTCGGCGGCTGCCTCCGCGAGGAGGAGGTAGCCGGCGGCGGTCCAGGTGTAGGCGCGGTCCCGTAGGCCCGTGCCGGTGAGGGCGTCGAAGTTCTCGGCGAAGCCGTGGGTCTCGCACAGGGTGCGGAAGCGGGTGCTGATGTCGGCTGCCAGCCGGTGGTGGCCGGCGCGGCGCAGGCCGTCTTCGATGAGGACCGTGGCCGGGGCCCAGATCGGGCCGCGCCAGTAGCCGTCGGACAGGTAGTGCGGTGAGGTCGGCAGCTCCGTGGCCAGGCCGTGTGGGGTCAGGTGGGCCGCGATGCGGTCGGCCAGGACGGTGCTGATCTCGGCGGGGAGGTGCTCGCCGAGCACGATGGGCATCAGGTCGAGGAGGCTGGAGCTGGTCCAGGCGTTCCCGCTGTGGACGCCTCGGGTCGCGAATCGGTCGCCGGTCCAGAGTTCGTCCAGGAGGGACGCCTGGGTCGTCTCGGCGGTCCGTGTCCAGCGGCGGGCGTCGTCGGGTCTGTCCAAGTGCTGTGCCAGGGCGGCGAGTTCGTGTAGCTGGAGGCTGAGGAAGGCGGCCAGGTCGGCGGTGACGACCACGCGTTCGGGGTCGAAGGTGGTGGCGTTGTCCCAGCCGCTGTCGTTGCCGTGGTGGTAGTGGGGGAGTGCCGCGCCGGGGGTGCGCCGGGCGGTGAGCCAGAAGGTCGTCCAGCGTTCCAGCCTGGTGTAGGTTTCGGCCAGTTCCGTGCGGTCGGGGGGTGTGGGCAGGCGGCGGCGCAGGTGGCCCAGTGCCCAGCCGTGGATGGGCGGTTTGACGAAGTTGTGCAGGACCTCGGAGTGGGTGACCGAGTCGGGGAGGGCACCGGTTTCGTCCTGGTGGTCGAAGGGCAGCTGGTACTGGTCCCAGGCCAGTTCGGGGTGGCCGGGGGCCAGGGCCAGGGCGTTGAAGCAGTGGTCCCAGCTCCAGACCTTGTCCATCCAGTGTTTGGACATGAGGACGGCGGGGCGGGGGACCAGTCCGGCCGGTCGTACGGTCGCGGACCACAGGACGTAGGCGGCGAGTTCGGCGGCCGGGGTGGCCGGGGTGCGCCAGGGGGCCACCGCGTCGACGAAGTCCGCGAAGGCGTTCCGCGCCGCCTCGACGGTCTTGCCGAAGGGTGATGCCGGAACGTAGGGCGGGCGGGCCGTGTCGATTTCCTCGACCGCGATCTCCCAGGAGTCGTCCGGGCCGGCGGTGACCGTGAGGCCGCGGTCGGCGGTGCCCAGGACTTGGTCGCCGCAGGTGTGGGTCACCGTGCCGGCCAGGACGGTGACGCGGTAGCGGCGGCCGGTCTCGTACGACGTGAAGACGTAGGCCGCGGTGGCCGCGTCGCGGAAGAAGTACGTGCCGCTGAAGGGGGTCAGGCAAAGGGCTGCCGCGGAGACGCGCAGCGACAGTGCCGTGCCGCGCAGGCGCACGGTGTCCGGTGACTCGTAGGCGAGGCCGATGCGGCCGGTCCCGCTGACGCCGGTCCAGCTGAGCAGGGCCGGGGTGGCCTCCACCCGGGTCTCGGCGCGCTCGCCCGTCGTCCCGTCGAGCGGCGTCAGGCTCAGGACGGGGTGCATGCCGTTCTGGTGCGAGACGAGGTGGAGGTCGTCGGCGTACGTCTTCTCCGCCACCACGGGGGAGATGTCGAACCACGACCCGTACGTGCTGAACGGGATGTCCTGGACGGAGAAGGCCGGTCCGGAGCGGTCGGCGGTCATGTGGGGGCACTCGTTTCTCGAGCAGGGATCGTCTGGGGGAGCAGCGGTCCGTGACCGCGTCAGGTCAGTCCTTGACCGCACCGGCCGTCACGCCGGCGGCGACGTAGCGCTGGGCCAGGACGAGGATGACCGCGGCCGGCAGCGAGGCCACGACGGCGGTGGCCATGATGGCGTTCCACTCCTGGTTGTTGTTGCCGATGTAGTGGTAGATGCCGAGGGTGATCGGCTCCCGCGCACCGCCGTTGACGAGGGTGCTCGCGAAGACGAAGTCGGACCAGGACCACAGGAACGCGAACAGCGACACGGTGACGACGGCGTTGCGGCTCATCGGCAGGACGATCGACCGGAAGGTGCGCCAGGGACCGGCACCGTCCGTCCGCGCCGCCTGGAGCAGTTCGTCGGGGATGCCGGACATGAACGCGGTGAAGATGAGCACCGCGAAGGGGACCGCCAGGGTGGAGTCGGCGACGATCAGGCCGGGGACGGACTGGAGGAGGCCGAGCTGGAGGTAGATGGCGTAGAAGCCCATCGCCATGATGATGCCGGGGATCATCTGCGCGGTCAGGAGGAGGAAGCTCAGTGCTCCGCCGCCGCGCGGGCGCAGTTTGGCCAGCGCGTAGCCGGCGGGGGCGGCGAGGGCCACGGTCAGGGCGACGGTGCCCAGGCCGATGACGAGGCTCGTGCCGAGGTAGGGCAACTGCTCGTCGAGGACGGTGCGGTAGCCGGACAGGGTGCCGTGGACGGGGAAGAGGTCCGGTGGGGTCTTGCGCATGTCCTGGTCGGGCGTGAGGGACACGTTCAGCATCCAGTAGACCGGGAAGAGCATGATTCCCGTCAGCAGGACGCCGATGATGGTCTTGCCGGGGGCGCGTGTGCCGTTCCGGGTCATGAGAGGGCCTGCTTTCTCTGCACCCGGGCGTAGACCAGGCCGAACACCAGGGCGGCCAGCACCAGCAGGTTGCCCACGGCCGCGCCCGGGCCGAAGGCGGGCAGCAGGTTGCCGAAGCCGAGCTGGTAGGACCAGGTGGCGAAGGTCGTGGAGGCTCCCGCCGGGCCGCCCTTGGTCATGATCCAGATGATGTCGAAGACCTTGAGCGTGTAGACCAGCCCGAGCAGCAGGGTGATCGCGGACACCGGCCGGAGCAGCGGGAAGGTGATGCTCCAGAAGCGCCGCCAGGGGCCCGCCCCGTCGAGGGCGGCGGCCTCGTACAGGCCGGGTGGGATGGACTGGAGGCCGCTGTGGAGCACGACCAGGTTGAACGGGATGCCGATCCAGACGTTGGCGATGATCACGGAGGTGAGTGACCAGGACGGTGAGGTCAGCCAGTTCACCGGGTCGGCGCCGATGGCGCTCAGCAGGGCGTTGACCAGCCCGGAGTCGCTGTTGAGCAGCCACGACCAGGTGGAGGCCGACACGATCAGCGGCAGCAGCCAGGGCACCAGGAACAGTGCTCGGAGGGTGGCGGAGAGCCTGAAGTGCTGGTTGAAGAAGACCGCGAGCGCCAGGCCGATGGCGTACTGGAGGACCAGGCACACGGCGGTGAACACGAGGGTGTGGAGCAGGGCCGGGGCGAAGGCCGGGTCGTCGAGGACGGTCCGGTAGTTCGCGAGGCCGGTGAAGGGCGCGTCGCCCTGGACGAAGGAGCGGACGGTGTAGTCGCGCAGGCTCAGGTCGAGGTTGCGGTAGAGCGGATAGGCGTAGAAGAGGACGAGGTACAGCGTCACCGGGGTGAGGAAGGCCCAGGCGGCCCACTGCCTCGTGTGGATCGTCGGAAGGCCCCGGCCCATGGTCACTCGGCCGTGGACTGGGCGGTGGTGAGCGCGTCCTTCGGCGACTTGGAGCCGCTGAGGGCGGACTGCACGGCCTTCCACAACTGTTCGGAGATCTTGGGGTACTTCGTGCCGAGGTCGTCGCTGGTGCGGCCCTTGGCGGACTTGACCGCGTCCACCCAGGGCTTGAGGTCGGGGTCGGCAGCCACCTGCTTGTCCTGGACCTCGGCGGTGGGTGCGACGTAGGAGAGGGTGGTGTCGGTGTCGTACAGGTTCTTGGTGCTGGTCAGGCAGGTCGCGAGCTTGCGTGTGGTGGTGTAGCGGCCGGTGTCGCCCTGCACCGGGAGGGTGACGAACTCGCCGCCGGTCGGGGCCGCGGCGCTGCCTCCCCGGGCGGCGGGGACGGGCAGGACACCGAAGTCGAAGCCGGCCTTCTTGGCGGCCGCGAGCTGCCAGGTGCCGTTCTCGGCGAAGGCGTAGTCGCCCGTCGCGAACTCCTGCCAGCTGGTGGTCTGGGTGTTGTTGAGCACCGAGTTGGGGGCGTAGCCCTGGTCCAGCCAGTCCTTCCAGAGGGAGAGCGCGGAGACGGCCGCGGCCGAGTCGACGTCGGTCAGCTCGGCTCCGGAGCCCCAGAACCACGGCAGGAACTGGAAGCTGCCCTCCTCGGTGCCGATCGCGGAGAAGGTGATGCCCTTCTTCCCGGCCTGCTTGACCTTCTCCAGTGCCGTTGTCAGGGACTTCCAGTCCTTGACGGAGGCTATGTTCACCCCGGCTTCCTTCAGGACCTTCTTGTTGTAGTAGAGGGCGAGGGTGTTGGCGCCGATCGGGGTGCCGTAGGTCTTGCCGCCCGACTGGCCGGCCGCGAGCAGGTTGGGGTCCACGCGCGAGGTGTCGAGCTCGCTGTCGTCGGTGGTGGTGAGCACGCCCGCCTCGGCCAGGGTCGACACCACGGGGTTGTCGACGATGAGGACGTCGGGGGAGTTGCCCTGCTGGGCGGCGAGCAGCGTCTTGTTGGCCAGGTCGCTGGTGTCGAAGCCGGTCCGTTTGATCTTCACTCCGGCCTCGCTGCCGCAGGCGTCCAGCAGCTTCACCCACGCGGAGCCCTTGGCGAACTGCGGGTACGGGTCCCAGATCGTGTACGTGCCGTCGTCCGCTGCCTTCGTCCCGGTGCCTGCCGAGCCGGATCCGCAGGCGGTGGCGCTCGTGGCGACGGCCAGGGCGGTCAGGGCCGCGGCGGTCAGGCGGCGTCGTCTGGAGAAGCTGTTCATCGCGGGGTCCTTCGTGTCGGGCATGCGGGTGCCGATGTGGCGGGCATGGAGGTGCCGGGGCATGCGGTGCTGAGGCTGTTTCCGGCATGCGGGTGCCGAGGCTAGGGCGCTTCTTGAGGGTGGGGCGCCGAACGGCGTGGTGCCGTCAGGGCGTGTGACGGGACGAGAAGAGAGGCGTCAGGGCGTCGTATCGGTGCCGGCGCCCGCGGCGGGCGGGACGCCCGCGGGCCCGGTGCTGGCCCGCAGGGAGATGGGCGGGGTGAGGAGGTGGTGCCGGGGCGGGGCGCCGGGGTGGTCGAGCCGCTCCACCAGCAGGTCGACGGCAAGCCGGCCCAGGTCGGCCGCGGGCACGTCCGCCGCCGTGAGCTGCGGGGTCACCGTCTCCGCCCAGCGGGCGGCCACGACCCCGGTGACGGAGAAGTCGCGCGGCACATGGCGGCCGGCCTGGGCCAGCCCCCGGTACAGGCCGCCCAGCGCGGCCTCGTTCAGCGTGACCAGGCCGGTCGTGGCCGGGTCGTCGTGCAGGATCCGTTCCACACAGGCCTGGCCCGAGGCGGCGTCGTCCCCGCAGCAGTACGTCCGGACGGTCAGCCCGCGCTCGGCCGCGGCCTTGGTGAAACCGTCCAGGCCGCGGTGAGCGGACTCGTACCCGGCCCGCAGCAGTTGCTCGGGGCGGTTGACGAAGGCGATCCGGCGGTGGCCGAGATCCGCCAGGTGATGGACGCACGCCTCCACGAGCGCGGTGTGGTCCAGACCCACCCACCAGCTGCCTTCGGCGCGTGCCGTACGGCCGATGGCGACGGACGGGAAGTCCAGGGCGGCCAGGTGGTCCGCCCGGTCGTCCTCCAGCCTGATCTCCATCAGGATCGCGCCGTCGACCCGCCGCTCACCCAGCAGCCGCTGGAAGGAACGGTCGCTGTCCACGCCGCTGGGGGACAGCAGCACGTCGTAGTCGTAGACCGCTGCGGCCTCCACCACGCTGCCGATGAAGTCCAGCTGCATCCCCGTGTAGTGGTTCCCGGCGGGCGGGAAGACCAGGCCGAGGGTGCTGGTCCGGCCGTTGGCCAGGGCTCGGGCACTGGCGCTGGGCTGGTAGCCGAGCTCGTCGACGACCTGCTGGATCTTGCGGCGGGTGTCGTCCGACACCGGGCGCTTGCCGCTCAGTGCGTAGGAGACGGTGCTGCGCGAGACTCCGGCCCGGCGTGCGATCTCACCGATGTTCACGGCAACTCCTTGCTCGACCATGCTCGAACCGGTTCGACGCTGACCGGTCGTCGTCGAACCGGTTCGCATGAAGGAACGTAGGAAGTGCCCCGAGGCCTGTCAATACCCGGACGGAACTTCCCTGGCCGGGCGTGGGAGCGGGCAAGATCCTTGTGTCGGAGGGATTGTCGGCCCGGTGCACCGGTGCTAGCTTCCCGAACCGGTTCGATGCAGCGATCCACCTCCCGGGCCTGCCCTGTCCGTTCGCGGGCCACTTCCGTCAAGCCATGACTGCCCCTCCGTGCGCCATCGAGTCGAACCGGTTCGACGGCAGTGTCACGACCGCCCTCCCCGACGATTGAGGACGCCACCCATGCCATCCGCTGACAGATCCACCCGGCGCCGCGCCCCGGCCGCCGTGGCACTGACCCTCGGCGCCGGTCTGCTGGCCGCGCCGGTCGCGCCCGCGCACGCGGCGGAGCCGCCCCGGCCCGCCGCCCGGTACACCTTCGACCAGGACGACATGACCACCGGGAAGATCACCGACAGTTCCGGCAACGGACTGACGGCGGACCTGGTGAACGGCTCCACCGCCCGGTCCGTCGAGGGCACGGGTGGCGGCAGGGCCCTCGCCCTGCCCGGCGGCGCGGCCGACTCCGGCGGCGCGTACGTCCGTCTGCCCCGCGACGTGGTCGGCGACGCGGCCGACCTGACGGTCTCCGCGCGCGTAAAGTGGAGCGGTGACAAGTCGCCCTGGCAGCGGATCTTCGACCTGGGCTCCAACACCACCAAGTACCTCTTCAGCACCCCGTACAACGGCAGCGGACTGTTCCAGACCTCCGTGACCACCGGCGGAGGGGGTGCGGAGGCGCAGGTCCGCGGCTACGCGCCGCTCCCCGCGGACGGGTGGCGCACCGTCACCGTCACCCTCGACACCTCCGCGGGGCGGCTCACCACCTACCTCGACGGCGTGCCGGTCTCCACCGCCGAGACCGGCGTCAAGGCCAGGGACCTGCTGGAGAGTTCGGCCGCCGCCGCCGGCTACATCGGCAAGTCCTTCTACCCGGACCCCCTCCTCAAGGGCGCGATCGACGACTTCACCGTGTGGCACACGGCGCTGAGCGCCGAGCAGGTGGCCGGTACGGTCGGTGCCGTGCCGACCGCCCAGGAGCTCTCGAAGACGTCCTTCGAGGTCCGTACCACGACCGGGACCGCCCCGTCCCTCCCCACCGCCGCCCGCGCCTCCTTCTCCGACGGCTACGACCGGGACATACCGGTCACCTGGGACGCCGTACCGTCCGAGAAGTACGCGAAGCCCGGCACGTTCACCGTCGCCGGGACCTCGGCCGGACGCGCGGTGAAGGCCACCGTCACCGTGGTCCGCGAGGGGCAGCTCACCGTCGACCTGGGCTCGGACACCGGCGCCTTCCACGGCGGCGCCTCCGGCACCCTCTACGGCGTGTACGGACCGGACGTCCCCACCAACAACCTCATGGAGGGCATGGGCCTGCGCACGGTCTCCACCAAGGCGCAGGACGGCCCGCAGCACCCCGGTGCCGACGCGCTGGAGGTGGTGAAGCCGCTGGCCGACTCCACCGACGGTGATGTGTACATCTACATGACCGACATCCACCGCGGGTTCCCCTACCAGTGGCCGGGAGACACGCCCGAGGAGAAGCTCAAGCTCTACCGGGAGAAGGTCGCGACCCAGGTCGACCAGGTCCTGAAGCTCCCGAAGCAGTACCAGGACAACATCGTCTTCGTGCCGTTCAACGAGCCCGAGGGCAACATGTTCGGCACCGGCGAGTGGAGCTACGACAAGGTCAGCTGGCTGAACGACCCCGACGACTTCTTCGCCGCCTGGGACGACTTCCACAAGCTCATCAAGAGCAGGATGCCCGGCGCCCGCATCGCGGGACCCAACACCAGCGTCCTGTACGACCAGGTGAAGGGCTTCCTCACCCACACCATGGCCGCCGGCACCCTCCCGGACGTCATCACCTGGCACGAGCTGAGCCACCCGGAGGCGGTGCGCGCGAGCGTCGCCAAGTACCGGGCGTGGGAGAAGGACCTGTTCAAGGGCACTGCCCGTGAGGGCACCCGACTGCCCGTCAACATCAACGAGTACGCCTTCAACTACCACACCTCGGTGCCCGGCCAGATGATCCAGTGGGTGTCGGCGATCGAGGAGTCCAAGGTCGACGCCGACATCGCCTACTGGAACATCGACGGCAACCTCTCCGACTCCGCGGTGCAGTCGAACCGCGGCAACGGCCAGTGGTGGCTGCTCAACTCGTACGCCTCGATGAGCGGGCACACGGTGAGGGTGACCCCGCCGTTCCCCGGCGAGAACTACACGATGCAGGGCGTCGCCACGCTCGACGAGAAGAAGAAGCAGTCCCGGCTGGTCTTCGGCGGCTCCACCGGCAAGGGCCACATCACCTTCGACAAGGTTCCGAGGAAGCTCTTCGGGGACCGCGTCCACGCCTGGGTGAAGGAGATCGAGTGGAGCGGGCAGGTCGGCGACAACTCCGGCCCGAAGCTGCTCGCCGAACAGAACCTGAAGGTCGGTGACGACGGCACGGTGGTCGTCGACTTCGGCGACGGCGCCCTGCCGGAGCTGAAGGAGTCCTCGGCCTACGAGATCGTCCTCAGCCCGGCCGGGAAGGCGAAGAGCACCCAGTCCCCGCCCACGCGCTGGCAGGGCTCGTACGAGGCGGAGGACGCCGCCCACACCGGGTCCGGCTGGTCGAAGAACGGCCCGGAGGGCTCGCCCAAGGACGTGTCGAAGTTCTACACCTCCGGCGGCTACGACGTGGGCGGTCTGCGCACCGGCTCGGACGTCACGCTGGACTTCACCGTGGACGTGCCCGAGGACGGCCTCTACGACCTGAGCGTCTTCGCCAACTCCCTCAACACCTTCGACAAGGTGAAGGAGCAGGGCCCGACCAACGTCTTCCTGCGCGTGGACGGCAAGGCGGACAGCGAGCAGCAGCTCCACCTGCCGCTCGGCTACAAGTGGGTGGTCTGGGACCACACCGGCACCAAGGTGCAGCTCACCAAGGGCAAGCACACCCTGACGCTCGCCGCGAAGAGCCTCGACGGCAAGCGCGCCACCAAGGGCGACGCCATCGTCGACCGCCTCACCCTCTCCCTCCCCGGGGCTTCGGCGGGCACGCGGGTGTACGAGGGTGAGCTGGCGTGGCTGGCGGGCGGGGCTCGGCCCGTCTACGACCTGCCCGAGAAGGCGGCCACCGGCTCGGGCGCGGCCCGCCTCGCCAAGGGCCAGACCGCCACGTTCTGGGTCTACTCACCGGCCGACCGCGAGGCCACCCTCGACGTCGGCACCCTCGGCGCTGCGAACGCCCGGCTCTCCGTCAACGGGCACGACGTCCTGCGCCTGGCCGAGAAGCGGAGCAAGGTCGCCGTGTCGCTCTCGGGCGGCGTCAACAAGGTGACCGTGACCGGCGGTTCGGCCACGACCCTCGTCGACCGTCTGACGGTGACACTCACCGAGGGCACGCTGCCGGCGCGTACGTACGAGGCCGGTGGCGCGAAGCTCGCGGGCTCGGCCACCCTGACGCCGCTCTCGCTGGCCACCGACGGCACGGCGATCACGGGCATCGGCGGCGACCCGGGCAACGGCAACACCGCGACCTTCACCGTCACGGCCGACCGGCCCGGCCTGCACGCGCTGCGCGTCCGCTATTCCAACCCGGAGCAGTCCGAGGCCACGCACTACAACCCGGACCCGCTCGCCCGCCACGCCGACATCAGCGTCAACGGCGGCGGGACGCGGCGGGTCGGCTTCCCGCACAGCTTCCACCAGAACAACTTCTGGGAGCTGACCGTCCCCCTCCAGCTGAGGAAGGGGAAGAACACGATCGCCTTCCGCTCCGAGGAACTGCCGGACTTCGACGGCACCACCTACGCCTCGGACACCTTTCCCGGGGTGCTCCTCCGCTCCCGTTTCGCGCCGCTGATCGACCGGATCACCGTCGTGCCGTACGCACGAGAAGACTGAGAGGAACCGAGGGGTGAGGTCGGTCCTGCGGGGGACCCGCTGAGACAAGGCGGGGTCGGTGGCGCTCCCCCGGGGGACCGGCCCGGCCCAGGTTCCCCCGGTTCAGCCATGTGCCGGGGGAGCCGTCAGTCGAGGCGGCCTTCTTCGCAGACACGCCGGGCGACCTCGCGGAGCTTGATGTTCTTCTCCTGGGAGAAGCGGCGCAGCACGTCGAAGGCCTGCTTCTCGGTGAGGCGGTGGCTGCCCATGAGGATGCCCATGGCCTCGCCGATGAGGTGACGCGTGGCGACGGCCTGCTCCATTTGGGCGTGGCTGCGGGCGCTGGCGAAGGCGATGGCGGCGTGCGAGGCCAGCAGCCACCCGGCGGTCTCGCTGTCCTCCGCGAAGGCTCCCGGACGGCCGGAGTAGAGATTGAGCGCGCCGAGTTCCTCGTCATCGGTGTACAGCAGGAAGCCCATCATGCTGCCCACGCCCAGGTCACGGGCCTGCTCGGCGTACGCGGGCCAGCGCGGCTGCTCGTCGGTGAAGTCGGTGATGCGGAAGACCCGCTCCCCCGTGTCGCTGCGGGCCGCGTCGAAGCAGGGCCCCTCCGCCAGGCGCTCCTGCAGTTGGTCGCTCTTGACGACCAGGTCGGCGGTGGGGGCGAGCGTCTCCACCCGTTTGCCGTGCAGGAGGAGGATGCCGGCCGCGTCGCATCCCGGCACGAGTGTCGTGGCCGAACCGGTGATGTGATCGAGGGTGGCGTCGACCGACTCCTGGGCGAGCAGGACCCGTGCCATGGAGGCCATCTGCTGCGCGAACACGCGCCAGTCCACTCCGGGTCTCCTTCCGTCGTCGCCTCGGCGTGCTCACTGCCCACGTTGTCACGATTCCCACGTGAGGGCCGCCTCATTGCGCTATCTATCGAGTGTCGATAGATTTTCATCGTAGCTCGATCGAAGGAGTGGTGATGGGGAAGCTGGCCGTGGCGGCGTTGCGTGGGGTGCTCGGCGTGCTGCTCGCCGGGTCGCTGTTCGTGCAGGCGGTGATGGTGCCGCTGCTGGCCGTCGATCTGGACGGCCTGAATCCGGACTACGCGTACCTCCGCACCCCGATCCTCGTGATCACGATCCTCGGTATCGTGACGGCCCAGGTCGTTGTGGTCTGCGTGTGGCGGCTGGTGACGATGGTGCGCCGCGGGACGGTGTTCTCCACCGCCGCCTTCCGGTACGTGCACATCGTGATCGGCGCGTTCGTCTCGGCCGCCCTGCTGGTCTTCGCCCTCGCGGTCGTTCTCGCGCCCGGCGAGGCCGTCGCTCCCGGGGTGGTCCTGCTGCTGTGCGGGGTGGTCGTGGCCGTGCTGGGCGTCGCGCTGGTCGTGCTCGTGCTGCGCGTGCTGCTCGCGCAGGCCGTCGCGCGCGACATCGAGGCGGCACGGATGCGGGCCGAGTTGGAAGAGGTCATCTGATGGCGATCGCCGTCGACATCGACGTGATGCTGGCCAAACGGAAGATGTCCGTGGGCGAGCTCGCGGAACGCGTCGGCATCACCCCCGCCAACCTGGCGGTCCTCAAGAACGGCCGCGCCAAGGCGGTCCGCTTCTCGACGCTCGCCGCGCTCTGCGAGGTGCTGGAGTGCCAGCCGGGGGATCTGCTGCGGTGGGAGGCGGACGAGGTCGCGGTCCGGACAATGCCCTGATGGAGAACATCGAGATCCGCCCGGCTCGATCAGGTGAACTGGCGGCCGTGGCCGCACTGCGATGGGACTGGCTCGTCGAGAACGGCGGCGAGGCCGTCGGCGAACGCGAGGAGTTCGTGGAGCACTTCGTCGGATGGGCCGGGGAGAACGCCGGGTCGCATCGATGCACGGTGCTCGTCCGTGACGACGTGGTCATCGGCATGGCCTGGCTCGTGGTGGTGCGACGGGTGCCCACGCCGCAGGCACCGCGGCGGGCCTCCGGGGACGTCCAGTGCGTCTACGTCGCACCCGAGGCGCGGGACGGCGGGCTCGGGGCGCAGCTCATCCAGGCCGTCCTGGACCAGGCCGGGGAGCTCGGGCTGGAACGGGTGACCGTGCACTCCACCTCGCGAGCGATCCCCGCCTACGCCCGGTGTGGATTCCAGGAATCGCCCCGGCTGCTGCAGACGCGGGTCACAAGCGCGTGAGCCAGGTCTGGATCCGGACGGGGCGCTGTGGCGTCTACGACGGTATGGATCTGGAGAAGCCGGCCCGAGAGGGGGCCGAGGAGCGAGTCGACCTGCGGAAACAGGGGACCGCATCGCCCGGGCCGCCCGTACCCGGGGCGCCCGAGGGGTGTCTCGCTGTCGCGATCCGGATTCCCGTGCGGATCGTCGTGCTCGTGCTGGTCGTCCCCGTGCGGATGGCGTGGGACGCGCTCGTCGTGGCCGGACGGTTCCTGAACGACGTGCTGTTCCGGCCGCTGGGGCGGGCGCTGCTGTGGCTCGGGCGGGCGGTGTTCGTCTGGCCCGTCGTCGGGCTGTGGCGGTATGTCGTCGTGCCGGTGGGCAAGGCCCTCGGGTGGCTCGGGAACGTGCTCCTCGTCGTGCCTGTGGTGTGGACGTACCGGTACGTGCTCACCCCCGCAGGGCACGGGATCGCCTGGCTCGCGCGGGGAGCCGGGGCGGCGTTCGGCTGGGTGTACGCCCATCTGCTGACGCCGGCCGGGCATGCCGTGACGTGGGTCCTGAAGGGCCTCGGCGCCGTGCTCGCCGCGATCGGCATCGGAGTCTGGACCGCCCTGGCGTGGCTCGCGAAGTACCTCCTGGTCGTACCCGGCGTATGGCTCTGGACCTGGGTGCTCGCACCCGTCGGGCGTGCGATCGCCTGGTGCGGCAGGGGGCTGGTGTGGCTGGTGAGCATGATTGTCGCCGGTATCGGAGCGGGCCTCTACTGGATCACCCGGATCCTGCTCGTCCTGCCCGGGCTCGCCCTCTGGCGCTGGGTTCTCGCCCCCGTCGGGAGGGTCCTCGCCGTCATCGGACGGGAGGTCTGGGACGCCCTCGGGCACGCCTGGCGCGTCGCCGGGCACATCTCGCTCGCCGTCGGGCGGTTCCTCGCCACCCTCTTCCGGTGGGCTTTCGTAGAGCCGCTGCGGTGGGTGTACCGCAGCGTGCTGAAACCGGTCGGACACGTCGTGCGGGACACCGTCCTGCGGCCCGCAGCGGAAGCCGCCCGCGCTGTGGGCCGCGCCACCAGGCAGGCCCTGGCCACCGCCCGGGAGTCCGCGCGGCAGGCGCGTGCCGACTTCCGGCGGATGCTCCTCGGCGAACCGAGGCGAGCGCGGCCCGTCGACCGCGGGGAACCATCGGGGCGCGGGACACGTACTCTTGGTAGCAGTACGACCGCTCTCACGAAGGACTGAACGACACTGGGCAAGCGACAGCCCGAAGGCCCGCCGCCCGCACCCGCGGTGCAGCGCATCCGACTGCGCTACACCAAGCGCGGCCGCCTCCGGTTCACCAGCCACCGTGACTTCCAGCGCGCCTTCGAGCGTGCGTTGCGCCGTGCCGAGGTGCCGATGGCGTACTCGGCGGGCTTCACACCGCACCCGAAGGTGTCGTACGCCAATGCCGCACCCACCGGCACGGGCAGTGAGGCGGAATACCTGGAGATCGCGCTCACCGCAGCGCGCGATCCGGAGCGGCTCAGGGCCCTTCTCGACGCGTCGATGCCCACCGGGCTCGACATCGTCGAGGCGGTCGAGGCCCGCACCTCGGGACTCGCCGACCGGCTGACGGCTTCCGTATGGGAGCTGCGGCTGGACGGTGTGCCGCCGGAGGAGGCCCGCCGCGCGGCGGACGCCTTCACCGCCGCCGAGACCGTCGAGGTCCAGCGCCAGGCCAAGAACGGCATCCGCACCTTCGACGCCCGCGCCGCCGTAGTGAGCCTGGAGATCCCAGACCTCACAGAAACACACAGTTCCCAGGCTGATAGGCCGACCGACCAGCCCTGTGCGATACTGCGGCTGGTTGTTCGGCACGTGACGCCTGCCGTACGACCCGACGACGTCCTGTCCGGTCTCCGCGCCGTGGCCGACCTGGCGCCGCCGGTCCCCGCAGCGGTGACCAGGCTGGCGCAGGGGCTGTTCGATGAAGAGACCGGCACGGTGACCGACCCGCTCGCGCCCGACCGCGAGGCAGCGGAGGCCCTCTCAACGGCCGAACCGACTGCCGCCGCGACGGCGCCGGCGTAAGGAAGGTTCCGCGAAGGGACGGACGTCGTAGCGCCGCCCTCGGACTCGGGAGCCACCTGGGTCGGGCAGCGTACCGACCAGCAGACTTTCGCCAGGCCGTACGCATTCGGCGTACGGAACCGGCGAGACAGGACACGGAGAGCTCCCGTGCGGCGCCCGCGCCCCGGACGGCGGCGACGCGCACAGCGCGAGCCGCGGACGTCACCGGCATCGCCGGACCAGGCGCGGCGCCCGGGAGCCTGACGGGAGAAAAGCCCGCATGCTCGAACCGACCGAACCCACAGAGTCCTCAACGGGCTCCGGACAGAACACCCCCAGCGACACCCTGCCGCCTCGTCGGCAGCGGCGTGCCGCGTCCCGCCCGGCGGGTCCCCCCGTCGGCGGCTCCTCCGACGCCCCGGTGGAGACCGTCGCGCCGGCCATACCGGCCGCCGATCCCGACGAACTCGCGACCGAGGTCGTGGAAGCCGCCGAGGACGCGGCCGCCGAGGCGGATGAGACGTCCGAGGCCGCGCAGGCCGCCGAGAGCGCCGAGGAGGCCGCGCCCGCCGCTCCCAGGCGGCGCCGGGCCGTCCGTCGCGCGTCCGCACCTGCCGGGACCCCGGCGGCCGCCGAGGCCGCCGAGACCGTGGTCCCGGTGACCGCCGCCGCTCCGGCCGGCTCCGAGGCGTCGGAGCAGGCCGAGGTCTCCGCCCCCGCCGCGGTGTCCGAGGACGCCGCTCCCCGGCGTACCCGGCGTCGTGCGACCCGCACGGTGACCTCGCCTGCTGCGGCTCCGGCGGAGACGCCCGAGACGGCTCAGGCCGCGTCCGGTGCCCCGGAGCCGGCGGCCGCGACCGGTGGGCCCGCCGAAGAGACCGAGGCCGCCGCGGCCACCGCAGCCGCCGCGTCCACCGAGGTCACCGAGGACGCCGCTCCCCGGCGTACCCGTCGCCGTGCCTCGCGGCGGGTGTCCGCGCCTGCCGGAGCGCCGGAAGGCAACGCCGAGGAGGCGAAGGCACCTGTGACCGAGAACCCCGCCGCCGAGCCCGCCCGCGCCTCCGAGGCCCCCGCCTCCGAGGCCGCTCCCGCGCCGGAGGCCCCCGCCGAAGCCGCCCCTGCCGCGGAACCCGCGGAGCCCGCCGAGGCCGCCGAGGATGCCGCCCCGCGGCGGCGTCGTCGGGTCGCCCGCAGGGCCGCCAGTGGCTTCGCCGAGCCCGCCCAGTCCCCGAGGTCCTCGAAGGCCTCGAAGTCCGCCGCGGCCGACGACACGGCTGACGGTGAGAGCGAGTCGGCCGCGCGCCCCGCGCGTCCCGCTGTCGCCGTGTTCCAGGCGCCCGTGTTCACCGAGCCCCAGTTCCAGACGCCGGAGCGGGCCGCCGCCGCTGCCGCAGCCGAGGCGGCCGTGGCCGACGAGCCCGAGGAGACCGAGGCGTCCGCGCCGGCCGAGGCTCCCCGGGAGGAGCAGTCCGGCGGGTCGCGCCGCCGGCGCCGCCGCCGGGGTGCCGGCGACGAGTCCGAGGCCCCGGCCGCCGAGGCCGCCGCCGCCCAGAGCGCCGACGACGAGTCGGAGGACGCCGAGGACTCCGACGACTCCGACGAGCAAGAGGAGTCCGAGGGGAGCGGCTCGCGCCGCCGCCGTCGCCGGGGCGGTCGCCGCCGTCGGCGTGGCGACTCCGCCGACTCCGACGAGACCACGGACGAGGAGTCCGAGCAGGGCGCCGCGGCCCAGGACGGCGAGGACACGGCCGACGAGGACGAGGAGTCCGACGAGGCCGCCGACCGTGACGAGTCGTCCGGCGGGGGCGGCTCCAGCAGCAGCCGCCGTCGCCGGCGCCGCCGTCGCCGCGCCGGTGACAGCGGCACCGAGTCCGAGACCTCCGACGACGACCCGGAGCGCACGGTCGTCAAGGTCCGCGAGCCCAGGCCGAAGGCGGAGCCGTCCGACGAGGTGCAGTCCATCAAGGGCTCGACCCGTCTGGAGGCCAAGAAGCAGCGCCGCCGCGAAGGCCGCGAGCAGGGCCGCCGCCGCGTCCCGATCATCACCGAGGCCGAGTTCCTGGCCCGCCGCGAGGCCGTCGAGCGCGTGATGGTCGTCCGCCAGCACGGCGACCGTACGCAGATCGGCGTCCTCGAGGACAACGTGCTCGTCGAGCACTACGTCAACAAGGAGCAGTCGACCTCGTACGTCGGCAACGTCTACCTGGGCAAGGTCCAGAACGTGCTGCCGTCGATGGAGGCCGCCTTCATCGACATCGGCAAGGGCCGCAACGCCGTCCTGTACGCCGGTGAGGTCAACTTCGAGGCGCTCGGCATGGCCAACGGGCCGCGGCGCATCGAGTCGGCCCTGAAGTCCGGCCAGTCGGTCCTCGTGCAGGTCACCAAGGACCCCATCGGGCACAAGGGCGCCCGTCTGACCAGCCAGGTCTCCCTCCCGGGCCGCTACCTCGTGTACGTCCCCGAGGGCTCCATGACCGGCATCAGCCGCAAGCTGCCCGACACCGAGCGGGCCCGGCTGAAGACCATCCTCAAGAAGATCGTCCCCGAGGACGCGGGCGTCATCGTGCGCACCGCGGCCGAGGGCGCGAGCGAGGACGAGCTGCGCCGGGACGTCGAGCGACTGCAGCAGCAGTGGGAGGACATCCAGAAGAAGGCCAAGAGCGGCAACGCGCCGACGCTGCTCTACGGCGAGCCGGACATGACCGTCCGGGTCGTGCGCGACATCTTCAACGAGGACTTCTCCAAGGTCGTCGTCAGCGGTGACGACGCCTGGTCGACCATCCACGGGTACGTCTCGCACGTCGCCCCCGACCTGGCCGAGCGGCTGTCGAAGTGGACCTCCGAGGTCGACGTCTTCGCCACGTACCGGATCGACGAGCAGCTCGCCAAGGCCCTGGACCGCAAGGTCTGGCTGCCCAGCGGCGGTTCGCTGGTGATCGACCGGACCGAGGCGATGGTCGTCGTCGACGTCAACACCGGCAAGTTCACCGGTCAGGGCGGCAACCTGGAAGAGACCGTCACCAGAAACAACCTGGAGGCGGCCGAGGAGATCGTGCGCCAGCTGCGGCTGCGCGACCTCGGCGGCATCATCGTCATCGACTTCATCGACATGGTGCTGGAGTCCAACCGGGACCTGGTGCTGCGGCGCCTGCTGGAGTGCCTGGGCCGGGACCGGACCAAGCACCAGGTGGCGGAGGTGACCTCGCTGGGGCTTGTGCAGATGACCCGCAAGCGGGTCGGGCAGGGCCTGCTGGAGTCCTTCTCCGAGACCTGCGTCCACTGCAACGGCCGCGGTGTCATCGTGCACATGGAGCAGCCGACCGGCGCCGGCGGCGGAGGCGGCGGCAAGCGCAAGAAGCGCGCGCGTGCCGGTGCCGCCGAGCAGCCGCACGTCCACGAGGCGGCCGCCGTCGAGACCGCCGAGCAGGAGGCGCAGACCGAGGCGGAGGTGGGTGCCGAGATCGCCGAGCCGATCGCCCTGCCCGAGCCGTCCTTCGAGCCCGACGAGGAGCTGTACAGCAGCGCCGCCGAGGCGGAGGCCGCGGCCGGACGCGGCCGTACCAGGCGCCGGGCGAGCAGGCGGGCGTCCGCTCCGGCGGGTGCGCCGCGCGGTGAGACGGCGGAGCCGAAGGCCAGGAAGGGCAGGAAGGCCGAGCAGGCCGAGGCCGAGGTACCGACGGCGCAGGACGTGACCGCCGCCGAGGAGGTCGCCCGTCCGGTGCAGCCGGAGCCGGCCACCGAGGCGCAGGCCGAGCCGATGGCCGTCGAGGACCCGGTCGTCGAGGCCCCGGCCGCCGCCGTAGAGGCTCCGGCCGTCGAGGAGGCCGCGCCCAAGGGCCGTGGCCGTCGGCGGGCGACGCGCAAGGTGTCGGCTCCGGCCGGTTCTCCGGCGGGAGCGGAGGCGACCGTGGTGACGGTCTCCGAGACCGCGCCCGCCGCAGCCGAGGCCGCGGAGGCGCCCGAGCCGGCCACGGAGACGCCCGAGGCGCCCGCCGAGAGCGCCGCCCCGGCCCGTCCGCGGCGCCGTGCCGTGCGCAAGCCCACCGCGTCCACCGCCTCCGAGGAAGCGGCCGTCGTGGTCGTCTCGTCGGCCGCGGAGGGGGCGTCGGACGTCGCGGCCCCGGCCGCCGCCGAGGCCACCCCGGAGACCGCCGAGGAGCCGGCTCCGGCCAAGAAGACGGCCCGCAAGACGGCGAAGAAGGCCACGGCGAAGAAGGCCGCCACCAAGAAGACGGCCGCGAAGAAGACCGCGGCCAAGAAGACGACGGCCAAGAAGGCGGCGACCACCAAGACCGCCGCGAAGAAGACCGCGTCGAAGAAGACCGTGGCGGCGGAGCAGACGGTGTCGTCCGCGTCCTCCGTCTCGGCCTCCACCGACGAGGGCTGACATCCCGCCCCTGTGCGACCGGCGTGACCGGTCGCACAGGCGGCGGACCGGCCTCGGTTTGACCCCCCTGGCCGGGGCCCCGTAACCTTGACCGTCGGCGTGTCGAATGACGCGTCACATCCCCGTAAACCTCACCCTCCGGGCGCCGGGCGCCCAGGAGAGGCTGCTCGCTGAGTCGGGCGGCTGGCCTGCGGGGGTGCCGTTTCCCCGAGCGAGAGAGAGTTCCGCGTGTACGCCATCGTGCGCAGCGGTGGTCGCCAGCACAAGGTTGCTGTCGGCGACATCGTTGAGGTTGACAAGATTTCCACCGCCCAGGTTGGCGACACGGTCGAGCTCTCGACCCTGCTCGTTGTCGACGGCGACTCCGTGACCAGCGACCCGTGGGTGCTGGCCGGCATCAAGGTCCAGGCCGAGGTCGTGGACCACCACAAGGGCCAGAAGATCGACATTCTGCGCTACAAGAACAAGACCGGTTACCGCCGTCGCCAGGGCCACCGCCAGCAGTACACGGCGATCAAGGTCACTGAGATCCCCGCGGCTGCGAAGTAAGGGACTGAGGAGAAATGGCACACAAGAAGGGCGCATCGTCCACTCGGAACGGTCGCGACTCCAATGCCCAGCGGCTCGGCGTGAAGCGCTTCGGCGGTCAGGTCGTCAACGCGGGTGAGATCCTGGTCCGTCAGCGTGGCACCCACTTCCACCCGGGCACCGGCGTCGGCCGTGGCGGCGACGACACGCTGTTCGCCCTGGCCGCCGGTTCGGTGCAGTTCGGCACCCACCGTGGCCGCAAGGTCGTGAACATCGTTCCGGTCGCCTGACCGGAAGCTTTCGCGAGGCGGACCTCACTTCCCTCACGGGAAGCGGGTCCGCCTTTCGCGTGTTGGTTCTCAGAGAACACCCCGTACGTAACTGGAGGCACATCCCATGACCACCTTCGTGGACCGCGTCGAGCTGCATGTCGCCGCGGGTAACGGAGGCCACGGCTGTGCCTCCGTCCACCGTGAGAAGTTCAAGCCGCTGGGCGGACCGGACGGCGGCAACGGCGGTCGCGGCGGGGACGTGATCCTCACCGTCGACCAGTCGATCACCACGCTTCTCGACTACCACCACTCCCCGCACCGCAAGGCCACCAACGGCAAGCCCGGCGAGGGCGGCAACCGCTCCGGCAAGGACGGCCAGGACCTGGTGCTGGCGGTGCCGGACGGCACGGTGGTGCTGGACAAGGCGGGCAACGTCCTCGCCGACATGGTCGGACAGGGCACGTCCTTCGTCGCCGCGCAGGGCGGCCGGGGCGGGCTCGGCAACGCGGCGCTGGCCTCCGCGCGGCGCAAGGCGCCCGGCTTCGCGCTGCTCGGCGAGCCGGGGGACCTGCGGGACGTCGTCCTGGAGCTGAAGACGGTCGCCGACGTGGCGCTCGTCGGGTACCCGAGCGCCGGCAAGTCGTCCCTGATCTCGGTGCTGAGCGCCGCCAAGCCGAAGATCGCCGACTACCCCTTCACCACGCTCGTCCCGAACCTCGGTGTCGTCACGGCCGGTTCGACCGTGTACACGATCGCCGACGTGCCCGGGCTGATCCCCGGCGCCAGCCAGGGCAAGGGCCTGGGCCTGGAGTTCCTGCGCCACGTGGAGCGGTGCAGCGTGCTCGTGCACGTCCTGGACACCGCCACGCTGGAGTCGGACCGCGACCCGGCCTCCGACCTCGACATCATCGAGGAGGAGCTGCGGCAGTACGGCGGGTTGGACAACCGCCCGCGGATCGTCGTCCTGAACAAGACCGACGTACCGGACGGCAAGGACCTGGCCGAGATGGTGCGGCCCGATCTGGAGGCGCGCGGGTACCGCGTGTTCGAGGTGTCGGCCGTGGCGCATCTGGGGCTGAAGGAGCTGTCCTTCGCACTCGCGGAGCTCGTGGCCACGTCCCGGGCGGCGAAGCCGAAGGAAGAGGCCACCCGGATCGTGATCCGGCCGAAGGCCGTGGACGACACGGGCTTCACCGTGACCCGCGAGGCCGACGGCCTGTTCCGGGTGCGCGGCGAGAAGCCCGAGCGGTGGGTGCGGCAGACCGACTTCAACAACGACGAGGCGGTCGGCTACCTGGCGGACCGGCTCAACCGGCTCGGTGTCGAAGAGTCGCTGGTGAAGGCGGGTGCCCGGGGCGGCGACGGCGTCGCCATCGGACCCGAGGACAACGCGGTCGTCTTCGACTGGGAGCCGTCCCTGACGGCCGGGGCGGAGATGCTGGGCCGACGGGGCGAGGACCACCGGTTCGAGGGGGAGCGCCCGGCGGCGCAGCGCCGTAGGGACCGGCAGGCCGAGAGGGACGAGGCGCAGCAGGAGTTCGACGACTTCGAGCCGTTCTGAGTTAACAAAGCGCAAATTCGCGACCGACTTTGATGCAACCAAGTCGTTCTCCGGGGTGTCGTAGAGGGCAGAGCGGATGAGGATCTTGTTCCTCGCCGCGCAGCACCTGCCCATGCGATCAACGGAGTTGACGTACGTGCCCCAGTCCACGAGCAAGCGCGGGATCGGCCGCGGTCTCGGAGTAGCGGCGGCGATCGCCGTCGTTGCCGCCGTCACCGTCCCGGTGGCCGCGCACGCCGCCACCGAGGCAGGCGCCGCCGAGTCCGCCGCGACGAAGCCCCACGACGACTTCAACGGCGACGGCTACGCGGATCTCGCCGTGGCCGCCCCGACCGCGACCGTCGGCGGCAAGAAGGGCGCCGGCTACGTCGCCGTCATCTACGGCACGGCGAACGGGCTGAACACCACCAAGCGGCAGGTGTTCAGCCAGAACACGGCCGGTGTGCCCGGCAGCGCCGAGACGGACGACGAGTTCGGCGGCGCGCTCGACACCGCCGACCTCGACCGCGACGGATACGCGGACCTGGTCGTGGGCGTCGGCGGCGAGGACACGGCCGACGGCGGTGCCGAATCCGGGCTGGTCGAGGTCCTGTGGGGCGGTCCCAAGGGCCTGTCCGGTGGTGCGGTAGTGGCCACGGGCAAGGAGTACGACGGGATCAACAATCAGGCGGGTCTGGTCCTCGGGGACGTCGACGGCGACGGTGCCGAGGACCTGGTGACCGTGCAGAACCAGCACGATCTGCGGGTCCTGAAGGGCCCGTTCTCCCGGGACGGCTCCACGGCCCACGGCGAGCAGGTCGTGAAGGACGAGTTCGACAGCCGGATCCTCGACCTGGCCACCGGCGACGTCGACGGCGACGGTGTCACGGACGTCGCCGCCACCCAGAACGACGGCGACGAGTGGGACGCCCGCCGGGTCGTGTACTGGCCGGGCTCCCGGCAGGGACTGAAGCCGTACACCACCGTGGAAGGCGCCGACGGCTACCGGATCCAGGGCGGTGAGAACCTCGACATCGGGGACGTCGACCAGGACGGCGTCGACGACATCGTGGTCGGCCGGGCCGTCACCGGGTACGACAGCGACCTCGACACTCCCGCCGCCAAGGGCGGCCGGGTGACCTGGATCCCGGGCACCTCGAACGGGCCGGACGGCACCAGGGCCGCGCACCTCAACCAGGACAGCCCCGGCGTGCCCGGCAGCGCCGAGGCGGGCGACGGCTTCGGGACCGATGTCCGGGTCGCCGACGTCAACGGCGACGGCTACCCGGACGTGGCGACCGGGCTGCCCGGGGAGAACCTGGGCGGTGTGGCCGACGCGGGCGCGGTCGTCGTCCTGCGCGGCACCGCGAAGGGGCTCACCGGCACCGGCGCCCAGGTGGTCACGCAGGACACGCCCAACGTGCCGGGTGCCGCCGAGAAGGGCGACACCTTCGGCAAGGCCGTCCACCTCGCCGACGCGAACGGCGACGGCCTGGCCGACGTGGCCGCCGGCGCGCCGGGGGAGAACGGCAACGCCGGGTCCGTCTGGTACTTCCGGTCCGGACCGACCACCGTCGTGAGCCCGAACGGCACCACGACCTTCGGAAACACCCTCCTCGGCACCACCGCCACAGACGCCCGGCTCGGCACCGGCTTCTCCGGCTGATCACCTGTCAGACTCGCCCCAGCAACGGCTTGTTCCGATGCTGGCGGCGAGTCTCTTTTTGTCTGCTTAGTTGTCATGTACGTGAACCCCGACGTTCAGCGGGCGGGTCGCCCGCGAGCGTGAAGCTTCCCAGTGTCCAAGTGGCCAGCGAGGTAAGGGAGTCAGCCGATGACAGCAGGATCGCCCGACCGACGCCGCTTTCTGACCGCAGGCGCCGCGGTGCTAGGCGCCGCCGCCTCCGCCCAGCTGTGGCTTCCGGCCGCCGCCCGCGCGGCCGAGACGCCGCTGCCCGACGGTGTGTTCAGCCTCGGCGTCTCCTCAGGTGACCCGCTGCCCGACGGCATCGTGCTGTGGACCAGGCTCGCCCCCGACCCGCTGAACGGCGGGGGCATGCCCGACCGGGTGGTGCCGGTCGAGTGGCAGCTCGCGGAGGACCACCGGTTCAGAAAGCTCGTCCGACGCGGCACCGCCCAGGCCCGGCCCGAGTACGGGCACAGCGTTCACGTGGACGTACGCGGGCTCCGCGCGGACCGTGCGTACTACTACCGCTTCCGCACCAGCGGGCAGCTCTCGCCCACCGGCCGCACCCGCACCGCGCCCCACCCCCACAGCTCCGGTGGCTCCCTGCGCATGGCCCTCGCGTCCTGCCAGAACTGGCAGCACGGCTATTTCACGCCATACGCGGACATGCTTGATCAGGACCCCGACGTCGTGGTCTTCGTCGGCGACTACATCTACGAGTCCACGCCCTCGGCGACGGGCGTACGACGGCACGAGGGCACCGGTGAGCCCTTCAGCCTCGTCCAGTACCGCAACCGGTACGCCCAGTACCGCACCGACCCGGACCTCGCGGCGATGCACGCGAACGCGCCCTTCGTGGTGAGCTTCGACGACCACGAGGTGGACAACGACTTCGCGGGCGAGATCCCGCAGGACCCCGACAAGCAGCCGCACGACGCGTTCGTGGCCCGGCTGACCGCGGCCTACCAGGCGTTCTACGAGCACATGCCGGTCCGCGCCACCGCCGTCCCCGACGGACCGCACATCCGGATGCACCGCCGCCTGGAGTTCGGCCGCCTGGCCCGGCTCAACGTCCTGGACACCCGGCAGTACCGCAGCGACCAGGCCACCAGCCAGGCCGGGGCCCAGGACCCGTCGCTGACCATGCTGGGCGCGCAGCAGAAACGGTGGCTGCTGGACGGGCTCAAGAACTCGCCCGCCCGCTGGAACCTCATCGCCTCCCAGATCATGATGGCTGAGACGGACCTCAAGGTCGGCGAGGGCAAGCTCTGGTTCTACGACGCCTGGGACGGC
The DNA here is from genome assembly GCF_042957035.1 of Streptomyces sp. NPDC008137. NCBI lineage: Bacteria > Bacillati > Actinomycetota > Actinomycetes > Kitasatosporales > Streptomycetaceae > Streptomyces > Streptomyces sp. NPDC008137. Next base: position 280,686 of record NZ_JBIBHN010000001.1, on the reverse strand, counting down.
TACCAGGCCGAACGCAACCAGTTCTCCCAGGAGTTCAAGCAGGTCCGCAACCCCGTGGTGCTCTCCGGCGACCGGCATCTGACGATGATCAGCGACCTCAAGGAGGACTACGCCGACCCGGACTCCGCGGTCGTCGGCGCCGAGTTCGTCGGCACCTCCATCTCCAGCAACGGCGACCAGGACCAGGAGGCCTTCCGCAAGGAGTGGGACCCGCGGCGTCCGGACAACCCGCACTGGAAGCTGCTCGACGCGCACCGCGGCTACCACCTCTTCGACGTCCGCCGTGACGGCATCGACGCGCAGGTGAGGGTGGTCGACACCGTACGGCAGCCGACCTCGGTACCGAGCACACTGGCGAGGCTGCGGGTCGAGGCGGGCCGGCCGGGCGTCGAGGTGGTCTGACAGTCTTCGACCGCCGGACTGACGGGAGCCTGGGACTCATCGGAGTCCCAGGCTCTTCCCTTACCCCGACCGATACCGAAACGCTGCGGAATCTTTACCGCGAATTCCGCGGCAATGGACGGCTGGGCAAGCGGTATTGCAGGGGACAGTGAAGACCGGTCCTCGGGCGATCACCGTGACGACTGCCACGGTGATCGGATGCCGCACCACACCGCCAAGACGCGTACCGTGCACCAGACACCGTCCGAGGAACTCGTGAAGGCTTCACGGAGTCGTCTCACCAATCACCGGCACCCCAAGGTGAATGACAGGTTGCGCGCACATATGTGGCGAAGGTCGCTCACCTTGCACTGCGGTAACCACAAGTGGGACCATTTCCAAGTTCCCTGTCGCCCCGAGGTAGGTCACCTGTGTCCCAGCACATAGCCAAGCCCCGTACCACCGCAGTGATCCTGGCTGGTGGTACCGGTCAGCGCGTTGGTCTGTCGATCCCCAAGCAGCTGCTGAAGATCGCCGGCAAGGCAGTCATCGAGCACACGCTGACCACCTTCGAGAACGCCGACTCGATCGACGACGTCATCGTGCTGATGGCGCAGGGCTACGTGCCCGACGTCGAGAAGATCGTGGCGAAGGCCGGATTCAAGAAGGTCTCGAAGATCATCGAGGGCGGCTCCACGCGGAACGAGACCACCGAGCGCGCCATCGCCGCGCTGGGCGAGGGCCTGGCCGAGGGCGAGGACGCCAACGTCCTCTTCCACGACGCCGTGCGCCCCCTGCTGTCGCAGCGCGTCATCGACGACTGCGTCGTCGCGCTGGAGCGCTTCCAGGCCGTCGACGTGGCCATCCCGTCCGCGGACACCATCATCGTCACGCGCACGCACGGCGAGGACGGCGAGTTCATCACCGAGATCCCGGACCGCTCCCGGCTGCGCCGCGGCCAGACCCCGCAGGCCTTCAAGCTGTCCACGATCAAGCGGGCCTACGAGGTCGCCTCGAACGACCCCAACTTCCAGGCCACCGACGACTGCTCCGTCGTGCTCAAGTACCTGCCGGACGTGCCGATCCACGTCGTCGCGGGTGACGAGTACAACATGAAGGTCACGCAGCCCGTCGACGTCTTCATCGCCGACAAGCTCTTCCAGCTCGCCTCGACCGCCGCGCCCGAGCAGGTCTCCGAGGAGGCCTACCGCGAGCTCCTCACCGGCAAGACGATGGTCGTCTTCGGCGGCTCCTACGGCATCGGCAAGGACATCGGCGAGCTCGCCGAGTCCTACGGCGCCAAGGTCTACGCCCTCGGCCGCTCCACCACCGGCACCCACGTGGAGAACCCGGAGGAGGTCGACGACGCCCTGTCCAAGGCGTACGCCGAGACCGGCCGCATCGACTACGTGGTCAACACCGCCGGCGTGCTGCGCATAGGCAAGCTCGCCGAGACCGACAACGCCACCATCGAGGAGGCGCTGAAGGTCAACTACCTGGCCCCGGTCCAGATCGCCCGTTCGTCGTACAAGTACCTGTCCGAGACCAACGGCCAGCTCCTGCTCTACACCTCCAGCAGCTACACCCGCGGCCGCGCCGAGTACAGCCTGTACTCCTCCACCAAGGCCGCCATGGTGAACCTCACCCAGGCGCTGTCCGACGAGTGGGCCGGCGACGGCGTCCGCGTCAACTGCATCAACCCCGAGCGCACCGCCACCCCCATGCGCACCAAGGCCTTCGGCCAGGAGCCCTCGGGTTCCCTGCTGTCCTCCGAGGCCGTGGCCCGCACCTCGCTCGACGTGCTGCTGTCCGAGCTGACCGGCCACGTCATCGACGTCCGCCAGCAGGACCCGACGGCCGGCGCGGCCCGGGCCTCCGGCTTCGAGCAGGCGCTCGCCACGGTTCTGGACCGGCAGGACGGCGTGTAATAATTGGCGCCAAATAGACTCCGGTAATTCAGGCCTCTGCGGTCTCCTGTTCACGAAGTTCTTCGACAGGAGTGTTCGCAGGGGCCTGAATCCATACCGTCCCGCGAATATTCACAGACCAGCCGCAATTCCGAACCAGACCGGCACACCCCTCCCAAGAGCAGGTTTCTCCGTGATATCCACCGCTATTCGCGTCGCCCGGGTGGGCAGTGCGGCCCAGCTGGCCGCGGCGGTCCTCATGATGGCGGGCTACCCCGCCCTCATGCTGGCCGCGCTCGTCCCGAGCGTCCCCGCCTTCGCGGCAGCGGCCGCAGTGACGTACCTGGCGGACCACTATCTGCACCGCAAGGGCAGCTATCTGATCAACCGCCTCAGCAAGGTGCGGGCCGGCCTGTCGATCCGCTTCCTGATCCGGCAGCTGCTCCTCGTCCTGCTGCTGGCCCGGCTGTCCCTCGCGGACAACCTGATCTACTACGGGGCGATCGCCTGCTTCATCGCCTTCTACGGTCTGCAGGCCCCGCACGGCGCGCTGGTCCAGCTGATCCGCAACCGCCGCCGCATGCCGGTCGCCACCCGCAACGTCGACCTCAAGTCGCGCATCCGCATCCCGGACGCCCCGCCGCGCAAGCTGCTGCACCGCTCCGCCGAGAAGATGCTCCACATCGACCTCTTCGCGGTCGCCGGCATCCTGCTCGCCGCGCAGGTGAAGTCCGCCCTCGTCGGCTTCGTCGGTATCGGCATCACGGTGGCCCTCGGCACGCTGTACGTGCTGGCGCTCGTGCCGTTCGTGCGCGGCCGGAAGATCCCGCCGAAGGCCGAGACGGTCCTGGCCGCCGTGGACGACTGGCTGGGCGAGTACCAGCCGGAGACGGTCCTGTACTTCTCCGGTTCGAAGGACTCCGCCTACCAGGTCAACATGTGGCTGGACACCATGGAGAAGCTGGACTCCAAGCCGCTGATCATCCTGCGTGAGCGGGCCATCCTGAACAATCTGGCGCCCACCACGGTCCCGGTCGTCTGCGTGCCCGGAGGGGTGCACCTGATGAACATGGACCTGTCGACGGTGCGGGTCGCGCTCTACGCGGCCAACGTCGGCAAGAACATCCACATGCTGCGCGTGCCCACGATCAAGCACGTCTTCATCGGCCACGGCGACAGCGACAAGCTCGCCAGCGTCAACCCGTACAGCAAGGTCTACGACGAGGTGTGGACGGCGGGCCGCGCGGGCCGCGACCGCTACGCCATCGCCGACGTCGGTGTCCGCGACGACGACATCGTCGAGGTCGGCCGCCCGCAGCTCGCCCCGATCCAGACCTGGCAGGGCGTGCCCGAGGGACGCATCCCGACCGTGCTGTACGCCCCCACCTGGGAGGGCTGGGACGGCAACCCGGGCAACACCTCGGTCGTCCTGGCCGGCGAGAACATCGTGCAGCAGCTCGTGCAGGCCGACCCGCCGGTCCGCGTCCTGTACAAGCCGCACCCGTTCACCGGCAACGTCAGCAAGGAGGCCGGCGCCGCCCACCGGCGGATCGTCGCCCTGGTCCAGAAGGCCGCCGCCGAGCGCGCCATCGACACGCGCTTCGTCGCCGACACGGCCGTCCAGGCCGACGCCAAGGCCGAGCTGGCCCGGATCGAGGCCCGGCTCGCGCAGCTGTCCGGCTCCGGCGGCGAGCGCCGCGACGAGGCCGAGGCCACCCGTGACGGGCAGGTCGACATCGCCCGGCACGAGGAGGTCGCCCGGCTGCGCGCCGAGTGGAACGACGCCTACTGGCGTTCCTTCCCCGCCTGGGAGCACCGCGTCATCACCGGCGCCGACCCGCGGCTGTACGACTGCTTCAACGTCTCCGACGCGATGGTCTCCGACATCTCCAGCGTGGTCTCCGACTTCATCGCGAGCGGCAAGCCGTACGCGGTCACGGACTCCGCCGAGGTGGGCGTCGAGGAGTTCAAGCGGAACAACACGGCGGTGCGCGCCGCGGTGATCCTGTCCAACAGCGCGGCCGAGCTGGGCGAGCTGCTCGGCGCCGTCCGCGACCGGGCCGCCGATCCGCTGGCCGAGGACCGCAAGGAACTCAAGCAGTACCTGCTGGGCCCGGACGAGCCGACCTCCCTCGCCCAGTTCAACACCGCCGTCGCGAACCTCGCGCTCAAGGCCGAGACGCGCAACGTCGGCCAGGAGTCACGGGTGGCGGCCGCCCTGGCCGATGCCGAGGTCGACGCCGAGGCCGACGCCGAGCTGGCGAACGCCGTGCCCGGGCAGCGGACGCCCGCGGCCGGTGACACGGACGGTGTCGGCGCCGGCTGACCCGAACCCGCCTGCATCAGGGCTCGGCCCCGAGAAGTCTCCTTCTCGGGGCCGAGCCCTTTCGCATGCCCGCCGCCTGTCGATTCATTGTGTGACGTGTCCCACTAACACGTGCGTGCGAGGCAACCGCTTGCCCTGATCACCCGTCTTGCAAGTAGCGAATGAGGCGATACGGGGGGAATATCCCATTGACTAGGGGGAAACGTGGCCGTTGCGCAGCCTGATGTGAGTGTGATCATCGGGGCGTACGAAGCGATGCCGTATCTGATCGAGTGCCTCTCGTCCGTCGAGGCACAGACCATCGATCCAGAGCGCGTCGAGGTCATCGCGGTGGACGACGGATCGACGGACGGGACGGGGGAGTACCTGGAGGAGTTCGCCGAGCGCGCTCCCATGCGCGTCCTGGTGACCCGTCAGGAGAACTCCGGCGGCCCCAGCGGCCCGCGCAACGTCGGCCTGTCCAAGGCGACCGGACGCTACGTCTTCTTCCTCGACGCCGACGACCGGCTGGGCCCCGAGGCCCTGGAGCGGATGGTCGCCATGGCCGACCGCGCGGGTACGGACGTCGTCCTCGGCAAGGTCGAGGGCGTCAACCGATCGGCGCCGAAGTCCATGTGGGGCAGGACGGTGGAGCGGACCGACGTCTTCTCCTCCAACATCAAGTTCACGCTCAGCGCGCAGAAGCTGTTCCGCCGCGAGCTGCTGGACCGGCACGGCATGCGGTTCGACGAGTCGCTGTTCACCGGCGAGGACGCGCTGTTCACCATGGAGGCGTACCTGCGGGCGAACGGCGTCTCCGTGGTCGCCGACCACACCTGCTACTACCTGGTCGGCCGCGACGACGGCAAGCACGTGACCAAGAGCGGCAGTTACGCGCTGCGGTTCGACTCCGCGCGGGCCCTGATGAACCTGATCGCCGAGCACGTCCCCGCGGGCGAGCGGCGCGACCAGCTGATGCTCCGGCCCTTACTCGTCACACTGCTCCCGCAGTTCGGGCCCAAGTACCTCACCGACAGCGAGGAGATCCGCCGGCACAAGTTCGAGCTGGCCAAGCCCCTGCTGGACGCCCACTGGACCGCGGGCGCCGCCCAGCGCCTCAAGGTCCACGAGCGGCTGCGCCTGCACCTGGTCGCCGAGCAGCGGCCCGAGCTGCTCATCGAGGTCGTGAAGTTCGTCAAGGCCAAGAAGCAGGCGGCGGCGCTCCTGGAGCGCAAGGGCCGCCGCGTCTACCTGGCTTATCCGCACTTCCGCGACCGCGCCGCCGGCGTCCCCGACTGGGTGTACCTCGCCGAGCCGCGCGAGGCCCGCGCCTTCCCGGGCTACCGCGAGGGCGGCGCCCACACGTTCGTACGCCGGGCGGTGCGCAAGGCGCGGCGGGTGCTGACGCCGCGTGAGGTGCGGTCGGCGGCGTGACCACGGAAGCGGGGGCCGGCTTTCGCGCGGCCCCCGCTTCCGTCCCGCCCGTACCGTCGCTCAGCCCCGCCCGTACCGCCGCTCAGCGCGGCGCGGTCGGGACCGCCGCCCCGGTGCGCTGGCCGGGCAGTTCGGCGGCCAGCCGTTCCGCCACCCGCGCCCGGTGCTCCCCGGCCGTCTCGCACAGCTCCCGTACGGCCGTGTTGAAACGCTCCTGCGACGAGGGCTGCGCCGGGCCCAGCAGACGCAGCTTCAACGCGGCGCGTGCCTCGGCCAGTTCGTCCTTCTCCGGGTGCCGGACCGTCTCCAGCAGGGCCGGCACCCCGCCGGCGTCCGGTGACAGCACCGTCGCCGCCGCCACCGTCGGGAACGCCGTACGGAACGCGTCCTCGCTCAGCCCGCTGGTGTTCGCCACCGCGTACGGCTTCCCGCTCGCCAGGAAGTCGCTGATCACGCTGGACACATCACTGACCAGCAGGTCGGCCGCGTCGAAGCAGGAGTACAGCTCGGGCCGGGCGTCCGTGATGATCTGGTGCTCGCCCGCCCGCAGCGAGGCCCAGTACGCCTCCTCCCAGGCCGCCGTAGCCCGCGCCACCGCCCCGGCCCGGCCCGGCTCCGGCGCCGACTGCACCCGCATGCGCTCCACCGTGTCGGCCCCGGACCGGAAGTCGGTCGTGGTGAGGCGGTCCAGCTCCCGGGTGAGACGGTCGAGTCCGGCGTCGCCCGCGGGGCGGGCCCCCGTCCGCTCCCGGTTCGCCGCCCGGATCAGCTCCCGGATCCGCAGATCGGCCGCGCCCGCGCGCGGGTCCACCGACCCCGTCAGCGGATGCGGCTTGTACAGCAGCCGCACGCCCGGGTCGGCGAGCAGCGCCCGCACCAGGTTCTCGCCGGCCGCGATCACCGAGGTGTTGCCGGGGTTGCCGTCCCAGCCCTCCCAGGTCGGCGCGTACAGGACCGTCGTCCACGCACCGGCCGGCGGGCCCGCGTACGGCCGTACGGCGTCCAGCTGCGGGCGGCCGGTCTCCACCACGTCCTTGTCCTCGACGCCCACCTCGGCCAGCGCGTACCGCTCGCGTGCGGCGGGCCCGGCCACCCACACCTCGTCGTAGGCCTTCGCGTACGGGTTGCACGAGGACAGCTTGTCGCTCTCGCCGTGGTTGACGAAGGTGTGCTTGATCGTGGGGATGCGCAGCACCTGAGAGGTCTTGCCGGAGTTCGACGGGTGGATCAGTACCTGCAGTGAGGAGTGCTCGAGACGCATCAGCGTCGACACCCTCGGCAGGCAGACGACGGGGATGTCCGTCGCCGCGATCTTCTGCACCATGAACCGCTCACGCAGCACGATGACCGGCCTGCCGTCCACCCGCGCGAGGGGCTCCAGCCACATGTTCGCCTGGTACGCCGAGGCGGCGCCGCCGGAGAAGTACAGGCCGACCGTCGGCCGGTACTCGGCCAGCCACGCGTCGAACCAGTCGAGCACCTCCTGCTCACCGGCCGGGCGGCGGCCCGGCAGCAGCCGGAGCAGCAGCGCGCCGAGGCCGGTCAGCGCGAGGAGGAGGGAGAGCCCGATGCCCGCCGCCGCGTACACCGGCTCGTCACGGGGCGCTGCGGCCAGCAGCCCGGCCGTCGCGGGCAGGCCGAACACCAGCAGCCGGTGGCCGGGGCGGCGCAGCAGCAGGGCCGGGGCCGGGGACAGCCGCAGCGCCGAGGCGTCGATGTTCCGGGTCACCACCGGCAGGGTGCGGGTGCGGCGCACCAGTACGGAGACCGCCTGGATCGCGCAGTGCAGCACATAGAAGGCGAGCAGCCCCGCCACCAGCGGGGCGTACACCGTCTCCCGGTCCTGCTCGCCGAGCCGCAGCAGGCCCACGACCAGCAGCAGGTCGCGCAGGACGTGCCGCACGGTGATGTCCGCGTGCGACTTGGCGAACAGCGACAGCACCCCGCGCTGCCACCGCAGCAGGGCACCCTCGGTGGCCAGGGAGGCGGCGGTCGCGGCGAGCAGCAGCGGCACGTGGGGCAGCAGCGCCGCGACCGCCTGGGCGGCGAACGCGGCGGCCAGGACGACGGCGACCAGCCCCTTCAGCAGGGCCGGCGGACGGGGAAGAGGTACGGGCACTGCGGTCACTCCAGAAGCGTCGGGTGTCGGCGCAGGTCGGCCGTCCGGGTTAACGCGCGGCGACCTCCCGACGACACGCGCGTGTCGCCGGGCCGTAGAGGGCACCACCGCCCCGCCGTGACGTCGGACCGTAGCGGAAGATCACATTCCTGTCGTCGGGTGGGACGGAAACAGCGCGACCGCCGTCCCGTGACGCGGGCGGCACCGTCCGTAACGTGGACCGGCGCCGCGCCACGCCTCGCCGTCCCGTAGATTTCCTGGTGAGGGACCGAATCGACGCGAGGGGCGGACGGGGACGTGGCAGGGGCAAGGCAGGCCGTGGGCGAGGCCCGCAGAATCGTCGTCAAGGTCGGTTCCTCCTCGCTGACCACCGCCTCGGGCGGCCTCGACGCGGACCGCGTCGACGCGCTGGTCGACGTGCTCGCCAAGGTCCGCAGTGGCGGGGAGCGCGAGATCGTCCTGGTCTCCTCCGGCGCCATCGCCGCCGGACTCGCCCCGCTCGGCCTGCGCCGCCGTCCCAAGGACCTCGCCCGGCAGCAGGCCGCCGCCAGCGTCGGCCAGGGCCTGCTCGTCGCCCGCTACACCGCCTCCTTCGCCCGCTACGGCGTCCGCGTCGGCCAGGTGCTGCTGACCTCCGACGACATGAGCCGCCGCGCCCACCACCGCAACGCCTCGCGCACCCTCGACAAGCTCCTCGCGATTGGCGCCTTCCCGATCGTCAACGAGAACGACACCGTCGCCACCGACGAGATCCGCTTCGGCGACAACGACCGCCTCGCCGCCCTGGTCGCCCACCTCGTCCACGCCGACCTGCTGGTCCTGCTGTCCGACGTGGACGGCGTCTACGACGGCGACCCGGCGAAGCCCGGCACCTCCCGCGTCGCCGAGGTGCGCGAGCCGTCCGACCTCGCGCACGTCGAGATCGGCAGCGCGGGCAAGGCCGGCGTCGGCACCGGCGGCATGGTCACCAAGGTCGAGGCCGCCCGGATCGCGACCGGCGCCGGTGTCCCCGTCGTGCTCACCAGCGCCATCCACGCGGCCGACGCCCTGACCGGCCAGGACACCGGCACCTACTTCCACCCCACCGGCAAGCGCTCCGCAGACCGGCTGCTGTGGCTCCAGCACGCCTCCACCCCGCAGGGCGCGCTGACCCTGGACGACGGTGCCGTCCAGGCCGTCGTGGACCGCCGCAAGTCGCTGCTGCCGGCCGGGATCGCCGCCGTCGAGGGCGAGTTCAGCGCCGGTGAGCCGGTCGAGCTGCGGGACGGCACGGGACGGGCGGTGGCCCGCGGGCTCGTCAACTTCGACGCCAAGGAGATCCCCCGGCTGATCGGCCGCTCGACCCGCGAACTGGCCCGCGAACTCGGGCCCGCGTACGAACGCGAGGTCGTACACAGGGACGACCTGGTAGTCCTCCACCCGTAATGTGACGAAACATCCGCCCCCGGTGGTGGACGTTCCGCAAAACCGCCACGCGATCCCTTGCGGCCTGCTCAACTTTGTCTCAGGGCAACATTCCGCAGGAGCACCACTGTGCAAAGGAGGCCGTCGTGAGACGAGTGCGCCCTGGGGCCACGGCGTCCCGTGGTGGTGCCGGCTCCCGTGCGGCCGGTGACGAGCGCGCCCTCACCAGTGTGGCGGCCGGGGACCGGTTCCAGGGCGAGGAACCCGGCGACATCCCGCGGCTGTGGCACGTCACCCTCAGCGTCTCCGGCCGGGAGGCCCCGCTCACCGAGGTCCGGCGCGCACTGGAGCAGCTCGCCCACGACCATCCCTTCCTCCTGACCAGCCGCTACGCGGTCGACCACGCGGAGATCCGCTACTGGGAGGAGGCCCGCGACCTGCACGACGCGGCCGCCGTCGCCCTGCGTTTGTGGGGCGAGCACCGGCAGACCGCCGGCCTGCCGCCCTGGGAGATCGTCGGCCTGGAGGTCATCGACCGCGCGACCTACCACCAGCGCGTCGCCGAGGGGTACGGACCGCCACCGGCGTCCCCGGTCGGAGTCCACCCGTTCTGACCTGGCCCCGGGAACGGCTCCGGAGGGTCTCAGGGCGTGTCTCGGGAGATGTCTCGGGGTGTGAAACGAACGATGAACGGATCCGCCCGGCGCACTACGCTTCCCTCATGACCACGCTTTCGCCGTACGACTCGATGTCCCCGGTCACCGAGGCCGCCTACCGCGCCAAGGCCGCCGCCGCGAGCCTCGCGCCGCTGCCGCGGGCCGACAAGGACGACGCGCTGCTCGCCATCGCGGACGCGCTGGAGGTCCGTACGAGCGAGATCGTCGAGGCCAACGCCAAGGACGTCGCCAAGGCCCGCGAGGCCGGCATCAGCGAGGGCATGATCGACCGGCTCACGCTCACCCCCGAGCGGGTCCGCGCCATCGCATCCGATGTGCGCGACGTCGCCGCGCTGCCCGACCCGGTCGGCGAGGTCGTCCGCGGCTCCACGCTGCCCAACGGCATCGACCTGCGCCAGGTCCGCGTGCCGCTCGGCGTAGTCGGGATCATCTACGAGGGCCGGCCGAACGTCACCGTCGACGCCGCCGCCCTCTGCCTGAAGTCCGGCAACGCGGTCCTGCTGCGCGGCTCCTCCTCCGCCTACCAGTCGAACACCGCCCTCGTGCGCGTCCTGCGCGACGCCGTGGGCGGCGCCGGGCTGCCCGCCGACGCCATCCAGCTCGTCCCCGGTGAGAGCCGCGACAGCGTGCGCGAGCTGATGCGCGCCCGCGGCCTGGTCGACGTGCTCATTCCGCGCGGCGGCGCCTCCCTGATCAACACGGTCGTGCAGGAGTCGACCGTCCCGGTCATCGAGACCGGCACCGGCAACTGCCACGTCTACGTCGACGCCGCCGCCGACCTCGACATGGCCGTCGACATCCTGATCAACTCCAAGGCCCAGCGGGTCGGCGTCTGCAACGCCGCCGAGACCCTTCTGGTCCACCAGGACATCGCCGCCGAGTTCCTGCCCCGCGCCCTGGAGGCCCTCGCCGGAGCCGGGGTGACCGTGCACGCCGACGAGCGGGTGCAGGCCTTCGCCAAGGACTCCGAGGCGACCGTCGTCGAGGCGACGGCCGAGGACTGGGAGACGGAGTACCTGTCGTACGACATCGCCGCGGCCGTCGTGGACTCCCTGGACAAGGCCGTCGAGCACATCCGGCTGTGGACATCCGGCCACACCGAGGCCATCGTCACGACCTCCCAGCAGGCCGCCCGCCGCTTCACCCAACTGGTCGACTCGACCACCGTCGCCGTGAACACCTCGACCCGCTTCACCGACGGCGGCCAGTTCGGCTTCGGCGCGGAGATCGGCATCTCCACGCAGAAGCTGCACGCCCGCGGCCCGATGGGCCTGCCGGAGCTGACCAGCACGAAGTACATCGTGACCGGGGACGGGCACGTGCGCCGCTGAGCGTCCGCCGGGTGAATGCGGGCAGCGGCGCATATGTGTGCGGCAGGGGCGGACCGGCCGGGCGCGCGCCGTGCGAGGCCCTGTGAACGCCGTCTCAACCGGCGGATGAATTTCCATACCGTCTGCCCAAATTGACCCCCCAGGTCTACTCTGGATCCGTGCCGGAGGACGTGGGGGGCACGCCGTTTCCGGACGGCTGGGAGCCCGACGACGACCAGGACCGCGGGGTGTCGGACGAAGAGTTCGCCTCCGTGGTCTTCGACGAGGCCTTCGTACGCGCGGCCGTGGTGCACGAGCCGACCGCCGTGGAACGCCTCCTTGCCGCCGCACAGGCGAGAGCCGAGGCCTCCGAAGCGGAGGCGCGCCGCGCCCACACCAGAGGCGAGCGCTACGACGACGGGTACGGCTCCGAGGGGCACGGCGATTTCGGCCATGATCCCGACCTCGACGAGCTGGACGACTCCGACATCGTCGAGGACCCCTACGGCGGCACGGGCCCGTACGGCAAGCAGGTCCGCTGGCACCGCCCCGTCGCCTGGCTGCTCGCCCTCGTGATGGGCATCGGCATGGTCGCGCTGGCCTTCACGGCGGTCTACCGGGGCGCGTCCTCGAACCGTCAGGAGCCCCTGCCGGCGCCCACCTCGACCGGGCTGGAACAGAGCGGTGGCGCGACCCCCTCGGCGTCCGCCGACTACACCGGTCCCGCCGTCTCGGTGATCCCGCGCACCCCCTGACCGGAACCCGCCTGTCCCGGTGAGAACCTGTCAGAACTTGTCATGGAGCCGGGCGTTTACCCGACCTTCCGGAGACCTACCCTGAAGATATGGGCGGGCCTGGAGACCCACCTGAGGGGGCGCCCGAAGGGGCTCCCGGAGGTGGCGAGGACGAGTATCGATCCGTCGTCTTCGACGAATCGTTCATCCGTGCTGCCCGCCTCCAGGAATTCTCCGCCCAGGAGCGCATCGCCGACCACGCGCCCGCCGTGCGCCGCCGCCCGCCCCTGCGCCGGGGCCTGTCCCGGCAGGCGCTGGTCCTGGTCCTGCTGATCGCCATCGCCTTCGGCACCGCGATCTACATGGGGGTACGGCACCCCTACCAGACCCCCGCCGCCCAGGAGCCCGCCGAGCCCCTGCGGATGACCGTCATCCCGCTCGCCCCCGAGGGCAAGGTGCCCGGCACGGGCGACCCGGCCTATCTGTACGAGCACAGCCCCGCCGCACAGTTCAAGAGCGGCGCGGAGGGGGTCCCGCTGCCCGCCTCGCGGCGCACCGCGCACTTCTCGGACAGCCAGGTCGTGTCCGCCCTGTCCACCGCCAAGGACTACATCGTCCGCTCCGCCCTCGACCCGGACGTGCTCACGGGCGGCGAGGTCCGCGCGGTCCGCGTCCTGCTCGACCCCGATCAGCTGGGCCAGTTCGACCAGAGCTTCTCCCGCCCCACCGCGGACGGACGCCACGCGCCCACCGGCTGGCTCGTCCGCTTCGACCCCACCCGCGCGGAGCTGGCCGACCGCAAGGTGCGGGTCCAGGGCACGCTGCAGGCGGCCGAGGCGGACTCCTCCACGCTCGAGGTCACCGCCGACCACACGTTCGTGTACGCGCTGCGGCCGGCCGGGGCCGACGACAAGGCCGAGGTGTCGCTGTTCACCGTCCGGCGCGAGCTGCACTTCCGCTTCGACCGCGACGACCTGCGCCTGCACCAGGGCCAGCTCGTCGTCTCCTACGTCCAGGCCGGACCGCTCTCCTGCGCCGAGGACTCCACGAACCACCTCCGCCCCCTCCTGGCCGGCCAGACGGCCAAGGAGGGCGGCCCCGCCGGTACGGACCCCTATGCCACGGGCAGTGCGACGGCCCTGTGCGGGTCCCTGGCGACGAGCGCGCAGCCGAAGGTGTGAGCAGGGTCTCAGGCCCTCAGCCGTTTTCGCGCGGCGGCCCGTCGTCCCCCGGAGAGTCCGCATCCGGTGTGTCCGGGCCCTGGGGCGGCTTCGGGGCAGAGCTCGTGAATCCGCCGAAGCCCCGGCGGACGCGGTCGCCCAGGTCACCGGCGCCGTCGGCCAGGTCCGTGACCAGCTTCATCAGCGGGTCCTTGGAGCTCTTCACATGGGTCGTGTAGTGGTTCGCCGAGTCCCGCCAGGAGTCCCTGACCGAGGTGTCCTTGTCCTCGTCGCGCCGCGGGTAGTGGCCGTCCATGATCCGCTGGTAGTCCCGCGACTCGGCCCACTTCTTCAGCTCGGCCGCCCGCACGGTGGTGAAGGGGTGGGAGCGGGGCAGCACGTTCAGGATCTTCAGCACGGAGTCCCGCAGGTCGCCCCCGGCCTCGTACTCCTCGGCCTGTGCGAGGAACGCGTCCACGTTCATCTCGTGCAGGTGGTTACCGCCCGCGATCTTCATCAGACCCCGCATGGAGGCCGTCAGGTCCTGCCCGACCAGCAGCCCCGCCCGGTCCGCCGACAGCTCCGACTTGCGGAACCACTCCCGCAGCCCGGTCACGATCGCCATGATCGCGAGGTTGCCCAGGGGGATCCAGGCGACCCGGACGGCCAGGCTGGTCAGGAACAGCAGGATCGTCCGGTAGACCGAGTGGCCGGACAGCGCGTGCCCCACCTCGTGGCCCACGACCGCCCGCATCTCCTCCTCGTCGAGCAGTTCGACGAGCCCCGTCGTGACGACGATGATCGGCTCGTCCAGGCCGATGCACATCGCGTTCGGCACCGGATCCTGGTTCACGTACATCGGCGGGACCTTCTCCAGGTCCAGGATGTAGCAGGCGTCCCTCAGCATCACGTTCAGATGGGAGAACTGCTGGTCCGAGACGCGCACCGAGTCGGAAAGGAACAGCAGCCTCAGACTGCGCTCGGGCAGCAGACCGCTGAGCGCCTTGAACACCGTGTCGAAACCGCTCAGCTTGCGCAGCGCCACCAGGGCGGAGCGGTCGGCCGGATGCTCGTACGTACGCGAGGAGATTCCGGGGAAGCGCCTGCGCTGCCTGCTGGGCACGTGCTCGTGCCCGCTCTGCTCGTGGCCGTCGGACATGTCTTCCCCCATGCGTCTGTGTGACCTTTGCGGCCCCTTGTGCGGCCTTTTGCTTCCCCGAGGCAGAGCCCAGCCTAGGCGGAGTTACGGTGGTCGGGCAGTACAGCGAAGGGAACCACCGTCATGGAGCACCACCCCGCCTCCGCCTGGCTCGCCGAGGCCGCGAGCGCCGCCGAGCGGCAAGGACCGGGGATCCTCCGGATCGTCCTCGTCGTGATGATCCTGGGCTGTGTGCTGACCGGGTGGTTCCTGCTGCGTGGCTACAGACGGAAGGACGACTGAGGCCACGGGAAGGTTCCCCGCCGGGCCCCCGGGACCGGCCGGGCGAGGGGCACGCGCCGCCTCCGCGCCACGAACATGCGGAGTCGGGGTGATCGCGCTCGGGACGCCCGCTTACGATGAGCCGACGTCTTTATGCCGCCCACACGCGATAGGTCCTGCCGAAGATGAGCTTCCACAGCACCGCTGCCCAGTTGGTCACCCTCGCCGCCGAGGGCGAGGAGCACGGTGGAAACCACGAGAGCCTCAACCCCTACCTCACCGGTGGCGGCGCCCTCTTCATCCTGCTGCTCCTGCTGTGGATCACCACCCGCTTCAACCGCGACCGCTGAGCCAGGCCGGGGGCCCCGCGCCGGGCATCCCGGGGATCACGGGGCGGCAGGACCCCTCAGGCAGGGCCGGTAGGGTCTGCACGCATGGGAGAGCAGGACATGCCTACCGGTCCGGCGGACGAGACGCCGCACGACCCGGCACAGGACACGGCGAGCGGCACCGAGCGACACTCGGAGCCCCGCCGTGCCGCCACGGAGCCCCGTCATGCGGCATCGGAGCCAGGCGGCGCCGACGGCCCAGGGAACGGCCCGTCGCGGCCGGGCAAGCGCCGCCTCGGTGTCATGGGCGGCACCTTCGACCCGATCCACCACGGGCACCTGGTCGCGGCCAGCGAGGTCGCCGCGGCCTTCCACCTCGACGAGGTGGTCTTCGTCCCGACCGGCCAGCCCTGGCAGAAGAGCCACCGCAGCGTCTCCCCGGCCGAGGACCGTTATCTGATGACGGTCATCGCGACCGCCGAGAACCCGCAGTTCTCCGTGAGCCGCATCGACATCGACCGCGGCGGTGCCACCTACACCGTGGACACCCTGCGTGACCTGCGCGCGCTCAACCCGGACACGGACCTCTTCTTCATCACGGGCGCCGACGCGCTCGCCCAGATCCTCACCTGGCGGGACAGCGAGGAGCTGATCTCCCTCGCGCACTTCATCGGGGTCACCCGCCCGGGCCACCACCTGAACGACCCCGGACTCCCGGAAGGCGGCGTCTCCCTCGTCGAGGTCCCCGCCCTGGCCATCTCCTCCACCGACTGCCGTGCGAGAGTCGCCAAGGGCGACCCGATCTGGTATCTGGTGCCGGACGGAGTCGTGCGCTATATCGACAAGCGCGAGCTGTACCGCGGCGAGTGAGCCGAGAGGGGCACCGGTGAACGACCGATACGACGCGGGGGCCGCGGGATACGGCGCCGACCAGTACGAGCTCGTCGGCTACGACGAGTACGGCCAGCCTGTCTACCGCCAGGTCCCGGCCCAGCAGACCCAGACCTACGACCCGTACGCACAGCCGGGACAGCAGGGACAGCAGCAGGGCTACGGCTACGACCCGTACGCGACGGCCGGGCAGCAGCCCCCGTCGTACGACTACGGGACCGGCCACCAGCAGCCCGGCCCCTCCTCCTACGGCTCCTACGACCCGTACGCCACCGGTACCCACCAGGGCGGCCCCGCGTCCCAGGACCCCTACGGCCAGAACGCGGCCGGCGCCGGCACGGACCGGCAGCCCCGACTCGCCGAACAGACCGCGCACATCCCGCAGCAGGCGGGCCCGGCCGACGAGGAAGCCCCCGGCCGGCCGGAACCGGAGTACCACACCGAGCAGTTCGCCTTCGTCGAGGAACCCGACGCCAACTCCGAAGACGTCATCGACTGGCTGAAGTTCACCGAGAACCGCACCGAGCGCCGCGAGGAGGCCAAGCGCCGCGCCCGCAGCCGGATCGTCGCCCTGGTCGTCGTCCTCGCGCTCGCCGCGGCCTGCGGCGTCGGCTACCTCGGGTACGCGGGGAAGCTGCCCGGCCTGTCCTCCGACGACTCCACGACGGGCAGCGCGACGGCGGCGGGCGCCCAGAAGCGCGACGTGATCGTCGTCCACCTGCACGACACCAAGGGCGGCGGCACCTCCACGGCCCTCCTCGTCGACAACACCACCACCAAGCGGGGCACCTCCGTCCTCGTGCCCAACTCCCTGGCCCTGACCAGCGACGACGGCACCACGACGACCCTCGCCAAGTCGGTCGAGGACGACGGCTCCGACGGCACCCGCACCGCGCTCGACTCGGCCCTCGGCACCGACATCCAGGGCACCTGGCGCCTGGACACCCCCTACCTGCAGAACCTCGTCGACCTCGTCGGCAACGTCGACGTCGACACCGACACCGACGTACCCGACCCCGCCGCCAAGAAGAAGGGCACGGCCCCCCTGGTCAACAAGGGCAAGGACCAGACCCTCAGCGGCAAGATGGCCGTCGCCTACGCCACCTACCGCGCCCCAGGCGAGGCCCAGAACGCCCAGCTGGAGCGCTTCGGGCAGGTCATGCAGGGCGTCCTGCGCAAGGTGTCCTCCGACCCGGGGGCCGCGACGACCACGATCCAGACCCTGGCCCAGATCCTGGACCCGTCGCTGACCGACAAGGACCTCGGCTCCTTCCTCGCCGGGCTCTCCGACCTCGCCAAGGGCGGCGACTTCAGGACGGACCTGCTGCCGGTCCAGGCAGACGGCACGCTCAGCGCCCAGGCGAGCGCGGGTGTGGTCAGGAACGTCCTCGGCGGCACCGCCAAGAGCCCGGACAAGGACGCCGC
This sequence comes from Streptomyces sp. NPDC008137, assembly GCF_042957035.1. Taxonomy (NCBI): domain Bacteria; kingdom Bacillati; phylum Actinomycetota; class Actinomycetes; order Kitasatosporales; family Streptomycetaceae; genus Streptomyces; species Streptomyces sp. NPDC008137. The sequence continues at coordinate 263,190 of NZ_JBIBHN010000001.1, read as the reverse complement.
CGTCAGCGTCTCCGTCCAGAACGCCACCGGTGTGAAGGACAACACGGAGAAGGCCCGCGTCGTGCTCCTCAACGGCGGCTTCACCTTCCTGGAGGGCGGCACGGCCGGTGCCGCCCAGGCCGCGTCCGAGGTCGTCTACGCGGACGCCGGCGACAAGGCGAACGCCGCCGAGGTCGCCAAGACCCTGGGCCTGCCCGCGGGCTCCGTCGGCAAGGGCAAGATCTCCGCGAACGCCGACGTCGCCGTGGTCCTCGGCCAGGACTACAAGCCGTAGCCCGGCCGGGGGCAGGAGTCCGACCCCCACGTGATCCCCGGAATCACGTGGGGGGCCCACGGCGGTACGTGAGACCCTTGGTGGCAAGTGTCCGCCGATCGAAAGCCTTGTAGTGACCGCGACCGACCGCTCTCACGAGCTCATCATCACCGCCGCCCAGGCGGCCGCCGACAAGCTGGCGCACGACATCGTCGCCTACGACGTCAGTGACGTGCTGTCCATCACGGACGCCTTCCTGCTGGCCTCGGCTCCCAACGACCGTCAGGTCAAGTCGATCGTCGACGAGATCGAGGAACGGCTCCAGAAGGAACTGGGCGCCAAGCCGGTGCGCCGCGAGGGCGACCGCGAGGCCCGCTGGGTCCTGCTCGACTACGTCGACATCGTCGTCCACGTCCAGCACAGCGAGGAGCGTGTCTTCTACGCCCTGGAGCGGCTGTGGAAGGACTGCCCCGAGCTCGAGCTGCCCGAGGACGCCAAGGCCACCCGCGGCAAGGCCGAGGAGCACGCCAAGCTGCAGGCGGCGGAGGAGGCTGCGGAGCTGGACGGAGACTGGCGGTGAGCTCCTCCACCGAGGCCGGCCGGCCGGGCCGGGGCCGCCGCGTCATCCTCTGGCGGCACGGCCAGACGTCGTGGAACACGGAGCGCCGCTTCCAGGGCACCACGGACGTCGAGCTCACCGAGACCGGCGTCGCCCAGGCCCGCCGCGCCGCCCGGCTGCTGGTCGCCCTGAAGCCGGACACCATCGTCGCCTCCGACCTGAAGCGGGCCGCGAACACGGCCGCCGAGCTCGCCGCGCACACCGGCCTCGACGTCACCCACGACGAGGCCCTGCGCGAGACCTACGCGGGCGTCTGGCAGGGCCTGACGCACGAGGAGATCATCAGCCGCTACGGCGACGAGTACGCCGCCTGGAAGCGCGGTGAGCCGGTGCGCCGAGGCGGAGGAGAACTGGAGACCGAGGTCGCCGACCGCGCCGCTCCCGTGGTGCTGCGGAACGCCGAGAAGCTCCCCGAGGACGGCACGCTCGTCGTGGTCAGCCACGGCGGCACGATCCGCACCACCATCGGCCGCCTCCTCGGCCTGGACCCCCGCGACTGGGAGAGCCTCGGCGGGCTCTCCAACTGCTGCTGGTCCGTCCTGGGCGAAGGTGCTCGCGGCTGGCGCCTGCTGGAGCACAACGCCGGCACCCTGCCGGAACCGGTGCTCGGTGACGACGACTGACCCGGATTTCACTTTCCGGCAGGTCGCAGGCTAAAGTTCTTCTTGTTCGCCCCGCCAGCGGGGAAGGAACACGAGGGGCTATAGCTCAGTTGGTAGAGCACCTGCATGGCATGCAGGGGGTCAGGAGTTCAAATCTCCTTAGCTCCACGTCAAGATCCCGTTCCCGTCATGGGGGCGGGATTTTTCGTGCCCCGGGTTGAGTCACTCGGGCCCGCTGAGGCGTATACCTCTACGGTCACGACGCCTGCCGTGTCCGGACTGGTGCTGAGGCGTCGCTGACCGTATTGGTCCGGCCGTGGCAGAATCAAACGGCCGGAAGGGAGCGCGGCCCGACGGGAGGAGAAGCGATGCCTGCGAGCATCCTCGAGGAGGTCGACCACCTCCTCGGAGCAGCGTTGACACGGCAGATGTCCACCCGCCTCAGCTGCCCCTCCTGCGGTTCCGGGCATGTGGCCCAGATGCTCGGCGACAACGGCGGGATCTCCTACGTGTGCACGGCCTGCGGCCACAGCTGGAGCTGATCGATGGGTGCACACAGGCGGAAGTGCGACTGGTGCGGCAGCGGGACGCCGATCGTCCGTGACATGGAACCGATCAATCCCGACTACCAGTACTGGTGCGAGGAGTGCGCGCGGGCGCTGATCATAAAAGGCGACCCGATCGAGACGTACCGCGAGTTGGAGGGCGAGCCGATCTACGGCCGGCTTCTGGAGGAGCACTGCACGCTCAAGCGGTTCTATTCGTTCGTCACGGCATGAGGCGCGACGAAACGGTCATTCCGGGCAAGGTGAAACCGATTTGGTGTTGGGCCCGATGGGCCAGTAAAGTTGGCGTCGCCGCCAGGGAAACCCGGCGGAAACGCAACACGGGGCTATAGCTCAGTTGGTAGAGCACCTGCATGGCATGCAGGGGGTCAGGAGTTCAAATCTCCTTAGCTCCACAAGAGATGAGAAGGCGGGCCATCCGATCGGATGGCCCGCCTTCTTTGTTGTCTGTGGTTGTGCGTATGAATACGGCGGGCTCCCCGGAGGGAAGCCCGCCGTACGTCTGCTCAGCGGCCGAGAGCGCGCCGTCCGCGGCCCTGGGAGAGGACCGGGAGGTTGCGGGACGACGGCGCTCCCTGGGAGCGCGTGTCCTCCTCCAGGCGCAGCGCCAGCGCCGGGCAGCGGCGCACCGCGCGTAGAGCCTTCGCCTCGGCGTAGCGCGGTACCTGGGCCTGCGCCACGGTGGGGAAGCCGTCGGCGCCCAGCTGGAACACCTCGGGGAGGATGTCCGCGCACAGGCCGTGGCCCCGGCACAGCGTCCAGTCGACGTAGATCTTCTGGCGGCTGGGGCCGTTCTCCTCGGACTCGCCGCCGCCCGGGATGCCCGTCGGGGCCCTGCCGCCCTCGAAGAGCGGCAGGACGCCCTCCACGGGCCTGCCGCAGCCGTTGCCGAGGACATGGGCGGCCAGGTCGTCCGTGAACGCCTTGATGGTCGACTCGAGGAACATCGCGGAGCCGTCCGGGTGCGAGCACGCGCCGCGCCGCTTCACGTTCTTGGCGACCTGCTTGACCGCCTCCAGGGCGGCGGGGCCGCCGCCGTTGAGGATGTCCTCCAGACCGCGTGCGGCGGCCGGCAGGCCGAGGTAGCAGGGCCCGCACTGGCCCGCGCTCTCCTCGGCCAGCCACTGGGCGACCCGCAGCGACTCGCCCAGCGGACAGGTGTCCTGAGTGATCGGCAGGATCGCTCCGGCGCCGAGCGCGCCGCCCACCGCGTCCAGCGAGTTGCGGGAGACGATCGCCTCGTTGACCGTCGCCGCGTCGATCCACTTCCCGTGGTAGCCGCCGGTGAGCACGCCCTGCGGCACCGGCGGCGCCCCGGCGAGCTGCAGGACGTAGCGCAGCGGCACGCCCGTCGGGACCTCGATCACCATGGGGCGGGCCACCGCCCCGGAGACCGTGAGCATGACGGTGCCCGGCTCGTCGTACAGGCCGGTGTTGCCGTAGCGCTCCGGGCCGATGCGGGCGGCGATGGCCAGCTGGGCGAAGGTCTCGGCGTTGGACAGCAGTGTGGGGGCGCCGCCGACGCCGTTCTGCGAGGCGCTGACCTTGCGGCCCGGCGGGACGGCCGGGCCGCCGTCGATCGAACGGATCAGCGACGCGGCGGCGCCGGTGACCATACGGACCGGATTGCGCTGCACCCGGGCGCGCAGTGCCGACCGGCGGCCGTTGTTCAGGCCGCGTTCGGCGAGTGCCGCCTCCATGGAGCGCTGTGTCGACTCACGGGTGACCCCCACCACGAGCGTGCGGGCACCCAGAGCTTCCGCGCACAGCAGCGCGCCGTCCAGGATCAGGTGCGGGGCACGGTTGATCAGCACCGTGTCCTTGCGGCAGGCCGGCTCGTCCTCGCTTCCGTTCACGACGACGACCGGCCGGATGCCGCGCTTGATCGCCGATTCGGCGACCGAGCGCAGCTTCTTGTGGAAGGGGAAGCCCGCGCCGCCGCGGCCCTTCAGATTGATGCGTTCGGCGAGTTGAGCGAGCTGCTCGCCGCCCATCGGCTCGAGCGGCCCGTGCACCTTGAGGTGCATGGGCAGATCGAGCCGATCGACAAGGTCGAAGCCCGACGTGAGCTGAGGAAGCCCGACCACGCGGACTTCGGGTACGTCGGGCAGAGCCTCGTTCACTTAAAGCCTCCGGAGGGCGTGTTCCAAGGTTCGCCCGATCCCGGTGCGTCGAAGTCGTAGGACGTACCGGGCGTTGTTTCAGTGGCGGGACCGCTGTTGTACGTGTCGTTCGGGTAGTACGTGTCGAAGGCGGCGTTCGACTCACCCGTGTCGTACACGTCACTCGATCCATAGCCGGCGGCGCCTGGATTGCCATAGGCCGGAATATTTTGTCCGGTGTCCTGCAGGGGGTCGTAGGGCGGGATGTTGAAGCCCGTGTCCTGGAGGGGGTCGTACGCCGACGGCGGGGCCTCGCCGACCGGGGGCGGGGACGGGATCGGCCAGTTGCCCGAGGTGCTGGAGGGGCCGTCGACGAGCGGCATGTTCTGGGTGGGCTGCATGTCCAGCGGCAGCTCCGTGCGGGTGCTCGGCCCCGGCGCGAAGGCCTGCTGACCCGTCGGCGGGCCCGAGACGGCCCGGTAGGCGGCCGCGAATCCGCCCGCGGGCTCCCTGGCCGCGGGGCGCTCGGCGGTCTCGTACAGCGACCCCGAAGGGGACGCCGCGGGCCTCCGGGGCGCGTCTCGGCTCTCGTAGCCGGGCAGCGTGGAGCCGCCGGTCGCCCGGGCGCGGCTCTCCTCCAGGTCCCTGCGGGCCGAGGACTCCCCGGGGCCTATGAGGTCGGCGAACTTGTCGGCGATCTTGCGCTTGACCGGGCGCGGGGCGGCGCGCAGGGCGAGGGCGGCGGCCACCCCGACCAGGGACAGGCCGTACAGGATGACGAAGATCGGCTTGGCCGCGCGACCCGCGTAGAGCCCGTGCACCAGGGCTGCGCACCAGGCCGGGTAGGCCAGCATGTGCATGGCCCGCCAGCGGGCGGCGACGGGGGCGGGGGACGCGAAGCGGTTGCGCAGTGCGCCGGTGACGCCCACGAAGATCATGAGCATGCTGGCCACGGTGCCGAGGCCGATGAGGACCGACCTGCCCAAGCCGACCTCGTCCCCGGTCAGGAGCAGCCCGAAGGGGATCACCGCGGCGACCCACGAGGTGTGGCCCAGCGCCAGCTTCACCCCGATGTGGATCAGCAGGAAGACGATCGAGGCGACCGCCGTGGTCCGGTGCACGGCCTGCGCCAGGATGCGCCTGCGGGTGTCGAGCAGGACCCGGTCCTGGGCGACGAGTCCCCAGATCACCGAACAGGTCAGGCACACGAGGGACAGCACGCCGGCGCCGAAGTTGAGGAACTCGGCGAACGAGTCGTCCGCCGTGGAGTCGTAGGGGTTCACGGCCGGCCTCCCCGCGTCCCGGTGACCGGGGGTGGCGAGGTGTTACTGCGATGAGGGTTCATGGGGGCAACTCCGAGCGGTTCGGGAAAGCGGTCCCGCTGCCGCACTCTAAGCGGAGCCATACCGATGGGTACGAGGTTTGAGTTATTGCGTTGTTATCAAAGGACAATATGGATGTTGTGATGTCCCTTAGTGACTATTACGCGAAGTAACCTTTGACCCTGGTTCAGCTTTTCGGGCACCGAGCGGCCCTCCGGAAGCGCGTCGCGGCGCGCTGGGGGCCTGCGGTACCCTAACGCCATGCGTGCCGTACGCCTTCTGCTTAGCGGGCCGCGCTGATCAGTCCCGGCCACCGGACGAGTCGAGTGGCCGGAATCGGCGCGGCGTCCCCTCCTGTGCGAGGGGATTTTTCGTTTCTCGAACCCACAGCCGCAGGCAGAGACGATCGATGGAGCTTTGAGGATCATGAGCGAGACGAACCCCGCTGCCGCCGCCGAGGTGGCGGCGCCGCACCGCTACACGGCCGCCATGGCAGCCGACATCGAGGCACGCTGGCAGGACTTCTGGGACGCCGACAACACCTACGGCGCGCCCAACCCCAAGGGTGACCTGGCGGGCGATCCGGAGACCGTCGCCAAGCCCAAGAAGTTCATCATGGACATGTTCCCGTACCCCTCCGGCGCGGGCCTGCACGTCGGCCACCCCCTGGGTTACATCGCCACGGACGTGTTCGCCCGCTTCCAGCGGATGACCGGCCACAACGTCCTGCACACCCTGGGCTTCGACGCCTTCGGCCTGCCCGCCGAGCAGTACGCGGTGCAGACCGGCACGCACCCGCGCGTGTCCACCGAAGCCAACATGGAGAACATGAAGTCCCAGCTGCGCCGGCTGGGCCTGGGCCACGACAAGCGCCGGTCGTTCGCCACGATCGACCCGGACTACTACAAGTGGACCCAGTGGATCTTCCTGCAGATCTTCAACTCCTGGTACGACCACGACGCCGGGCGGGCCCGCCCGATCGCCGAGCTGATCGAGCAGTTCGCCTCCGGTGAGCGGCCCGTTCCGGGACACACGCGCGCGTGGAGCGAGCTGAGCGCCGCCGAGCAGGCCGACGTCCTGGGCGAGTTCCGGCTGGCCTACGCCTCCGACGCGCCGGTCAACTGGTGCCCCGGGCTGGGCACCGTGCTGGCCAACGAGGAGGTCACCGCCGAGGGCCGCTCCGAGCGCGGCAACTTCCCGGTCTTCAAGGCCAAGCTGCGCCAGTGGAACATGCGCATCACCGCCTACGCCGACCGGCTGCTGGAGGACTTGGAGGAGCTGGACTGGCCCGAGGCCATCAAGCTGCAGCAGCGCAACTGGATCGGCCGCTCCGAGGGCGCCCGCGTCGACTTCCCCATCGACGGCGAGAACATCACCGTCTTCACCACCCGCCCCGACACCCTGTTCGGCGCCACCTACATGGTGCTGGCCCCCGAACACCCGCTGGTCGAGAAGTTCACCCCGGCCGCCTGGCCGGAGGGCACCCACGAGGTGTGGACCGGCGGCCACGCGACCCCCGGTGAGGCCGTCAGCGCCTACCGCGCACAGGCCGCCTCGAAGTCCGACGTGGAGCGGCAGGCCGAGGCCAAGGACAAGACCGGCGTCTTCATCGGCGCCTACGCCACCAATCCGGTCAACGGCGAGCAGGTCCCGGTCTTCATCGCCGACTACGTGCTGATGGGCTACGGCACCGGCGCGATCATGGCCGTCCCGGCCGGCGACCAGCGCGACTTCGAGTTCGCACGCGCCTTCGAGCTGCCGATCCACTGCATCGTCGAGCCGACGGACGGACGGGGCACGGACACCTCGACGTGGGAGGACGCCTTCACGTCCTACGACGCGAAGATCATCAACTCCTCCGGTGCGGGAGTCTCCCTGGACGGCCTGGGCGTCGCCGAGGCCAAGGCGCGCATCACCGAGTGGCTGGAGCGCTCCGGCACCGGCGAGGGCACCGTCAACTTCCGGCTGCGCGACTGGCTGTTCAGCCGCCAGCGCTACTGGGGCGAGCCCTTCCCGATCGCCTACGACGAGGACGGCATCGCCCACGCGCTGCCCGAGTCGATGCTGCCCCTGGAGCTGCCCGAGGTCGAGGACTACTCGCCCCGCACGTTCGACCCGGACGACGCCGACACCCAGCCCGAGACGCCGCTGTCCCGCAACGAGGACTGGGTCAACGTCACGCTGGACCTGGGTGACGGCCGCGGCCCGCGCAAGTTCCGCCGCGAGACCAACACCATGCCCAACTGGGCCGGTTCCTGCTGGTACGAGCTGCGCTACCTGGACCCGCACAACAGCGAGAAGCTGGTCGACCCCGAGATCGAGCAGTACTGGATGGGGCCGCGCGAGGGGCAGCCGCACGGCGGTGTCGACCTGTACGTCGGCGGCGCCGAGCACGCCGTGCTGCACCTGCTGTACGCGCGTTTCTGGTCCAAGGTGCTGTACGACCTGGGGCACGTCTCCTCGGCCGAGCCGTTCCACAAGCTGTTCAACCAGGGCATGATCCAGGCCTACGTCTACCGTGACAGCCGTGGCATCGCGGTGCCGGCCGCCGAGGTGGAGGAGCGCGACGGCGCCTACTTCTACCAGGGCGAGAAGGTCTCCCGGCTGCTGGGCAAGATGGGCAAGTCCCTGAAGAACGCCGTCACTCCGGACGAGATCTGCGCCGAGTACGGCGCCGACACGCTGCGCCTGTACGAGATGGCGATGGGCCCGCTGGACGTCTCCCGGCCGTGGGACACGCGCGCGGTGGTGGGCCAGTTCCGGCTGCTGCAGCGGCTGTGGCGAAACGTCGTCGACGAGACGACCGGTGAGGTGACGGTCGTCGACGCCGAGCCCGACGAGGACACGCTGCGCGCCCTGCACAAGGCGATCGACGGGGTGCGCGGTGACCTGGAGGGCATGCGGTTCAACACCGCCATCGCCAAGGTCACCGAGCTGAACAACCACCTGACCAAGGCGGGCGGCGCCGTCTCGCGCCCGGTCGCCGAGGCCCTGGTGCTGATGATCGCGCCGCTGGCCCCGCACGTCGCCGAGGAACTGTGGCGCCGGCTGGGGCACACGGACTCGGTGGTCCACCACGACTTCCCGGTGGCCGACCCGCAGTACGTGGTCGACGAGACCGTGACGTGCGTCGTGCAGATCAAGGGCAAGGTCAAGGCCCGGCTGGAGGTCTCGCCGGCCATCTCCGACGACGAGCTGGAGAAGGTCGCGCTGGCGGACGAGAAGGTCGTCGCCGCGCTGGGCGGGGCCGGGATCCGGAAGGTGATCGTGCGGGCACCGAAGCTGGTGAACATCGTCCCGGCGTAGGCGCGGGGTCCGACGGCCTTCCATCGGGGTGCTCCCCTACGGGGAGGTTCGGGGTTCTTCTACGGGCAGGTTCGGGGTTCTTCCGGAACTCCGGACCTGCCTGTTGCGTTTACCGTTGAAGAGCGGCGTGAGCTGTGCCGCGATGTCTGGAGGAGGAGCCGGTGGACGCAGTGATCGCAGTATTCGCCCTGCTCTTCGTGCTGTTTCTCGGGCTCGGCGTCTACGCGACCGTGAAGGTGGTCGGTGCCGCCAAGCGTGGCGTGGACCGCGGCCTCACCCAGGCCCGCCGCACCGTCGAGGACCACACCCTGCGGGCCAAGTCCTTCGCCCAGCCCGGCGCCGCGGGCGAAATCGCCCAGCTCCGGTTGAAACTGCGCACCTCGATGCGCGCCACCCAGGACGCGCTGAACGCGGCCGCCGCCGAGGACGAGTCCCTGAAGGAGTCCATCGGCCTCTTCCAACGGCTCAGCGCGCACGGCCATGAGCTGGACGACGAGCTGAAGCGCCTGGAGGCCGAGCCGGACCGTGGCGCGCTGATCCAGCGGCTGCCCGGGCTGCGCGAGCGCACCGCACGCGTCACGCAGTCCGCGGACGCACTGCGCTGGGCGGCCCGCGACCGGGCCCGCCGCTTCGCCGAGGACGACCTGGACACGCTCAGCGCCCAGATCGACGTCGAGGCCGGGGCGCTGCGGCACTGGACGACGCCGGAGCCCGAGCCGGCCTCGCAGCCGTGGCCCGAAGCGCCCGCCCCCGATGCCACCACAGCCGGCCAGACCTGGCCGGAAGCGCCGCAGCCGAGCCCCGAGCAGGAGCCGGCAAGGCCCGCCATCACCCCGCCGGGACCGCGCCCCACCTACTCCTGGCAGAAGAAGACCCGCCCCGAGAGCACCACTTGATCCGGCCACTCGCGCCACGGGGCACCGGGGCCGGGCTGCCACACGGGCACTACGGCAGGTAACCTCCAGCTCATGTCCCGCCATGTCGCGATCGTCACCGATTCAACGGCCTACCTGCCGGCCCGGACGATGGAGCGCCACGGCATCACAGCGGTACCCCTGACGGTGGTCCTCGGTGACCGGGCGCTCGAAGAGGGCACCGAGATCTCGACCCGTGCGCTCGCCCAGGCTTTGCAGAAGCGGCGCCCCGTGACGACCTCGCGGCCCAGCCCCGCAGTCTTCGAGGAGACCTACCGCAAGGTCGCCGAGTCCGGCGCCACCGGCATCGTCTCCCTCCACCTCTCCGCCGAACTCTCCGGTACCTACGACGCGGCCGTCGTGGCCGCCCGGCAGGCGCCGGTGCCCGTGCGGGTGGTGGACACCGGCATGATCGCGATGGCGCTCGGCTTCTGCGCGCTCTCGGCGGCGGAGGCCGCGGAGTCGGGCGGCACGGTGGACGAGGCGGTCATGGCCGCGGAGAAGCGGGCCGCGGGCACGTCCGCCTACTTCTACGTCGACACCCTCGACTACCTGCGCCGCGGCGGCCGTATCGGTGCCGCGCAGGCACTGCTGGGTTCGGCCCTCGCGGTGAAGCCGCTGCTGCAACTGTCCGACGGCCGCATCGAACCACTGGAGAAGGTGCGAACCGCTTCCAAGGCGATCGCCCGCCTGGAGGAGATCGCGGCCGAGCGGGCGGGCAGCGGGCAGGTCGACGCGGCCGTCCATCATCTCGCCGCCCCGGACCGGGCATCGGCGCTCGCCGACCGGTTGCGGACGCGGTTGACCGGGCTGGCCGATCTGCATGTCAGCGAGGTCGGAGCGGTGATCGGGGCGCATACGGGGCCCGGGCTGCTGGGAGTTGTGGTTTCGCCGCGGTGAACGTTGCTGTGGGGCTCCGGCCGTCGGCTCCGATCACCCGTGTGAGTGGCGGAGTTGTCCACAGCCGGGGGGTTGTCCCCGGAATGGGACCAAGATCATCGCGCCTGGGCCGAGGTGGCCGATCCTCGTCGCATGGCACTTCGATCACGTTCACGTTCAGCGACTGTGACCAGCGGCCCGGGCCGGGGGCCCACGTCCGACGGCCGCGTCCGGCACCGTCCCCGCCGCCCGCCTGTCGCCCGTGGCCGGGCCAGGCACCGGCACGCCTCGGCTGAGGAGCTGCGTCGGCGGGCGGGGGTGCTGTTCGGAGAGCCTGGCGAACGGGCCGGGGCCGGGGGGCGGGTCGGGCCTGCTGAACGGGGAGGGAAGCGGCGGGAGTCGGGGCAGCGGCCGTCGGCACGGCGGCAGCCTTCCTGGGCTGTTGCGGAGGCCGCCGACGGGGACCGCGCTCGGCAGGGGCGGGATCGGAACGAAGCCGTCGTGGAGCCCGGCCCGGAACCCGACGCCCTCCCCGCCGAGTCGGACAGCGGGACCGCTCGCGTCCCGGAAGGGGCCTGGCGGGAGCGGGCCGGGCTGGCGCTGCGGGAGCGTATGCCGCTGTGGTTGCAGGCCAGGTGCGGTCTGGAGCGGCGGAGTGTGCTCGCTCTGAGCGCGGTGCTCGTCGTGGCCGCGGCGTTCGCCGTGCAGCACTTCTGGACCGGCCGGACCCAGTCCGTGCGGCCGCCCGAGGTGGTGCGAGCGGTGGCGCCCTACGAGGAGCGGGGGCAGGTCGGGCAGACCGAGGAGGAGCGGGGGCCGGGCGTTCCCGCCGGGGCGGCGGAGGCGACAGGTGCCTCGGGGTCGCCCGAGATCGTCGTGGACGTCGGCGGCAAGGTCCGTGAACCCGGAATCCATCGGCTGCCGAGCGGTTCGCGCGTCGCGGACGCCCTGCGCGCGGCGGGCGGCGTGAAGCCCGGGACGAACACCGACGGACTCAACAGGGCCCGCTTCCTCGTGGACGGCGAACAGGTGGTCGTCGGGGGACCGGCTCCCGGCACGGGACCCGGGGCGGGGACCGGCGCGGGCGGCACGGCAGTCGGAGGCCCCCCGGCCGGTGCGGCGGCGGGTGGCGCGATGCCGGCGGCTCCGGTCTCCCTCAACACGGCCACCGCCGACCAGCTCGACACCCTGCCGGGCGTGGGCCCGGTGCTGGCCCAGCACATCATCGACTACCGCACGCGGCACGGCGGTTTCCGTTCCGTGGACGAACTGCGCGAGGTGAACGGCATCGGCGACCGCCGCTTCGCCGACCTGCGCGATCTCGTACGGCCATGAGGACGGCCCCTGACCCGCCGGTGCGGCGGGACGAGGGCGCTTGCGGGGCCGCGCCCGAGCAGGCCCGGTCGTCCGTGCACGCCTCGTCCGGGAAGCGGCTCGGCACCGCCCGTCCTCGGCAGGAAGGCCCCACCGACCTACGGCTCGTGCCACCCGCCCTCGCGGCCTGGGGCACGGCGGCGCTGGTGCTGGACGCATCGCCGGGGTGGGCCGCGGGCATCGTGGCCGGCTGTCTGCTCGCCGTCGGGCTGCTGCCGCTGGCCCGGAGAACCGGATCGGCGTCATGGCCCCGCCTGTCTGCCGCCGCTGTGCTGCTCTGCGTCGCCGCTGCCGCCGCCTCGGCCGGGCTGCACGGGGCGGATCTGCGCCGGGGGCCCGTGCCCGGCCTGGCACGGGAGTACGCGACGGTGACCGCCGAGGTCGAGCTCACCTCCGACCCGCGGCTGACCCGGCCCAAGGTCCGGGGTGATCACGTGGCTCCCACCGCCGTGCTGATCGATGCGGAGGTGCGACGGGTCCACGAGGCGGGCGGCAGGGCGGCGGTGACGCGGACGCCGGTGCTGATGATCGTCGACGTGAGGTCGGCCCACCGGGGTGCCGGGGGTGCCGGGGGCGCGCCGCCGCGGTCGGCGGCCGGTGAGCGGGTGCGGTCGCCGTGGCTCGGGCTGCTGCCGTCGACGCGGCTGCGCGTCAGCGCACGGCTGGCACCGGCGATGACGGGCGGTGACCGGGTCGCGGCCGTGCTGCGGGTCCGGGGCCAGGGCGTACCGGAGGTGGTGGGAGAGCCCTCGGGCGCTCAGCGGCTCGCCGGGCGGTTGCGTGCCGGGCTGCGTGAGGCGACCGGCGGGCTGCCGGCGGATGCCCGGGCCCTGCTGCCGGGGCTGGTGGTCGGGGACACTTCGCGGATCACCCCGGAACTGGAGGAGGCCTTCAAGGAAACCGACCTCACCCATACGCTGGCTGTGTCAGGTGCGAACTTCACCATTCTGCTCGCCCTGCTGCTCGGGCCGCCGGGCCTGGCACAGCATGCCGAACGGCGGGGGATCGCGCCGCGCCTCGGTATCTCCCTGCGGGGGACTGCGGTGCTCGGGGGTGCGCTCTCCCTCGGGTTCGTCGTGGTGTGCAGACCGGATCCGAGCGTGGTGCGGGCCGCGGCCTGCGGAGCCGTCGCCCTGCTCGCCCTGGCGACCGGCCGCCGGAGGTCACTGATCCCGGCGCTGGCGACGGCGGTCCTGCTGCTGGTGCTGTACGACCCTTGGCTGGCGAGGAGTTACGGCTTCCTGCTGTCCGTCGTGGCCACCGGGGCGCTGCTCACGCTCGCGCCCCGGTGGAGCGCCGGTCTGCGGCGACGCGGGGTCCCGCCCAGGCTCGCCGAGGCACTGGCCGCCGCAGCCGCCGCGCAGGCTCTGTGCGCACCCGTGGTCACCGTGCTGTCGGCGCGGGTGAGCCTGGTCGCGGTGCCGTGCAACCTGCTCGCGGAGTTCGCGATCGCGCCCGCCACCGTGCTGGGCTTCGCGGCACTGGCCACGGCACCGGTGGGGATGCCCCTGGCCAAGGCCCTGGCGTGGGGCGCGCATTGGCCCGCCGAATGGATCGCGGAGATCGCCCGGACGGGGGCGGCGTTGCCGGGGGCGGGCGTGGACTGGCCGGGCAGCTGGGCGGGCGCGGCGCTGCTCGCGGCCGTGACCCTGGGCGTGCTCCTCGTGGGGCGGCGGCTGCTCGGGCATCCGTGGTGGTGCGGGGTCTGCGGGCTGCTGCTGGCGCTGGCGGTGGTGCAGCCGCCGCCGCTGACCCGGGTGATCACGGGCTGGCCGCCGCCGGGCTGGCGGCTGGTGATGTGCGACGTGGGGCAGGGGGACGCCATGGTGCTCGCGGCGGGTGAGGGCGCCGGAGTGGTGGTGGACGCGGGGCCCGATCCGCAGCTCGTCGACCACTGCCTGCGCGCCCTCGGCATCACCACCATCCCGCTGGTCGTGCTCACCCACTTCCACGCCGATCATGTGGCAGGGCTGCCCGGGGTGCTGCGCGGTAGGGCCGTGGGTGCGATCGAGACGACCGGCTTCGAGGAGCCCGCGGACCAGGCCGCGTTCGTACGGAGACAGGCGGCGGCCCGGCGGGTGCCCGTGACGAGCGCCGCCGCCGGGGAGCGGCGCCGCGCGGGCGGGCTGTCCTGGCAGGTGGTGTGGCCGCCACCGAGCCCGCCACCGCCGTCGGCGGCCTCGCCACCGGGTTCGCTTCCGCAGGTGCTCCCGGCCCACCCGGTGCCGGAGGGGCCGAACGACGCCAGTGTGGCCATGCTGGTCCGGACGGCGGGGCTGCGGCTGCTCCTCCTCGGGGACCTCGAACCCCCGGCCCAGCGAGCGCTGGCCAGGTCGTCGGCGGCCGAGGCGCTGCAGGGCGTGGACGTGCTGAAAGTCGCGCACCACGGCTCGGCCTACCAGGATCCCGGACTCATACGCCGGGCCGCACCGCGGCTGGCCCTGATCAGCTGCGGTGCCGACAACACCTACGGGCATCCGGCGCCCGGCACGGTGGCGGCGCTCCGCGCCGGGGGTGCGACGGTGCTGCGGACGGACCGGGACGGCGCACTGGCGGTCGTAGGAGAGGGCGGAGCGCTGAGGGTGGCGCGAGACTGAGGGTATGAATTCAGCACAGGTTGATGCCTATCTCCGCCGCCTCGGGGTCGAGCCCCCGGCGTGGCCCACGGTCGACGCGCTGCGCGAGTTGCACCTGCGGCATCTGCAGACCGTGCCGTTCGAGAACCTCTCCATCCATCTCGGCGAGGAGATCGTGCTGGAGGAGAAGCGGCTGCTGGACAAGGTGGTGGGCGCCGGGCGGGGCGGGTTCTGCTACGAACTCAACGGATCCTTCGGGGCGTTGCTCGGCGCGCTGGGGTACGAGGTGGCGCTGCTCGCGGGGCGGGTGTACGGGGACGAGGAGCGGCTCGGGATCCCGTACGACCATCTCGCGCTGCGGGTGCGGACGGTGGACGGGGGCGACTGGCTGGCCGACGTCGGGTTCGGGGCGCACAGCCACCTTCCGCTGGCGTTCCGGGAACGGGGAGAACAGGAGGACCCGGGGGGCACGTTCCGGATCGTGGAGGCGGGGCCGGACGCGGCCGGGGTGCGCGGTGGACACGACACGGTGGAGGCGGCGGACCTGCGGGTGATCCGTGACGGCAGGCCGCAGTACCGCCTGGAGGTGCGGCCGCGAGCGCTCGGTGACTTCGTGGCCGGGGCGTGGTGGCACAGCACGTCGCCGGTGTCGCACTTCACGCGGTCGCTGGTCTGTTCGCGGGTCACGGAGGACGGCGGGAGAATCACGCTCAGCGGACGCAAGTTCACGGTGACGGCGGCCGACGGGACACGGGAGGAGCGGGCGCTGGAGACGGACGAGGAGGTGCTCGGGGTGTACCGGGAGCGGTTCGGGATCGAGCTCGGCGCGGTGCCGGAGGTCCGGGGCACCGGACGGGAAGGCTGATCCGGACCCGCGGCCGTTCCGGACTCGCCGCGTGGGCTGTTCCTGACCCGCCAGGAAGGCTCATTCGGTTCAGAAGGCGCACACCGTCCACACATGGGCCACATGGTTCCAGTCGGCGCTACTCGGGAGTAGTGCCATCACATGTGCTGGATTCCCGTGATGTGGTCGCGTGTTGCCTCGAAAGCCTCATCGGTGGTCGAATGCATCCTCGGTAAACAGTGATCAAACCGCTGACTTCGAGTCGCACGAGGTGTCCAGATGATCGGCCGCTGGCTGGGAAGCCGAACCAACCGGGAGCACCGGACGAGTCCTCTGGCGGCGGTGCCGACGCCGCCGAGTGCGGGGGTGCTGAGCTGCCGGGTGCTCGATCCGGTCAACGAGCCGGTCAGACACGCTGAGTTCGCGGTCACGGACGCCATGGGGCGTGCGGTGGTCAGCGGGGGCGCGGATCCGTTCGGGTCGTTCGTGACGACGGTGCCCGCGGGGGAGTACCGGCTCGCGGTGTCGGCGGAGGGATACACGCCGTACCGGGCGACGACGCAGGTCGCCGAGAACACACTCGCGTCGCTCGGGGACGTGACACTGCAGGTGGCTCAGCCGCCGGAGCTGCCCGAGCCCGGCGACTGGGAGATCGAGTCGGCGCACTCCTCGCTCGCCTTCACCGCGCGGCACATCGGACTGGCCCGGATCCACGGGCAGTTCAAGTCGTTCGCGGGTGTCATACGGGTCACCGAGCCGCTGGAGCGGTCGGCGATGCATGTGGTGATCGACGCGGCGTCCATCGACACCAACGTGAAGATGCGGGACGACCATCTGCGGTCGGCGGACTTCCTGGACGTCGCGAAGTTCCCGACTCTTGAGTTCTACAGCGACCGGTTCGTGCACAAGGGCGCGAACCGGTGGGCCGTGACGGGGGCGCTGTCGCTGCACGGCGTCACGCGGACGGTGACGCTGGACACCGAGTACCTGGGGCTGGGCAACGGCATGGAGGGCGAGGTGCGGGCGGCCTGCCGGGCCACGACCGAGCTGCACCGGGACGACTTCACCGTGAGCTGGCAGACGATGCTGGCCCGGGGCATCGCGGTGGTCGGGCCGAGCATCAGGATCGACCTCGATGTGCAGGTCGTCCGCAAGGGCTGAGCCGGGCGGATCCGGCGGACCGGGCCGCGAGGCGGTGTCGGACAATGTCCGGCGTGAGTGATGTGCGACATGTGCTGGTGCTGCCCGACCGTGATGCCGCGGAAGAGGTGGTCGAGGCGCTCGGGGAGAGGTTCGGGGTCGTCGAGGAGCCGCAGCTGGTGCGGGACGCGCTGGCCGGTGAGGACGATGCCGAGGACGCGCAGTGGCTGGTCGTTCTGAGGGACGAGGACGGGCGGCTGGACGCCGGGGAGCTGGACCGGTTCGCCGGGGAGTGGGACGGCTGGCGGGAAGAGCCGTAGCGCCCCGCGTACGCCCCGGTCCGTCCGGACCCGTTGTCAGTGCCGCGTGGGATGCTTGTCGCGATGGCCAGGAAGACTGCGAATGACGACCCTCTCGCCCCGGTGACGCTCGCCGTGGGCCAGGAGGACCTGCTGCTGGACCGTGCCGTGCAGGAGGTGGTGGCCGCCGCGAAGGCCGCCGACGCCGACACGGACGTACGGGACCTGACCCCGGACCAGTTGCAGCCCGGCACGCTCGCCGAGCTGACGAGTCCGTCGCTCTTCGCGGAGCGCAAGGTCGTGGTCGTGCGCAACGCGCAGGATCTCTCGGCCGACACGGTCAAGGACGTCAAGGCCTATCTCGGGTCGCCCGCCGAGGAGATCACCCTCGTGCTGCTGCACGCGGGAGGGGCCAAGGGCAAGGGGCTGCTCGACGCGGCGCGCAAGGCCGGGGCGCGCGAGGTGGCCTGCCCGAAGATGACGAAGCCGGCGGACCGGCTGGCGTTCGTACGGGGCGAGTTCCGGGGGACGGGGAGGTCCGCCACTCCGGAGGCGTGCCAGGCGCTCGTCGACGCGATCGGGAGCGATCTGCGGGAGCTGGCGTCGGCGGTCTCGCAGCTCGTCGCGGATGTCGAGGGGACGATCGACGAGGCGGTCGTCGGGCGGTACTACACGGGCCGGGCCGAGGCGTCGAGCTTCACGGTCGCCGACCGGGCGGTCGAGGGGCGGGCGGCGGAGGCGCTGGAGGCGCTGCGCTGGTCACTGGCGACCGGGGTGGCGCCGGTGATGATCACCAGCGCGCTGGCGCAGGGCGTCCGCGCGATCGGGAAGCTGTCCTCGGCGCGCGGAGGCCGTCCGGCTGATCTCGCGCGCGAGCTGGGGATGCCGCCGTGGAAGATCGACCGGGTCAGGCAGCAGATGCGCGGGTGGACCCCGGACGGCGTGTCGGTGGCGCTGCGGGCGGTGGCCGAGGCGGACGCCGGAGTGAAGGGCGGCGGGGACGACCCGGCCTACGCCCTGGAGAAGGCGGTCGTCGCCATCGCCCGGGCGGCCCGGTCCAGGGGACGAGGGTAGGGGCGTAGGCTCCGCGCCTCAGCGGACGGGCTCGCCGATGCCCAGCATGTTCCCCTCGCTGTCGCGGAACCAGCCTCCGCGTTCACCCCGGGCGCCCTTGCTCGGGTAGTTCCCCTCGATCTCTGCGATCCCGTCCCGCGTGCGCAAGCCGGGCAGGTCGACCTCCTCGAACACCACCCCGCGCCGCTTCAGCTCCGCCACGGCGGTGTCGATGTCGTCGACCTCCAACGCCATCTGGGTGAAGGTGCCGGGTGAGGCGCCCGTCGACCGGAACAGTACGAACTCCCCGCCGCCGCACCGGTAGAGCAGCCCTCCGGGCCGTTCGTCGGCGGGCTCCAGGCCGAGCTTCTCGGCGTAGAAGCGCCGCGCCCGATCCAGGTCCTGGGCGGGAAGCCGGGTCGCCACGCGGGCCCGGGCCAGCACGTCCCTGTTGTCACCGTTCATCCCTCCACTGTGCCGCGAGTGACGGCCGGAGGGAGAATCGGGAGTGTCAGCCGTACATCGCCAAGACACAGAGAGGCGGCGAGGGGCATGGCTGAACACCCGCACGCAGCGCTCGTCCGCAAGGGATTCGAAGCCTTCTCCCGCGGTGACATGGACGCCTTGCGCGGGATGATCGCGTCGGACGCCACACACCACGTACCCGGAGATCACCCGTTGTCGGGTGATTTCAAGGGAGTGAACGCGATCATCGAGATGTACGAGCGGCTCGGCATGGAGACCAAGGGGACGATGAACGCCGAGATGATCGGCATCTGCGTCGACGGCCGTGGCCATGCCGTCGGGATGACCCGCTTCACGGCCGAGCGCAACGGCAAGCACCTCGACGACACCGGCTGCATCATCTTCCGGATCGTCGGCGACAAGGTCACCGACCTCGACGAATGCGTCGAGGACATCGACAAGAACAACGCGTTCTGGTCCTGAACAGGCCCAAGGCCGGGTGCCCTCCCATGGGGAACAGGAGAGGCACCCGGCCTTCGGACCAAGCTGCTGGATCCGCGCCCGCGTGGCGAACGCAGGCCGCGCGCGGATCCCAGGGGTGCCGGAAGGGAGCGGATGAGAGAGGGCCCGCTCGATTTCCCTCCGGCGTCACATCAGATGTCAGCCCTTGAGCGCGGCAACGCGCTGAGCCAGCGCCGACTTCTTGTTGGCGGCCTGGTTCTTGTGGATGACGCCCTTCGAAACGGCCTTGTCGAGCTGACGCGCGGCGACGCGCTGGTACTCGTTGGCCTTCTCGACGTCACCCGCGGCAGCAGCCTCACGGGCCTTGCGGATCGCGGTCTTGAGGGAGGACTTGACGGCCTTGTTGCGCAGCCGCGCCTTCTCGTTGGTCTTGATCCGCTTGATCTGGGACTTGATGTTCGCCACGAATGAGCCTTTTCAGGTTCTGGCACGGGGCCGCGCGGGACCCGTACCGATGATTTCTTGAGGTAGTGCCTCCTGCTGAGAGGGCATGAGGCACAGCCCCCCACGGTACCAGCGGGCCCATCCACGGCCCAAACCCGTCCATGGTCCCCTTCCGTGGGACCATGGAGGCTACGTATCGATCCGACCCGAGACCGCAGACACTGCGGACGCCTCAAGAATCAGGACCCTGCGTGCCCGCGATCCCTAGCCATGTGCCCGAACCGAGCCGTACCGACCCGGCTCTGATCCGCAACTTCTGCATCATCGCGCA
The DNA here is from genome assembly GCF_042957035.1 of Streptomyces sp. NPDC008137. NCBI lineage: Bacteria > Bacillati > Actinomycetota > Actinomycetes > Kitasatosporales > Streptomycetaceae > Streptomyces > Streptomyces sp. NPDC008137. Next base: position 243,639 of record NZ_JBIBHN010000001.1, on the reverse strand, counting down.
CATCGACCACGGCAAGTCCACGCTCGCCGACCGGATGCTCCAGCTGACCGGAGTGGTCGAACAGCGGCAGATGCGCGCTCAGTACCTCGACCGCATGGACATCGAGCGTGAGCGCGGCATCACGATCAAGTCCCAGGCGGTGCGTCTGCCGTGGGCTCCCACCGAGGAGCCCGGCAACACGCACATCCTCAACATGATCGACACCCCGGGGCACGTCGACTTCACCTACGAGGTCTCGCGGTCGCTCGCCGCCTGCGAGGGCACCATCCTCCTGGTCGACGCCGCCCAGGGCATCGAGGCCCAGACTCTCGCCAACCTCTACCTGGCGATGGAGAACGACCTCAAGATCATCCCCGTCCTCAACAAGATCGACCTGCCGGCCGCGCAGCCCGAGAAGTTCTCCGAGGAGCTGGCCAACCTCATCGGCTGTGACCCGGACGACGTGCTCAAGGTGTCCGCCAAGACGGGCATGGGCGTCGAGGCGCTGCTCGACCGGGTCGTCAGGGAGGTCCCGGCGCCGGTCGGGGTCAAGGACGCGCCCGCGCGCGCCATGATCTTCGACTCCGTCTACGACTCCTACCGCGGTGTCGTGACGTACGTCCGTGTCATCGACGGCCAGCTCAACAAGCGCGAGCGGATCCGGATGATGTCCACCGGCGCCACGCACGAGCTGCTGGAGATCGGCACGAACTCGCCGGAGATGAAGGCGGCCGACGGCCTCGGTGTCGGCGAGGTGGGCTACCTGATCACCGGCGTGAAGGACGTCCGCCAGTCCAAGGTCGGTGACACCGTCACCAGCCAGCAGAAGGGGGCCGAGGAGGCGCTCGGCGGCTACAAGGACCCCAAGCCCATGGTCTTCTCCGGGCTGTATCCGCTGGACGGCTCGGACTATCCCGATCTGCGTGAGGCGCTCGACAAGCTCCAGCTCAACGACGCCGCGCTGGTCTACGAGCCGGAGACCTCCGCCGCTCTCGGCTTCGGATTCCGCGTCGGCTTCCTCGGCCTGCTGCACCTGGACGTCATCCGCGAGCGGCTGGAGCGCGAGTTCGGGCTCGACCTGATCGCCACCGCCCCGAACGTGGTCTACCGCGTCCTCATGGAGGACGGCACCGAGCACACGGTCACCAACCCGAGCGAGTTCCCCGAGGGCAAGATCTCGGAGGTCTACGAGCCGGTGGTGCGGGCCACCATCCTGGCGCCCAGCGAGTTCATCGGCTCGATCATGGAGCTGTGCCAGACCCGGCGCGGCACGCTGCTCGGCATGGACTACCTCTCCGAGGACCGGGTCGAGATCCGCTACACCCTGCCGCTCGCCGAGATCGTCTTCGACTTCTTCGACCAGCTGAAGTCCAAGACCCGCGGGTACGCCTCGCTCGACTACGAGCCCACCGGCGAGCAGACCTCCAGCCTGGTCAAGGTCGACATCCTGCTGCACGGCGACAAGGTGGACGCCTTCTCGGCGATCACCCACAAGGACCAGGCGTACGCGTACGGCGTACGGCTCGTCGCCAAGCTGCGCGAGCTCATCCCGCGCCAGGCCTTCGAGGTGCCCGTCCAGGCCGCCATCGGCTCCCGGGTGATCGCCCGCGAGACCATCCGCGCCATCCGCAAGGACGTCCTGGCCAAGTGCTACGGCGGTGACATCTCCCGTAAGCGGAAGCTGCTGGAGAAGCAGAAGGAGGGCAAGAAGCGGATGAAGATGGTGGGTTCCGTAGAGGTTCCGCAGGAGGCCTTCATCGCGGTCCTGTCCAGCGATGACAGCGCGGGGTCGGGCAAGGGCAAGAAGTAGTCACGGCTTACCGTGGGTTACACCGCAAACCGGGTAGAACAGGGGCCCGCCGTGCGAGAGCGCGGCGGGCCCTGCGCGTATGTGGGGTAGCTGTCTGTACGAAGAGACAGGCCGCGGGCCCTTACGCGGGGACCGGTCGGCCTTTACTCTGATCCCTGCTCGATAGTTACTCGCGAGTTAAACAAGGCATGTGAACAATCAACGCATGTGAACAGCGACGCGCGAGTACCAACCAGCCGCACCTGAGCCAGCCGCCTGACGCGGGCCCCGGAGGATGTCGTGAGCGACACACAGACCCTGATCGAGAACCGTCCGCCGTCGGTGGCGGGCCTGTTCCTGGAGCGCGTGGCGGCCACGCCGGACGCCGAGGCCTATCGGTATCCGGTCCCATCGTCCTCCGGTCAGGGACCGGACGAGTGGAAGTCGCTGAGCTGGGCCCAGGCCGCCGAGCGCGTCTACGCCATCGCGGCGGGACTCATCGAGCTGGGTGTGCGGGCCGAGCAGCGCGTCGCGCTCGCCTCGAGCACCCGGATCGAGTGGATCCTCGCCGACCTCGGCATCATGTGCGCCGGCGCCGCGACCACCACGGTGTACCCGCAGACCAACGCCGAGGAGTCCGCCTACATCCTGTCGGACTCCGAGAGCCGGGTCCTCATCGCGGAGAACGTGGACCAGCTGGCCAAGGCGAAGGAGAAGCGCGCCGAGCTGCCCGAGCTGACCCATGTCGTGGTCGTCGACCCGGCGGGTCTGGCGGCCGAGGAGAGCGCCGACTGGATCCTCACCCTCGACGAGCTGGAGAAGCGCGGCGCGGCCCGCCTGGAGAAGGACCCCGACCTGATCAAGGAACGGGTCGGCGCGATCACCAAGGACCAGCTCGCCACCCTCATCTACACCTCCGGCACCACCGGCCGCCCCAAGGGCGTGCGTCTGCCGCACGACAACTGGTCGTACATGGCGAAGGCGATCGCCGCGACCGGCCTGGTCAGCAGCGAGGACGTGCAGTACCTGTGGCTGCCCCTCGCGCATGTCTTCGGCAAGGTGCTCACCTCCGGCCAGATCGAGGTCGGGCACGTCACCGCCGTGGACGGCCGCGTCGACAAGATCATCGAGAATCTCCCGGTCGTGCAGCCGACGTACATGGCGGCCGTCCCGCGCATCTTCGAGAAGGTCTACAACGGCGTCGCCGCGAAGGCCCGTGCGGGCGGCGGGGCCAAGTACAAGATCTTCCAGTGGGCGGCCGAGGTCTCTCGCGAGTACGCCAAGGTCGCGCAGGACAACTTCCGGCGCACCGGAACCATGTCGGTGCCGTTCGGGCTGGGCGCGAAGCACAAGGTCGCCGACGCGCTGGTGTTCGCCAAGATCCGTGAGGCCTTCGGCGGCAACCTGCGCGCCTGTGTCTCCGGGTCGGCCGCCCTCGCGCCTGAGATCGGCTACTTCTTCTCCGGCGCCGGCATCCACATCCTCGAGGGCTACGGCCTCACCGAGTCCTCGGCTGCCTCGTTCGTGAACCCCGGAGAGGCCTACCGCACCGGCACGGTCGGCAAGCCGCTGCCCGGTACGGAGGTCCGGATCGCCGACGACGGGGAGATCCTGCTGCGCGGCCCCGGCATCATGGAGGGCTACCACGGGCTGCCCGAGAAGACCGCCGAGGTGCTGGAGTCGGACGGGTGGTTCCACACCGGGGACATCGGGGAGCTGTCTGCCGACGGGTACCTGCGGATCACCGATCGCAAGAAGGACCTCATCAAGACCTCGGGCGGCAAGTACATCGCGCCGGCGGAGGTCGAGGGGCAGTTCAAGGCGGTGTGCCCGTACGTGTCCAACATCCTGGTGCACGGGGCCGACCGGAACTTCTGCACGGCGCTGATCGCGCTCGACGAGTTGGCCATCGTGGAGTGGGCGAAGGAGAACGGTCTCGGGGGGAAGTCGTACGCCGAGATCGTGGCCGCGCCCGCGACGGTGGAGATGGTCGACGGGTATGTGAAGCAGCTCAACGAGGGGCTTCAGAAGTGGCAGACCATCAAGAAGTTCCGGTTGCTGCCCCGGGATCTCGATGTGGAGCACGGTGAGATCACGCCGAGTCTGAAGCTGAAGCGGCCGGTGGTGGAGCGGGAGTACAAGCATCTGATCGAGGAGATGTACGAGGGCTCTCGCGAGGCGTAGGGAGTGGCGGGGGTGGTGTGGCGACCTCGGGTCCGCTGGGGTTGTTCGCGCAGTTCCCCGCGCCCCTAAGTACCTCTATCCACTCGGCGTTTCAGGTCCTGGATCTCCTTTCGCAGGCGTTCCACCTCTCTGCCCTTGCGGTAGAGGTCCAGGAAGACGCTGACCTTCGCTCTGAGGACCCAGGGGTCGAAGGGCTTGGTCAGGTAGTCGGCGGCGCCGGTCGCGTAGCCGCGGAAGGCGTAGCCCGAGTCGTCGTCGGCGCCCGTCAGGAAGATGATCGGGACGTCTCGGGTCTGGTCGAGGCGTTTGATGTGGGCGGCTGTCTCGAAGCCGTCCATGCCGGGCATGCGGATGTCGAGCAGGACGAGGGCGATGGGCTGCCGCAGCAGGGCCTTCATCGCCTCCTCGCCCGAACGGGCGCGCACCAGCGGCTCGTTGAGGGAGGCGAGGACGGCCTCCAGGGCGGTCAGGTTGTCCTCCATGTCGTCGACCAGGAGGATTCCGGCGTGGTCCGTGCTCATGACGGTCGCGTCTCCTCCGCCGGGTCCTCTGCGCCCTCTGCCTGCTCCGGTGCCAGCAGTTCGCACACGACCGTCAGCAGCCGGTCGATGTCCACCGGTTTGGGCACGTAGTCGTTGGCGCCGCGGGCGATGGACTTCTCCCGGTCGCCCGGCATCGCCTTGGCGGTCAGCGCCACGATCGGCAGGCCCGTCCAGCGGGGTGCGCGGCGCATGGCGGAGATGGTCTCGTAGCCGTCCATCTCCGGCATCATGATGTCCATCAGGACCAGTTCGACGTCCGAGCTGCGCTCCAGGGTCTCGATGCCCTCGCGGCCGTTCTCCGCGTACAGCACGGTCATGCCGACCCGGCCCAGGACATGGGTGAGGGCGAACACGTTGCGGATGTCGTCGTCGACGATCAGCACCCGGCGCCCGGCCAGGATCCGGCCCGGCCTGCCGGACGTCCACGCCTCCAGCTTCGTCGGCGCGGGCCAGGCGTCGTCCGTGTCGTGCGCGGCCGGGAAGGGCGCCGCGGCCGGCTGGAGGGGCAAGGGCGGCGCCGCGCGCTCCTCCGGGAGCGGTGCCGGACCCGGCGCCGTGTGTCCGGGGCTGACGACCGGGACGTACAGGGTGAACCTGGAGCCCTTGCCGGGCTCGCTCTCGGCGATGATCCGGCCGCCGAGCAGACCCGCGATCTCCCGGCTGATCGACAGGCCGAGGCCGGTGCCGCCGTACTTGCGGTTGGTGGTGCCGTCGGCCTGCTGGAATGCCTCGAAGATCACCGGGAGTTTCTCCGGCGCTATGCCGATGCCCGTGTCGGACACGGTGAAGGCGATGACGTCGTCGGTGTCCCGGACATGGTGGAGCTCGGCGTCCTGCACCCGGTCGACCCGCAGCTCGACCTTGCCCGACGCGGTGAACTTGATCGCGTTGGACAGGAGATTGCGCAGGATCTGCTGCAGCCGCTGCTCGTCCGAGTACATCTCGCGCGGCACGCCCTCGCCGACGGCGACCTCGAAGGCGAGCCCCCGGTCGATGGTGAGGGGGCGGAACGTGGCGTGGACGTAGTCGAGCAGCTTGACGAGCGGCAGCCGCTTGGGCCGTACGTCCATCCGGCCCGCCTCGATCTTCGACAGGTCCAGGATGTCGTTGATCAGTTGCAGGAGGTCCGAGCCCGAGCGGTGGATCGTCGTCGCGAACTGCACCTCCTGGTCGGAGAGACGGCCGTCGGGGTTGTCGGAGAGCAGCCGGGCCAGGATCAGCAGGGAGTTGAGCGGTGTGCGCAGCTCGTGCGACATGTTGGCCAGGAACTCGGACTTGTACTGGGAGGACGTGGCCAGCAGGGCGGCCTTCTCCTCCAGTTCGGCGTTCGAGCGCTGGAGTTCGCCCTGCTGCTTCTGGAGTTCGTCCGAGCGCTCCTGGAGCTGCATGGCGAGGCGCTGGGACTCGCCGAGCAGGGACTCCGTGCGGGAGTTGGCGATGATGGTGTTGATGGCGACGCCGATGGTGTTGACGAACTGGTCGAAGAACGCCAGGTGCACATCGGAGAAGCGGGAGAACGAGGCGAGCTCGATGACACCGAGGAGCTTGTCCTCGAAGAGGATCGGGATGATGACGATCGTGGTGGGGGCGGCTTCGCCCAGCCCGCTGTTGATCTTGATGTAGTCGGGCGGGGCGCCCTCCACCAAAATCCGCTTCTTCTCCCGGGCCGCCTGCGCGACCAGGCCGTGCACGGGCAGGCCGCCGGTCTCGACGGTGGCGTCCTGGGCGGCGCCGTAGCCGGCGATGAAGGCGAGCCCCTTGGTGGGAACCGTCGCCCCGTCCTGCTCCGGGTCCGCCAGGTAGAACGCGCCGTACTGGGCGTTCACCAGCGGGGTCAGCTCCCGGAGTATCAGGTCGGCGACCTCCATCAGGTCGCGGTGGCCCTGCATCAGAGCGGCCAGGCGGGCCAGATTGGACTCCAGCCAGTCCTTCGCGCGGGTCGTCTCACGGAGGTTGGCCACCATCAGGTTGATGTTGTCCTTCAGCTCGGCGACCTCGCCGCGGGTCTCGACCGTGATCGAGCGGGACATGTCGCCCTGGGCCACCGCGGAGGCGACCTCGGCGATCGCGCGGACCTGGGTGGTGAGGTTGAGCGCGAGCTCGTTGACGTTCGTCGTCAGGCGTTTCCAGGTGCCGTAGACGCCCTCGACCCGCGCCTGGCCGCCCAGCTGGCCCTCGCTGCCGACCTCGCGGGCCACACGGGTGACCTCGGAGGCGAAGGAGGACAGCGTGTCGACCATCGTGTTGATCGTGGTCTTCAGCTCCAGGATCTCGCCGCGCGCGTCCACGTCGATCTTCCGGGACAGATCGCCCTGCGCCACGGCCGTCGCCACCTGGGCGATATTGCGCACCTGGGAGGTGAGGTTGTCGGCCATGTAGTTGACGTTGTCCGTCAGGTCCCGCCAGACGCCGGAGACGCCCAGCACCTGGGCCCGGCCGCCGAGCCGGCCGTCGGTGCCGACCTCGCGGGCCACGCGGGTCACCTCGTCGGCGAAGGCGCGCAGCTGCTCCACCATCGTGTTGACGGTGTCCTTCAGCTCCAGGATCTCGCCGCGGGCGTCGACCGTGATCTTCTTCGACAGGTCGCCGTTGGCGACGGCGGTGGTGACCTGGGCGATGTTGCGGACCTGGGAGGTCAGGTTCAGCGCCATGAAGTTGACGTTGTCGGTGAGGTCCTTCCAGACGCCGGAGACGCCCCTGACCTGGGCCTGGCCGCCGAGGTTGCCTTCGGTGCCGACCTCGCGGGCGACGCGGGTGACCTCGTCGGCGAACGCGGAGAGCTGGTCCACCATCGTGTTGATCGTGGACTTGAGCTCCAGGATCTCGCCCTTGGCCTCCACCGTGATTTTCTTGCCGAGGTCGCCCTGGGCGACGGCGGTGGAGACGAGGGCGATGTTCCGCACCTGGGAGGTGAGGTTGTCCGCCATGAAGTTGACGTTGTCGGTGAGGTCCTTCCAGACGCCGGAGACGCCCCTGACCTGAGCCCGGCCGCCGAGATTGCCCTCGGTGCCGACCTCGCGGGCGACGCGGGTGACCTCGTCGGCGAACGCGGAGAGCTGGTCCACCATCGTGTTGATGGTCGACTTGAGCTCCAGGATCTCGCCCTGCGCGGCGACCGTGATCTTCTGGGACAGGTCGCCGTCGGCCACGGCCGTCGTCACCTGGGCGATGTTGCGGACCTGGGAGGTCAGGTTCGACGCCATGAAGTTGACGTTGTCGGTGAGGTCCTTCCAGACCCCCGACACGCCCCGCACCTGCGCCCGGCCGCCCAACTGGCCCTCGGTGCCGACCTCGCGCGCGACCCTCGTCACCTCGTCGGCGAAGGCGGAGAGCTGGTCGACCATCGTGTTCACGGTCAGCTTCAGCTCCAGCAGCTCGCCGGTCGCCTCCACCGTGACCGTGCGGGTCAGGTCGCCCCGGGCCACCGCTGTCGTCACGGCCGCGATGTCCCGCACCTGAGCCGTCAGCCGGGAGGCCATGGTGTTGACGGCCTCGGTGACGTCCCGCCAACTGCCCGACAGGCCTCGGACATTGGCCCGGCCGCCGAGCCGGCCTTCGGTGCCGACCTCGCGCGCGACCCGCGTCACCTCGCCCGTGAACAGGGACAGCTGGTCCACCATCGTGTTCACGGCCCGGCCGAGGCGGCGCAGGTCGCCGCGTAACTGCCGGGTCCCGTCGTGCAGATCGACCCGCTGGGTCAGATCGCCTCCGGCCACCGCGTCCAACACGCGCGTGGCGTTCGCCGCCGGGGCGACCAGGGCGTCGAGCAACTGGTTCACGTCATTGACGCGGGACGTCCACAGACCCTGGCCGGGACTCGCCGAGAGGCGCTCGTCGAGCCGGCCGTGCCGCACCAGTTCCCGTCGCACGCGCCGTGTCTCGGTGGTGAAGTGGATGCTGCGGTCCATGATCTGGTTGAAGACCGCGGTGAGTTCGGCCACCATCCCGTGGCCGGATTCCGGCACCTTGGTGAAGTCGCCGTCACGTGCGGCGGTCATCGCGGCGAGCAGTGGACGCAGATCGGATGTGCGAATCTGACCCTCTTCGTACCCATCTTCGACCACAGGAGTAGCACTGTTCTCACTCATGGCGGCCCACTTCGGTAACTCGGCGCTTATGGGCGTGGTCAGTCTGTCACCCTGTCGGCATCGACTGTGGCGTATTCGTACGAACTGCCCGGGGAGCTGTCCATGGGGGCCATTCCGACGCAACGGGAGACCGCCTTCCGTGCCTCGCAGGCACCTGCACACGCCTCGGAGACGCCTGTGTCCGTTGAGGACGAGCCCGTTTCCGAGGAGTCGGCACCGACCGCCGAGACGCTCACGCCCGACGCGTGCGCGTCGGCCTGCGCGGCGCCCGCACCCATATCCGAGGCGCCCGCACAGGAGCGCGCGCGGGCGCACGCGACCCTGTCCGGCAGCTCACTCGCGCCGGGCACCGCACGCGCCCTCGTGCGCTCGGCGCTCGCCGACTGGACCCGGCTCGGCCTGCCCGGCACCGGGCACCTCACCGACCGCCTCGCCGACGACGCCACGCTCGTGGTCAGCGAACTCGTCACCAACGCCGTCGTGCACGCCGGCACGGACGTCGAGCTGGAGTGCCGGTTGGAAAACGCCCACGGCGGCGACGACGGCGACGGTGACGACGGGGAGACGGTCGCGCTCGTCGTCGAGGTCTGCGACCACCACCCCTCACGCGCCCCGCGCGGCGGCGAACCGGAAACCCCGCACGACATCCCCGAGTACGGGCGCGGCCTGCGGCTCGTCGGCGCGCTCTCCGAGGCCTGGGGCATCACGTACCGCACGGGCCGGAAGACCGTCTGGGCGCGGCTGCCCGCCGGGGGGTGCGCGGCGGGCGAGCAGATCGAGGCGTACGCCGAGGAGCAGGCGCTGGCGCGCGGGCTGCGCGTGGCGGAGATCCTGGCGCCGGAGCCGCGCGAGGGGTGGGAGACCGAGGAGCCGGGGGATCCGGGCGAGCCGGGGCAGTCCGGGCGGCGGTGGCGTGACCGGCACGACCCGCAGGACTCCCACGGCTTACGGGACTGGCGTGACTGGAACGACGTACGGGACTGGCGGGACCGTCACGAGGGCGGCGGCGACGGACGCGACGGTGCCTGGCTGGGCCGTGGCGCCCTCTCCTTCCTCGCCGAGGCCTCCGACCTGCTCGCCGGGCAGCTCGACGAGGACCTGGTCGCCGCCCTCGCCGGGCAGCTGATCGTGCCGCGGCTGGCCGACTGGTGCGCGGTGTGGCTGGAGGACGAGGCCACCGGCGGCGGCTGGAGCGGCGGCGCCGGAGCGGGCGGGGCGCGCCTGGCCCGGGTCTGGCACGGCAGCGAGAACCGCATCGAGGAGCTGCGCCGGGCCCTGGAGAAGGACCCGCCGCACTCGTCCGACCCGCCCGGGTCCGGGCCCGTCGACTACCCCTGGCCGGGCGAGGCGCTCGGTGACGCGCCCGGCGAGCCGGGGTCGGCGCTCGCGTACCGGCTGGTCGCCGGGGGACGCCCGCTGGGCACCCTGGTCATCGGCAGGTCCGGGGCCGCCGGCTTCCCCGACGAGATCACCGGCCTCGTGGAGGACCTCAGCCGCCGCGTCGCCCTCGCCATCGGCGCCGCCCGCCAGTACGCCCGCCAGGCCACCATCAGCGCCGTCCTCCAGCGCGGCCTGCTGCCCGGCGCCGTCGCCGAGATCCCCGGGGTGCGCAGCGCGCTCGTCTACGAGCCGTACGACAAGGGCGGGCCCAGCGGCGACTTCTACGACCTGTTCCCGGCAGGTGACGGCCGCTGGTGCTTCGCCGTGGGCGACGTCCAGGGCAAGGGGCCCGAGGCGGCCGTCGTGATCGGCCTGGCCCGGCCCTGGCTGCGGCTGCTGGCCCGCGAGGGCTACCGGGTCGCCGACGTCCTCGACCGCCTCAACCAGCTGCTGCTCGACGACGCCACGGAGGCCGCCGACGCCGCGGCCCGGGCACTGGTGGCCGCGGGCGCCCGGCCGACCCCGCCCGGCGACGGCCCCCAGACACGCTTCCTGTCCCTGCTCTACGGCGAACTGGTCCCCTTCGACGGCGGCGTCCGCTGCACCGTCGCCTCCGCCGGGCACCCCCTCCCGCTGCTGCTCGGCGCGGGCGGCGAGGTCCACACGACAGCGCGGCCGGGGACCCTCCTGGGCGTCGTCGAGGACGCCGCGTACACCAGCGACACCTTCGAGCTGCGGCCCGGCGACACGCTGCTGTGCGTCACCGACGGCGTGACCGAGCGCCGCTCCGGCTCCCGCCAGTTCGACGACGAGGACGGGCTCGCGGCGGCGCTGGCCGGGTGCGCGGGACTGGACGCCGAGCTGATAGCCGAGCGGATCAAGCGGCTGGTGCACGAGTTCGGGGCGAGGCCGCCGGCCGACGATCTCGCGCTGCTGGTGCTGCAGGCGGAGTAAGCGGACGGAGTGCGGAGGGGGAGTCGCCGCGGGTGCTGGACAATGGAAGGCATGCCTTCCGCACTTCCCGACGGCGAGCCCGTCCCCGACGACGGCGCGCTGCCCGCCTCCGCGCTCGCCGGGGCCGCCGGCCGTCCGCTCGGGTTCTATCTGCACGTCCCGTACTGCGCGACCCGCTGCGGCTACTGCGATTTCAACACCTACACGGCGACCGAGCTGCGCGGCACGGGCGGTGTGCTGGCCTCCCGTGACAACTACGCCGAGACGCTGGTCGAGGAGGTCCGCCTGGCGCGCAAGGTGCTGGGTGATGATCCGCGGCCCGTTCGCACGGTGTTCGTGGGCGGGGGGACGCCCACGCTGCTGGCCGCCGGTGATCTCGTACGGATGCTGGGCGCGATCCGTGACGAGTTCGGGCTGGCGCCGGATGCCGAGGTCACGACGGAGGCGAATCCGGAGTCGGTGGATCCGGCGTATCTGGCCGCGCTGCGCGAGGGCGGCTTCAACCGGGTCTCGTTCGGTATGCAGAGTGCGCGGCAGCATGTGCTGAAGGTGCTGGACCGTACGCACACGCCGGGGCGGCCGGAGGCGTGTGTGGCGGAGGCCCGGGCGGCTGGGTTCGACCATGTGAACCTGGACCTGATCTACGGCACGCCGGGGGAGAGCGACGACGACTGGCGGGCGTCGCTGGACGCGGTGCTGGAGGCCGGCCCGGATCACGTCAGTGCGTACGCGTTGATCGTCGAGGAGGGTACGCAGCTCGCGCGGCGTATTCGCCGGGGCGAGGTGCCGATGACCGACGATGACGTACATGCCGACCGGTATCTGATCGCGGACGAGGTTCTCTCGGGCGCGGGCTTCGAGTGGTACGAGGTGTCGAACTGGGCGACCTCGGCGGCCGGGCGGTGTCTGCACAACGAGCTGTACTGGCGGGGGGCCGACTGGTGGGGGGCCGGGCCGGGGGCGCACAGCCATGTGGGGGGCGTTCGGTGGTGGAACGTCAAGCATCCGGGGGCATACGTGGGTGCGCTGGCGGCGGGGCGGTCGCCCGGGGCCGGGCGGGAACTGCTGAGCGAAGAGGATCGGCGGGTCGAGCGGATTCTGCTGGAGCTGCGGCTCAGGGAGGGCGTGCCGCTGTCGTTGCTCAGGGCGGAGGGGATGGCCGCCTCGCGGGCGGCGCTGGCGGACGGGCTCCTGGAGAAGGGCCCGTACGACGAAGGACGGGCCGTGCTCACGCTGCGGGGGCGGTTGCTGGCGGATGGGGTGGTGCGGGATCTGGTGGACTGAGGTGCTGGGCGTGGGGGCTCGGGGCGGGGCGTCGCGCAGCCCGGCGTGGCGGGGTGCCTCCCCCACTCTCGGCTTCGCTCGAGCGGGGGGACCCCCACCGCCCACCCGTGCCGCCCTGGGGGCACCTCCCAGGCCCTTTAGGCACTGGGGGAGGCACGCATGCCCGCAGCCAGGGCGGTGCGCATGCCCGCAGCTATGTAGCTACGCGGTTACGAAGTCGATCAGTTCTTCCACTCTGCCCAGCAGCTCTGGCTCCAGGTCCTTGTAGGAGCGGACCCCCGAGAGGATTCGCTGCCAGGCCGCGCCCGTGTTGGGCGGCCAGCCCAGGGAGCGGCATACGCCCGTCTTCCAGTCCTGGCCGTGGGGGATGCGGGGCCAGGAGCCGATGCCCAGGGACGCCGGCTTCACCGCTTCCCAGATGTCGATGTACGGGTGGCCCACCACCAGGGCGTGCTCGCTCGTCACCGACTGCGCGATACGCCACTCCTTCGAGCCCGGCACGAGGTGGTCCACGAGGACGCCCAAGCGCGCGTCCGGGCCGGGGGCGAAGTCGGAGACGATCGCGGGCAGGTCGTCGACGCCCTCCAGGTACTCCACGACCACGCCCTCGATGCGCAGGTCGTCACCCCACACCTTCTCGACCAGCTCGGCGTCGTGCCGGCCCTCGACGTAGATGCGGCCGGCGCGGGCGACACGCGCGCGTGCGCCCGGGACGGCCACCGAACCGGAGGCGGTGCGCGTGGGGCGGGCGGGGCCGGACGGCGGGCGGACCAGCGTCACCACCCTGCCCTCCAGCAGGAAGCCGCGCGGCTCCATGGGGAACACGCGGTGCTTGCCGAAGCGGTCCTCCAGCGTCACCGTGCCCGCCTCGCAGCGGATCACCGCACCGCAGAATCCCGTACCCGCCTCCTCGACCACGAGGTCCGGCTCCGCCGGGACCTCGGGCACCGGCTTCGGCTTCTTCCACGGCGGGGTCAGGTCGGCGGAGTACTGGCGCATTCGAATGACGATAGGAGAAGGCGTACGGCGATCACCGCGACACGCCGAAACGCGCCGCCAGCGCGTCCCGCTGGGCCCGGACGAACGCCGCGTCCACCACCGCTCCGTGACCGGGCACGTACAGCGCGTCCTCGCCGCCCAGGTCGAGCAGCCGGTCCAGCGCGGCCGGCCAGTGCGACGGCACGGCGTCGGGGCCCGCCTGGGGCTCGCCGGACTCCTCGACCAGGTCGCCGCAGAACACCACCTCCGGATCACCCGGCACCAGCACCGCCAGGTCGTGCGCGGTGTGCCCCGGGCCCACGTTCGCCAGCAGCACCTGGCGTCCGCCGCCCAGGTCGAGCGTCCACTCGCCGGAGACCAGATGGCGGGGCGGGACCAGCCGGTCCGCCGACTCCCGCGCGACAGGCTCCGCCAGGCCGTTGCGTACCGCGTCCGCGCGCAGCTCCTCGCGGTCCCGCACGCGCGTGAGGACCGCGTCCACGCCCACCGCGCCGAACACCTCCGCCTCCGGGAACGCCGCCGCGCCGAAGACATGGTCGAAGTGGGGGTGGGTCAGCGCGAGATGCGTCACACGGTGACCCGTGAGCGACTGCGCCTGCGTGCGCAACCGCGCGCCCTCGGCCAAGCTCGACCCCGCGTCGATCATGAGGACCGCACCCTCACCGGCGACCAGCCCCGCCGTGCAGTCCCACACCGGAAGCCGGCACCGCCCCACCCCGGCGGCCACCCGCTCCCATCCGAGCTCTTCCCAAGTCACCGTCATACGGCGACGCTAGCGGTGACACCCGTCGCGAGCACGACAGCGATGACCAGCCTTGCCCGCGGCGCACCCCACCGCCGTACACTGGGCCGGGGAACGCTGGCACTCGCACGCGCAGAGTGCCAGGCCACGACCGGCAGGGCAGCGAGCGGAAGACTTCTGGAGGTGTGCGCGATGCTCAGTGAACGCAGGCTTCAGGTGCTCCGCGCCATCGTCCAGGACTACGTCGGCACCGAGGAGCCCGTCGGCTCCAAGGCCCTCACCGAGCGGCACAGCCTCGGCGTCTCCCCGGCCACCGTCCGCAACGACATGGCGGCCCTCGAGGACGAGGGATACATCGCCCAGCCGCACACCAGTGCCGGGCGCATCCCCACCGACAAGGGCTACCGGCTGTTCGTGGACAAGCTGGCCGGCGTCAAGCCGATGACCGCGCCCGAGCGGCGCGCGATCCAGAACTTCCTCGAGGGTGCCGTCGACCTCGACGACGTCGTGGCGCGTACGGTACGGCTCCTCGCGCAGCTCACGCGCCAGGTGGCCGTCGTGCAGTACCCGTCGCTGACCCGGTCGACCGTGCGGCATGTGGAGTTGCTCTCCCTCGCGCCCGCGCGTCTGATGCTCGTCCTGATCACGGACACCGGGCGGGTCGAGCAGCGGGTGGTCGACTGCGTGGCGCCCTTCGGCGAGGCCTCGCTCGCGGATCTGCGCGCACGGCTCAACAGCCGTGTCGCGAACCGCCGTTTCGCGGATGTGCCGAGTTTGGTGGAGGATCTGCCGGAGGCGTTCGAGCACGAGGACCGGGGTACGGTTTCCATGGTGCTCTCCACGCTTCTGGAGACGCTCGTCGAGGAGAACGAGGAGCGGCTGATGATCGGCGGCACCGCCAATCTCACTCGCTTCGGGCATGACTTTCCCCTGGTGATCCGGCCGGTGCTGGAGGCACTCGAGGAGCAGGTCGTGCTCCTCAAGCTGCTCGGCGAGGCCAAGGATCCGGGCGTGACCGTACGTATCGGTCATGAGAACGCCCACGAAGGACTCAACTCCACGTCCGTCGTGTCGGTCGGCTACGGTTCGGGCGGCGAGGCAGTCGCCAAGCTCGGCGTGGTCGGACCGACCCGCATGGACTACCCGGGAACGATGGGAGCGGTACGCGCAGTGGCACGGTACGTCGGACAGATCCTGGCGGAGTCGTAGTGGCCACGGACTACTACGCCGTACTCGGCGTGCGCCGCGACGCGTCGCAGGAAGAGATCAAGAAGGCCTTCCGGCGGCTCGCACGCGAGCTGCACCCGGACGTCAACCCCGATCCGAAGACCCAGGAGCGGTTCAAGGAGATCAACGCCGCTTACGAGGTGTTGTCGGACCCGCAGAAGAAGCAGGTCTACGACCTCGGCGGCGACCCGCTCTCGCAGGCCGCGGGCGGCGGCGCGGGCGGCTTCGGAGCCGGTGGCTTCGGGAACTTCTCCGACATCATGGACGCGTTCTTCGGCACGGCGTCGCAGCGCGGTCCGCGCTCGCGCACCCGCCGCGGCCAGGACGCCATGATCCGGATCGAGGTCGAGCTCGACGAGGCCGCCTTCGGTACGACCAAGGACATCCAGGTCGACACGGCCGTCGTCTGCAACACCTGCAGCGGCGAGGGTGCCGCGCCGGGGACCAGCGCGCAGACGTGTGACATGTGCCGCGGCCGCGGCGAGGTGTCGCAGGTCACCCGGTCGTTCCTCGGCCAGGTCATGACCTCCCGGCCCTGCCCGCAGTGCCAGGGCTTCGGGACCGTGGTGCCGACGCCGTGCCCGGAGTGCGCCGGTGACGGCCGCGTCCGCTCTCGGCGGACCCTGACCGTGAAGATCCCCGCGGGTGTCGACAACGGCACGCGCATCCAGCTCGCCGGTGAGGGCGAGGTCGGGCCGGGTGGCGGTCCCGCCGGTGACCTCTACGTCGAGATCCACGAACTCCCGCACTCCACGTTCCAGCGGCGCGGCGACGACCTGCACTGCACGGTCACCATCCCGATGACCGCGGCGTGCCTCGGCACGAAGGTGCCGCTGGAGACGCTGGACGGCATGGAGGAGGTCGACATCCGCCCGGGCACCCAGTCCGGCCAGTCGATCCCGCTGCACGGCCGGGGCATCACGCACCTGCGGGGCGGCGGACGCGGCGACCTCATCGTCCACGTCGAGGTCCAGACCCCGACGAAGCTCGACCCCGAGCAGGAGCGACTGCTGCGCGAGCTGGCCAAGCTGCGGGGCGAGGAGCGGCCCACGGGGCAGTTCCAGCCGGGGCAGCAGGGGTTGTTCTCGCGGTTGAAGGACGCGTTCAACGGGCGCTGACCTGGGTGGTCCGGCTGCTGCTGGGGGTCCGGGGGTCGCCCCCCGGGCAGGCAGAGTCAGCCGGGGCAGCAGGGGTTGTTCTCGCGGTTGAAGGACGCGTTCAACGGGCGCTGACCTGGGTGGTCCGGCTGCTGCTGGGGGTCCGGGGGTCG